>CAYJKP010000001.1:0-668113 GCA_964371245.1 uncultured Gammaproteobacteria bacterium | reverse complement strand
CGTTCTTTCGACAAGACTACCAACACAAAAGGAGAGGAGGATGAACACACGCCGGGATTTTCTCCGAGCACTACCCGCCGTAATTGGCGGTGTAATGATCGGCTGCGCGAGGGAATCGGTTTTAGGACCGCTTGTAGACGGCGGGCAACCCCATGGAATCACTATGAACAATCCGGGGCAATGGCCGCTGTTCATTTGCGATTTCAAGTTCCCGTTTGTCGGCCAGCACGATGATTTCTATCATGGCCAGATTTGGAGGATATCGTGCGGATACGGGTGCGGCCTGCATCACCACACATGGTATCCGAATGCGGCAACGCATTCGATTGATCTCATCCGTGACGACGGCCATGCTTCTGAAGGAAGCTGGGTGCTAGCTGCATCTCGCGGTGTCGTGACTTACTCAGGATGGAAGAGCGGGTACGGCTGGTGTGTGGAAATGGACCATGACCACAACCACACTGGCAGCGGTTATAAGTCAATTGTCGCTCACCTGAAGGAGAATCCGTACCAATATGTCCATCCGAATGACGATCTGCTACAAGGAACGATTCTCGGTAAATGTGGGGCTTCGGGTGGCCATTGGCCAGCGCACATCCACTTCTCGATCTGGCAAAACGACCAGACTACACCGATCGACGGAATTTCGGGCGACGCGCACATCGTTACAGGGGGGCGATATTGCTCCGGCAATTCAATCGTTCTTCCTCCGCGCGGAATGTAGTGTCTGGGGGATGACCGTAAAACATCCCCCAACTTTTCAATTTGTTGTATACTTAATATATAATAAACAATTAATGAAACAACTTTTATGAAAAAGCAAATTACGTTTATTTCACTTATTATTGTGATGGGAGCCGTTATAGCATTTTTCGTTTTTAACAACGGTAATGAAAATAGCAAGAATAATAACACTATTAGTGTTCAAGCCGAGTCATTAAATATAAGTAAACCCGGGATATTATTTTCTCAATATGACAGCCAGGATCAGAGGTTGGTTTATCTGAAATACTATTCACTAGCCGACGGAAAAGAAACCATCATATATTCATTCAGGGTGAACGCCGAACAATCATCGCCCTTATTTTCGCGCTATCGCAATGACAGCGTGTTTATTACACGTGCCGGAGACGAGTTCAGAGATATCGTCGTCACGATAGAGGGAAGGCTGATAGACAATTTCTTCAGTCCTGGGTACTTCCCATATCGATTCAGTCCGAACGAGGAAAAACTGGCCTACAGTAAATCTGTAGGTACGGCTGACGAGCTGCGCTATCGATTGGTCATAAGGAATATGCGTGATGGCGACGAAAAAAATATTGATGGTGGCGTTGACTCGGATAATCAGCCGCTAATACTTAGACCAATTAAATGGACCGAGGACAATAAATACGTATTTGCAATTAGTCAAACCTTTTCCGAGGGTTGCCCCGTTGGTTTGCATAAGATTGATACAGAAACAATGGTCGATAACAAAGATTTACTAGTTGATCGAGAAGGATTGATCCAGATATCGCTTGACGATTTGCTTCGCGCATATGGGATAAAAAGTTCCGATTATGATTTATTCGGCGGAAAGAAGCCAAGCGAGATATATTCTGTTGACACTAATAATGGATCATTGAAGAAACACCCGTTACTGCAGTCACGAGTTAGTCAATTGTTTGAGGTATCAAATGATGGAAAATATATCGCCTATACCTATTCAGGCAACGATCAATTAAACGATTTATATGTCTACAAACTTACAGAAGACCGCGAGCAACAAATAACGGTAGGTTCAGTCATATCAGACAGGCCATACTGGCATGAAGATATAGTAGCTTTTATTGAAAACAAGCAAGCAGGCGGCGCAGGAAACAATACTAGAAAAGACTTACAATTATATAATGCCACGACGTCGCAGCTAACCTCGATATCGGAAGATATCGATTCATTAATTGGATGGTACGAATAAATATTAGCTTAGCGCGGTCTATTAAGCTATATAATTTGGCATAATTCAAAATAATATTGTGCACAGTTAGCAGCTGAATTGATTCACGGCAGGCTAAATGCAAATCAAAAACTGTTTTTGATTGAAAATATTCTGAAAGAACGGCGCATTATTAGCGCAAGATTGTCATTGTCGCTTTTATTATATTTCAAAAATGGTATAATGGGGCTATCATGCTCTACACCGCCTACATAATTACGCGAAAAATCATCCGAGATATCATACTGATCGTCGTGGTATCGAGTTTGATTATTACGTATTATACCTTCCGGACGAACGCCTACCCGAAAACCGAGGTGAGCGAACGAACCCCCGAAACGCTGAAGTTTTCCTTTGAGAACGTAAACTTTAACAGTACCGACAACGTGGCGTTGAAGGGGTGGTTTATACCGGCGAAGAAAAAGGAAGAAAATAAAAATCCGGCGACGATTATCGTTCTCCACGGATACGGCCTGACCAGGGCCGAGGCCTTGGATTGGTGTCATTACTTGCATGATAATTATAACTTGTTCCTGTTCGATTTTCGCGGACACGGGAATAGCCAGATCAAACCAGTAACCTTCGGCTATAAAGAATCAAAGGATGTTATTGGCGCGCTCGAATATCTGAAAACCCGACCAGACGTCGATCGGACGCGGATCGGTGTCTTTGGGTATGATATCGGGGCAAACGCCGCAATCCTGGCGGCCGCGGAGACGGCTGATATTCGAATGGTCATTGCCGACAGCGCGTTTGACCGTTTTTCTACCAGCTTGAGTGCGTGGTATGAGCGATATTCATTCCTAAAAAAGCCGCTTGCCTGGATGACCGGCCAATGGTTTCGATTCCTGGCTCAGACAAATCCGAGCAAATTTGTACCGGCGGACAGCGTCCGATATACCACCGCGCCGATACTACTCATGGCAGCCGAGAAAAACGATGAAGGCTCAGCCCAGAGTGCACGGAATATTCGCCAAAACGTAATCTCGAAAGAGGCGGAACTCTGGACCGTATCAGGAAATTACGAATCATTGTTCATGGGCCAGCGGGAAGAATATAAGAAACGCGTGCTGGAGTTTGCGAACGATCACCTCTAATTTTTCCCGACAAACACAGAAATATGCCGGCTTTCGGGCATTTTTATTTTTTTCAATATTATGGTATAATTCATATCATGAAAAATGCGAAAACCCTTCGGATGGTCAACCTGCGGGGAAAGCGTGTGTTGTACCGGACGGCCTATGATGTACCGCTGGAAAAGGCGAAAAAGGGATATGTTGTCCGCGATGATACGCGTCTTGTGGCAACCATCCCGACCCTGCAATATCTTATCCGTCAACGCTGCCGGATAGTTATCCTGACCTGGTGCGGCCGTCCGGATGGTAAGCGGGTGGCAAAGTACAAATTGGACCCAGTAGCCCGAAGCCTCAGCCGGCTGTTAGGCCAGCGAGTAAAAAAGCTCGATGATTGTGTTGGTCCAACTGTGGCGAAGGCGCTAGCTGTCCAAAAACCGGGCGAGGTGATTTTGCTTGAAAATGTTCGTTTTCATGCAGAGGAAGAGGCTAAAGATGCCGGCTTTATGAAAAAACTGGCGGCGCTCGGAGAAATCCAAGTTTTTGATGCATTTGCGCAAGCGCACCGTGACGTCGCCTCCATCGTCGGTCCGCAGCGATATCTGCCGACGGTTTCTGGTTTTACGGTAATGAGCGAGATCGATGCGCTCAGCCGGCTGATGCGGCAGCCGAAACGTCCGTTTGTGGCGGTAATCGGCGGCGCAAAAATAGAGGATAAAGTAGCGTTGTTAACTCGATTATTAACAAAAGCAGATTTTGTCTTATTGGGCGGCGTGGCCGCCAACACGATACTCCAGGTAAAAGGCATCGCTGTCGGCCGATCGCGGGTGAGTGGGGTAGCTGCCCGGGTCGCCCGGAGCCTGAAACTGACTGATGTAAAAATAAAAATACCGGTCGATGTCGTAACCGCTACCCGGATAAGCAAGGATGCCGCCACCGCCATCCGGGCCGTCGGTAATGTTAAGCCAAACGAGTATCTGCTCGATATCGGTCCGGATACGGTTAGGCTGTATAGTGAAATAATAAAACGTGCGAAAACGGTACTTTGGAGCGGGCCGATGGGCTATTTCGAGCTAGCGCCTTTCGCCCGCGGGACCTTTGCTGTGGCCCGGGCAATTGCCCGGATAAAAGGTAGCAGCGTGGTCGGCGGTGGAGATACGGAAGCAGCGCTGGGATTGTCGGGCGTTGAAAAAAAGATTGATTTTGTTTCGACGGGCGGCGGCGCAATGCTTGATTTTCTTTCCGGCGTCGCCCTGCCGGGCTTGCGCTATTTGCATAAACGATAATTTCATAAATGGAGACGCGTCATGTCCACAAAAATTGAATATCTGAATGCCCGAGAAATCCTTGATTCGCGCGGGAATCCGACGATTGAAGTGCGGACGACGTTAGCGGGTGGCGTGCGTGGACGCGCCTCGGTTCCGGCCGGCGCTTCGAAAGGGTCAAAAGAAGCGCTCGAATTGCGCGACGGGGACATGAGACGGTACGGTGGCCAAGGGGTGTTGAAGTCTTGCCAGTTCATAAACACCCTCATCACGAAAGAGCTGAAAGGTCTTGACGCCGCCGATCAGAAAGCGGTCGATAAAAAGCTGATTGCATTGGATGGAACGGAGAATAAATCAAAGCTCGGCGCCAACACAACGCTCGCTGTCTCGTTAAGCGTGCTCCGGGCGGCCACGAAAGCGCTCCATCTGCCCTTGTATCAATATCTGCGGCAATTATCCTCCCTTTCGACCTCAAAAGAATATCTCATGCCGACGCCGGTGATGAATATTTTCAATGGCGGCAAGCACGCTGACACAAATCTTGATTTCCAAGAATTTTGGATCATACCGTATTCCGCCTCGACCGCTCGCGAACGAATTCGAATGGGCGCGGAAGTTTTTCATAAGTTGAAAGAAGTGCTCCAAGCCGAAGGCCTCGATACGGACACAGGCAACGAAGGCGGCTACGCGCCGGACATTAATTCAAGCATTGATGCGCTTGAATGGATTATCCAGGCGATCAAAGCCAGTAAGTATAAGCCCGGCAAAGACGTCTTCCTCGGCATTGACGCGGGCGCGAACTCGTTTTATGACAAAGAGCGCGATACCTATTTTATTGAAGTCGAGGATGCCGCGTTTGATACCGATAAGCTGATTGATCTGTATAGCCGCTGGGCCGATACCTATCCGATTACATTGCTTGAAGACGGTCTGCGCGAGAACGATTGGAGCGGCTGGCAGCGGCTGACCAAAGCGCTGAGCGGAAAAATGACGATTATTGGAGACGATATGTTTTGTACGAATCTAAAAATATTAAAGGAGGCCATCCAGCGCCAGGTTGGGACGGGCATCCTAATCAAGCCGAATCAGGTTGGCACAATCAGCGAAACCATCGAAACCATGGAAACAGCCAAGCAGAACGGCTATAAAATCATTTGCTCCCATCGTTCCGGCGAAACAACCGACACGACGATTGTTGATCTGGCCGTCGGTTTGAACGCTGATTATTTGAAAGCCGGCTCAGTTTCGCGCGGCGAACGGGTGGTGAAATATAATCGATTGATGGAAATTGAGAGCGAAGTCGAACGGATGAAATAAGAAATAATCGCATGGCAGCAAAAAAAACAATCAAACCAGTCGTTCTGATCGTCATTGACGGCTGGGGCGTGGCGCCGCCAAATTCGGGCAACGCCATCCGTCTGGCCAAGACGCCGGTTTTTGACCAGCTCGACGCGAAATACCCGCATACCTTGCTGAAAGCGGCGAGTAACCTGGTCGGTCTTCCGATTGGACAAGACGGCAACTCCGAAGCTGGCCACATGAATATCGGCGCGGGGCGTATTGTCGATCAGGACTCGGTGATTATTTCAAAATCAATCAATGAGGGTACGTTTTTCAAGAACCCGGCTTTTCATGAAGCCATTGGACACGTGAAACGGAACCATGCAACCCTTCATTTAATGGGCTTGCTGACGGCCGAACAAAGCGCGCACAGCGACCCGGATCATCTATTAGCCTTGCTGTCATTGGCTCACGGTGAAGGATTAAAGAAGGTGCGTCTGCATCTCTTTACCGACGGCCGGGATTCTCCCCAGTATGCCTCGGTCGGCTATTTACGCGATCTCTTGGTGGCGTTAAAGCGGTACCCCGAGGTAAAAATAGCCTCTCTCCAGGGACGTTTTTATGCGATGGATCGGAAAAAGGTCTGGTCCCGCACGGAAAAGGCGTTTAACGCGATCGTCTGCGGACAGGGGCTGGAGCAGACGGACCCGATCAAAGCCGTCATTTCTTCCTACAATCGCGGCGAGAGCGACGAATTCATCCGCCCGACCGTTTTTTATGAACATGGCAAGCCGATCGGGACGGTTAATGATAACGACTCAATCATCTTTTTTAATCTGCGATCTGACCGGACGCGGCAGCTGACCAAGGCCTTTGTGCAAAGCGATTTTCCAGGTTTTAAGCGAGGGAAGGCGATTGCCGGCTTGCGTTTTATCGCCATGACCGATTTCGGACCGGACTTGCCGGGTGTGTTAACGGCGTTTCCGAGCATTGATCTGAAAGGGACACTACCGATGGCTATGCGACATTTCCGTCAGCTCTATATTGCCGAGTCGGAGAAATACGCCCACGTCACCTATTTTTTCAACGGAGGCTATGCCGAACCGGTCGCGGGCGAACAACGGGTGATGATTCCATCACCGGACGTTAAATCGTATGATCAAAAGCCGGAAATGAGCGCGTATCAGATTACCCAAGTGGTGGTGAACAATGTCCAAATGGATGTGTATGATTTCTACGTAATGAATTACGCCAACCCGGATATGGTTGGTCATACCGGCAACCTCGCAGCGACGATCCGGGCGGTTGAAGTGGTTGACGAATGCGTCGGTCAGATCGTACAAGCGGTCTTGGATAAGAAAGGGGTTGTCTTCATCACCAGCGATCATGGAAATGCCGAAGAAAAAATCGGTTTGAAAACGGGCGAGGTACATACGAACCATACCTCAAATCCGGTGCCGCTTTATATCGTTTCCAACCAGTACATGAAGCTGCGCCTGCGGAAGAATGGGGTCTCGGGGGACATTGCGCCGACCATCCTGAATCTCTATAAGATGAAGCCGCCAAAAGAAATGACCGGGAAAGTGCTTACCCGTTTCCCAAAAGGATTTTTAGACACCTAACAATATCCTATGTTTCAAAGACGTTTTGATGTTATCACCATCGGTGGAGCCACGCGCGATATCATGTTCTATACGGCCGAAGGCTGTGTGGTCCCGAATCCGAAAGATCTGCTGCGTCAAAAACTGATCGGTTTCGAGTACGGGGCCAAGATTCTCCCGACCGCGATTTATTTCATGTATGGCGGCGGCGGTTGCAATTCAGCGGTGGCCTTCCGCCGTCTGGGCTTGCGGACCGGCGTCTTCGCACGGGTTGGTCGGGATCATGATGGCACAGGAATCATTGCTGCCCTGCGGCGCGAGGGGATTGAGACGAAATTTATCGAACAAGATGCAACCGTGGCAACGGGATTTTCTTTCATGGCCATCCAGAACAAATCCAAAGAGCACGCCGCCTTTCTGTACCGAGGTGCGAATGATCGGATGAAAATGGCTCAGGCGGAATTACTCCGAGCGCCGGCGCGGTGGCTGTATCTGGCTTCATTGACTGCGCCATCATGGTCGCAGAGCGTATCGAACCTAGTGGCTTTTCTGTCCCAGCGAAAGCAGGTGAAACTCGTTTGGAATCCCGGCCAGAAGCAGCTCGCCGCTGGTCGGAAGGGCTTGAGTCGTCTGTTAAAATTGACTGAGGTATTTATCGTCAACGTCGATGAGGCGACCGAGTTAGTCCTCGGTGCCCAAGGCCGGATTGCTGGCTTAAAAAATCCGCTAGTTTTAGCAAAAATATTGAAGTCATGGGGACCGAAAATTGCCGTGGTCACAGCTGGCGAGCACGGTAGCACGGCGTTTGACGGCGAGAAACGATATTTTGAAAAAGCGGTTGGCACACACGACGTGGACACAACGGGCGCGGGCGATGCCTTTGGTTCAACCCTGACCGCTGGACTGCGTCTATGTAAAAACGATCTGCGTCGCGCGCTGCGACTCGCGATGATAAACAGCAGCTCTGTTGTCGGCACGATCGGGCCGCAAAAAGGATTGCTGCGGCGAACTGAATTATACGAACGCTACCGTAAAATTTATAAAGAACGTCTCTGATATGAACATGCAACATTTTTTTTCGCCCCGGACCATCGCCGTCATCGGTGTTTCGCGTAATAAGAATAAACTCGGCAGCCGGGTGTATTATAATCTTCACGACGGCGGCTACCGCGGTCGGCTCGTTCCGGTCAATCCGAATATTCCACGGGTGGCTGGCCAGCGCTGTTTTTCAAGTGTGCTGGCGGTGCCCGGTAGGATTGATGTTGCTATCATCGTCACGCCGGCGCCGACCGTCCCCGGAATCATCGAAGAATGCGGCCGGGCGCGAATTCCGTACGGCATCGTGATTTCATCGGGCTTCAAAGAAACCGGTCCAGCCGGAGAAGCGCGCGAGCGTGATCTGAAACGACGGGCCGGGAAGTACAACCTCCGATTACTCGGACCAAACTGCCTCGGTTTTCTCCACGGCGACAACCGGATCAACGCCTCATTCAGCCGTCCGCTTGAACCGGGCGGAACAGTGGCGTTGATTTCTCAGTCAGGCGCGTTAGCCGCGGCGATCACTGATTGGGGCAAACGGGCCAAGGTTGGATTTCGAGCCGTGATTAGCCTGGGCAACAGCGCCGGTTTGACTGAAACAGACTTTCTCAATCATTTTCGTCAGGATAAAAAAACCAAAGCGATTCTGCTGTATCTGGAAAGCATTTCAAACGGCCCCGCCTTCCTGGAAGAGGCGAAACGAACCGTCAAAGTAAAACCGGTCATCGTTTTCAAGGCCGGCTTGTCTGAGCTGGGCCAAGCAGCGGCCAAATCTCATACCGGCGCACTTGCCTCATCACGTGAGGTTACACTGGCGGCTTTACAAAGCGCCGGCGTACTGGTGGCCACGACCGTTGAAGAACTGTATGATTTGGCGATGGTTTTTTCAACCGGCCGACGTCTGCACGGAAAGCGTTTGGCGATCGTGACGAATGCCGGCGGGCCAGCGATTATTGCAACCGACGCCATTGCCCAAACGCCGCTACATTTAAGTACGCTTACCGCTGCCACTGTGCGGAAATTAACACGCACCTTGCCGTTCTCAGCCAGCGTCGCCAACCCAATTGATTTGATCGGTGACGCAGATGAATTGCGGTATCGCCGCGCTCTCAATGCACTCGCGGCTGACCCGACCGTGGATGGATTGTTAGTTATTCTAACACCCCAAGTTGTTACCCAGCCTTCTGCGACAGCCGAGACGGTTGTTCAGGCGCAGCGCCGTTATCCCAAAAAACCGATCGTGGCCGCTTGGCTCGGTGGAAAATCAGTCGCTGGCGCCCAAGCGATCTTTGAAAAAAACCGTTTACCGCATTTTACCTATCCGGAAAACGGCATCCGGGCATTTCAGCGGATGTCTGAATATGAAACAGCTCGACGGCAGCCGCGTCAGCAAATCATTTTTCCGCGATTCAAATTCTTCACGCGTTCACAGATACCGACAGATGGTTTATTGTTGCCGCCAGCCACGCAGAAATTGTTGCGCCGATTCGGTTTTCGGATCGCGCCATATCAGGTGGCGAAAAATATTATCGAGGCGATCCGCGTTTCGAGAAAACTTCGCTTCCCTCTGGCCGTAAAACTCCTCAGTCATCGGGTTATTCATAAGGAAAAAAAGAAAGCGATTTGGCTTCGCCTGGCCGACCCGACCCAGCTACGTCGGCAATTGCGGCAGTCCGAACGCCAATTTCCTGCTTCATATCGGCGGGGCGCTGACGAGGGCTGGATGCTTCAGCCCATGGTATCAGGCCGTCGCGAATGGTTTCTCGGCGGAAAACGCGATGCGACCTTTGGGCCGGTGATTGTCATTGGTATTGGCGGCACTGAAGTGGAGAGCGAAGCTCGGATCCTGACGCTCTTGCCACCGTTTACGACCCAGGCCATTCGACGGCAGCTCGAGGAATCTCCGCTGGCGAACCAACTGCGTCAGTCGGTGGGCGATCGCTCGCTTGATCGGACCGCGCTCTATCGGGCGGCAGCGCAACTCGGACTGCTGCTTCAAACCTATCCGCAAATATCAGAGCTGGATATCAATCCGTATCTGGTCGGAGCAAGTGGCGACGGTGGAGTTGTGATTGACGCTCGCGCGATAATCACGGAGGTCCATGAAAATACCGTTTGAGAAAGCGTTTCGAGACAACGAACGGAATCTTATGCGCCAGTGTGGTTATGCTGAATTTTATAATCGCCGGACCGGCGAGGTGAGTTATATCCGACCGTTGCGGCGGGTGCGCTACCCCCAGTTTCATATTTATCTAGAACGGACAGCCAGCGGCGGTCTGATGGTCAATCTTCATCTCGACGCGAAGCAACCGACGTATGAAACCGGCCACGCTCACGCCGGAGAATATGATTCCGAAGTGGTTCGAGATGAAGCGCAACGGATTTTTTCAATCCTTCAGAGCTTATAAGACATGAAACGCGTCAAAACAAAAAAACACTATCAGCGCTCGGCCGGTATTGTGATTTTTCATGCCGTGACGAAAAAAATCCTACTCGTCGAAACCAGTCTGGGTCCGCGTTGGGAATGGCCGAAGGGGAAACTCGAATCGGGCGAGACAGTGGAAGCGGCGGCGCGTCGCGAGGTGCGTGAAGAAGTGGGTATGAAGAAAATTCGGATTCTACCACAATTTCGGAAGCTCTTGCGGTATCGCTTCCGAGTCGGCCAACGGCAGATATATAAAATTGTTTATCTCTTTATCGGTTTTGGGACTGGCCGCGTCCGTTTGTCCGATGAACACACGGCCTATCGTTGGTGTTCGTATTCAGAAGCTATCCGTTTGTTGAAGTATCAGAATCAAAAAGAAATTCTCCGGCAAGTATATAACCAGCTGCGAGCGCGCGGGTATTTGCCCGGCGGAAAAATAATGGTAAAATAGAATTATGAAAAAGCAAAAAAACAATAATGGTGTTACGGTGATGGCGATCATGGCAATAACTTTTGTTGTGTGCCTGGTTACGGTTATTGGCGTCTACTACATGCACCGTTTTAAGATTAACAAGCGCGATAATCAACGGAAGGCTGACCTTGCCCAAATAACGGTCGCGCTCGACCGGTATTATAAAAAATTCGGTCATTATCCGATCGGCGAGGGTTTTAGCACCGATTCGGAGTGGAAAAATGGCGGCGCACAAACGATTGGAAATCCCTTGCGTGAGCTGGTTGATCTCAAGTACTTGACGGCTATGCCACTCGACCCCGTCAACGCCACGACCGGCTGCACCTGCGGGCAGGGGTATCGGTACTATTACTGTCATTATGAACCTGGTTCTGGGCAAGCATGCGTTCGCGACGCAAACGATAGTGAGGTCCTGTCAAATCAGACCTATCATTTAAGCACCTGTCTAGAACGCAGCACAGCGCCCTGCCAGGTCGTCAGCGGTGGTGTCACCTCGGCGATTGGCAATTTTAGTCCGACCCAGTGAAAGTAGGTAACGAGTAACGGCCAGGAAGATTTCAAGCGGGGAAATCACCCGGTTTTTTCTTTACCGATAGAATAATTGATGGTACAGTAAACGCATGGATCATGTTTGGCAGGTAGCGCCGAAGCTCACCCAGAAAGAACGCAATGCCTTCCCGGAAATACATCCGATTGTTTTGCAATTGCTCTGGAATCGCGGCTTACGGACCCAGGCCGCGATTGATGAATTTCTTAATCCCGACTATAGCCAAGACGTCCATGATCCGTTTCTATTTCGTGATATGGAGCGGGCGGTTGTTCGGATTCAGAAGGCCTTGTCGGAGAAGGAAAAAATTGTCGTTCATGGCGACTATGACGCCGACGGTGTCTGCGGAACGGCAACGCTGGTTTCCACCCTGCGCTTAATCGCCCCGGAGAGTGCGATCGAAGTGTATTTGCCGCATCGCGAGATCGAAGGCTATGGTTTAAATACCGCCACGATTACTGATCTGGCGAAAAAGGGCACCCAGCTGATTATTACCGTTGATTGCGGCACGACCAATACGGCCGAGGTGGCGTTGGCGAAGAAAAAGGGAATGGATGTCATTATCACAGACCATCATCTTGCCCATGGAGAGTTGCCGCCAGCCGACTGCATCATAAACCCGTCATTAACTGAGGAAACGTACCCATTTGCCAAGCTGTCCGGCACTGGCGTCGCATTCAAACTATCACAAGCGCTCTTGCGGCGGGCAAACCACCCTGAAGCCGAAGAAAAATGGCTCCTCGATCTCGTTGCGCTTGGCACCATCGCTGATTACGTACCACTGGTCGGTGAAAACCGAACCTTGACGAAGTATGGCTTAATCGTGCTCCAAAAAACTCGCCGCGTCGGACTCGAAGCGCTGTATCAGGTTATGGGCTTGAAACCCGAAAGCATTGATGCCCGGTCGGTTGCTTTCCAGATCGTGCCACGTTTGAATGCCGCCGGACGGGTCGATCACGCCAATGCCGCCTATGCGCTCCTGATGACTGGTTTGCGGGACGAAGCAGCTGAGTTTGCCCAGAATCTCCACCAGCTGAACCAATCGCGCCAGCGCCTGACTGAACAAATTGCCCAACAGGCCGAAGAGCAAATCGGCGTCGTTTCGCCTGAGCAGTTTCTCGTGATGGCGCAAGGGAACGATTGGCCGGCCGGTTTGATCGGTCTGGTTGCCTCGCGGCTTTGCGAAAAACACCATCGGCCGGCGATTATCATCGGCCGGCGGCAGAACCTGATCATCGGATCAGGCCGGAGCATAGCCGAATTTCATATTACTGACGCGTTGAAAAAAATTGAACATTTGCTAGTTCATTATGGCGGACATCGGCAGGCCTGCGGCTTTACGCTGAAAGACGACGTCAGCGTGGCGGATTTTACAAAGGCACTCTCGCAGCTGGCCGCTGACAGTTTGCGCGGTTTAGAATTACGCCCCCAGCTGACGGTTGACGCGGAAATACAATTCAGCCAGATCGATTGGTCGCTGGTCGAGGCGCTCGAGGCGTTCGCGCCATTTGGCGAAGGCAATCCGTCACCAGTTTTTGCCAGCACGCGATTGACGGTGATTGATTGGGAGCGGGTTGGTGCCAATCGCAGTCATTTACGGCTCGTCACTCGAGACGAGGCAACAGTGAGCCGCCGCTTTATTGGTTTCGGCTTTGGCGCGCGCGGTGACGAACTGTTAGTCGACGCGCCGGTTGAAATCGCCTATGAGGTCGGCGTGAACCAGTGGAATGGCACGCAGGAACTCCAGTTGAAAATTATTGATCTTCATCGGACATCATGACGCCCGGACAGCTGCGCTATCTTCGATTTTTCGTTTTTGGTACGGGTTTTGTCGTCCTTGTTCTGGAAATGGCCGCGTCGCGATTGCTGGCCCCGTATTTTGGCGCCAGCATATTTATTTGGGCAAATATTATCGGGATTATTCTTATCGCCCTCGCGCTCGGGTACTGGTATGGCGGCCGGCTGGCTGACCGAAAACCGTCACTGACCCTGCTCATGAAAATCACGATCATGGCCGGTATTTATGTGAGCGTTGTACCATTTGTCTATCGAATGCTCGCGCCGGTCGTACTCGACAGTTTTAGCCAGAACGCCTATTCCTTGTCATTTGGAGCGTTTATTCTAATATTATGTCTGTTTGCCCCGCCCGTCTTTTTGCTCGGCATGGTCAGCCCGTTTGCGGTCCGCTTGGCTACTTCAGCGGTTGAGAAAACCGGCTCATCGGCTGGTTCGCTCTATGCCTGGTCGACAGTCGGCAGTATTGTTGGGACCTTTATTACCGCCTTTGTGGCGATCCCGTATATTGGCACCCAAGAAACAATCTTTATCTCAGCCGCAATTCTGTTGCTCTTGGGCGCCCTTGGCTGGAGAAAATCCGTCCTGCTCCTTATCTTTATACCAGTCGGGTTATTTGCGCTTCTGTCGCTTTCCACCATATTTTTCGCGAATGGAAAAATCCGGCCGCGGACAGACGTTGTCTACGAACGCGAAACGCCCTACCAATTCATCCAAGTGCTCGAACGGAACAATGAGCGCCTGCTGATCACGAACGAAGGCCACGCGCTGCAATCCGTCTACATGAAAAATTCGGTTTTCACGGGACATTACTTTGACTACTTAACGCTCCTTCCGCCGACTATTAGAAAAACCGGGCAGTCCCTCGACGTTTTATTTATCGGCGTAGCCGGGGGAACGGGGGCGCGGCTGTATGAACAAGTCTATGGCAGCGACTATGACTTAACGATGACTGGCGTTGATATCGATCCCGGTTTAATCGAGGCCGGGCGGAAATATTTTGAGCTTGGTTCACTGCCGATCACGATCCATATTGCCGATGGACGTTCGTTCCTGCGACAGCAGACCAAAAAATACGACATCGTAGTTGTTGACGTCTACACAAATCAAATGGCGATACCGTTTCATTTAGCCACTAAGGAATTTTTTACGTTGGTCGCCGACCATCTCCAGTCGAATGGCGCCTTGGTTATAAATTTTGTTGCTCCAAACAAAAATTCAACTTTGTTCAGTTCATTCTTACGTACCTTGGCAACGGCTTTTCCGACCGTATCTTTTATCAGGCAACCGAATGCGGTCAATTACTTGGTCATGGCGAGCCAAACGCCTCTTGATTTCGAAAATGCTGTCTACCCAGCATCGGTCAGGCCAATCGCCGAAGGAATTAACGGCTCGGTTGAATTCTATCGGCCGGTTGGCGGTCTCGTTTTTACCGATAATCGCGCGCCGATCGAATTGATGACTGATACCTCATATTATTCATACGTATGGAACAAAGCAAAATTATAATTTACTCTGACGGCGGTGCGCGCGGCAATCCCGGCCCCGCGGCAGTCGGAGCGGTTCTGTTTGCGGCGGACGGAATAACAGTGGTCGATAAAATTTCATCATTTATCGGCGTGGCGACGAACAATCAGGCGGAGTATCAGGCGATTGAGTTTGCATTGGCGCGGGCGCTCGAACTCGGCGCCCATGAAGTCGAGTGCTATCTCGACAGCGAGCTGGTTGTTCAGCAGTTAAATCTGAAATACAAGGTGAAGAACCAGGGGCTTGGACCGTATTTTATTAAAACGTGGAATCTTATTCATCGATTTCAGAAAGCATCATTTCACGCCATCCCACGGGAAAAAAATAAGATTGCCGATCAACTTGTTAATCAAGCGCTCGACAAAAACTTGAAATCATAATACATAACATTCGAATCTGGCGGCCGAGGGATTATGAGAAAATAGCCGTCCTTTTTATTATTGACAAAAAACAGATATTACGGTATGGTATTGAAGTCTTAGGAAGACCAGATGATCGCCGTCAGGCTAATTAATGCCTGAGGGAGGAAAGTCCGAACACCACCCGGTCATGCGGCCGGGTAAGTTGGCACCTTCGAAATGAAGGCGGAAACGTGTAGTCTGAAGAGCACTATAGACTTTTGAGGCGCGCACGTCAGCCAGGGAGAGTGTCACAGAAACGATACCGCTAATGGAGACATAAACTTGGTGTCTCTGTTAGTAAGGGTGAAAAGAGTGGGCCCACCTTCGCGTGGGATAGCCCGCTTCGGCGGGTGAAAGCAAGAGCCCACAGGTCCGGTCAGTAATGATCGGGCGGGAAAAACCCTGCCAGGTGCAAGACCGAATAGGTCCGGTCAGTTGACCGGACGGGTAGGTCGCTTGAGCCCAGTGGCAACACTCGGGCCTAGAGAGATGATCATCCTCCGACGCAACTCTGCAGTCGGGGACAGAATTCGGCTTATCGGTCTTCTTGAGACGCTAACGACATTTTATGAAAAGAACTGAACTCGTTTTCAGCGCCGTTTTAGTACCAGTTGATTATCTGATGATTGTGGCAGCCGGCCTGGTCGCGTACCGATTGCGCTTCCGCGAGATTGCCAGCCTGCGACCAGTCGTCTATGAGCTGCCGCTCAAGGAATTCATACCGATTCTCATCGGCGTTGGTTTGATTTGGGTATGCGTCTTTGCGCTGTCCGGCTTGTACACGATGCGGGGAACGCGGCGATTTCTCGACGAAATCGTAAAAATATTTCTGGCCTGTTCAACGGGCGTTCTCTTTCTCATGGTATTAATCTTTTTCCAGCGCGAGTTGTTCTCCTCGCGGTTTATTATTTTAGCCGGCTGGCTATTAGCAATCGTATCCGTCAGTATCGGCCGCCTGATTGTTCGGTCGATTCAGCATGCGTTATTGCAAAAAGGGTATGGTTTGCGCAATGTCCTCATCATCGGGTCGGGCGAGACAGCCAGTTTACTCATCCGGCAATTCCGAGCCAGTCCGCAACTCGGGTATCGGGTGCTGGCAGAAATACCAATGAGCGGTGATGCGGCGATAGAACAGCTCGGCGGCGCGCTTCAGGCGCAACCGATTGATGAAGTGATTTTGGCTGACCCGTCAGCTGGCCGGGAAACACGGTTGAAAATGGTTGATCTGTGTCACGATCGGCACGTCTCGTTTAAATATGCCGCTGACCTGCTTGACGCGGCCATCTCAAACGTTATTATTGAAACAATCATCGGCCGGCCTATGATCGAGATCAAGCGAACACCGCTCGATGGCTGGGGCCGGATCCTAAAAAGAATCACCGACACATTTTCCTCGGCAATTATCCTTCTCGTTCTGTCGCCCCTCTTGATTTGTGTCGCGATTATTATCAAGCTCGACAGCCCCGGACCGGTTTTTTATCGTTCGGAGCGGGTCGGCGAGCGGGAACGCCGGTTTGGTTTGTATAAATTTCGCTCGATGGTGGAAAACGCGCATGCCATGAAACCCGAGCTCATGAAGTATAATGAACGTAATGATGGCCCGTTATTCAAGATGAAAAACGATCCACGGATAACGCGGTTCGGAAAATTCATCCGTCGGACGAGTCTTGACGAGTTGCCTCAACTTTATAATATACTTCGGGGCGAAATGAGCATGGTCGGCCCGCGACCGCATGAACCCGAAGAAGTCCGCCGCTACCAAAAAGAACAGCGGAAGTTGCTCGCCATCAAACCGGGCATTACCGGACTGGCGCAAATATCCGGACGTTCGGAACTGAATTTTAACGAGGAAGCGCGACTTGATATCTACTATATTGAACACTGGTCGCCGTTATTAGATTTTAAAATTCTTTTGCGCACCCCCTGGGTCGTATTAAGCGCTAAATCGGCAAGTTAAACTATGAAAATCGCATTAATTCATGAACATTTGGCTCAGGACGGGGGAGCGGAACGGGTTTTGCAGGCGTTCCAGGAACTCTATCCGGACGCGCCGACGTATACCCTGGTCTATGACCGGAAGCGGGCCAATCCATCGTTTCGTGATCGGAAAATCTACACCTCCTTTATTCAAAAAATACCGCTTGGCTTACGACATTATCAATGGTTTTTGCCGTGGATGCCAACGGCGGTTGAACACTACGATTTATCGGAATATGATGTCATCCTTTCGTCGTGTTCTGCTTTTGCTAAGGGCGTCATCACCCGGCCGGACAGTATTCATATTTGTTATTGCCACTCACCGACACGCTATCTCTGGAGCGATACATACAGTTACGTTCAAGAGCTTCGCTACCCATCATTGATAAAGAAACTTATCCCGTTTATCCTGCCCCGGATTCGTCTGTGGGATCAATTAGCGGCTCAACGGGTTGACGAATTTATCGCGAATTCGCAATCCGTACAACAGCGGATCGCGAAATACTACCGACGTTCAAGTGAGGTAATTTATCCGCCTGTCGATATGCGCAATTTCGAGATATCGGACGGCTATGATAATTATTTTCTTATCGGCGGCCGGTTAGTGGCGTATAAGCGATATGATTTAGCCGTTCATGCGTTTAACCAGCTTGGCCTGCCGCTGAAAATATTTGGCGATGGACCGGAGGAAAAGCACCTCCGTAAAATCGCGAAGGCTAACATTGAAATTCTTGGACCAGTTTCTGAAGAACAGAAGGCCAAACTGATGCGACGGGCAAAGGCATTCATCTTCCCTCAGGAAGAGGATTTTGGTATCACGGCCATTGAGGCGATGGCAGCTGGCCGGCCCGTAATCGCCTATGCCAAAGGCGGCGCCTTGGATACTGTCATTGAAAACAAGACCGGAATATTCTTTACCGACCAGCATTGGGCGGCCCTAGCCGATGCCGTGCTCCGCTTTAAGCCGGAAACGTTCGATCCGGCGGTGATTCGGGCGCACGCCGAAACGTTCAATCAGGACCGATTCAAGAAACAGATTGGAAAATTAGTTGAAGAGCGTTGGCGGCAACGCAAACATATTTAATCGTTCAATATATCGCCTATGAAATTTTCTGAGCACAAAGAGTTTATTAAACGCAATCGCATTCTGATTATTGTCCTGACGCTTCTCGTCACCGCCGCTGCGTTTGTTTTCACGTATCTGTCGCCGACCACGCACAAAGCCTCAATCTCATTTGCCGTCAACCGGATCAATAAGCAAGATACGGCGGAATACCAGTATGACGGGTATTACGCGATTCAGGCGAGCGATCTTTTCTCGCAGACGGTGGTCAGCTGGTTTTATACCCCCTCGGTTCTGCTCGAGATCTATGATCGCGCCGGGATCGATCCGTCGATCGCGTCGCTCGAGACGTTTTCAAGCCGTTTCAAAACCAGGAAGTATTCGGCCCAGAACATCGTCGTAACGTTTTCAGAACGCGATGAGACGACCGCGGAAAAAATATCGCAGTCAATCGTCGACACGGTAAAAGAACGCGGCGCCTCGTTAAATCAAACCGCTGATCGAAAAGCGTTATTCGAAGTCGTCGGTTCGACTCCCGTCATTGTGGCGCAGAAGCCGCCGTTAGCCATCAATACGATCGTTGGGCTTGTCCTGGGCTTCTGTCTCAGTCTCGGTGTGATCTATCTTGTCCGGTATTTTAAGACTGGCTAACGCATGCGTATCGGCGTAGACATTCGGTGCCTTTCGGAAGCGCAGCCAGGCGGCGTGCCACGCTATACACGCCAATTGCTCGAGCATTTGTTACGTTTGGACCATCAGAACGAATATTTCCTGTATTCGAATTCGTGGGCTCGTCCCCGCACGGCTTTTCCACAAGTGAACGCGCATGTACGGCAGACGCGGTGGCCGAATAAACTGTATAATTCTAGCTTAGCTTGGCTTCGACGGCCGAAGCTCGATCGTGTCATTGGGCCGATTGATCTTTTTTTCGTGCCAAACATAAACTTTGTAAGTCTTACCCGGACGTGTCCGTTGGTTCTCACGGTCCATGATTTATCGTTTGAGGTCTACCCGCGCTTTTTGAATATAAAACGAAGACTTTGGCATGCGGGGGTGTCGCCGCGGCGTCTTGCCCGCCGGGCCGACAAGATTATTGCCGTCTCTCAACAAACAAAAAAAGACTTGATTGACGTGTATGGCATTTCAGCGGAACGGATTGAGGTGATCTATTCCGGTGTTGACGAAGAGTGTTTCCAGGAATGCACGGTCGCTGAAGTACAGGCGGTCTTAGACGCGCAGCAAGTCACCCGGCCGTATTTTTTGTCGATCGGCTTCTTGGAGCCGAGAAAAAATCTGATAACACTGCTACAGGCTTTTGACCAGTTTAAAGAACGCTCTACCTTACCTCATAGTCTGTTAATTGTTGGCGCGGCTGGTTGGCAATACAACCAGCTTCAAAAGATGATTGCACAACTCAAGCACGGGCGCGACATCCGGCTCCTCGGGTACCTTTCAGACCGGGAAAAACGTTGTCTCTTGAGGGCGGCCGATCTCTTTATTTATCCCTCAGTCTATGAGGGCTTTGGTTTTCCGCCGCTGGAAAGTGTAGCGGTCGGTACGCCCGTCATTGCTGCTGCTGCCCCGGCGCTGCCAGAAGTTTTACGTGACGGCTCAGTCTTGGTGCAGCCCTACAACGTCAGAGAATTAACGGAGGCGCTCCTGGCCAGCGCCGGCAATGATAAATTGCGCCAGCTGCTACTCAGTCACCGCCAGGAGATTTTGAAAAACTATACCTGGCAACAGACAGCCGAAAAAACACTCGATTTATTTACCAACCTCGTGAACCATGCACATCGGAATTGATGCCCGTTTCCTCGGTCCTGGCGGCAAAGGGCTCGGGCGATACACCGAAAAACTCCTCACCAATCTTGAGGCGATCGACCGTGAGAATCGCTACACGATATTTTTACGGCCGGAAAATTTTGACACGTATCACCCTGGAAACCCCGGTTTTACAAAGATTTTAGCACCATATCGCTGGTATTCCTGGCAAGAACAGATCGGCTTTCCGCGGCTCTTGGCCAAGCATCGCCTTGATCTCATGCATTTCCCTCATTTTAACGTACCGATATTGTATCGACGTCCGTTTATTGTCACGATTCACGATTTAATCATCACTCATTTTCCGACGGTTCGGGCGACTCGGCTCGGGCCGGTGATGTATTATTTTAAGAGGCTTGGCTATACCGTCGCAATTCGTTCGGCCGTGCGGCGCGCCAAGAAAGTTATTACCGTTTCTGAATATGTAAAAAATGAATTGCACGACTATTTTCATCTGGCCAAAGAATCAATTGTCGTCACCTATGAAGCGGCTGATGCCTTCCCGGAAAATTCGGATACGCCCGAGCAGATCTTGCGTCGTTTGCAGATACAGTCGCCGTTCCTGTTATATGTCGGCAATGCCTACCCGCATAAAAATCTTGAACTATTACTCGAATCATTTGTTGAACTGCGTCGGCAGCACCCGGAAGTAAAGTTGGTCTTGGTCGGAAAAATGGATTATTTCTACACCCGCTTGCTCGCGTTACGCCAAGCATTGAAACTCGATGATGCCGTTATTTTTCCAGGCTATGTCGCTGACGCTGATTTGCCGGCTCTGTATCGCCAGGCTATGCTCTATGTTTTTCCCTCACTTTCAGAGGGTTTTGGCCTCCCGCCGTTAGAGGCGATGCAATATGGCGCGCCGGTCGCGTGTTCTTCATATTCGTGTCTACCCGAAATTCTTGGCCAAAGCGCCGCCTACTTTGATCCAAAGAACAAACATGCTATAGTACAAGTACTTTCAGACCTTATTCAACATGAAGAAAAACGCGCGGTTTTGCGACAGCGCGGTTTCGAGCAGGTGAAGCGATACAGCTGGAAGAACATGGCTGAGCAGACCTTGGCATATTATCGCGAGCCATAACGAACATGGAACGAAAGAAGAAAAAATTTGGCGCAAAACGGATACCACTTTCGCACCTTCAGGAAGGTGGCTCAATCCCGGAGTCGAACGTCATTAATCTCCGGGAGTTGATGTTGCAGAAAGAAGTTGAACGGTTGCGCCTGGAGTTGGAACAACGAAAAAAGGGGAGCGTCTTCGGTAAGCTGAAGTCGTTGACTTCGAGTAAACAGAAAAAAACCTCTGTACCGATACCGTCTCAAAAAATTGAATCCGTCGAGCTGCCCCCGCCGACAACGTTCACGCAACCAGCAACCGTAGCTCCGAGACGCGTCATCAGGTTCACGCCGCCGCAAATTCGGATCGGGCGTCAGCATTTGAAATCACTCTCGGCATTTATGGCTGTTTCACTCGGTTTGATTCTGCTCGTCTTCGGCTTATGGTGGTATCAGCGCTTACTCGACGTCCGCAGCCAAGTCCTCGCCATCTCCATTCGCGCCTTTGACCAGCTTGTTTTGGCCGGCGAAGCCACGACCCAAAGTGATTATAATGCCGCCCGAGCCCGTTTTGCCGAAGCCTCAGACACGTTTCTGACCGCTCAGCGCGAGCTGGACCGAATCGGCGCCACGGTGATCGACCTGCTGCGCTTTGTCCCGCTAAAGGGCAAGCAATTATCATCCGGCGAACACCTCCTGGCGGCTGGTCAGGCAATTGCGCTGGCCGGGCAGGATATCACGCAAGCCATCCAAGCCTACAATCCCGAGATTGCCCAAAATAAAGACTTTTTAATACAAAATAACATCACCGATCTATTGGCGACCAGCCAAGAGTATCTGGGACCAGCCCGGGATCGCCTGGCGCTCGCCTCCGAGCATCTAAACCAAGTTGACGCCGATTCATTGCCGGCGCAATATCGAACCGCGATGGAGCGCGTGAAAGATGGCTTACCGCAACTGCAGCAGCAATTTGATCAATTCTTATTGTTCGGCGAAACCTTTCGAAAGCTATTAGGTGGCGACGGTTCAAAACGGTATCTGATGATTTTTCAGAACAACCGTGAAATGCGTGCTACTGGTGGATTTATCGGGAGCCTCGCCCTGGTCGATATTGATCATGGCACGATAAAAAAAATCGAGGTTCCCGGCGGCGGTCCCTATGATTTTCAGGGTCAACTAACGGAGCAGGTAATTTCGCCGACGCCCTTGCATCTCGTCAACCCGCACTGGTTTCTTCAGGACGCCAATTGGTTTCCCGATTTTCCAACATCGGCAAAAAAGGTCATGTGGTTCTATGAAAAAAGTGGCGGACCAACCGTCGACGGGGTCATCAGCTTAACGCCCGAAGTCGTAATCAATCTCTTGAAAATCAGCGGCTCAATTGACCTTCAAGACAAGTATGGGGTTACGATAACGAGTGAGAATTTTATTGACGAAACGCTCAATCAAGTCGAACAAGAATACGACAAAGAGGCGAATAAACCGAAGCAGTTTATCGCCGATCTGCTGCCAATCTTGCTCCAGCGGATATTTGAAGGCGGCCAAAAGGAATTTTTTACCAATATTTCGACCATTAGCGACGCGCTTGAGCGACGGGATATCCTCTTTTATATCCGTGATGAAGCGCTTCAGGCAAATGTTGTCAATCTCGGCTGGGCTGGCGAAATCAAGCGAGTCAGCGGTGATTACCTGATGCTTGTGAACACAAACATCAGCGGCGGCAAAACAGACGCGGTCATCGATCAAACCATCTCTCACCAGCTCACGATCGGTACCGACGGTCAGGCGACGGCCACGGTTGAAATTACGCGCGTGCACAATGGCAAGGGGGGCGACCAGTGGAGTGGCGTGAAAAACATTGATTTCATGCGGCTCTATGTGCCGGCCGGGTCAGAATTGATCGAAGCAACCGGATTTGCCGCACCCGACCCGAAGCTTATGAAATGGCCGGACGCTGGGTATCAGCCGGATACTGATTTAACTCAGATCGAGGGTCAAGCCATTATCGACGAACGCTCGAACACCCGGATCAACAATGAGTTTGGGAAGACAGTATTTGGAAATTGGGTCCAGGTTGAGCCGGGCCAGAGCGCGACCGTCCGGTTTGTCTATCGGCTACCGTTTCTGATCAAGCCCGAGAACATGGTGAATTATTCGTTTCCGTATAGTCTTTTCATTCAGCGGCAAGCTGGGAGTTTCGACGCCCTGCTTCGATCTCAGATTAGCTACCCTGACGGTTATCAGGTTGTCTGGCAATGGCCTGACGAACAGCAACTGCAGAATGATTCGAACAAACTGACGTTTGAAAAGATATTAGATCGCGATTATTATCTTGGCACAATATTCCAAATAAAAAAATAAGAATATTTGATTATACCAGCTGTGTTTGCCAGGCCCCTCTTGACAAAATCGCCAGCGTGGTGTATTATTGATGGTCGTAAAAATATTCCGTTTGTTTTTCCCCTTGACCGTTGAAAAATGGGTGTGCTGGTTTCTCGCTTGAGTTCTCTCTTCACTTCACAGGAAGACGAGGAAGGGAAGCCGCGTACGCACCCATTTTCCAGCGGTGATGTCTCCGCACATTTATATTCTGGTCAATGACAATCTGAAGACTTGGCTTTCAAATTGCTCTTTATATTTATCCAAGTCTTCAGGTTGTTCTCGATCAGCTGGCCGGAATCCAAGGAAGGAGGGAACGGCCATGAAAATCTCATGTTGGGAGAAGATCGGACTGGTCGTCTTGGTGGTGGCAATCGGGTTAGCAATGGTCTTTCACCGGGAATCACTCAGTTTTCTTTGGTGCCGGCTCTAGCCGGCTGAAGGGACGACGAGCGTCGCCCCTTTTCTCTGGCTCAATGCGTTCACAAAGAACGCATGTTTTTGTATAATACAAAATTAGAGACGACTTATCCACACTTCTGGTGGCGTGTTTGCTCCTGCCGGTAGTGAGGGAGGGGTGTCAGCGAACATCAGCAAACAGAATCCTCGTTGCGCGCGCCGCAACAAAAAAATTTCGGATTTCTCGTCTTGCAGTTCGTCATTCGCCTCCTTCTCTCAACTCGGCAGGAGCGAGCCTGCGACCGACCCGCCCTGAGCGGGTTTTTCCATTGTTTTTTGTCGATATTGATGGTATTATGGGAGGGATATTATGATGAAAAAGATACTCTACCGCCTGGAAACGACAATTCTCGGCGGCGCTATCATCGTTGGGGCCGCTTCTGTTTTAAGTCGGCTGGTCGGATTAATCAGAGACCGACTTTTAGCATCGACGTTTGGCGCGGGCGAGGTACTCGATGTGTATTATGCCGCTTTTCGGTTGCCTGACTTTATCTTTAATATATTTGTACTCGGCGCGCTCTCCGCTTCCTTCATTCCCGTTTTCCTTGAGTACTGGCATCGGGATCAATCCAAATCGGAAGCGGAACGGCAAGCCTGGCCGATGACGAACTCGATCCTGAATCTGATCGCTGTCACGCTCATTATTCTCGGCGGTTTGATGTGGCTGTTTACGCCGCAATTAATGGGTATCATCGCGCCCGGTTTTTCACCGGAAAAAAAAGCCGCGACCGCCCTGCTGACGCGGATCATGCTGGTAAGTATCGTTTTCTTCGGGGTGAGCAATGTTTTAAGTGGTATTTTAAATTCGTTTCGGCGGTTTTTCGTGTATTCGCTCGCGCCGATTATGTATAATCTCGGAATTATCTTTGGCATATTGGTGCTCGCGCCGCACTGGGGCGTGAAGGGCCTCGCCTACGGCGTCGTGATTGGCTCGTTCGCCCATCTGGTCGTCCAATGGCCGGCGGCACGCCGCGTCGGTTTTGCCTACCAGTGGGTTTTCAATACCGCTCATACTGGCGTGAGGAGAATCGGCCGGTTAATGATTCCACGAGCGCTGAGCCTCGGTGTCGTTCAGATCAACCAAGTGGTAATAAACGTCTTAGCCTCGAACCTCGGTACGGGCAGCGTGGCGGTTTTTAATCTGGCCAACAATCTTCAAAGTTTCCCGATCGGCGTATTCGGGATTTCATTGGCCATTTCATCGTTTCCGGTTTTCAGTAAGGCCTGGGCGGAAAATGATCGCGACGGTTTTGTCCGGCATTTCTCAGAAACCTTTCGGCGGATACTTTTTCTCATCATTCCGGTCTCGGTGGGCATTCTGTTACTCCGCGCGCAATTCGTGCGTATTATTTTGGGCGCCGGCGCGTTTGACTGGACCGATACCATCCTGACCGCACAGACGCTTGGATTTTTTTCATTGTCGCTCTTCGCCCAAAGCTTGGCGCCGATGCTCACCCGCTCGTTTTATGCCTTTCAAAACACAAAAACTCCGGTGATCATCAGTTTGATATCAATGGCGATGAACATCGGCCTCGGGATATGGCTAAGCCAACGCTGGGGCATTTATGGATTAGCGTTGGCGTTTTCGATCTCGAGCGTTGTGAACACTTTGTTGCTGCTGATCGCGCTCCGTGTCGTCGTCGGCGATCTCGATGAGAGGAGAATATTGCGTTCCACAATAAAAATAATCGCCGCGACCATCATCATGGGCGCGATTGTCCAGCTCATGAAATATTTTATTGCCACCGGTGTCAATATGCAGACCTTTCTGGGCGTGGCGCTGCAGACGAGCATTGCCTTTGTGGCCGGTGTGATCGCCTATATTATCATCGCATATCTGCTGCACTGCGAAGAAATCGGCGCACTGCGACAATGGCTCGATAAAGCCAAACAACTTTTTCAGCGTAACGGACAAACAACCAATTATGAATGAAGCCATTACGCACATCCGGAATTTTTGCGTGATCGCGCATATCGATCACGGGAAGTCGACCTTGGCCGACCGTTTTTTGGAAGCCACAAAAACGGTACCAAAACGTTTAATGAAAGAACAACTGCTTGATCAGATGGATCTGGAGCGTGAGCGGGGGATAACGATCAAGCTTCAACCGGTTCAGATGCTGTACCGGGCGAAAAACGGCCAAGAGTATCAGTTGAATTTTATCGATACGCCCGGCCACGTGGATTTCTCATACGAAGTTTCTCGGACGTTGGCCGCGGTCGAAGGCGCGATTTTGCTGGTTGATGCTACCCAAGGCATTGAGGCACAAACGCTCTCACACCTCTATCTCGCGCTCGAAGAAAACCTGACGATTATCCCGGTAATTAACAAAATCGATTTACCAAACGCCGACACCGAGCGTGTAACAAAAGATCTTGTCAAACTGATTGGCGTTGCCTCGTCAGATGTTATTTTAGTGTCAGCAAAAACAGGTCAGAACATCGAACAAATCCTCGAACGCGTCGTCCAGGTTATCCCGCCGCCGACGGGGGATCGTGAGCAGCCCTTCCGATCGTTGATTTTTGACTCGGTCTATGATGAATATCGGGGCGTCGTCGCGTATGTGCGCGTGGTTGATGGGGCGATTCGAGCTGGCGATAAGGTGCGTTTTTTACAGACCGATCGCGTCACCGAAGCCTTGGAGGTCGGCGTTTTTAGTCCGAAACTTGATAAGCGCGATGAGCTGACCGCTGGCATGATCGGGTACATTGTCACTGGTTTGAAGGAGGTGGCTGATTGCCGCGTGGGCGATACGGTCGTGAGAGAGGCACCGCCGTATCCAACCGCGCTGCCGGGATACCGATCCGTGAAACCGATGGTTTTTGCTGGTCTCTATGCCAAGGTGGGGAATGAATATCCGCGACTCCGCGAAGGGATCGAAAAACTGAAACTCAATGACGCCGCTTTGACCTATGAGCCTGAAAATTTTCCAGCGCTGGGTTTTGGCTTTCGGGCGGGATTTCTTGGCTTGCTCCATTTAGAGATTGTTCAGGAACGTTTACAGCGCGAGTATAACATTGACTTGGTTGTGACCGCGCCGAGTGTTGCCTATCATGTGTACACGCGCGGACATGCCGAGCCAATCACGATTCGAAGCCCCCAAGAACTGCCAAATCCGGCTGAGATCGAAACGATGGAAGAGCCGTGGCTCAAGGTTGATATTGTCTCGCCGTCTGGTTTCATCGGCTCGCTCATGAAGCTGATTGAAGAAAGTCACGGTATTTATTCAGCCATGGAGTATCTCGATCCGGAGCGCGTAGTCGTTCATTGCGAAATCCCTTTGGCTGGCGTCATTATTAACTTTTATGATAAACTAAAAAGTGCCACGCGCGGCTATGCCTCGATGAGTTATGAGCTGTTGGAATACCGTAAAGCCGATCTTGTCCGTTTGGACATTGTGGTCGCTGGTGAAGTCGTCGAGCCGCTGGCGACGATCGTACGTCGAAGTGAAGCCTATGCCAACGGTCGCCGCATCGTTGAGAATCTCAAAGAGACACTTCCACGCCAGCTCTTTGAAGTGAAAATACAAGCCACGCTTTCGAGTACGATTATCGCGTCTGCCCGGCTGGCCCCGTTGCGGAAAGATGTCACGGCAAAGCTCTATGGCGGTGATGTCACCCGGAAGATGAAACTCTTGGAAAAACAAAAAAAGGGCAAAAAACGTATGCGCGCGACCGGACGGGTTGATATCCCGCCGGAGGCCTATCTTGCCCTCTTGCGGAAGAAATGACCGTCTCGTTATTGCCCAAACGCCGGCAGCACAGTGAAGAAGACCATCGCAAAAACGCCGATGATCGTGATAATCAACCAGATGATTTGAATTTTCTTGCGATTTTTATTGACTAGCATAGAGTTCAATGTTCACCCATTATTTTACCAAACATTTGAAAGAAGGGGAAGAGATCATCTGTCTGGTGCGGCGGTACTACCTGACGTACGCGTTTCACATCTTTTTGTCGCTGGTCTTCATACTTCTGCCATTCTTCTTTCTCTACCCGCTTTTCCGCTGGGGTACGGCCGGCATCATCATATTTTTTCTGGCACTGGTATTCGGAATTATCTTTGCGCTCCGCCAAACGGTCATTTATTATCAGAATGCCTTAGTCGTAACCAAAGAACGCATCTTGGATTTTGATCAAAAAGGATTATTTGAACGGGTCGTTTCGGAATCGACCTATGAAAAAATCCAGGATGTCAGTTTTCGCATCAAAGGAGTCATGCCAACACTATTCAATTATGGCGATCTCGAGATACAAACCGCTGGCTCTCAGGCAAATCTGGAAATAAAGGACATCGCCGAGCCTCAGAAAGTGCAGGATACGATCATACGAATTCAGCGCGAAGTTGCCTCTCAGAAAACACCGGACGACCTAACCGCCAAGGAGCTGATAGATTTAGTGATGCGGATAAAAAAGGGGATGACTGATGAACAATTCCAAAAGCTCATTACGTCGGAGGAGATAGCAAGGAAAAACCAAAAAAGGCCTAAGAAGTAGTCTGCCTTGTCGGAATTTCTCGGTTTTGGTATAATCTGTACCATGAGACCGAAAAATCCCACGAATGCATGGCGGCGTTTTCTAACTTCAAAAATCCTTCTTGTTATCGAATTGGGAATTATCGTACTGTTTTCCGTGGCTTTAATTAAGGAAATCTTCAGGCGCTGGGAAGTCCGTCAAGAAATACAGAAACTTGAGGACCAAATTTCCGAACTGCAAAATCAAAACACTGAATTATCGGGTTTAGTCGCATATTTTCAGTCTGACTACTATAAGGAACAAGAAGCGAGATTAAAGCTTGGTCTTCAAAAAGAGGGTGAATCAGCAATCAGCGTTCCTGTCGCCGGTAACTCTACTGGGGTCAGCGGACAGACGGCGACAGCCGGTGATAACCCGGCCAATGACCAGCTTTCCTCTCCGCAAAAATGGTGGAATTATTTTTTTGCTAAAAAATAAAGGATCATTATGCCACGAAATTCGTCAAACGGCCGAGGTAAAAAAACTGAGGCAAACCAGGATCTAAAAAAGAAGAGCAACGGTGCATCGGCGAACGCAAAAAGCCAATCTGATACTATCGCTGAGTCTGAATTAAGCGATCGAGATATGGCCGAAGCGCGGAAGGAAATTCTTGAGGTAATCCATGAAGACGCGATGCCGGCCAATCAAAAACAAGGGCAACCGCAGAAGACGGTAAAACCAGCCCCACCGGTGAAAGTGCCGCCGCCACCGCCACCGAAGGTTCAAGCCCCACCGCCCGTAAAAAAAATAGTACCTCCGATTACCCCGAAACCAACGCCACCGCCCGAACCGCCTCCACCGCCACCGACCAAGCCACCCGTGGCTGAAATAAAGGAACCAAAAAGGAAAAAGGCAGCCAGTCTCAAGAAGAAAGTAATATTGTTTGTCGTGGCCGGTTTGCTGGGTATCGTCGTCGTTGCCCTGGTGGTCTTTGGTGTCGGACTCTATCGGTATAAATGGAATAATCGGATTATGACCGAAGCGGTAAAAATTGTTCCGTACCCGGCGGCCATTGTGAAATATCACATTGTTCGATACAGCGACTTTAATCACGACCTGGCTGCGTTGAAGCAGTATTATGACAAACAAGCCTCGCTTACCCCGGACCTGGTCACGAAACCATCAGAAGAGGATTTTCGATCGCTCATCATCGACAAACTCATCAAAGACAAGCTACTGGAGATTGAGGCAAAGACGCTAAACATAACAGCTACCCAAGCTGATATCAATACCGAGGTTGATAAGCTTAGCACTGAATCCGGCGGCCGTGCCGCGCTTGAAGCGACCTTGCAGGAAATGTATGGCTGGAAACTCGCTGATTTTGAAAAAAGCATTCTCCGCAGCTACGTGTTGCGCCAAAAGGTTCAGGAAAAGCTTGCCTTTGATGCTTCGCTCAGTTATAACCAAAACGCCAAAAAGCGTATTGACGAAGCAGCCCAGAAACTGAAAGATGGCGCAAAGTTCGAAGATCTTGTCAAAGAGTACAATGAAGATACCTCGTCCGGTGAAACCGGTGATCTCGGCTGGGTCGCTCGGTCAGATCTCGATGAAAAATTTGCCACGGCCGCATTCGCCCTGAACGAAGGAGAAGTCAGCTCGGTTGTCCAGACGGTCTACGGTTATCACATCATCAAGCTTGTCGAAAAACCGAAAGCTGATGATACGGCCAACAACGGCACCGAGGGCGAGGAGCGGTATCATCTCCAGCATATCCTGGTGTACACGATGGGCGTCGATCAATGGTTGACCGAAAAGGAAACCGCCGCAAAAATCTATAACTACATTAAATAGGATGGTATAAAAACAAACCCCGAACAGACCGGGGTTTGTTTTATATCGCTCGCTGAACCGTAAAAAAGTAACTGGAGCCGATGGTCGGAATCGAACCGACAACCTTTCCCTTACGAAGGGATTGCTCTACCAATTGAGCTACATCGGCCAAAAAATTATGGAAAGTCATGCCACTGTCGCCCAGCCATTTTTCTTTCCCGGACAGCCAGATCAACCGGCCGTCCTCTTGATCCATGGGTTTTCCAGCGGCCCGTCTGATGTTATCGAACTGGGCGAATACCTGTCAAAACACGGCGTTACCGTTTCAGGACCGTGTTTGCCGGGTCACGGAACGACGCCGGATGACCTGAATTCGAAACGGGCAACGGATTGGAATGCGGCAGTCATCAGTGAATATCAGCGCCTGAGAATGTTATCACGAAGGAGCGTGGCTGTGATCGGATATTCTTTTGGCGGGAATCTCGCCTTGACTGCGGCCGCCGAACACACCATCCAACCGTCCAGTCTTGTGACCATTAATATGCCGCTGTTCTTGCCTCATGAGTATTTGCATCGTTTTCTTATTCCCGTTATCATGCGGCTGAAGAAAAGCGTGAAAAAGAGCTGGGTTAAGCCGGCGCAACGGGCGCACTATGAACGGCTTGGGAAGTATCTCGTCTTGCCTTTGCGCGCGCTTCACGCCATGTATCGACTGGTGGTTCTCAGCCGGAAGGTCAGCTCGCGCATTCAGGTACCGATTATGGTCGTTCAAACTCGAAAAGATTTCAATGTGCAGCCACGAAGCGCTCGCTATCTCATTGATCAGGTGGCTTCACGCGATAAAGTATTGCGTTGGCTTGATAGCCCGGAACACCATTATTATGAAACTCCGCAACGGTTTGAGGTCTATCGAGCGATCTACGACTTTATTAATAAACACTCGACCGTCCATGAAACAAACAATCCTTCTCGTTGAAGACGAACAGCCGTTGGTCCGTTTGTACCAACAGGTTTTCGAGCGGCACTCAACCTACACACTCTTGGTTGCCGAGACAAAGGAACAGGGGATTGAGCTGGCTATAAAACACCGGCCAAAACTGTTACTCCTTGATTTGATCATACCGGAACGTCCAGGCGAAATGGTGGCTTATGACCGGCGGGTCGGTTTTGAACTGCTTGCCGACCTTCGGCAACATCCGAAGACGCGTCAGCTGGTTGTTTTTGTGTTCAGCAACATTGACACGCACGAAGATCGGGTACGCTCGGAAGAGCTGGGCGTCGCCGAATATCTGGTCAAAGCCACCGAAACGCCCACCAGCGTGATCGAAAAGGTACATCAGTACATTGCGGCTTGAGGGTGCTGCTGCGAGCGAACCGGCGATCGACCGGAGCGGGTAATCCCGCCACGGGCAGGACGATCTCCTGACTGCATTCTTTCGCGGAAGCAGATGGAGCGGGATACGAGACTCGAACTCGCGTCTCTTGCTTGGGAAGCAAGCATACTACCCCTGTACTAATCCCGCCGGCAACTGCCGCCGAGGACCAAGAAAGCAGGCATTCTACCAACTGCCCGGCAAAGCCGGGTCCGGCTCTGCCGGAAACTACGCCCGCCCGTTTGACAAATACTTCCAGAAACGTTTTACTTAAGATGTCCCTACTTTTCTTATTATACGCATGAGGAAGGCGAAGCGTCAATGCTATTATAGTACACAATCGAACGGGACTATTTTTTTGGAATTAGGCGAACACTTTTTTCTCAAAACAGGCCATGATCTATCTTAAAAACGTCACGAAAAACTATAAACCGAACACCGTTGCGCTAAAAAACGTCAACCTCCATATCCGTCCCGGGGAGTTGGTTTCGATTGTTGGCCAATCCGGTACCGGTAAAACCACGCTTGCCAGGCTGATTATTGCCGAGGAAAAGGTTTCCAAGGGACGAATCGTCATCGGCGGTTGGGATATCACCAACATTAAACACGACGAGGTGCCGACTTTGCGCCGGCAAATCGGCGTTGTTTTCCAGGATTTTAAGCTCCTGCCGAAAAAGACGGTCTATGAAAACGTCGCCTTTGCGTTGGAGGTAGCCGGCGCGTCACCGACCAAGATCCGGACGATTGTCCCCCAAGCCTTGAAAATTGTAAACCTTGAAGATAAAACGGATCGTTTTCCTGGCCAAATCTCAGGCGGCGAACAACAACGAGTTGTCATAGCGCGTTCCCTGGTCCACCGACCGAAAATTATCATTGCTGATGAGCCGACCGGCAATCTGGACTCGATTAACGCCCAGGAAATTATTGACTTACTGGTGAAAATAAACAAATTTGGCACGACTGTCGTCCTGGTGACGCATAACCGCGATATTGTCAACGCGCTCCGGAAACGGGTGATTACCCTCGATCACGGCCAGATCATTTCTGATCAAGAAGAGGGAGAATATCTTTTGTAACGTATTAGCATCGAAACCATGATATCGTTTTATCGCGCGCTCAAATTTGCCTGGCAGAATTTTATCCGAAATATTTGGCTTTCCGCCGCTACCTTATTGATTTTGATTTTGACGCTTTTTTCCGTGAGCTTGCTCGGAGCGGTGAACTTCATCGGCGATCGAGCGATCCAATCAGTTGAAGAAAAAGTCGACTTGAGCGTATATTTCAATCCCGATGTGGCCGAAAAGGAAATCCAAGCGATCCAGGCGCGCCTCCAAACACTCGAGGCCGTGAAGGACGTAACGTTTATTCCGAAGGAGCAATCGCTGGCCTCATTCAAAGAACGGTATAAGGACGATCCGGTTATCCAAGAAACGCTGGAGGTGTTAGCGGACAATCCGCTCGGCTCAACCCTGATCATCCGCGTGAAAGATCTCAATAAATCAAATGAGGTTTTGCAGGTATTGTCAGACCCAAGTTACAGCCAGCTTATTTATGACAAAGATTTCGAGGATTATCAAACTGTTATCCGGCGATTGACGAATATCACTGATCGGTTATATCAGGTCGCCTTAGTGATGAGCGTCACGTTTATAATTATCGCGATCCTGGTAATTTTTAACACTATTCGGATCACGATCTACACGCATCGCGAAGAGATCGGCATTATGCGCTTGGTCGGTGCGACGGGTTGGTTTATCCGCGGACCATTCATTCTCGAAAGCGTAATCTATGCATTGCTCGCGACGGCAATCTCCACGGGCATACTCTATCCGTTGTTAAAAGTCATTTCACCCCAAATAACGAACTTTTTCCAGGGCTATGATCTGAATATTGCGAGTTACTTTGCCAGCCATTTTTTCGAAATATTCGGTCTTCAGCTGATTGTGGCTTTGATTCTCTCGGTGATTTCGTCAATGATCGCGATTGGTCGGCATTTGAAGGTATAATATAACGATACAGGTGCTCGATAACTTTTAGAGCGTGCCAAAAAAACCACCAACCGTAAAGCCAAACCCTCGCCGTCCCAACATATCCAATCGTTTGAGAAGGCTGGGCCGGTTTTGGCATCAACTCGGTCCTGGTTTAACGACTGGGGCGGCCGACGATGATCCGTCCGGTATCGCCACATATTCGCAAACGGGGAGCCGTTTCGGCTTCCAGCTCCTTTGGTTGGCGGCATTTACGTTTCCGTTCATGACGATCGTCCAGGAAATGTGCGCCCGGATTGGCTTGGTTACTGGCCGTGGCTTAGCGGCCAATATTCGCCTCCACTTTCCTCGCTGGATGCTGTATCTTTGCACGGTGCTGTTATTTATTGCCAATACGTTTAATATCGGTGCGGATCTCGGCGCCATGGCCGAGGCGACGAAACTGTTAGCTCCCCAATTAAAATACGCCATATTGCTCATCGGCTTTACCGTGGTAACGCTGATTTTGGAAATATTCACCTCGTATCGCAAGTATTCAAAAGTACTGAAAATATTGGCCCTTGTTTTGCTTGCCTATGTGATTACCGCCTTAACGCTCAAAGGCGTTGATTGGGGAGAAGTCGCGCGTCGAGCCGTTATCCCGTCACTGCAATTATCGCGTGATCAAATCCTCCTGATTTGTGGCATTCTTGGCACGACTATTTCGCCGTACCTCTTTTTTTGGCAGGCCTCCCAAGAAGTCGAGGAAGAAATCTTAGGCGGCCAAACGACGATAAAAGCCCGATCGCAAGAAGATAATTGGCCGGAGATCCAGGCCATGCGCCGGGACGTTTGGACCGGTATGTTCTTTTCAAATATCGTCATGTTTTTTATTATTTTAACAACGGGAGCGGTTTTACACCCGGCGGGAATTATGAACATCGACACTGCCGCTCAGGCCGCTGAGGCGCTTCGGCCGTTCGCTGGACAGTATGCCACCCTTCTTTTCGCCGTTGGTATCATCGGGATCGGACTGCTGGCGATACCGGTTTTAGCTGGTTCAGCCGCCTATGCATTTTCAGAAAGTTTTCGTTGGCACGAAGGACTCTATCGGAAATTAAAAAACGCCTACGCTTTTTATGGTGTGATTATTGCCGCCATTGTCATTGGTTTTGCCATCAATTTCATCGGTCTCGATCCGATCAAGGCGTTGATTTACGCGGCCATTCTTAATGGCATTATCGCGCCCATCCTGATGGTTTTTATCATGCTTATCAGCAGCAGCAAAAAACACCTGGGTGAATACGCCAATAATCGGCCAGTAAATGTTCTGGGATGGATAATTACTATTTTCATGATTATTGTCGCCATCGCGAGTATAATTTATTTATTTCTTAAATGAGTTGAAAAAACTTCGATTGTTTGCTAGGATATGGGTGATACGCCCATTTTTTGTTTGTAGGCGCGGTGGGTGTCGATAATAATAGCGGTTTTTGATCCGGGGTCGTCTAATGGTAGTCGCCTCATCGGCGACCCGCCGCGGAGGCGGGGACCGGATCATTTTGGAAGATTGCAGGGAGAGCAATAAGGTTATTATGTGGTACGTGTATGTTTTACGAAGCTTGAAAACAAACAGCCTATATGTAGGAAGTACCTGTGATATTGAGCGAAGAGTGCGCGAACATAATCTCGGTATCGGAGGCGGCTATACCAGAAAACAAAGACCCTTTGAACTCGCTTTTTATGAGGCCTACGCCGTAAAAGAGGATGCAGTAAAGGCGGAAATATTTTTTAAGTCAGGGTACGGTAGAGAAATATTACGTGATAAAATCAAATCGTATCTTAAAGATACTAAGCTCATTGAAACGTAGAATAATTTGTCATTCAGGCTCGGGGATCGTCTAACGGTAGGACACCACCCTTTGGAGGTGGTTATCCAGGTTCGAATCCTGGTCCCCGAGCTTGGAGGATAAACGGTAGTCGCCTCATCGGCGATCCGCCGCGGAGGCGGGGACACCACCCTTTGGAGGCAGGTATCGGGGTTCGAGTCCCTGCCCCGGAGCCAAACTTGTCATGAGTAGTAATAAATTAAGTTGAGCCGAGTGAATACAACCGATGAGATAAATATAGTGAAGACGCTCATCATCTACCAATCAATCCACCACCAGAATACAGAAACCATCGCCCGGAAAATGGGCGATGTTTTGTCGGCCGATTTGAGGAAGCCGTTTACGATAAAACCCGAAGAAGTTATGGAATATGATTTGGTCGGTTTTGGTTCGGGTATTTATTTTTGGAAACACCACCAGGCGCTGCTGGATTTTGCCGGCCGGCTGCCTGAACGCGTGGGTTTCCCTGTTTTTATATTTTCAACTCACGGCGCCTGGTTCGGCAGCCACCAAGAGTTGCGCCGGATACTGGTGGACAAAAAATACCGGATCATTGGCGAATATGATTGCCCGGGTTGGGATAGCTGGGGGATATTTAGATACATCGGCGGCTTATATCGCGGTCGGCCGAACACTCGTGATTGTCGACGAGCTCAAAAGTTCGCAGAAGGAGTGTTGGGAAATATTGGAAAAGAAAAGCCCTTGTGAATGAGTCACAAGGGGCTGAGACCGATCTCGACTCGGCATCATTCCGGATCGAAATGCGCGAGCGAATGAGGGGAGTGATCTTCTTGGATCATTGCAGCTAGCCGCCAGACGTCAAGTGCCGTACGGTCGGAGCGCAACTGTTGATACTCCTCTCGTCGAAGCATGCGCGGACTGGTCCAGAGTAGGACGATCTCACGGCGAAGAGAGTTTGTCGGACGATGGGGGTTGGGTTGCAGGAAGATCGTTCGATCAAGGGCCACGGACGCGTACGGTTGCTTGAGGCACCGCCCAGGGGGACAAGCAATCGTGACCCTGCCGGTGACCCACGCGTCCGAGAAAGCCAGCTGATCGTCATTCGGAAAGAACCTGGCACGATCATCAACATAACACACGACGCGATCGCCGACCGCGACCCATGTCGCCGTGCGCTCAGCCGGAGGCGCAACGAGAGTGGCCGGGGCTACGCACCTCATTGAATAAACTCCTCCTTGAAGATAGGGCGTCTGGTTGGGTGCCGTAACTGCCGGGAGAAACGGCGGTAATACCTGCGTTTTACCATACTTGCGCAACAGAGGCAAGGGCGTTGTTTGTGTATTTTTCCATGGCCAGCTACAATGGATATGAAAGCTTGCGAATAATAATGAATACCATGAAGTCAAAGAAATCCTGGAAAACATTATCAAAAAAGATCGTCTATCAGAACCACTGGATGACGGTTTGGGAGAAGAAATTCGTCCGGCCGGACGGCGTTCGCGGCACGTACGGCATAGTCGACAAGCGCGACTACGGCCTGACCATACCCGTGTTAGGCAAGTTGATTTATCTTATCCGGCTCTATCGGTATGCCGTGGACGAAATGGCCTGGGAATTTCCCTCTGGCGATTGGGAAAAAGGGGAAAGCATCGTCACCTCGGCGCGGCGCGAACTGACCGAGGAAACCGGCCTGAAGGCAAAAACGATGACCCGTCTCGGCCATCTGTGGCTAGCCTGCGGGCACCATACGCAGGGCTATACGGTTTTTTTAGCTGAGGGCTGCGTGAAGGCGGGTAATTTTGATACCGGCGAAGTCGATCGCGTGAAAGGGTTTTCGCTGACGCAAATACTGAAAATGATCCGTGATGGTCGAATTAAAGATAGCCAAACCGTCGCGGCCATTCAATTATTTTTAAATCATCGGAAGCAAAAATAATCGAGCCAACCAAAAACCGCTGTCATCGGGCAGCGGTTTTTATATTGATCGAGTTTATTGTTCTGTTTCTTCGCCTTTTTCATTAAAGAAATCCAATGGCTCGCGTAGGCGCTGGCCAGGTAAAAGGTCGACGGGTTTCACGCCCCAGCTGTGGTGGCTGGCCGGATCGCCCTCCGTTTGTTTCCAGCCGAAAATGGCTGTGTTATCAGCGTTGCGGTACTGAACCTTAACCGTCCGATGGGCCTCAAGTATCGTCTGGCCAGCCGTTGTGACGGCTCGTTCGCCCGTAGTCGTCTCGACAATCTCGGTATAGGAGCCGACCTGGGTTCGCTCAATATTGACTTCCCAGTGTTCGCCCTTTTTCTCGCCGGCGGTGACCTTGCCTGCTTCCTTCGTCAGAGTGCCGCGCTCATCAAAATTGCGCAGGGTTTCCCAATCATGCTCGCGCATCTGATGCCGGCCGCGTTCAAGTTCGGTCTGACCGTTATTGCTATATTCACGTTCGATTTCTGTGATTGACATCACTTCCTCAGTATCCCGCCACTGGTTGTCAGGTCCTTGCTCGCGTTTATAATCCCAGCGCTTTTCCCAAACCTTGGCCTGTTCTTGTTTTCCGTCGCGCATGATTATCTGTTCGGGATCGCGGATCGTATCAGTTTTCGGATACCCAAGCTCATTGATTGTTTCGGAGCGCTCGCCGGGCAGGTTTTCAATATTAAAACCGCGGCCAGGCAACTCATGGCTTTTTACCATCTCGCGCCGTAAGGCACGTTCTTGTTCAGGATTTTCGATCATGTTCGTAATTGGTTAATATTCTAAGCGTCTACTATCATTGTACTGGTTATTTTGAACAATGAACAGACCAATATATCCAAAAAACGCTATTTTGTCAAGGTCTCGTTGACGAAATGCGCGATCAGGTGTATCATAATTATATGACAAGAAGCAACTTGATGATCCGCGTTAATAATTTTAACCAGTTCTGACTGGCCAGTTTACGTTTAACGCGTCATCTCGCCAGTCAGACCGACTGGCAGTTTTTATTTATTCCGGGACTTGTCCCGAACCCCGTTCCGGGGTAGTTCAGCTGGTAGAACGCTCCGCTGTTAACGGAGAGGTCGGTGGTCCGAGTCCACCCCCCGGAGCCAGGCTTTTTCGCCGGGAATTATTCAAAATCAGACAATGAATCAAAACACGAGAAAAACTTTAGCCCATTATTGGTCCGCGAGTTTGCGGTATAAAAAAACCGTCTCTTTTGCCATTTCCGGGGTAATCGCCGCCTCAGTGTTAAATGTTATCGTCCCGCTCTATTTCAAAAAGTTTTTTGACATTCTCACGAACGGTAGTGCGAAGGACATTATCGCGAAAGAACTAATATCAGTATTGATAATTATTGGGGTATTACGCTTGGTTCAATGGGTTTGTTGGCGAGTGGCCACCTTCACCGCCAGTTATGCACAATCCAAGGCCATGACCGATTTGACCGATTACTGCTTTGCGTACCTCCAGAATCATTCGTTTGGTTTTTTTACCGATAATTTCGTCGGGTCGCTGGTCAAAAAAGTAAAATGGTTCGGGCGGTCATTTGAGGTTATTTCAGACCGGGTGCTGTGGGATTTACTGCCGCTCGTGGTAAACATCTCGATCATTATCGCCGTATTATTTCAACGCGATACCTATTTGGGCGTTGGCGTTTTGGTCTGGTTAGTCATATTCTTTACCATCAACGCGTTCTTTATCCGCTATAAATTGAAATATGACATTCAGCGAAGCGAGGCGGAAACGAAGACGACCGGGTATTTGGCGGATACGATTACAAATCAGAGCACCATCAAGCTATTTGACGGGTATGATCGGGAAGTGAAAGGCTTTGGGGCGATAAACGAAGAACTGCGTCGATTACGTCGCCTGACCTGGGACTTTGGTAATTATTTTGAAGCGGTCCAAGGTTTTCTCATGACCTTTCTTGAAATCGGTATTTTTTATCTCGCGATAAAGCTGTGGAAACAGGGTATCCTGACAGTTGGGGATTTCGTATTAATCCAGGCGTATCTGATCAACATGTTCATGAGCATTTGGAGTTTCGGCAAAGTAATCCGTCACATCTATGAAAGCTTGGCTGATGCGGACGAAATGACTGCGATTCTAGAAACGCCCTACGAGGTGACGGACGCGCCAAGCGCGCGCGATCTCTGGGTCAGCGCTGGCCGAATACAATTTGAAGGGGTTGATTTTAATTATCGACAGACGCGGTCCGTATTGCGTCAGTTTACACTCGAGGTGGCGCCGCATGAGCGTCTCGCCATTGTCGGCTCGTCCGGTGCTGGTAAAACAACGCTGGTCAAACTTCTCCTGCGCATGCACGACGTCACCGCTGGCCGGATACTCATTGACGGACAGGATATCGCGCACGTCACGCAGCGGAGCCAGCGCCGTCAGATCGGTCTCGTACCTCAGGACCCCATTCTTTTCCATCGGAGTTTAATGGAAAACATTCGGTATGGAAAACCGGGCGCTTCTGACGATGAAGTAATTACCGCGGCCAAAGCGGCCAATTGCCATGAGTTTATTTCAACGCTGGCCGAAGGGTATCATACGCATGTGGGCGAGCGCGGCGTGAAACTATCGAGCGGGGAGCGTCAGCGGGTGGCGATTGCTCGCGCCATCTTGTACGATGCGCCGATTTTGGTGCTCGACGAGGCGACGTCAAGCCTGGACTCCGAGTCTGAACGGTTAATTCAGGAAGCCCTCGACCGATTGATGGCCGGAAAAACGGTGCTGGCCATCGCGCATCGACTCTCGACGATCAGAAAAATGGATCGGATTATTGTCATTGACAAAGGCGGCATCGTCGAGGAAGGGACGCACGAGATGCTTTTGCAAAAAAATGACGGACTGTATAAACATCTCTGGGAGCTTCAAGCAGGCGGGTTCATTCGGTAAGCCGCTTTAAATTACTGATATTATGTGGTACTATGCACATATAGGCCGCTTTTATCATTAACATAAAAGTAGGCATGAACACCATTATCCAGCCTACGACGAGTCGCATTTTCGGTAATAAAAAGAGGATTTTGAAAACCATCGCGCTAACCATGATGGTTTTTTTGATGTTGCCGATTGGTTTCACTAAACTTTCGAACATGTTTACGGCCCAGGCGGCCGAGGACAAAACTCCACCTCAGGTGACCGCCTTCAATCTCACGCCCGATTCTGTGAATACCGGCCCGGCCGGAGTAGAGCTGACGTTAACCATGACCCTGACTGACGATCAAGCGGGAGTGTGTATCGCCCGTGATTGCGGCGACTACCATAGCAGCGAAACCCAATTTCGCTTGTTGCCGACGAGCGGAACGCAATGGATTGATTTCGCCTCCCTGACCAGAACTTCTGGTGATGACCTGAATGGCACGTACACGGCGACCGCGACACTGCCACGATACAGCCTGAACGGAATCTGGAGCGCGTACAGTCTGTTATTGGTAGATAAACTGGGAAACAGTACGAGTTTGTATAAAGATGACCTTGAATCGCTGTTCGGCGATGGCGTAACCGACGTGCAAAACACTGCCACGATTTACGACGACGACCGGCCCGAAATCACCGCTTTTCATCTATCGCCGAGCACGATTAATACGGATGAAGTAGATGTCGAAGTCACCCTGACCATGACGCTGACTGATGAGTATGCGGGCGTTTGTATTCCAGGCGATTGTGACGACTACATTAGCAGCGCCACCCAGCTGCGCCTGAAAGCCCCGAGTGGAACGCAAATGCTGGATTTTTCCGGTTTCACCCGAACGTCGGGCGATGATTTAAACGGTACTTACACTAGTACCGCGACCTTCCCCCGAGGGAGCAAGGGTGGAACGTGGACCGCCGATTATTTATTTGTGAATGATAAAATTGGTAACAATGAATTTCTGTCTGCGACTGACGTGGAAGCCTTGTTCGGCGACGGCGCCACTGACATCGTCAATAACGGTAGCGTGTCTGATGAAGAGCAGCCGAAGATAACGGCGTTTGAGGTAACGCCAACGGAAATAAACACGAGCGAGGCCAGCCAGACGCTGACGCTGCATGTGACCCTAACCGACAACCAGTCGGGCGTGTGCATCGCCGGTGACTGCGGCAATTACAACAGCAGTGAGACGCAATTGCGTCTATCGCCGCTGATCGGCACGCAATACGTTGATTTTACCAACCTGACGCGTCTATCCGGCAATGAGTTGAACGGCGAATATGAGGCGATGGCCACGTTTCCCAAGTCGAGCAAAGAAGGAGTCTGGAAAGTGGAATATCTGCTCTTGGTCGACAAGCTGGGGAACGATGAATATTTATATGCTGATGATCTGAACGCCTTGTTTCCAGGCGCTTCCGGCCTGACCATTTCCAATACGGTTGAGACGTCCCGCTTGGTGATCGAGAGAGAATGGGCGTTTAGTTCCGATAAAGCCACGGTTACGTTTCCTGAAAACACGGTGGTCACGAGGAAAGAAGGCGGCAAGTTTGCGTTTTACAAAATGATCAACGAAGCCTTCAGCGTTGATGAGATTATTGATAACAATCTCTCGGGAAAAACGATCGCGACGATTAGATTCGGCATTCCTCACCTGAACCTTGAATTCAGCCTGCCGGTTACCGTTTCGCTCATCGTCGGGGTGAAATACAACGACCAGGCGTTACAGATTCAATCATTGGATGAAAACGGCGTGGCCTGGGCGAATGAGACGTACTGCACGGTTGCCAGCGGCGTTTGCAGTTTTACGGTTAACCATGCCTCGTTTTTCGCTGTAAACATAATCAATCCTCTCATCGTCACCGGCGCCGGTCCTGGCGGGACAGCTCATATCCGCGCCTTTAATATCCGGGGCGTTGCTGATTATTTTCCGAATGGTTTATTCGCCTATAATACGGCTTTTCGGGGCGGGGCGCGGGTGGCCACTGGCGATATTGACGATGACGGCCAGGCTGAAATCATCACCGGCGCCGGCCCCGGCGGCGGTTCACAAGTCCGGGTGTTCGAGAAAAACGGAAGGCCACGAGCCATTCAATTGTTTCCTTTTCATAAAAATTACCGCGGCGGCATTGACGTGGCGAGCGGTGATTTTGACGGGGACGGCAAGGATGACATCGCCGTCTCCCAATTTTCGGGCGCGCAGGCCTGGGTGAAGGTGTACCGCTACAATGCAAAACAAACAATCTTGTTTGAACGGAATGTTTTCGGCAACGTCGAATGCGGCGCGACTGTGGCTATGGGCGACGTCGACCGCGATGGCCGCGACGAATTGATCATCGGCGCCGGCACCGGCGGCGGGCCTCACATTGTCGTGTTTGACTACAAAGCTGGCGACAAGAACGGTAAAATTAAGCCGATATCGTTTTTCGCCTTTCGGCCTGATTCACGCACGGGCGTTGACGTGGCCGCCGGCGACGTCGACAACGATGGCAAGGCGGAGATCGTCGTCGCGCCTCTGAAAAAAGGTACGGCCAGGATAAAGGTATACCGTTACAATTCACAGCAAACGATTATCGGCGAGTGGAACGCCTATGGATCAGCGGAGGTTGGCGCCAATGTTACGCTGCTGGATATTGACCATGATTTGAAAATGGAAATAATCACCGGCGCCGGCCCCGGCGGCGGACCACAGGTTCGGGCATTCGAAGCGAACGGCCGCGCTCTGGCGGTGAGTTTCTTCGCTTATGGGCAAACATTTCGTGGCGGAGTGGATGTGGCAGGCGGTTTGTTCTAGATTGCCACCGTGATATAATGATTAAAAGTGACGTTGATTAATAATACTTCCAAGGAGAATGTATGAACAACAAAAGACTGTTAATGTCTGCCATTATGATTGTCGCAGTTTCACTATTGGTTGGCTGCGGCAAGGCAAAAAACACCAACACGAATACAACGACAAACAGTAATGAAAACGAAAACAGCGCAGTTAACACAAATACCAATCCCGGGGAAGCCCCATTTACAATGTCGGGCACGACAAAGGTTTTTACCTTAAAACTGGTAAACGGCGCGTTCAATTACAATACGATGACTTTTTACGCCGGCGACAATGTGCAGGTGACGCTGACCAGTGATAATCAGCCGGTTGATTTCATCTTTGTTGGAACGGACGCTAGATCTACAAGTGGCGTTTTTTCAACGAATATCGTCAACACTGACCCGGGCGGGACCTATCAATTACAATGCGCTGATCGCGCCTGCGGCAGCCTGACCGTTTCGGTAATAAATTTAAATCCAGTTAACAGCAACACAAACAACACAAATACTACCAATACGAGCGGCACAAATGTAATAACCAATGTTGAGCTCCAACGCATACCGGTTGGCACGACCTTTGATCCAAGCACGAGGTACACCACGACGACGGATTTCAAAATAGGCGACCAATTCGGGTTTGGTGCGACGGGAACTTTTTCAACTGGGGCAAAACTGACCTTCAGCGTGGCTGATAGTGCCGGTCAAGTCGTTGATGGTCCAAGCATGCAATTTGATCTTATCAACGGGACCAATGGCAACTGTTGCTTTGCGCTGCCTGCAACGGCCGGGCAGTACTCCATAAAGTTTAATGTCAACGGAACCGAAGCATCATCAGTACCGATTACGATTGCCGAATAGGCCACCGATCCGGTCGAAATATTCAGATTGAACCGCAGCAATAAAAAACAAGGGTGATAGTAATGGACGGTCAAAAGAGAGACGATATTTACCCCGGTTTGCGCGTATCTGTTGTGTTAAAGAAAGACCAGCCAACGGGCAAATTGACCGATGGGGTCGTTAAGGACATCCTGACCAGCTCCGGCTTCCACCCGCGGGGGATAAAGGTTCGTTTAGAAAGCGGAGAAGTTGGTCGGGTACAGAGAATAGAGCCGGGTCAGCAGTAAAACTATCTTGGCGTGGCGAGACCAGATATTTATTGGTATACTGTGCTTGCGTGAAAAAGATCAAAGCTATCATATTCGATTTAAACGGCGTTTTCATCCAGAGCCGGTATTTAAGCGACCGCTTCCGGGATGATTTCGGAGTGCCGCCGGCCGTTTTTATGCCGGTGCTGAAAAAAACCCTAAACAAGGCCAGACGGCCGAACGAACGGGATTTGTTTTCCTATTGGCGGAAGCATTTCCGGATCTGGGGCGTTGCTTTGTCAAAGACGCAATTCTTCAATTATTGGTTCAAGGACGAAAAGCCCGTTGTCCCAATGATACGTCTGGGCAGGAAGGTTAGGCAGCGGGGAATTCAGATGTTCATCTTGTCGAATAATTTTCGCGAGCGCGCGGCGTATTACCGGAACACCTTCCCGTTTATGAAAAAACTGTTTACCCGAATTTACTATTCCTGGCAGACCGGTTATGTCAAACCGGATCCCCGGGCGTATAAAAAGATTCTCAGGGAAAATAAACTCAAGCCCGAAGAATGCCTCTATTTTGATGACTCCAAACACAATGTGGCGATCGCCGGAAAGTTGGGGATACGGGCGCATTCGTTCGTCGGCGTGGAAGGCGTTGAGCGGATATTGAAGAAATTATTAGTATTATAAAATGATGATCCATAACATCATCTTTGACTGGTCGGGCGTCATAAATGATAACGTCAGGACGACGCATTGCGCTGCCATGGCCGTACTGAAACATTTTGGAGTCGCGGAGATAGGGCTGGATGAATTCAGAAATGTCTGGCAAATGCCGTATATGAAGTTTTATAATCGCTATCTACCCGATTTGACCAACGACCAGCAGCATCCGATTTACCGTGACGCGTATGAACGGTGCCCAAAACCAGAAGTTTATCCGGGCATGGTTGAATTTCTGCAACGCTGTCGAAACCGCCGCGTGAAATTATTCGTGGTCAGCTCGGATCCGAAAATACACATTCTTCGTGAGATCGACGAATATGGATTAAACGGAGTGTTTGAAAAAGTAGTGTCTGAAGTTCATGAAAAAGCCGAGGCGGTACGGGAAATCGTACAGGCATACGACTTGGCAGCCGATGCTAGCATCTTCATTGGTGATAGTGATTATGAAATAGAAGTGGGTCGCAATGCCGGTATCCTGTCCGCGGGTGTTTGCTGGGGCGCGTACACGGAAGAACGGTTAAAGGCGGCTCAGCCGGATTATATCTTTAGAAACATGGACGATCTATATACGTTAATAGAGGAGTAATAATATGACACAACTCAAAGTTATTTTAGAGGGATTTGTCCGAACTGAAAAAGGCAGCGAGGTCGCTTCGGCCTCAACGACGCTGATTCGGTGGAACGACCTGCATATTATCGTTGATCCGGGCATGGACCGGGGACGATTGCTGGCTGCATTAAAAACAGAAAGCCTCGCCCCGGTTGACATAGATTATGTGATTGTGACTCATTATCATCTCGATCACGTACTCTTAGCCGGAATTTTTGAAAAGGCTAAAATTCTCGATGTTACGGAGACATATTCCTGGGACGGGGCAATCAAATCACATGGTGGAAAAGTTCCCGGAACGGACATCGAGATCATAAAAACGCCTGGCCACGACCCGTTTCATTGCACTGTTATCGTTCCATCGACGCAGTACGGCACCGTCGCCGTCGCGGGCGATGTATTCTGGTGGTATGATCACGAACATCAGAAAACGGACAAGCGAAGCCTGATGAATCACGCCGATCCGTATCTCAAGGATAATGTCGCTTTGCACGATAGTCGTAAAACCGTATTACAGCGCGCGGACTATATCGTGCCGGGGCACGGGAAAATGTTTAGAGTGCAATAACCTTTTATACGGTAGTGGCCAGCGTGGCTAAAATAATTCCCAGGTTAATTACGAGCCAAGTTTGACAGCCATGTTGTGGTCTGATAATCTGTGAATACCGATTATGAAACCATCTAGCCGACAATCGAACCAAATCGTTATCAAGAAAGACATTTTCTTTGGTATTCGATTTGGTATTCGGCGGTCCGGCTAGCGAGCAACAACAAAGTAAAGCATAAGCCGCCAAATACCAGGCGGCATTTTTTGTTCTTTCTTGCAATGGGAGGGCTGGACCATGGACTGGGAACGGCAAAGGGAGCAGCGGTTAGTGGCGGAGCTCAACGTGGCCGCTCGTCAGGACTGGCGCGAAGCACTTCAGGAAGACCTACTTCAGTACTTGCGCGACCATCGCGCACTATCCGTCCCTCAGGAAACAGCGGTTGTCCTGAGTATTCCGCTGGGTCTGTCCGTGCGGCAGATCCGAGTAGAACCAAACGGCAACTGCATTGAGCAAGGTACAGGCGAATGGTTTTACCGGCTCAATGGTGAGTTCCAACACCCGACCTGACAATGGCACATTCTTAAGCGATCGTCCAACGATCGCTTTTTATTGTCCTTATATTTCGAAGGTGGAAAAAATGATCAACCATATTTACCCGGTGGAGCAGGGATGCTATAATTGTTAGTGTTGAATGGGTGCTTCCAAAGCGTTTTTTGACAAGAAAAACGGGTTCAAGTTTCGTCGGCGTTTATTGTGCGCTTTTTTATAGTAAAAATTAACAACAAACCAATGGTGATAAATAAAAGAATTTTTCTCATTATTCCGATCGTGTTGGTGATGTCACTTGGCATTATCGGTTGCGGAAAAAAGGCGTCAGACAAGGCGGCGGAAAAAGCCATTGAAACGGCAACGAACGGTCAAGCCGACGTCGATGTCAATAACAACACGGTTCATGTAAACACCAACGGTGGTTCGTGGGAAGCCGGCGACAATGTCAGCCTGCCATCAAATTTTCCGAGTGACATCTATGTGGTGGACGGCAAGATAACGGCGGCGATTACCTCGACCGAAACAAATGGCTATACGATTTCGATCGAGGCTACCCAATCGGTGAGTGATCTTAAGGCGCTGTATGATCAAAAATTGAAGGCCGACGGCTGGGAAATAACATTGTCGATGGCGACTAGTGACGGTGCGGCCATTGGCGGTCAAAAAAACAACCGCGTCATCTCAGTTGGAATTAACCCGGGCGACGAAGGCAAGACAATCGTTGTGATCGGTACCTACACAACTGAGAGCTAGTTAACTGTCGTTATTCTGTTGAAATAAAAAACTCCGCGGTTACGCCGCGGAGTTTTTCTATTTGTTACGGCTTGGTTGTCGTCGGCGTGGTTGGGGTGACTGGTGGAACCAACGGTAATTGTTCCCCCTTCGAGCGATATCCGATGAATGCGGCGATGAGCGCAGCGAGATAGATGAAAAACCCATAAGCGCAGGCGGGCAGACCGGAAACGGCAATCTTTATTATCCAAATCTCATAGATTGACACCCCGAGGGCAAAAAGCGTGCCGATCAATGAAATAATGAGATTGGCGGTCAGATATGAGCGCTTATTTTTCGCCAGACCAATCAAGCTGAGGATGGCAACGAGCGAAAACATGAAGAGGCCATACACGCAGGTTGGCAAACCGAAGATTTCCACGGTTTTACCACCACCACCGCAGCTGACGATCGCTTCCTGACAGCCACCACCCCAGTAATTATAATAGGTGAGATAGCCGGAAAAGGCGACACCGAGCAGCGCGATAACGAAAACGATCAGGAGTGTTGTTTTTACTTTCATGCTGTGTTGTAAATACTTAAATTTTGACGTATTTAGTATACGGCATACTCTCCAATCATGTCAAAAGACCGATTATTCTTTTACTTCACTATTGTATGGTATAATAAACACAATCCTTTTAGTACTCGTTTAATACTCCTATGAACCTACCGTTTTATTTTCTTTGTGCGATCATCGTTTTTCTCGGCACGGTCAGCCCAGCGCGTGCCTATCTTGACCCGGGCAGCGGCAGTTTTATTTTTCAGCTCGTGCTGGGGGCTATTCTGGGTGCCTTGGTGACCTTGCGTCTAACCTTTTCGAGAGTCAAACGTTTTTTTGTAGCGAGATTCAGCCGGAAGCACAATGATCAACCGCGACAATAAAACTGTTCAGATTAAGCGTGTCGGCAGCTCATATCGCGATCCGAGCGGGTTTGTTTTTTATTCGGACGGCGTGCTTTACCGGCAGATCAATCAGCGCTACCGCGAGCATTACGAACGGTTGATGAAATCAGGCTTATATGACTCCTTGACCCAGGCTGGTTTGTTGATCTCGCATCATGAGACAAGTCAGCCCACACAAACGGATGACGGCTACTTGGTCATTCAACCCGAAATTATTCCGTTCATATCCTACCCTTACGAATGGTGCTTTGGTGAACTCCAAGCCGCTGCCTTCACGACGCTGGCACTCATGAAGCAGGCGCTTCAGTATGGCCTAATCCTAAAAGATAGCAGTGTCTACAATATTCAATTTAAAGACGGCCGACCAATTTGCATCGACAGTCTGTCGTTTGAGATCTACCAGCCGGGACAACCGTGGATTGCCTATCGGCAATTTTGCGAACATTTTTTCGGCCCATTAAGCGTGATGGCATATCGAGACGTGCGCCTCGGCCAGCTGCTTCGCGTTTTTCTCGACGGACTGCCGCTTGATTTCGTCCAGCGGCTTCTGCCGGTTACGTCCCGTTTCAAATTACCGCTATTGACCCATATCCACGCGCATGCCTCGAGTCAAAAACGGTATCAAGCAAAAACGGTAAAAACTAAATCGGGCAGCCTCTCGCTGCGCGGTCTGTTGGCGCTTATCGAGAATCTTGAGGTTGGTATCCGGTCGCTCCGCTGGCAACCGCCGAAAACAGTCTGGGGCGATTATCAGACAAATTATTCAGCCAGAGCGAAACAAAGCAAGCAAACAATCATCGCCGCATTTATTGAACACGTGCGACCGGCGACCGTTTGGGATTTTGGTGCGAATGACGGCACCTACAGCCGTTTGGCCAGTCAGACGGACGCGTTCACCGTGGCGTTCGACAGTGACTACGTGGCGGTCGAGAAAAATTATCGCACCGTTGTCGAACACAAAGAAAAAAATCTCCTGCCGCTCTACCTTGACCTGGTTAACCCAACGGCGCCGCTCGGGTGGCATAACAACGAGCGTTTGTCCCTTGCCCAGCGCGGTCCGGTCAGTCTTGTTATGGCGTTAGCATTAATCCACCATTTAGCGATCGGTCACAATCTGCCGCTTGATTTTATCGCCCGCTATTTTTCTGATTGCGGCGCTTGGCTGATTGCCGAATTCATTCCGAAATCCGACTCGAACGCCCAGCGCTTGTTAGCAGCGCGGGAAGATATATTTCAAGACTACACGCAAAATGAATTTGAACGGGCGTTTTCGAAATATTACAAAATCGAGCAACGGCGGAATATCGATGATTCCGAACGCGTGTTGTATCTAATGAAAAAGCGATGAAATATCTTCGTTTGGCTCATCCGTTACTGTTTGCCATTGCCCCAATTCTGCTGCTCTACAGCCATAATATCGATTTAGTTACCCCGGCCTATCTCGTCCGCCCGATTGTGGCGGCGTGCCTAGGTGAGGCTATTTTTTTTGCCCTGGTTTGGGTAATAGTAAAATCAAACGTAAAAGCCGCAATTATCGCCTCGCTTTGGACGGTTGGGTTTTATTCGTTCGGTCATGTGTTTCAGCTCATGCCTTCGGTTCAGCGCAACGGCCTTGCCCTCGATCTCTATTATCCTTTTTTAATCGTAGCGCTGATAATCATTGTCGCCCTGACGGCATTAATTGTTACAACTCGTCGAACCTTGCAGATTGTCACAACATATCTGACGACCGTCGGGATATTGCTCGTCTGTTTTCCATTGTTTACGGTGACGCGGTATGCTATCCAGACGGCCGGGCAAAAAACAGAAACGCCGGCAAATGAAATGTCATCGGTTATCGCTGAGCAAAAAGAAAAACCCGATATTTATTACCTTGTCCTTGATGGGTATGCTCGCACCGACGTCCTGAAGGAAATATACCAGTCTGACAATAGCGAGTTAATCTCTTTTTTGCAGCAAGCCGGGTTTTACATCGCTGACCAGAGCACGGCGAACTATCCCCAGACGTTTTTTTCGATCGCGTCGTCTCTGAATTCCGAGTACATCGATTCAACGATGTCGACGCCTGGCGCAGCGGCGGACGATCGCGGCGCGCTCCGGACCATGATCGAAAACAGCACCACGCACTCATTTTTAAAAGGTTTGGGCTATCAATTTGTTTCCTTCCCATCCGGCTGGGTCGGCCTGAGCCAACATTTGCCAGCCGATCTGAGACTCCACGAGGCAGCCACGGTCAGCGAATTTGAAAACATGCTCATTGCCACGACACCGCTCAGTCGAATATTTGACCGAACGATACGAACAAATCAGCATCGTCGCGAGGTGCTTTTTGCGCTGGATCATCTGCCTGATCTCGCTTCAAATCCCGCTCCGACGTTTACCTATGTGCATATTATGTCGCCGCACCCACCCTTTGTTTTTGATGCGAACGGCGGGGTGCCGATCATGAAGGGCGGGCTATTTGCCTATGATGGCAGCCATTATTTCAAATACTACCCGGATAAAGCGCTCTATCGACAGCAGTATCGCGACCAGCTCGCCTATGTCAGTGAAAAGGTTATGGCGACGGTGAAACGGCTGCTCGCGCAGTCACCCCAGCCGCCGATAATCATCATTCAATCAGATCACGGTCCGGGCTCACAGCTTGATTGGGAACGGCCCGACCAAACGAACATGAAAGAACGCTTATCGATTCTGAATGCGTTTTACGTGCCGGCGGCGATGAAGAGCGAATTGTATTCGACGATTACTCCGGTAAACACCTTTCGGCTTCTCTTCAATACGGTTTTCGGTCAAAGCCTCGAACGCTTGCCTGACCGGAATTATTTTAATACCTGGAACCGGCCCTGGGAATTTATCGACGTTTCCGAATCAATAAAAAAATAGCCGGGTTCAATCCGAACTATTTTTGTTACCTATCCTTCGGGAATTATCTTCCCAATAAACCAAATTATCCAGGCACCGATGACAATCAGTGAAATGTGAAATATCGGCGAGCGTACTTTGCGTTCATGCTGAATGGTCGGCAGGAGATCGGCCAGGGCGATATAGATAAAGTTGCCGATAACAAAGCCGAGAATCGGCAGTTCGATATATTCAAACTGTTGCCGGGCGAGGTACAAACCGATCGCGCCAACGAGCGCGGCCAGGGCGCTGAACGCGTTCCAGAAAAGGACGCGCTTTCGTGACAGGCCGCTGCTTAGCAAAATACTGAAGTCGCCGATTTCTTGGGGTATTTCGTGAGCCAGGACGGCGAGCGAAGTGATAATACCGAGGCGAGTATCGGTAATGAAAGCGATCGCGATGATCGCTCCGTCGAGCATATTGTGGAGTGTGTCGCCAATGATGATTAGGGGGCGGACATGCGACAGCGGCGAATTAAAGATATTCGTGTGCCGGTGCGACTCATCCTCGTGGGCGTGATGGTGCCAGATTAACAGACGTTCAAGTGCAAAGAAAACGATAATACCCAGAAGCGCGGCCGTCAGAATCGTATTTATGTTGGCGTTCGGGTGTTCTAACGCGCCCGGAAACAAATCAAAAAATGTCGCGCTCAGAATTGCGCCGGCGGAAAAACTGATCAGCAGGCTCGACCAGCGCCGGGTAAGATCCTCTTTCAAGAGCAATAAAACGCCGCCGGTTAAACCAATGAGACTGACGACGAGCGTAGACAAAAGAATTTTTGAGAGTGGTGTGGCGATGACGTCCATCGAATGTATCATAGTAAGATGCGGTCCGGCTGTCAAACCGCGGCGAATTTGATTACCGGCCGATTTTTTGATATACTAGAAGCCTCTTGTTGAGTAAATACATGTATGGCTGGCCACAACAACGTTATCACCGTAAAAAACATTTCAAAGACCTATCATCTTGGCGAGATTCGGGTACGAGCGCTCAGGGACGTGAGTTTAGAAATACGCCAAGGTGATTTTTTAGTTGTCACCGGGAGAAACGGTTCGGGTAAATCCACGCTCCTGTATCAACTTGGTTTATTGGACCGTCCAGAAAAAGGGGAGATTGATTTCGACGGTACCGAAGTCATAAAACTTTCTGATAAGCACCGGCGCGAACTCCGCCTGAAAAAAATCGGCTATATTTTTCAGAATTACGCGTTGATCGCGGAACTGACGGCGCTGGAAAACATCATGCTGCCGGCCATGATGCTGATTTCGCCAATGGAAGCGAAAAAGCGTGCGGTTGATCTTATGGAAAAAGTTGGCTTAAGCCATCGCCTCAATCATCTGACGAAAAGACTTTCTGGCGGCGAACAGCAGAAGGTCGCGATTGCCCGGGCGCTGGTTAACGATCCCCAGCTTATTATCGCCGATGAACCGACGGCAAATTTGGATTCAATTGCCGCCAAGGACGTGATGACAATTTTCCAGACGCTTAATCAAAAGGACGGTCATACGATCGTGATGGTCACCCATGAGCAGGAAGAAACCGTCTATGCAAATCGCACAATCACCTTACACGACGGAGCAATTATATGATTCAGGAAACAAAAATTCCGTTTTTCCTCATCTGGCGATTTTTGAAGCGCGGAAATAAATGGACGTTTCTCTTGATAATATTTTTAATGGCAATCGCCTTCATTAATCTTGTTTTTATTACGTCGCTGTTCAGCGGCATCGTTGAAAGCGCGAATAGCCAGATTATCGACACCTACACCGGGCACGTGTCGATCTCACCAGTCGAGGGTGAAAAGTTTATTCCGCGCGCCACCGAAGAAATATCACGCATTATCGCGACCCCAGGCATTGAGGCGGCGAGCGCGCAAGTATTTCTGCCGGCCAGCTTAACGTATAAAAATCGAAGCGGCAATTGGTCGGTTATTGCCATTGATCCGGCGGCTGAAAAAGAAGTGACGAACGTAGCAGTGAAAATGACCGCGGGTAGCTATCTTGATCCAACTGACACCGACCAGATAATCATCGGCCGGCAAATCGCCGGTGGCGAAGGGGTTGAAATGAACGCCTTCTCATTCAAGGGAGCGACGGTTGGCGAACGGGTGACGCTTTCCTTGAACGGCCAGACCAAAGAGTTTACGATCAAGGGAATATTTTACACAAAATTTATTGATACCGATCAGCGCGCCTTTATTACCCGGCGGGCGTTAAATGAACTCGCGCCCACGTATGATGACATGGCCACGAATATTGTCATTCGGATTACCACGAAGGGTGAAGAGCAGCTCGTCGTTGATCGATTGCAGAAGAATGGCGTTACGGGTACCTTTTATACCTGGAAAGACGTGGCTGGTCTGATGGCAACGGTCACCGACAGCTTCTTGCTCATTAATGCGCTGCTGACTTCTGTTGGTATTCTCATTGCGGCGGTGACGATATTTATCGTTATTTATATTGATATTTCCTCGAAACGACAGCAAATCGGCGTGCTCAGGGCAATCGGGATAAAGTCATATCTCATCCGCTCCACGTATGTGATTCAAACGGCCGTCTATTCGGTTTTCGGCGTACTCTTAGGATTGGGCATTCTCTTTGGTTTTCTCATTCCGTATTTTAACGCTCACCCGTTCCAACTTCCGATCGGCGATGCGACCCTGGCCGTCAGCTCAGTCGATCTCATATTCCGGACCGAGTTGATTATTTGGGTCGCGATCCTGTCCGGGTTGATCCCCGCCTTCATTATCACTCGGGTGAAGATGCTCGACGCGATTTTTAACCGCTAGGCATTAGACAGTGCAGACTGTAATGCAAAATTAATAATTCTCTCCCTACGGGAGATCTCCCGAAGGGAGAAAAATGCAAAATGATTGACGCCCCGCAAGGCGGGGCTTTCTTCATTAGTAATTGTTAATTTTGAATTTCTTTTTTGTCCCAAAGAAAAAGCGCCGGAGACAATCCAGCGCCGGAAAGAGCTTACTGCACAATCACCGTTGCGCCGACACGAACCCAGGCGTAATAGTACTTTGCGTCAGTGTGGCGCAGCCGGATGCAGCCGTGTGAGGCAGGGTAGCCTGGCAAGTAGCCCTCATGGATCCAGAATTCTCCGCCGATATTCACCCCGTAATGCATCGGCAGGCCGTTGCCCTCGTCGTCAAGGTAAAGGTTCGACACATGGTCGATATCTTTCCACTCAACATGGCAGGTGCCGGTCGTCGTCGGCTTTTCATCCGTGCCCGGGGAGATGCGGCACCACCAGGTCAGCCGGCCGTGTTCATAGGTGCCGAGGAACTGCGTTTTCAGATCGACGAGCGTCAACTGCGGAACCTTGGTTTGTTCCGGTAGAACCTTCGGCAGGGGGGCGTAGGAACGGCAGAGCGACCAATCCGTTGGTATCTCAATGACCCGTTTTGGCTGGAGCTGGGAAGGTTCCAGGCCGTTGAGACGCGCCACGAAGTCGGCCTTTTCGAGGTCTTGAAAGAGCGCCCAGAGCGTGTCGCCTTCTCGAATCGTGTAGGGCTGGCTCGGCAGCCCCTGGATCGAGAAGAAGAGTGATGCGAACACCATACAGCCCCAAAGACAGAACATCGTGACCGCCCTCCTTTTTGCGGATCATCGAGGTACCCCTCCGTCTGAAGGCTATTGCAACAAACGCCATCATACGGTACGCTCGTACCGGTGTCAAGATAGGAAAAAAACCACCCGGTTGCACGGGCAGTTTTTATTATTGGCTATTTTACTTCGTTGACGATCGCCTCGAATACCTTCGGATGTTCCATCGCCAGGGTAGCCAGTATCTTCCGATCAAGCTCAATCTTATTCTTCTTTAAGCCGTCGATGAACTTTGAATAACTCATGCCGTGCGGACGAACGGCGGCATTAATTCGCAACTGCCAGAGCTGGCGAAAGTTGCGTTTTTTCTTGCGTCGATCCCGATAGGCATGAACGCCGGCTTTAAGTACGGCAACTTTAGCGAGCCGAATCTTGCTTTTTCGTCCCCACCGGTAGCCTTTGGTGAGTTTGAGAAGATTTCTTCTTCGTTTGACGTGCTGTGGTCCTCGTTTGATTCTCATACGGTTTTACTGATAGGGCATTAGTTTCTTAGCCGCATCGAGATTGACGTCGGCGATCTGATGGTCGCGACGTTTTCGGCGGGTCGTGGTTCCGCTTTCGCGGGAATTAAAATGATCCTGGCCAGCGACGCGCTGGAAGATCTTCTTTTTTCCAGTTATCGTGAAGCGCTTACGCGTTCCTTTATGGGTTTTCAGTTTTGGCATATGACTGGTTATTTTCCAATAATGAGACTAAAACGGTTTCCTTGGCGGGAGAGGGGCTGCTCAATTTTTGCGCCGTCGACTAAGTGAATGAAATCCTGCATAATCTTGTTGGCTCGCTCTTTATGCTGCATCTCGCGGCCGCGAAGAATCATTTCGAGCTTGACTTTGTCTCCCTCTTCGAGAAATTTCCTCGCCAGTTCGACCCGATGGTCGAAGTCGTGCTGGCCGATTTTGAGCGAGAGGCGGATGCCTTTCAATTCGATCTTTTTCTGTTTCGCTTTTGACTTGCGCTCCGCTTTGTCTTGGCGGTACTTATACGCGTTGTAATCCAGGATTTTGCAGACCGGCGGGTTGGCATTGGGCGCTACCTCGATTAGATCGAGCCCTCTTTCGTTGGCCAGACGCAAGGCGTCCGAAGTGTTCATGACGCCGAGCTGCGATTGATTTTCATCAATCACACGCACCTGCGGTACTCTGATAAAATGATTGATGCGGACTTTTGGTGTGTTAATTCTTGTGAAATTAATATTAATCTGTCTCTCGACTATGCTCGAGACATTCGACTCTTCTCCGTTACGGCCATAGTTGAACGTCAGATTTTCAGTGGTCGTTAGACTATGAGCGAGCGGAGCGAGTCGAATGGTGGAGATGAGGGGCCTTTCACCCCTGTCTTGAGAGTTCTTCGCAAACCGTCTACCAACATAGCCTATTTGGTTTGGTTCGGATCGCTTGAGTCGAAACAGGCGAAAATCCCAAACGATCCTAGTTTCTCTTGCCCGGTACCGACTTCGGGAAACGCGAAACCGTCCGTCCTGATTTCATGACACCCGCGACCTCCCCATCAGGAGTCAGAAGGGCGGATGGCTGTGCGCGTTTTAGGCGACAGCGGGAGCGAGACTGAATGATGCAAACGCAGTCTTCAGTTTCGCTGTAAACGACTTGGCATTTGTCGATGTTCCAGGGGTTGACAGAGACCTGGACTCTGGTTGGCTGGTTTGTAAATGTACTCCCCGTCGATTGTATACATCCCCGCGCTTATCGGTTTCGAAGTTTGACGGCTTGGCGGAGGCGGCGATCCGTGTCTCGTTTCTTGATTGCTTCGCGTTTGTCGGATTTTTTCTTGCCGCGTCCGATGCCGACTTTTACTTTTATGAAACCACCCCTAGTATAAACGGAAAGTGGCACAAACGTCAAGCCCTGGACCGTGCTTTTTCCGATAAAACTCGAGAGCTCCCGTTTATGGACCAGGAGCGTGCGCGGCCGTGTCGGCTGATACCCGGACTGGTTTCCCTTCGCTTTTTCATAGGGGGCGATATGGGCATTGATTAACGTCAGCCTACCTTCATGGACACTGACATAGCTGCCCTTCAGATTTACTCGACCCAGCTTGGCTGATTTTACCTCGGCGCCAGACAATACAATACCCGCCTCAAATTCATCGAGGATTTCATAGTGAAATTTGGCGGTTGGATTGGCGGCTAAGGTTGGCATAGCGGTTGTTAGTGTAGCATATTTAACTTGTTTGAGAATAGACATCACACAGATTATATAACAAAAATAAGGCGCAATTTGGAATAATTGGTAAATAAAAAATGGCTTGAGAGAAAGGACGGGTCTTTCTCTCAAGCCAGGATGCTGGAAGCTAGATGCCTGTCAGAAAGGGCAGGGGGCAGAGTGGGTAACCAGCGTAAGAACCTCCGGTGCCCTCAGCCGTGGCTCGGCAGCCGCCGCGGCACTTTTCCCAACGGTCGCACGACTGGCAGGGTTGTCCGACTGATTGCCTGGTAAGACTGTGGCGATGGCAGATAAGTTCGGACTCATAAGCTTTTCGGATCGGATCGCGGTCTGAAATACGGGCCAGCGTTGTCTGACTGTTGCTGCACGCTCTGATGGTGCCGTTGACCGCAAAATACAGGCCTTTGTCGAAAAAGGGACAGGCGCCAAAAATGTGCGGCATGAGCACGAAGCCCGGCCCAAGCCCGAATTTTCTTCTGACGCCCTGGATGAGATTAATCATCTTCGCGATCTGTTCTGGCTTTGGCGCAATTGCCCAATACTCCGGACCGATTGCTTCGCCCGAGCCCATCATTTCCAGGTCCGTTCCGATTTCATGCTCCAGGCACCAACGGTAGTAGTCGGAAACAAAATCAATGTTGGCTGTGCGAATGAGATTCTGAAGCCGGAAGAGAGGCGCGCGGTAGCCGGCTTCGAGAAAGACCGAGATAGCGCGGATCATTTTCGCGGCCGTTTTTTCGCTGCGCCCGAGCATCGCTGCTTGGATCGGAAGTTGTTCCCGGGCATCAGGATCAATGTTCAGCTTGCCCGTAATGTGGATCTCGCGTTCATGCAGCCAGCGCGCCAGGTTTGGCGTAACGGCCAGCATGTTCGTGAAAATCCACGGCTTGACCCCGCGCTTCAACAGAACAGTGATGAAAGATTGAAGCCTTGGCCACAGCAATGGCTCGCCTCCGAGAATGTCCATTGTTTCCAGTTCGCGTCCGCAGTACTCACGGCAGAGATCTAGCACTTGAACAGCGTCGCTCAGCGAAAGATCGTTGTGGTTCAAGACATTCCGTCGCACCATGTAGCAACCGGGACAGCGGCACTGGCAGCGAGTCGTAACCTCAATGATGCCATAGCGCAGACCGGATGGTCGGGGTTGTCGCTCATACCGCGCGTCGAGATCGGAAAGAGGTTTCATCTGAGCCTCCAGATGTGAATGTGCCGGGTTGTTGCACGACGCAAAAACCCCTTCTCTTTCGAGAAGGGGCCGGGTTTATGCGTTCGTTATGCAAACATCAACGCAATCCTTTCTCGAAAGAGGCAGGGTTGCGATGATGAAGATTGAGGCGTTTCAGCATCAGCTGATAGCCGTTGAGGCCGCGATACAGCCAGCGCGAGATGCGAGCAATCGTTGTCGAGCTTAAACCGGTTTTCGCCGAGATTATAGAATAGGGGACGCCGCGGTCGAGCAGCTGAGCGGCTTGCCAGCGGTTAGCGAACTCCAGTATTTCTTGCTCAGTCAGTAAGTCGCGGAAAAAGCGCCGGGCTTCGTCGGGCGTTTTCAACTTCAGAACGGCCGTAAATAAGTTTTTGACTTTTTGGTTGTACCAGTTAGCCATGGTTTTATTGAACTTTAGTAAGATAAAGCACTTTAGCAAGATAAAGCATAGCAAATGAATATCATTTGTCAAGGGAGTTATCCACCGGCTGGTTTTAGCGAGAGAAACCCCCAGTAATCAGCGCGTGAACATTGTGTCCGTTATAAAAATCGTTTATACTGGAAGTATGATAAAGAAGGAAATCGCTAATCAGCTCCAGCGCGTATGCTATGAACTCTGGCCCGACCTGAAACAGCAGGCCGAAGGCGATTTTTTTTACAAAACGATTGAGTACACGAAGGATGATAAGTTCGGGGACATCTCGACGACTGTCGCCATGCAATTGGCGCGGGTTTTAGCAAAAAATCCGCTCGAGATTGCCGAGGCGATTATTGAACGGTTAAGCGACAATTTTAAACGCAAGTTCGGTAAAATTGAAACGGCTTTGCCGGGATTTTTGAACTTCTCGTTTAGTAAGGCGTGGCTGGGGCAGCAAGTCGGTACGATCATCGATCAGGACCGTCAGTATGGAAAGAGCAAATACGGCGATGACGCCAAAGTCCAAATCGAATTTATTTCCGCCAATCCGACCGGTCCGATCCATCTCGGTAACGGCCGGGGCGGTTTCATGGGCGACGTACTCGCGAATATATTTGCCAGCCAAGGCTTTCAAGCGCGGCGTGAATATTACGTCAATGATATCGGCAATCAAGTCGAAACCTTAGCTGAATCGGTCATTCGGCGCTACATCCAGCAGACTGGACTGAACATTGATTATCCCGAACGTTGCTATCAAGGCGACTATGTGAAAGATCTTGCCAAGCATCTGAAGCTAGTGGATGTAAAACTGAATGATATTAATCGGATCAAACGAACAGTCAAAGATAAGGTGCTCGGTCTGATGCTGAAGGAAATTCAACGCGTACTGAGAGAAAAACTGCGAATACACTTTCATCGCTGGTTTTATGAAAGCGAACTCTATAAAAAGGGGACGGTCAAGACAGTATTGGCTCAATTGAAAGAGAAGGGCTATGTCTACAAGGCTGACGGCGCCACCTGGGTAAAGACGAGCGCCTTTGGCGACGAGAAAGACCGCGTGCTCATAAAAGCCAACCGGGAGAACACCTATTTTCTCTCCGACATCGCTTACCATTACAATAAATTCTGCGAGCGCAAATTTTCGCGCGTGGTCAATATCTGGGGCGCCGACCACCAGGGTCACGTTACCCGGATGCAGGCGATCAAAAAAAGCCTGGCTTGGCCCGGCCGGCTCGATATCGTCGTTGTCCAGCTGGTCCGGCTGATCTCAAACCACCAGGAAGTAAAAATGTCGAAGCGGAGCGGTACGTTCGTGACGCTTGAAGAACTCGTGGACGATGTCGGCCTGGACGTGGCGCGGTTTTTTTTCCTGATGCGCGCCGCCGACACGCACATGGATTTTGATCTTGACCTGGCTCGGGAAAAGTCCGAGAAAAACCCGGTCTATTACGTTCAATATGCGCACGCGCGGATTTGTAGTATACTGAAACAGAAGGAATTGAAGAAGCTGGCTTGGCCGGAACGCTTGAAAATCCATTATGATCACCGCGCCGAAGTCGATTTGATTACCGAGCTCGTCCAATATCCAGATTTGCTGCGTGGTATCAGCGAGACGTACGAAGTTCAGCGTTTGCCGTTTTACGTCATCAAGGTAGCGGAACTCTTCCACGTTTTTTACACCCAGTGCCGAGTGATCGACCAGGGCGAGGTGAATACCGCTCGGGTCGCGCTGATCAGAGCGACCCAGATCGTGCTTCGAAACAGCCTGAAACTGATGGGTGTTTCAACGCCAACGACAATGTAATAACCACGCCTATGCGCATCGGTATCGATTGTCGAACCATCCTCAATCCCAAGCACGGCGAACGCGCCGGCGTCGGGCATTATTCATATTTTCTCGTGAAATCGCTGCTCGCCCTCGACCAGAAGAACGAGTACGTTTTGTTTTTTGATTATCGCTATCAAAACACCAAGGAGTTCAAGCAGTCGAACGTGACGATCCGAACGTTTCCGTTTTCGCAATACAAACGCTTTCTGCCGTTCAGCTATTCCCACCTGCTGATCACGGCCTATCTGAATCGCGAGAAACTCGATCTCTATCATTCGCCAGCCAATGTGATTCCATACACCTACAGCCGGCCGGCGATCGTGACGGTTCACGACCTGGCGATTTACAAGCATCCTGAATGGTTCCCGCGCGGTCAGAAGTTCAGCGTTTCAATCCTCGTGCCGCGGTCGTTGAGCCGGGCGCGTCGTATTATCGCCGTTTCGGAGGCGACGAAGAAAGATATTGTCAAAGTATTTGGTATCCCGGCGGAAAAAATCCAGGTCATCCACGAAGGCGTCGTTCAGGAAAAAAACTATGTGCTGAAGGCGAAACTCCAGGAAAAATACAGTATCCCGGGCGATTATTTGCTGTATGTCGGGACGCTGGAGGCACGCAAGAATATCCCGAAGCTGGTCGTAGCCTTTGCGCAACTGGCAAAAGAAAAAAGGTTTTCGAAATACACCCTGGTTCTGGCCGGCCATCGTGGTTGGAAGAGCGACGAGGTATTTAACGCCATCAACAAACTCAAGCTTGGCAACCGCGCTGCCTACCTAAATTACGTTCCGCACGAGGATAAAATCGGCTTAATCCGGAATGCCAGCGTGTTCGTGTTTCCGACGCTCTATGAAGGTTTTGGTCTGCCTGTGCTTGAGGCCTTAAGTCTCGGCGTACCGGTGATCAGCTCAAACGTCGCTTCAATCCCGGAAGTCACGGGCGACGCGGCCCTCTTAATAAACCCAAACAGTGAAACGGCGCTGGCTGAGGCGATGCGGAAAATGCTCAACTCAACCCAGCTCAGGCAGCGCTACAGCCAGGCGGGCGTCGAGCAGGCGAAAAAGTTCAGCTGGCGGAAGTGCGCCGAGGAAACACTGAAGGTTTATAGAGAAGAATATTCGCAAATACAGATGGGAAAGAAGAAGTTGCCGGCGAAGAAGAAGTCCAGCGCCAAGACCAAAAAACGATGACTCTTCCTGTTGTCAGCTCAATGAATTTCACCCTCATAGCCATTGGATCCGCGGTTTTTGGTGCAATCGCAAATATTCTCGCTCGGACTTTGCTGAAAGAATTGCGCTCAAAGGAGATACTCGGGATAAACTTTTTGACGATGGGTGCGACGCTGGTTTTATTCTCACCCTTTTTTTATTATTTTAAGGCGACGACCGTTGCCATACTGGTTTTGATCGGCATCGGTGTTATTGATACTCTGGCAAATTTTTATTATTTCAAAACGTTTGAGGAAACCGAAGCCAGCGTGGCCAGTCCAATGCTCGCTTTGGCGCCGGCGTTTACATTTTTCTTCGGCTGGTTATTGCTGGACGACACGGTGAATCTAAAAACCGTCGCCCTGGCATTCTTGATCATGTTTCTGGTGGTAATTTTTTCCGCAGGTTCCTCGGAATTCGGACGTTTCAAAAAAGCCACGCTGGTTCCGGCCATCATTTCTTCAGTGTTATTTGGTATATCGGCGATACCAACAAAGTATCTGCTGACTAATTTGCACGTAATCAATGCCCCGACCTTGTATATGTATCGGGCCGGGTTGATTGCGCTATTCTCACTCGTGTTTCTTAATTTTCCTTTGCGCCGAATAACCAATACCCAGTATCGCGTCATCTTTTTCCGAGGACTTTTTGTCATTGCTCAATGGCTGCTGCTCTACTACGCACTAACGGTCGGCAGCGCGGGCGTGACTATAACTTTGGCGAATCTGACGCCGATATTTGTTTTTCTCCTCAGCGCGGCCTGGCTGAAGGAAAAAATAACAGTGAGAAAGATAATTGCTTCAATATTAATTCTTGCCTTATCGCTAATTATTTAGTCGTATGAAGAAACCGACAAAGCGCATCAAAAAGATTCTAATACTGTTTTGCGGCGGTTCAATTTCAATGCACAAAGACGAGAAAACCGGAGCGCTTCAAGTCGCCTTCGGTGTTAAGCAATTATTTCAGATTGAGCCGAGGATCATCGAATTGGCTAACATTTCAACGGCGTATATAGCAAATATCGACAGCACGAATTTCGACCATCGCCATTGGGAGAAAATTGTCAAAAAAATTGCGCAGAACTATAAGAAATACGACGGTTTTGTTGTAACCATGGGTACCAACACGATGGCCTATGCCTCAAGCGCCGTATCATTTGCTCTGGCGAATATTGGCAAGCCGGTAATTTTTACCGGTTCACAAATTCCCGCTGAGATTATCAGTACTGACAGCCGGAATAATCTTGTGAACGCAGTCCGTGTGGCCACCATGGAATTAGGTGGTGTTTTTGTGGTTTTTGGCAGCAAAATAATATTGGGGAGCCGGGCAAAAAAGGTGAGCGAATCGGACCTTGATGCTTTCCATACCTTTAATGACACAGATTTTGGCGAGATCGGCGTGGGTATAACCTTAAATAAAGATACCCACCGGGCGCACTCTCAGCCGTTGGTGGTAAAGAATGGTTTTGATGACAATATCGTTTGTTACACTCTTGTCCCCGGATTTCGCCCAGAATTCATTAATCGGCTGATCCGCGGGGGAGTAAAAGGAATCGTTCTGAGAGCATACGGATCAGGCGACATACCATACTCACTGCTGCCCAGCCTGCAGTACGCGAAAAAAAGGCGCCTACCCGTTGTCGTAACAACGCAGTGCCCAGGCGGAGCCACGGTAATGGGTTTAAACGATGTTGGACTGAAAGCACTCAAATCAGGTGTTATCCAAGCGTTTGACATGAGCATGGAAACCATGACAACGAAATTAATGTGGCTGATTAAACAGAGGTATCCCTATCGGAGTATCAGGAGATTAATGCACAAGAATTATACCGGTGAAATTAGCAAGCGGAAGGCAGAATTGATACTCCATCGCGAGCTTACCTAACATTGTATGAGCAATAGAATCACCGAAAAGTATTTTACCCATACAGGTTTTTCTGATGCGGCAAAGACGCTGAAAGAAATTGTTGTGGCAACCGGTTTCCGGCCTGGCAAGGAAATCTTCCGGGGGCAAATTTATGACAAAAATAAGGTTGGGAGCCTGATCTACCGGGGCCGATGGCGAAACAAGCCGGCGGTTTTAAAAATCCAGGGGCTGCAGCCCGAGGTTGATGAGATAGATATAATTAACCGATTTAATCGGCAGAATAAAAGCACAAAAGTAAGGTTACCGCGGTTGTATGGCGGAAAAAAGTGGAACAAAGTAAATGGTTACGGCTATTTATTGCTGGAATATATCGACGCGCCGAAGATTTACCGGCCGCCATTTGCCGACAAAACACAAAGGCGGGATTTTTGCGCTCTCTATCAAGAGTGCAAGAGTAAGTGTCTCAATACACCATTATTTGCCCAAGAGCCTGGTGAGCGGTACAGCCTGCGGTTTGTCATGAAACGCCTCAAACACTGGCTGGCCGTGGCGCAATCAAAAGGCCGGGTGGACGGGACGACGAAAGCGATGGTGAGAAAATTTCAAGCGCTCGCTCGCCGTCGTTTGCCGGGGGTGAGGATGGAGTTCATGCACGGCCATTTTACCTATGACGATATTTACAAACTGTCGGCAAATGAATACGTGCTCATGTCGAATTTATTCTGGTCCTACCGTCCGGAGTATTATGACGCCGCCTTTCATCTCTGGGCGGGCATAAAAAGCATTAGAAAACAGTACATTACGGTAAATTACGTCATTAGCTATCTGGAAAAATGGATTGCGGAATATAAAAAACTTTCGATTGTAAGAAAAGACGCCGGATTTGAAAAGAAGTTTTACCTGATGATGGCCGAGCGCTGTGTCGCCGCCTTGCTCGTCGATCTTCAAAACCAGCACTATGCCAGTTACCGCCAAAAGCATATTGCGCATTTAACGAAATTATTTAGCAGTTTGTTCGCGTATTGTGTTGAAAAATCTGATAAAATAAACACCCGCCTTAAAAAATAAAAGCGCCAGTCACGAAAGATTCGCAACGGGCGCGTGCTGCCGATTGGCAGCGGTTGTACAATAGTCCGAGTCCTTGATTCGGACGGTTACGTCGTCGTGGGCGGAGTCGAGAGCAGGGGTTGGTCACTGATCTTCTTGACATTCGCTCCGCAGCAGATATCACCGCAGGTCCAGCGTGTTCCGCCAAGCGATCGCGGATCTTGGTACAGCTGAGAGCCGTCCCAGAGATGGTCGCAGACGACGCACTGATAGGTGCCAGTCGGTTTGTCCATCAGTGAACTCCTTATTCGTCGTAGGAGACTACCGCCAACAGTTCAACCAGGGCTAGGCGGCGCGGCAAAGCGAGGTGATTGCGGTGTTCTGGGTCAGGGTGGACAGGTGGCTGATCTGATCAGGGAACATCCAGCCCATCTTGAGCCCGAGATTGGCCCCGAGCGCCTCGTCGCAGACGGCAGTCAGGCCCGACGGCGCAATGATGACATTGGCAACCGGACAGACGACGCCACCGCCATAGAGCTCCAGATCGGGGTTGGCCGACTGGGAGCTGGCCAGGTGATGGGGATGGCTGAGCAGTCGAGCAGTCTTCTCCTGCGCGTACAGGCAGCAGCGCCGGGCGAAGCTCATGTCATCGAACTTACCTACTGGTACCAGCAGGAGGATGACACCGGTTGCCTGATCGCGGACGCAGAGATAAACACCTTGCCGCTCCGGCATATCGTTCTCCGGCAAGGTGGCTACCAGCTTGAGCAGCTCACGGGTGTGGCGGATCAGGTTGGCGGCGATAGTCTCGTCAATGAACATATTCAAAACCTCCGTTCCGTGTGGTAGAGTGATTCGAGGACCAGAGACACTGACTGAAAAATTTAGCATAAAAACCAAGCGATGTCAAGACCAGTGGTTAAGATTGTAAAAGTTACGCCCAAAGCAAAACGTAATTCTCTCGTCGAAAAAGACGATCGGTTCGCGGCCCATGTCACCGCCGCGCCGGAAAAGGGGAAGGCGAACGAAGCGGTGGTTGAATTGCTGGCCGAACATTTTGATGTACCAAAATCTGCGATCGCGCTCGTTTCGGGCGAAGCAAGCCGGGTAAAAAAATTTCGCATCTATCTTGATTAACGATTTGTGATAGACAGGCCGCAGTGTGTTCGATGGGCGTGTTATTGCTCTGCGCTGACCGAAGTGGTAAACTATATTTGGTATCAATAAAGAATGATCATGGCCGAAACTAAGCGAAAAATACTCCTGGTCGAAGACGAACCGGATGTGCTACAAGCCGTTGCCGATCATTTGAAGAGAGACGATGTTGAGATCCTGAAGGCGTTTGATGGGAGCGAGGGTTTAGCTGTTGCCGAGGCCGAGAGACCCGATCTCGTTTTGCTCGATCTTATTTTGCCGCGCATGCACGGGTTTGAATTCCTCGAGAAGATAAAAGCGAATCAAGAAACCAGCCATATCCCCGTGATCGTATTCTCAAATCTTGCCGGCGCGACAAATTTTGAAAAAGCAAAATCACTCGGTGCGATCGCGTATTTTGTGAAAACTGACGTTAAACTCGATCAGGTAGTTCAGAAAATCGTCGAAATTTTATCACTCACTTCGTAAGATATGGCTTCTCGAACCCGCCCCTCAGTTATTGTGCTTGAAGACGAGCGGACTTTAGCCAAGACTCTGCATGAAAAGCTCGAGAAGAGCGGCTACAAGGTTCAAATAGAGATTGACGGCGTACTTGGACTCCAACGGATTCAGAAGGTTAAACCGGATATTGTACTGCTCGATTGCATACTGCCCGGACTGAGCGGCGTCGACGTGCTCAGGGCCTTGCGCGCGAAGCCAGGCACGAAGGCGACAAAAGTTATCATGCTGAGCAATGTTGACGACGAAAAGATAAAGAATGAGGCGTTGCGCTTGGGCGCGTTGGATTACTTTATCAAGACGCAAGTTTCTCTGGCAAGGATAATCGAAGAAATAGAAAAAGCGCTGGCCTAACAAACATATCGAGAGGCTTGCCAGCAGACGCGTTTTTTCCTATAATAGGGGGGCGCAGTTTTTTTATTCTGAAGGCAACAGTGATACCATGATCCCAAAGTTTCCAGAGCTGGAACAAGCGATTCTCGCTGACTGGAAGAAAAACAATGTTTTCCAAAAAACCCTTACCCAGACGGCCAAAGGGAAGCGTTTTGTTTTTTTCGAAGGCCCGCCGACGGCCAACGGCCTGCCGCACATCGGCCACGTCCTCGCCCGGATATTCAAGGATGTGGTCTGTCGCTACAAAACAATGCGCGGGTTTTTCGTCGAGCGGAAAGCCGGCTGGGACACCCAGGGCCTGCCGGTGGAGCTCGAGGTCGAAAAGCAGATCGGCGTCTCGGGCAAGCGCGATATTGAGGATTACGGTATCGAAAAATTTAATAATGAATGTAGAAAAAGCGTCTGGAAATACAAGGCCGAATGGGAAAAGATGACTGAACGCATCGGCTATTGGCTTGATTTGGAACACCCCTATATTACGTACGAAAAACCATACATCGAATCGCTCTGGTGGATTTTCAAACAGCTCTGGGAGAAAAAGCTGCTCACAAAGGATTACAAGGTCGTGCCGCACTGTCCGCGCTGCGAAACCGCGCTCTCATCGCATGAAGTCGCGCAAGGTTACCAAAAAGTTACCGAGAACTCGGTTTTTGTAAAGTTTAAAGTTACAAGTGACAAAGGACAAGTTAAGAAAGGCGATTACATACTTTCATGGACGACAACACCTTGGACATTGCCAGGAAATGTGGCACTGGCAATCAGCGAAGATGTTGAATATTATATTGTCGAGACCCATGCTCGTGAAAGGGTTATTGTGGCAGGATCATTAGCCGAACATTTGCTTGGGAAGATGGATGGGTTTGAAACCATCAAGGGCACTGATCTTGTTGGGCTAGAATATGAACCGCTTTTTCCTGGGGCGATTCCGAAGGATACAAAGGGATATGAAAACGCATTTAAAGTCTACGCGGCTGATTTTGTCACTACCGATGAAGGCACGGGCGTAGTTCACACTGCGGTCATGTACGGTGAAGACGATTACCAGCTGGGCTCGGTGGTTGGATTACCCAAACATCACACGGTTACGACGGACGGGCATTTTACGAAAGACGTGAAAGAATTTGCCGGCCAATACGTGAAGGATGAAAAAACGAGCCAGGCGATTATTGATTCATTAAAGGAAAGAAACCTCTTATTTAAAGAAGAGCCGTATGAGCACGACTACCCGTTTTGCTGGCGCTGCCACAGCCCGCTTTTGTACTACGCCAAGGATTCCTGGTTCATTGCCATGTCAAAATTGCGCGAACAGCTTTTGAAAAACAACGAGCAGATTACCTGGGTGCCGGAATACATCAAGTACGGCCGGTTTGGCGAGTGGCTGAACGAGATCAAAGACTGGGCGATTTCGCGCGAACGCTATTGGGGTACGCCGATCCCGATCTGGGAATGCGACCGTTGTGGCAAACGGGAGTGTATTGGCAGCTATCAAGAATTAGCCGATAAGACAGGCGATAAAAACGTCGTTTCAGACTCATTTGATCCGCATCGGCCGTTTGTTGACGCGTTGAATTGGCGGTGCGACTGCGACGGCCGAATGAGGCGGATACCGGAAGTGGCCGACACGTGGTTTGATTCCGGCTCCATGCCGTTCGCGCAATGGCATTATCCGTTCGAGAACAAAGAGCGGATTGAAAAAGGCCTGAGTTTCCCGGGCGAGTATATTGCTGAAGCCATCGACCAGACGCGCGGCTGGTTTTACACGCTGCTGGCGATCTTCACCGCGCTCGGCTATGACCAGCCGCCGTATAAAAACGTCATTTGCCTCGGCCACGTGCTCGATGCCAAGGGCGTAAAAATGAGCAAGCACATCGGCAATGTCGTCGATCCCTGGCAGGCGATCAACGAGTTCGGCATTGATCCGATCCGTTGGTATTTGTATACGGTCAATCGGCCCGGCGACTACAAGCGCTTCGACCCGGAGGGCATCCGCGAGATCGTCAAGAAAAATTTCATCGTGCTCTGGAACGTCGTCAGTTTCTATAAACTCTATCAGGCACCTGATCAAAAAATACCGGCCAGCCCAAAATCAAAACACGTCCTTGACCGCTGGATCGTGGCCGAGTTGGCCGAGCTTGAAAAGACCGTCACCGATGAACTCGATCGCTACCATATTATCGAAGCCGGCCGTCTCCTCAATGGATTCATTTCCGATTTATCGACTTGGTACGTTCGTCGGAGCCGGGAGCGCTTCAAAGCAGCCGAGGCAACGAACGTAAGTCATGTGCTGGGCTATGTTATTCAGCGCTTAGCCATACTGCTCGCGCCGTTTATCCCGTTTTATGCCGAGGCAATCTATCGTGAAATCGGCGGCAGCAAAGAGAGCGTCCATCTCGAAGCCTGGCCGGAGTTTAATCCGAAGCTGGCCGATGCGGCGCTTGTAAAGGAGATGGAAACCGTCCGAAAAATCGCCGAACTCGCGCACGCGGCCCGCTCCGAGAAGGGAATAAAGGTCCGCCAGCCGCTCGCCGAACTGGTTGTCCGGGCCAAGGAACTGTTGCCGGAACTTACCGAAATCCTGCAAAGCGAAGTAAACGTCCTCGGCGTCCGCTGCGACCTGACGCTGCCGAGCGGGAGCGACTGGCAAATGAAGGAAACCGGCGGAATCGCCATTGCCTTGAAGACCACAATTGACGATAATTTGGCCAGACAAGGTTTGGCGCGTGAGGTTATCCGACAGGTGAACGCGATGCGCAAAGAACTCGGCTTAACGCGGCACGATCGTATCGAAATCGGTTTTGCCGGCACGGGCGTGCGCGAATGGTTGGCGGACAGCCTTGAGCGCATTCAGCAAGAAACAATAACGACGCAGATAACGTTTGACGTCAGTTCGGACGACGCCTGGCTCGCACACCGCGAGGTAAAAGACGACGACGCGCCGTTCCGTGTTGGCATACTAAAAAATCGGTAATGTCATCAACCTATTCGACCGATGCGCTCATCTTGCGCCGGAAACCTTTTCGTGAGGCTGACCGCTTGATCGTCGTTCTGACGCCTGATCGCGGCAAGCTCGAGCTCATCGCTCGCGGCGCCGCGAAAATAAAGAGTAAGCTGGCGGCTCATCTTGAGCCTTTTTTGCATACGCAATTATTGATCGCGCAAGGGAAGAATTACGATACCGTTGCCGCGAGCACCGTGCGCCACCGTTTCAGTGCGCTGTCGCAATCACTGGTCCGAAAGGCCTGGGTTGATTACACGGCTGAGCTTCTTGAGCGGGTTATCCAGGTGCGGCAAGGCGATCCGATGATTTTTAACTTGACTTATTCCACCTGGCAGCAGTTTGAGCGGTTGGCGGTGACTAAGAAGCGCGATTATTATCGAGGCTTTTTGTTCTTGGTTGCATTTGTCATAAAATTGATGAGTCGGATTGGCTTTCAACCCAGCTTACACCGCTGCGTAATCTGCCAGCGACGACTTCAGCCCGACGGAAACACGTACTATTTTTCACTCGGCGGAATCGTTTGTCAGCGCTGCCAAAAAACGTCGGCACGATTGGGCTCTCACCAGGCCATATCCGGCGCGGCCATTCGGACGCTCCGGTTCGCTCTGCGCCAGACTTACGCGTCGATCGGCAAACTACGTCTGACCGTTGATCAACTTGCCGAGGTGAAAACATTTGCCGATAAATTCGTTACCTATCATACGGAATATATACCCCAGTCGCAACGGTTTGTGACGTGGTTGCTCCGAAGAAAGCCGACCGTCTAGTTGACATGGGTTGGAAAAGGAGTACACTTGTCACCGTGTTCTGCGATCGTCAGGTACCGGCGTAGTCCAGGGAGGGCGTATGCAGAGATTCATACCTGTGCGTGATCGGCAGATACCCGATCTTCTGACCGATTGCCGTCCGGATACGGCTGGCCAGCGTCGGGCGCTTCGACTGTTTGGCCTCTGTCTCCTGGCAGTCATTGCAGTCACGCTGCTCATTTCCGTCTGGCCGTGAACGGCGGCTTTCTGGCGGGGGAGCTCTCGAGCTACCTCCTTTTTCATTTGCCAAAATTCGGCAAAAAATGTTACAATACCAAACTATGGCCAAAGGAAAAAAGAAAGAATCAAAAGAACCAGAGGCGGAAAACGAGTTTCAGTTTACGAAACATATTGACGGTCAGACCAAAGGGCTCATGAAGGAAATATTCATTGATGAGGACGGCACGAAGCCCGATCTGACGAAGCTCGAGCGGAAAACACGCAATTGGCGAAAAATCATCATTACCGGCGTCATCGTTTTTTTAGTTTTGGCGCTGTGTGCGACAATCGTCGGCTTTTTTGTATTTAACCGACGGAACACCTTCAAAGAAGAAAAAGTCGGTTTTTCCTACACAGGCGCTACGCAGGCAGTCTCGGGCGATGCCTTTACCTTGAAATTACGCTATCGCAATCAAGGCGCAGTAGCCTTAACCGAATCGGTCGTTGATGTGACATATCCTGATGGTTTTACCTACACGAGCTCGAATATTGGCACGTCAGCCGAATATCACAATCAATGGCAAATAGCGGATCTTTTGCCGGGCGATGAAAAAACCCTCGAAATCACCGGGACGCTCGTCGGTGAAGTCGGCACAAGCCGGAAATTTTCAGCCACCGTATCATATCGGCCGGCGAACTTTAACTCAGAATTCCAGAAAAATATCGATTGGGAGGTTGTGATCACGTCAACCAGCTTGGAAGTCGAATTTAAGGGCTCGCGCGAAGTTATCGCTGGGCAGGAGGTCGGCTACGAGCTGTCATATCAAAACACCTCAACGCGCGATATGACCAATCTGAAAATAACACCGCGCTGGCCCGAGGGCTTTACGCTCAGTTCGTCAAACCCCGAGCTTGACCTTACCGGCACCTGGCAAGTCGGCACGCTCGCGGCCGGTTCAAAGAAGACTATCAGCTTCGCCGGCAAATTCGTTGGCGAGACCGGCACGCAGAAACAGCTTGATTTCAAATTTGGCTTGGTTCAGAGCGACGGCTCGGAGAATATCCAAGCGGAGCAGTCGTTCCTCATTTTACTAATTGCGCCGCAGCTCCAGGTAACGACCAGTTTAAACGCCGACACTCAGACGCAGGCAGTCGACTGGGGCGATACGCTTTCATATTCCGTTGGACTGAATAACGCCGGCGATGTAAAAATCGATCAAGGCGTAGTAAAACTGACGCTCACGTATCTCGTCAATGGGCAGACCAGCAGCGAAGAGTTTATCGACTGGTCAACGCTTGTTAATTCAAACAAAGCCAGCCGTGATGGACTGGTTATCCAATGGAACAAAGATGCGGTTTCGGAACTTGAAGCCCTGAAACCGGGGGATAAGGTGAATGTAGCCTTTGAAGTGAGTCTTGATCACGAGCCACCGGCGGCGCTGGCCAACCAAAAGAATTTTGAAATACGCGCCCAGGTTGATTTTGCCGGCCAGCGGACTGGCGACCAACCGGAAGCAAATCTGCCGCTCTCAGCCCAAGGCACGCCAATCAGCGCCGTCATAAATAGCCAGCCAACGCTCTCAGTGGTGGCGCGGTATTATGATGACGCCGGCGAGGTCATTGGTCTCGGGCCGTTTCCGCCGGTTGTCGGTCAAAGCACGACCTTTAAGATATTCTGGTCGCTCAAGAACACGTCAAACGACATTACCTCGGTCGTCGTGAAGACATCGCTGCCCGGCACTGTCGCTTGGGTTGGGCAGGGGAGCGTCTCGGCCGGCGAACCGCTTTCTTTTGACGCCAAAACACGTTCAGTTACCTGGCGGATAAATAAGCTCCCGGCCTATATCGGTCATGAGACGCCACCGGTGACCGCTGAATTCAGCATCAGTCTGACGCCGACGCGGAATCAGTTGAATGATTATGCTCTGCTGATTGATAAAACCACGTTTGCGGCCACGGATGTGTTTACCGAAGCCTCGCTCTCGCTCAGTCAGGACGGCGAGAGTACCAGCCTAACCAACGACCCGGTCGGGCGCGGGAAAGGAAAAGTGATCGGGCAAGGCAATTAGAGAATGCAAAATTAATAATTCTCTCCCTACGGGAGATCTCCCGTAGGGAAGAAAATGAAAAAGTTTTGATAGTTTGTTTTGATAAATAATACCTTACTTTTGAGTTTTGCCTTTTGAATTTTACGTTAATAAAAAGTTCCAAAAGAAACCACGCCCGCCTCGGTATCCTGAAAACGAAACACGGGAATATCCATTCCCCATTTTTTATGCCGATCGCCACGCGCGGATCAGTCAAGGCCGTGTCGCCGGATGAATTGCGCGAGCTCGGTGCGGAAATCATTCTCGCCAATACGTATCATTTATCTCTCCGACCCGGTCTTCGAGTGATACGACGGGCGGGCGGGCTGCACCGTTTCATGAATTGGGCCGGACCGATTTTGACTGATTCCGGTGGCTTTCAGGTTTTTAGTCTCGCTCACGCCCGGAAGTTGCGGACCGGCGGGGTCGAATTTATTGATGATGTCTCGGGCAAAAAGCACACCCTGACTCCAAAAAACGTCATGGCGATTCAGGAAGTCATTGGCTCGGACATTCGCATGGCGTTGGACGATTGCACTGGATACCCGAGCGATAAGAGGGTGCTCGCTGAATCGGTTGATCGGACCGCGCGCTGGGCAGAAGAAACCATGCGCGTAAAAAGGAAATCTCGCCATTTGCGTTTCGGTATCGTCCAGGGCGGCGCCTACCAAGATTTGCGTGAAAAAAGCCTGGCGGAGATAACCGCGCTGCCGTTTGACGGATTTGCCCTGGGCGGGTTAGCGGTCGGCGAGCCAGAGTCAAAAATGTGGCCGATCGTCGAACGATTCGCGCCGCGCTTGCCGAGCAGCAAACCCCGCTACCTCATGGGATTAGGCAAGCCTGATCAGCTTGTGCGGGCGGTCCGGGCAGGCATTGATATGTTTGATTGCGTTATCCCGACCAGGAACGCCCGTCACGGAATGTTATATGTCTGGAATACTCGATCACGAACAAAAAAACTTCTAGGAAAAACTTTCTTTAACGAACTGCGGATCAAACAGGCTACATACGCGAATGATTTTCGGCCGCTTGATTCAACGTGCCAGTGCTCGACCTGCCGGAATTACAGTCGGGCATATTTGCGTCACTTGTTTTTAGCCAACGAACCGCTGGCATTGCGGCTCGCGACGATACATAACATCGCGTTCTATTTAGGATTAATGAAGCGAATACGTTCCGACATCGCTGCCGAAAAACTATAACGGATCTTGACGCCGGGTGAACAGGTTGCTACTGTATCAGCGAAAGCATGGTCTCGCAACCTTGAGATACACGATCGGCCGGAGACTGAAGGAGGGGGACATGAGCATGCTGGTGTGCGTGCCTTGGTTCATAGCACTCCTGGCTTTGATGGCCTGCATCTGCCTGGTGCCGGTCATCGGACTGGGTACGCTCATGGGCCTGGTGGAGAAACAGTTTCTCACAGCGTTCATTTGGTTCACCTTGAAGTTCTGGTTGTGGTGGCTGGGAGCCACGTTCGTCGGGTTCGGTATCAGCTACTACAACACGTGTCGGCATGAAGCCGCGTGTCGCGGGTAATTCACCCGAACATGGGCACATGCTGCCAGGCGCACCCACTATCCTACGGTGGGCTTTTTTCTGAGGTAAGGAATTTGCCAAAAATGAAAAAATGTGATATAATTATATTATAAAACAAAAATATGAGTTTTCTCTTAACCACGCTGAAATTCTTTGCCGTTGATGTTGTTTGGAGCTTTTTGTACTTCCCGATCTGGTGGTACACAAAAGGCACCAAACAAGCAGCGGCTTTTGTATTGAGAAAAATGGCCGGCGTTGAACACGCGCTTGGCCTGGGCATACTCTTGAAATACCTTTTCCAGCCCATGTATGCCGATTATACGAAGAGCGGCCGGATGATCAGCTTTGTTTTCCGTTTGCTTCAACTCGGCGTGTCAATGATTATCATGGCCGTGTCATTTGTTTTCTTTTTGCTCCTGATGATCTTGTGGCTCGGCTGGCTGCCGGTGGCAATATATTTTATCGTCGCTAATCTCAGCGGATTATGATCGAACGATCAACGACTTTCCCGCCGCTGAGGTATTTCGCTCAGCCGGGCGAGCCTCAAAGAAACTCACAAAGCGAAAAAATAATCGGCTGGTTCAACGGCCGGGTTGTCTACTGGGGACGGCCGGTTGATGAACTAAACAACCTAGTTCGCGATGTCACGCGGATCGGGCGTACCGTATTTCGAATTCTTGTAATCATCTTCGCTGCTCTCGGCCTTGGCATGGGCGCACTCAGACTGCGCGATCTCTGGCTGGCGGGAATTCACTGGCAAGACTTGGCAACGGCTCGTGAACCGGAATTTCTCGGATTTTGGATCGCGGTGGTCATGATCGCGTATTTGGTGTTCAGTTTTTCCTGGGAGCGGCAGCGCCGAACGAAGATCCAACATCAGCCGCCAGCGCCGGCTGAGTATATTGAAATGGATGAGAACAGAATTTTAGGAATTCCAAAAAAGGATTGGATCAATGTTGCCGACGTATTTCATCCGGATTCGGCCCAGCTCGTCCAGAGCGCTGTCTATTTCGCGAGCTCGTGTAATCATCCGCTTGTTGAACCGCTCCACCTTCTGGCGATGAGTTTGCGCGAGGAAGCTATTCAAGTGTTATTTGCTCGGCTCGGTGTCAACCCGAAAACCATCGCCGATAAAGTAAAGCGCAGTCTAGCTTCAAAAGGCCGGCCGCTGAAATTAAACCCCCCATTGTCGACTGAGTTTCAGCAGCTGCTCTTATCGGCGTACGAAGAAGCCTACCGTCGCCGAGCTGACCAGGTCGAAATAACCGACCTGTTTATTGCCTTATCAAAAACCGGCCAACAGGCTCAGGAAATACTCTACGACGTTGGCATTGAAATGGACGATCTCCGCAATGTCGCCACCTGGCTGACACTCCAGAATACCCTCGGCCGGTATTACCGGCGGTACCGTTCCCGCGCCCGTTTCAAGCCAAAAAACGAAATGAACCGGGCGATGACCGCTGTCATGACGCCGTATTTGGACCGGTTCAGCCAGGACCTGACGCAGCTGGCCCGGGCCGGCTACCTCGAATACTGCGTCGGCCGGGAGCAGGAAATCGAATCCGTCTTCCGAACCGTCGAAGCCGGAAATAACGGGGTGGTCCTCGTCGGGCAGCCGGGCGTCGGTCGCAAAACAATTATCAAAGGATTGGCGCAGCGTATGGTCACCGAAGACGTGCCGCCGATTTTCCAAGACAAGCGTTTAGTCAGCATCAGTCTGGCCGCTCTGGTCGCCGGGGCCACAAAACCGGGCGAGCTTGAGGAACGGCTGATGCGGATTTTTGCCGAGGTTGTGAAGGCGGGAAATATTATTCTCTGTCTCTTTGATATTCACAATATGATCGGCATCACGACTGAGCGGGGGGAGGGCCTCGACCTTTCGGAGGTATTTGATGAGTATTTGCGGAAAAAAGCGTTTATCGTCATCGCGACCTCGAATGCGATCGAATACCGCCGCTATGTTGAAAACTCAGCGCTGGGTGAAACTCTGTTCAAAATACCGGTTGAGGAGATGGATGAGACCCAGACGATCCACGTGCTCGAGGCGCGCGTCGGCGCCGTTGAGTTTCAGCAAAAAGTATATTTTTCGTACAAAGCAATTGCGGCAATCGTCAAACACGCCAAACGCTATATTCATGAGCGTTTCTTTCCCGAAAAAGCGATCCAGCTGTTGGAAGAAGTGGCTTCCTATGTCCGTCGGACGCGCGGAAAAAAGAAGGTCGTGATCGCCGAGGATGTCGCACAGGTTGTTTCCGCGCTCGTCAAAGTGCCGGTGACCCAGGTTTCAGAACGCGAAAGCGAAAAACTGCTTCATTTGGAAGAACGTTTGCATCAGCGTTTGATCGGCCAGGATGAAGCGGTGAAAATGGTCGCGTCCGCTCTGCGTCGCGCTCGGGCCGAGCTGCGGGATGCGAAACGGCCAATCGTCAATTTGCTGTTCCTCGGTCCGACCGGTGTCGGGAAAACCGAACTGGCGAAAACCGTTGCGGAAGCTCACTTTGGCTCGGAAAAATCGATGATCCGTATCGACATGTCTGAATATCAGGAGAGCAAAAGTATTGACCGTCTGATCGGCGCGCCGCCGGGCATGACCAAGGGCGAAGAGGGCGGCTATTTGACGGAAGCGGTCCGCCGGACGCCGTTTGCCTTGCTGCTGCTGGATGAAATAGAAAAAGCCCATCCGGACATTCTCAACGTTTTCTTGCAGGTCATGGATGATGGTCGATTGACAGATTCGCTCGGTCGGACAATCGATTTTACGAATGTCATTTTGATCGCCACCTCGAATGCCGGCACGCCGCTGATTCAGCAGCGCGTCCGGGAAAAAACGCCGGCGATCCAGATCCGGGACGAACTGGTCAATAAAGAACTGGGTAAATATTTCCGGCCTGAGTTTCTCAACCGGTTCGACGGGATCATGGTGTTCACGCCGCTGAGCGAAAGCGAATTATATCAGGTCGCGGTTTTGCTTTTGGCTGAAGTGCAGAAACGCCTCATCGAAAAGGGGATTACGCTCCGGGCCACGCCCGAGGCGATCCAGGAATTGGTCCAAGAAGGGTATGATCCTGCTTTCGGCGCTCGGCCGCTCAGGCGCGTCATCCAAAATAAGGTTGATAACGCCTTGGCGAATTATTTACTTCAAGGCAAGCTGACTCGTCGTGACGTAGCTGTGCTCGAGCCGGGCGGCACGATCCGGGTGGAGAAAGCGGAACAGTTATAGAAGGCTTAAAAGGCAGTTAATAAGTAAACAAAAACAAACATGGAAAACCAACCAGCGGGAACCGTCCCCACGCCCCCGGCTCCGGCGGCAAAAACGGTAACTCCAGAACAAGCGGCGTTTATCGGACGCGGCTCATTCGGCGCCTTCAGCCTGGGGCTGATCTATTTTCTGGCCAGCGGTTTGATGATCGATGCCCTCTTATCACTCGTTCCGATTGTCAATCTGTACATTTGGATTCGCGGCATCATCCGCGGCCGGAAAATGTCCTGGGAAAAGGGGCAATGGGCAGATTTTACGACCTACCAAAATCGCCAAAAACTGCTTGATAAAATCGGGATCGTTGTGCTGATCATATCGTTCGCGTTTGGCCTGGTCATGGGCATTGTCTCGGCCTTGGCAGTACAATCGACCTTATAATTTGCGGGCGATACGGATTTTGGCGGAGAGGAAAAAGAGTAGTGATGCATCCGATATCACCGTGGATTATTAATGATGGAATAAAAATGGAAAACACTCAACCGCGGACGCCGCCAAATCCGGTGCCGCCTCCGCCACCGGCAAAAACCGTACCGAGTATGGTCACGCCGGATCAGCAATCGTTCATTCATCGCCCTTCATTCGGTGCGTTCTCGCTTGGGCTGATCTATTTTCTGGCCAGCGGCCTAATGAAAGAGGCGTTGCTCATGTTGGTTCCATTTTTCAACATTTATCTCTGGTTCAAAGGCATCTTTCGCGGCCGGCGGATGTCCTGGCAAAAAGGAGAGTGGCGTGATTTTGACACGTTCAAGAAACGTCAAAAAACGCTTGACTATATCGGCATCGTCTTCTTCGTCATTTGGCTAGCACTCATCAGTTTTGCCATAGTCACGACCTTTGCCGTCACGCGAGCGCCGATCAAGGGCGCCACGCAATTTATGGATAATATCGGTACGGGGAAGATAGAGCAGGCCTATAACAATGCGGCGCCGGAATTTCGCAGTCAAGGTACGCTTGATGAATTCAAAAGCTATCTGTCAGAAAGCACCCATGTCAGCGCTTATGCAAAAGTAAAATTTACCTCGGCTGATGTCACGTCCGACGCGACCGGGACAAACGCTGTGGTAATCGGAGAATACACAACCACGAGCGGAGAAAAATATCCGGTTGAGGTTGATCTCACCAAGGACGGGAATAGTTGGAAGGTGTACGGCGTGGCATTCAATAAGTAATATAAGGTTCGCAACATATAAAAGACCCGCTTGAGCAGGTCTTTTATTGTAACTCAAATATCTTGACAAAGTAGGTAGTTCCGCCTACGATACAGCTTCGGAATGTCCGATTGTCAGCAAACCATCAGCCACGGGAGGGTCTCGATATGCGTCCGATTGGAAGTGATTCCGTTTTGCCGATCAGGGTCTATGTTCGGGATCGGCCGAAAGACATATTCGGCCGGGTGGATGTCTTTGGCAGCGATATCGCGGTGGTCACCCGACCGTCCGAATTCAGCGGGTTCATCGCCGTGCCGCGCTGGGAAGAAGTTCTCGATGAGCTGATCGCCAATCGCCGCCGCTACCGCTGGAAACCGGAACACCTCCGCTTCCAGCTGGTTGACGGCTCGTACAAGGCCTTTCGTCAGGTACTGGCCGTCCTGGCCCAGTACGGCCTGACGCTTGGTCAAGGCGAGAAGCTGACTATCCTGGAAGTCAGGAACTTGGCGCAGGCCTTGAATCGCGCGGTGGTCGGCTTGCGCTGGAACAATGCCGATGAGTACGCCGCTCGGTTGCGACCGATTGCCCGACAGATTCTCCGGAAGCCGGGAATGCAGCGGCCGCGCAGTCTGCCGAAGCGAGAGATCCTTGAAATCCTCGACCGGATGAGCGACGCCCGCGATCGTCTCGGCCGGCCGAATGAAGGTGCGCTGCTGGCTCAGACTCTGAAGCTCATGGATCTGACCGAAGAGCGGCTTATGCAAGCGATCATGCGGATCGAACCGGTGGTGGCTATGCGGGAAAAGGTGTTCCTGAACCTCATCTGCTGGGCCAACTATGTGTTCGGCCGGCTGACGGACTATCTCGAGCTGGTGGTGCAGCCGTCCGCCTTTGCGTCGGCTGATCGGCGGGATGTCCGGCGGATCCACCACTACCAGCTCATTCTGGCCCAGGAGCTTGACGGCGTTGATTACCGGCCGTACGTTGTTAATGCCCGTTACATCAGCCAGGAGTTGCGTGCGGGTGCCGAATGTCTAGTGGCTGGCAGTCTGGCAGAGTACCGCCAGCTGGCCAGCCGTTCACTCATGTCCGCCCGGCTGAAGCAGGCGCAGATCGTGATCGAACGCGTCATCTATCTGATGCTCCGGGCCCTGCTCGAGAAGAAGCGCTCATTCGGTTGGGTTACGGCAGAACGACAGCTTGAGCACAGCCTCCTGTTGCTCAGGCAGATCGACGAAACCGGTTTTGCCCAGCCGGTGACTGCGGACGCGATTTCCCTGGTCAGAGAGGCATTCGCGTTCGTGCAAGCGCGTGATCGGAGCATGTTGTCAGATGCCCGGGAATTACTGAAGCAGTCCTCGCAGAAACTGACCGGCAACCTCACGGAAATGGCAGACAGGAGGACGGGACATGAGGATTTGCCTGGACCTGAGGCGGCAGCTCGATCCTGAAATGGCTGCCTACATCGAGCATCAGTTTGCGAATCGGGAAGCACGCAATTGTCTGGTGGAATGCCCGGATTGCCGCAGCACAGCCGGTTGCACCCGACTTGCGGGCGGCGACTTGGTCATCCAGTGCAGTAGTTGCGGGTATCACAAACAGGGACGGTGGACGGATAGACCGGCACCGCCTCGCGCCTGAGCATTCGCTCGGGCTTTTTTATTAAAAAAAGACTGGATCTCACAAACGCTCGGAAGCGTTCGGAAATCCAGGTAGTAACGGTTCGGGTACTAGGAGGCAGCGCCCGAAGCCTTCGTGATCGTCACCCAGACGTCAACCTTGCGGCGGCCGCCATCCAGGTAGGTGATCTTGTTGTCGACCTTCACGGCGAGTTCGGTGCCGCTGGGGGTGCTGCGTCGCACCAGCGTGTCGGTGGCGAGCTTGACGGCCGAGTCCACGTCGTCGTCGAACGACATCGAGAACATCCGGCCCACCGGCTCACCTTTTTCGACTTCGACGATCAGGTCCAGGAGATGGTGTCCATACAGGCCACCGGGCTCGCTCATGGACTGGTACTTCGGGCTGTTCATCGGTTCCTCCGTGTCAGCGTCTCTGGCCGCATTCTATCGGCGGGCAACCCACACGGTCCCCATCACGATTCTATGCGCACCACGCAGAGCTGACAAAGCAAAGTATCATAGCTAGACGTGATTGTCAAGTGCGGGTAAAGATAATCAGTGTAAGAAAGTTTGCGATTTTCAATAAAACCAGCTATAATAAGCTGGAGTTTTTTGCAAAAAGAAAAGCCGGGCGTTTCAAAGTCCTCGGGGGTTACAAGGCTCGGAAAGCCCGGCGGGGCGCAGCAACGAGGCCGCGCGCGCAGTCACCTCGGCTAGTTGTAGCAGAGGGGTACGTCTAAGACAAAGGGGTTGTTGCTCTCATCGACGAGTGACAGCTGATAGACGGTGTAGCAGACGTACGGATGGGTTGTGACCTTCACTCTGACACGCGTCGGTGTTCCGGGAAAGGTCTGGATCGAGACGATCCGGCCGCATCCGTGGACGACTTCTCCGCGAGTAGGTAGAGTGGCAGTAGGGAGCGGACCAGAAAGGGTCTGGCCGCGCTCATCGACGACGGTCATGAGAACGTAGTCCATGTCTTTGCCCTTTCCTAGGGTTCGTTCCGTTTCTGAGTGGTTACTTCTGTATCTGACGCAGGTAGATTATACTATTTTCAATAATATGTCAAGAGACAAGGTAATAATGGAGAAATTAGTGTCATTGGCTAAGCGCCGGGGCTTCATTTTTCCAACCGCGGAAAAATACGGCGGGCTCGGCGGTTTTTGGGATTGGGGTCCGCTCGGTGTTGAGCTGAAAAACAATATTAAGCGGGTCTGGTGGAAGCGCTTTGTCCAGGAACGGCGCGATGTGGTCGGCCTGGACAGCGCGATCGTAACGAATCCGGAAGTTTGGAAAAAAAGCGGCCACCTCGTCGGATTTTCGGACAAACTCGTTGAGTGTAAAAATTGTCATCATCGATTCAAACAAGACGATCTGACGGCGGCATCGAAATGTCCGGATTGCGGCCAGAAAGACTTCGAACCGGCGAAGGATTTCAATCTTATGTTTCGGACGTTTGTCGGTCCGGTGGAAAATACTGGCTCAACGGCGTACTTACGACCTGAGACTGCGCAAAATATATTCATTAATTTCGAAAACGTTCTTCAAACATCCCGGTTAAAGGTGCCGTTTGGCATCGCCCAGATCGGAAAAGCCTTTCGCAACGAAATAACGCCGGGGAATTTCATCTTCCGGACACGCGAATTCGAACAGATGGAGCTGGAATATTTTGTGAAGCCCGGCGAGGATGATACATGGTTCAAAACCCTTGTGGCCGATAGCGTGAAATGGTTTCGCGATCTCGGCATTAAGAAAGAAAACATTCGCGAACATAAGCAGGCGAAAGACGAACTGGCCCATTACGCGAAAGAGACAGTCGATATTGAATATAACTGGCCGTTTGATAAGGGCTGGGGCGAGCTCATGGGCATCGCCAACCGGACGGATTTTGATCTCAAGGCGCACGGCCTGAAATATAAGGATGAAAAGGAAGAATTTGTGCCATACGTTATTGAACCCTCCTTCGGCGTGGAACGGTCAGCCCTGGCGTTCTTGCTGGACGCCTACGACGAGATCGAAGGCGGCCGGACAACCACGACCGAAAGCAATAAAGACAAGGAAGTCGTCCTGCATCTCCACAAAAGTTTAGCGCCGATAAAAGTGGCGATCTTGCCGTTGTCGAAAAAAGAACCGTTAGCGGCGGCGGCACAGAAGATTTACGATGAGCTCAAGAGTAAATTTATGTGCGCGTACGACGACGTGGCCTCGATCGGCCGGCGCTACCGCCGCCAGGACGAGATCGGTACGCCCTTTTGCGTGACGGTTGACTTTGACACTCTCGAGGATAAAAAAGTCACCATCCGTGACCGTGATAGCATGAAGCAGGAACGCGTCGCATTGGCTGAATTACCGACGATTTTAAACGAAAAGCTGTTATGAAATACAAAAAGACCGTTTTGAAAAACGGTTTGCGCGTTCTCATGGTACCGCGACCCGGCTCCGAAGCCATTACCCTTTTTGTCGTCGTAAAAGTCGGCTCGCGGTGTGAAACGCCACGGCTGAACGGTATTTCTCATTTTCTCGAGCACATGATGTTCAAAGGTACGAAAAGACGTCCGTCCACGCTCGAAATATCAAAAGCGCTCGATCAAGTGGGTGCCGAATATAACGCCTTTACCTCAAAAGATCACACTGCCTACTATATAAAAATCCATCGCTCGAAGATTAAATTGGCCCTCGACGTCTTGTCTGACATGGTGCTCAGCTCGAAATTTGATCCGGCTGAAGTTCAACGTGAAAAGGGCGTCATCGTCGAAGAAATAAACATGTACGAGGACAACCCCTTGATGTATGTCGAGGACCTCTTTGAACAAACGGTCTTTGGGAAACATCACCCGCTCGGCCGTCTGATTGCCGGTTCGCGGGCGAATATCCGCGCCTTGCGACGGTCAAGCGTGGTCGATTACTTCAGCCGGTATTACACCGCCCGGAACGCGGTGGTGGTTGTCGCGGGACCGGTGGATAACGCCGTAAAAAAACAGATCACCGATTATTTCGGCTCATGGCGACGCGGCCGGTCAGTGGAGCCAGCGCCGCTATTTCGACGGCGCCAGCAGCAGCCGCGGCTCACCGTGCAATATAAAAAAACCGAGCAGGTCCAACTTTGCCTCGGTTTTCCGGCGCTGTCGTACACTGACCGTGACCTGCCGGCGCTCGAGCTTCTGAGTATCATCCTTGGAGGCAACATGAGCTCGCGTCTGTTTATCTCGATTCGGGAGCGGCAGGGCCTGGCGTATTTCATCCATGCCAGCGTTAATCCATACGAGGATACCGGGGCTTTTTGCATTCAGGCCGGTATTGATAAAACCAGGCTCAATCTGGCGGTTACGGCGATTCTCGAAGAGTTGAAAAAAGTGAAACGCTCCGGTATTACGGACGCGGAGCTGGCGAAAGCCAAACAGTTTGTGCGCGGCAAAATGATCCTCGAGCTTGAAGATTCAAGCCATCTCGCGTCGTGGTACGGCCGGCAGGAAGCGCTGCTTCGGAAGGTTGAAACGCCCGAAGAACGTTTAGCGAAGATCAACGCCGTGACTGCGTTCAAGCTGAAACGGCTCGCCCAGCGCATATTTCGGAAACCGATTTTCAATCTGGCCGCGATTGGCCCGATCCGCAAAACCCAGCCCCTTAAACGCATTGTTCTCCGATCGTTGTAATAATTGCCGAGTAGACATATTTTTAGTATACTAGGAAGCGACTATGGCGGAAAAAGACAAAACCACGATTACGATTTCAACCGGCTCGATTTTTAAGGTAATTCTTATTATTATTGCGATTTGGTTCGTTTTTACGATCCGAAACGTGGTCGGGATTCTTTACGTGGCGCTGATCATTATGGCCGGTATCTCGCCCTGGGTTGATTGGCTCCAGGACCGAAAAGTACCGCGCGTTCTCGGCACAGCCATCCTGTATGCGATCTTTCTCGGCATTTTTGGCCTGATTGTCGCGTTGATCATCCCACCGCTGACCGAACAGATTGGAGCGATTATTTCGGCTTTTCCAAATTATTACAACAAGATCGTTCAAGGATTCAAAGCATTGCAAACCTCAAGCACTGACACGGCCGTGGTCGCGAGTATCCAGTCATCGCTTGAACAGATTAACAAAGGTCTGAGCCAGGCCGCGTCCGGAGTATTTTCGAGCTTGATCAGCATATTCGGCGGCTTTGCGTCATTCTTGAGCATTATGGTTATTGCGTTTTATCTGACGCTGGAACGCGATGGTTGGAAGAAGTCGCTTCATTCCATATCGCCGACGCAGTACCAGCCCTATCTGACGCATCTCGGGAATCGCATTACTTCGAAACTCGGTTCCTGGTTACGGGGACAATTATTGCTCTGCTTCATTATTTTCTTGATGAGCTATATCGGTCTGTCGATCCTCGGCGTGAAATATGCCCTCGTCCTGGCCTTGATCGCCGGTCTTCTTGAAGCGGTGCCGATGATTGGACCGATTATCAGCGCCATACCCGCCTTGTTTTTAAGCTTTGCCCAGTCGCCGATAAAAGCGTTGCTCGTCCTCATTCTCTATATTCTCGTACAACAATTAGAAAACAATTTGATCGTGCCGAAGGTGATGCAGAAAGCGGTCGGCCTGAATCCTATTGTGGTCATCGTTGCCATGCTGATCGGCGGTCGACTGGGCGGATTTTTCGGCGTTATCTTAGCTATCCCGACAGCGGCGATTATTCAGGTACTCATGAGCGATTTTTTCGGCAAGCAACGCGACAAAGATAACGCGCTTGAGCCTGACTCGGAATGACCCATGGGCACGCTTTTTGTTGTGGCTACGCCGATTGGCAATTTGGAAGATACGAGTCTTCGGGCGATACGGATATTACGGGAAGCTGATCGCATTCTCTGCGAGGACACGCGGGTGACAAGAAAGCTCTTGTCACATTTTCAAATCGACAAACCGCTACTCAGTTACCACCAGCACAGTCGAATCGAGCGGCTGGATGACATCGTGGAATATCTGCGTCAGGGCGAAAAAATCGCGCTGGTCTCTGATGCGGGCACGCCTGGCATTTCCGATCCCGGGAATGTGCTTGTTGAATACGTCAACCGCAAACTTGGTTCGGCGGTTCGCATCGAAGCTATTCCTGGGGCGTCGGCGCTGACGGTCGCAGCCAGCGCGAGTGGTTTGCCGACCGATCATTTTACTTTTCTGGGTTTCCTGCCCCATAAAAAAGGGCGCGAAACGCTTTTCAAACGCATTGTCGAGAGCGATGAAACAATTATTTTTTACGAATCGCCGCATCGCTTTATGAAAACACTCGATCGACTTAATGAAATCCTTACGCCTGAACGTATTGTTTTTGTGGCGCGCGAATTGACCAAGAAATTCGAAGAATGCTGGCGCGGCCCGATTGCCGCCTGCCACCAGTACTATCAGGCGCATCCCGACCATATTCGCGGCGAGTTTGTTGTTATTGTCTCGGGTGTAACGTACACACAACCATGAAAAAATTCTACATCACCACCCCCATCTACTACGTCAATGACCGGCCGCATATTGGGCACGCCTACACGACGATTGCGGCTGATGTCTTGGCGCGGTTTCACCGGAAACTCGGCGAAAAAGTCTTTTTCTTGACCGGTACTGACGAGCATGGGGCCAAAGTGGCCGAAAGCGCAAAAAAAGCCGGTCAAACACCGAAGGAATTCGTCGATGAAATGTCCGAGCTTTTTATTCTGTCATGGCGGAATTGTAACATCAAATATGATGATTTTATCAGAACCACCGAGGAAAGACACGTTGAAGCGGTCCAAATATTCATGCAAAAACTCATGGACGTCGGCGCCCTCTATGAAGGCGTGTATGAAGGTCTCTATTGCGTTGCTTGCGAACGCTTTTATACCGAGAAGGAACTGGTCAATGGCAAGTGCCCTGACCATCTCGTGAAGCTGAAGCTGATCAAAGAACAAAACTACTTTTTTAAACTGAATAAATACCTTCCGGACGTTCGGGCGTTGATCGAACGGGATGAAATATTGATTCGTCCGATTGAGCGGAAAAAGGAAGTCCTTGGATTATTCAAGCAGGGGCTTCAGGACTTTTCGGTTTCGCGGGAAAAGGTCCGGTGGGGGATACCGTTGCCATTCGATCCCAAGCACAATTGCTATGTCTGGGTGGAAGCGCTCCAGAATTATATTTCGGCCATCGGGTATGGCACCGCCAGCGGCATCTATCAAAGCTGGTGGCCGGCTGATATTCATCTCATGGCCAAGGATATTATAAAATTCCACGCCGTGTATTGGCCGGCGCTCTTGCTGGCCGCCGGTGAGCCGGTGCCGAAGCAGATATTCGCGCACGGATTTTTCACGATCAACAAGCAGAAGATGAGCAAAACGATCGGCAACGTCATCGATCCGAATACGCTCGTGGAGACCTACGGATCAGACGCGGCTCGGTATTTATTATTGTCGCAATTTCCATTTGGCCAGGACGGCGATATAAAGAAAGACCTATTCACCGAACAATATAACGCGCACCTGGCGAACAGCTTGGGTAATTTGGTCAGTCGGACCGCTACTTTGTGCGAGAAGTATTCCGTCGAGATATCGGCGGCGGCGGAATCCGGCAAGGATGTTAAAGAAAAAGTGAAAAAACATTTGGAACTGCTCCAATTTGATAATGCGTTGAAGGAAATCTTCGGGTTGATCTACGCGGCCAATAAATTTCTCGATGAGCAGGCGCCATGGAAAATACCAGCCGAAGAAAACGAACACCGGGCGGATGTGTTGCGCAAAACCGTCGAGCAGATTCGCATCGTCGCGGATTTACTTGATCCGTTTATGCCGCTCGCCAGCCAGCGTATACTGCAGCAATTTGTCGGACCAAAGGTAAAAAAAGGCGACTCGTTATTCCCGAGAAAATAATATTTTATTACTAGAAAAAAACCATGGCCAAGCCAATCGAAAAAAACAACGGTGGACAGCCCAAAAAAGGCCTGCCGGCACTTTGGTTTCTTTTGACGATTATTGTTGCCGCCGGTCTTGTTGTTGGCGCGTATTTTTATACCCAGTGCGACACGGATAAGGGCACAATCACGACCCTAAATACTGGTAATAATGTAAATGCGAATGCAAATGTAAGTACCAACGCAAATACTAATAGCCTGACAAACACCAACACCAATCTGAATGCCAATACGAACACGAATGTCGTTATCCCGGTCTCTAACATGCGGACAATTACGTATCAGCTGTATAATCACGGTTTCGAGATATCCGTACCGTCGGACTGGACAGGCGGCCCGGTGACACAGGGAATCAACGAAGAGGATTCGCTCGTATCGGTCGACGCACCCGCCGGCTATATATTTCCTATGTGGATTACCTATTATAATAACGACGATTCGAGCTTCGAGGTTTGGTTGAACAAGAAGCTGGCGGCCATGCGTTCCGAACGTCAGGGCGACAGCTACGGCGAGATCGAGACACGGGACAATGGCATGAAATCATTCATTCGGACTACGCCCAACGATACCGATGTTAATTTGGCTTATCAAGTGGCCTACGGCTATATTGCGCGGGGACAACGCGTCTATCAAATCACGCTGAATGCACCTCAGACCGCGTTGGAAAAAAACATGGCTCTCGTCAACGACATTCTGGATAGCTTCACATTCATTGATCCGAAGTCATATACGGAAATCTCCAACCCTACAGCGAAGGCGAAAGTGGCGAACGAAGGCGGCGATTTGTCGGTCTCATGGCTGGCGGCGCCGGTCGAACTGAATCTGATAGAAAACGCAGAAAACCCCGGTGATCAATACGGCGATTATTTCAGCAGCCGCCAGTATTATCAGGTCGGCACGATTAATACCCGCCCGTATGCCGGCCAGACACTCGTCGTGATTCTTGAATTGCCTATGGGCCCGGCGTTTCAGAAAAATCTTTATCGGGTAGCCTATAACCCGGATACCGCCAGCTTTGTCTATCTCGAGAAATACTCCGACGATCTGCAACAAGTCGGATTTCCGTTCCAATATGACACGCAGGCGACGCTCAGTGGCTTCACCGTGCCGGCCGAAATCGCAATTCCAAACTCATCTACCAAACTCCTCGCTACGGCTTTTGATCCGAATAAAATGTATACCGATTATCCCACCCTGGAAGAGAAGTTCACAAACGCGACTGTCGGCGACGTGTCGTTTGATACGAACGAAAAATGCTTCATAGTCAGACAAAAAGACGGCACCGCCAAGAAATACATCTACAAACTTGACTTTGCCACCAGCGTGCCGACTGCGGAAAATCCGTATTTCGGCGCGACCAGCTTCCGGCCAGACGTGCGCTGGAACGACGGCACACGGATATCAGAAGATTACACCTATAACGATCCGACGGGCGGGTGCGGTACGATGCTCTGCCACGCCCTGACAACACCAGCTGATCTGGGCGGACAGTCAGCGCTCGTGGCCACGGGCCGGACGTCTACCGGCGATGCCGTCTATGAATTTGCGGACAAAAATAACCCAGCTTTAAGAGAGGTATATGACAGTTTCTATGTGCCGATCGAGGAGACAAAACCCAGCTACGACGCGTTTGCGGCCGATCATCCGGTGTTTTTCTGGCAGGACCCATTCGGCATGTGGCTGCGGTTCAAGAAGGCCACATACGTACCGGCCGCCGAATGCGGCAAACCGGTTATCTACCTCTATCCGGAAAAAGAAACACCGGTTAACGTGAAGGTCAGCCCGACCGGGGGATTCACCGTGACTGAGCCGGTGTATCCAGCCGACGGATGGTCAGTGATCGCGCGGCCAGACGGGCAGTTAAAAACAGCAAATGGCGATGAATACCCATATCTCTTCTGGGAAGGAATAGGCTTAAACTATGAAATACCGAAACAAGGCTTCGTTGTTGCCCGTTCGGAAGTACACCAATTCCTGGAAGAAAAGCTGTCCGTCCTTGGACTGAACGGAAACGAAAGCGCTGAGTTCATCAATTTCTGGCAGCCGAAATTGGAAATGAAACCGTACGTGTTCGTGACGTTCATTGATCAGGCTGTTTTCGATCAGCTGGCACCGCTGACTGTAACCCCAAAGCCGGATCAGATCATCCGCGTGTTCATGGATTACAAACCGCTCGACACCCGGATTACCGTTACACCGCAAAAACTCGAAACGCCAGTCCGGCATGGTTTCACCGTCGTTGAGTGGGGCGGGGCCTTACACCGCTAGTATGAGGAAGATACTGGTTTTTTGCGCGGTGGCGGTTTTTCTCGCCGGCTGCGGCACGAAATCGGAAAACATAACCTCTCTATCAACAAACTCCGGGTTGATTAACGACCGTCTTGTTCACCGATCGTTCTTCATGGACCGGGAGTTTTTTGACCGGGCATACAAAAATGAAAAACCGAAGGAATCGCCTGATTTTGCGGTGGCTGGAATTACCCCGCATCATTTGCTGGCTTCCCATCTGATTGCCAGGTTTTTTCTCGGGTTGAGCAATCAAACGCCAAGCGTGGTCGTCGTGATTGGACCAAACCACTTTAATACCGGAAGCGGGCCAATAATTTCGTCAAAAGGAGAATGGTCGACGCCCTACGGCACGCTCCAGCCAGCCGAAGCAATTATCGATACGTTGTCAAAAGAAGATTTGGTAAAGATTGACGAGCGGGTGTTTGAAAAAGAACATTCGATTTCAGCCGAAGTGTCGTTTATTCAAAAATCTTTTCCTCGGACGACGTTTGTGCCGATTGTGCTAAAAAACACCGTAACTGCCGATGACACGAAACGATTGGCTGAGACGTTAGACGCAGCGTTGCCGGACGACGCGCTCGTTCTCGCCAGTGTGGATTTTTCGCATGAAGTCACGCCGGCGGTGGCCGAAGCACAGGCGGAAATAAATATCGCTGTTTTGCAGAAGCGCGATATGGCCGGCGTCAACGATATGTATGTCGATTCAAAACCGGCTATTCTAACTCTACTGGAATATGTTGAGAGACGGGGTGCGAAGACTGGCGTGCTTTTGGAGAGCTCTAATGCTGTCGCGGTAACCGGTAAAGCTGACCTGACCGACGTGACGAGTTACCTCACCTGGTATTTCATTCGATAAAATCGCGAAAACGCCATTTCGGCAAACACATTGTTGTGATATAGTAATAACAGAGTATGCCAATCATCGATCTCATTTTATTGATCTTCCTCGGCGGGTTTATTGTGCTGGGTTTTATGACTGGCTTGTTTCAGTCGCTCGGTTCAATCATCGGCCTTGGTTTTGGCTATTATTTAGCCAGTCGGTACTATGAAGGGATCGGGAGCTGGATTACGCCGTTATTTCTTGGTCGGGAAGCGGTCGCCAACTTAATTGGCTTTGTCCTGATATTCCTGCTGACGACCCACTTGGTAGGGATTGTTTTTTGGTTCTTGGCGCGGGCATTGCAAATATTAAAACACGTGCCGTTCTATACCCTACTGAATCGGTTCGGCGGCGCCATCCTCGGTTTTGTCGAAGGGTTGTTTGTCATCGGCATCGTTCTGATGGTGGCCGATCAATTTCTTCATCAGCCGAGTTTGGCCGAACAGTTGTCCCGCTCTGACCTCGCCCAACTCATGCTGGGTACGGCCAATCTCCTCGGCTTCATTTTACCCGATTCGTTTCGGGTGTTGCCTGGACTATTCTAATGCTCATCGATACCCACGCGCATTTAAATTTCCGTGCCTATCGTCAGGACCGCACGGACGTAATAAACCGCTGCCTTCAAACGGGGCTGCGGGTTATTAATGTCGGCTCACAATATCAGACGAGTATGACAGCGATTGAGTTAGCGCAACAATACCCTGGACAGATGTACGCAGCCGTCGGTTTTCACCCATCCCATGCGGCCGAAATAGAATTTCAAGAGCAGGCCTTCAATGAGCTTACCGAAAAATATTCCGCCCAAATCGTCGCCATCGGCGAGGTTGGGTTGGATTATTATCGTTTGCCGGACGGAACGGCCCAGTCGAAGGAAGAATTAAAAACCTACCAAAAAACAATCCTTCATTTTTTTCTTGGGTTGGCGGACCGACGGAAGTTGCCGGTTATCTTTCATTGCCGGGATGCCTATGCCGAGCTGTTAGCCGAATTGCAGTCGGAAAAATTGCCGGCTGGCGGGGTTGTGCATTGCTTCCTTGGCGACCAAGCGATCGCGGATCAATTTCTTGATCGCGGTTTGCATCTTGGCTTTACCGGGATTATCACCTTTACCGATGATGGGCGGTTGTTGGAGTTGATCAGGCGAGTGCCGATTGATCGTATGCTCATCGAAACGGATGCGCCGTATTTGGCTCCGGTCCCATATCGCCGACAGCGAAACGAACCGGTCTATGTAAAGCACGTGGCTGAAAAAATTGCCGAACTGAAAAACATGCCTTATCAGGTAGTCGTCGCCGAAACAACAAAAAACGCCGAGCGACTATTTCATTTGAAAACTGGGCTAACGATTGAAAAATAAAAGCCCGAACCAATGACAGGTCACGGATCGGGCGGTTTCGACTTCGAACAGTCAAAGATGATGCCGGTTTCAAGTACCAACCGGTTCTTCAGGTCGAGAGGAATGGGCAGGCGCGTAACACGGGCAACAACATCGCGTTGATCCATAATCACTTCGCGCGGTACGAGTTGATGTTCCTCTAGCCATTTACTGGCGGCTTTTAGATCGGCATAGACGTTCGTTTCGGACGTCCTCATCCAGTAGGTCTGTTCGTTGAGAAGGATCAGTGTTGGTGTGTGATTTTGGTGTAATTGCTCGCCGATAACGACGATTGCCGTCACGGCCACAAAGCCCATGACCACCAACGGAGAAGACCGAACCCCCATACCCGCCATCGTCTTACCTCCTGCGAAGCGCTACCCTCCGTGGATAGATGCAGTTCCGTTGATGACTCATCATAGCGAAGTTGTTTATTTTAGGCAAGATTACATGGTAATAGACTGTGGATAACTCGACGCGCCTTGCCAAGGGGAAAGGGTAGGGTACAATAACTCTATGACAGTGAATATTATTTGGTTTATCGTCGTTATTGCATGTTTAATCGCCGGGTTTACGGCGGTTATTATTCTCGTGGCCGGACAACAGCGACGATTGCTTCAACAGCAACGCGAAAAGCAGGATGCGATGCGGGACCCGATGTACCTGGTGAACCAGAATATTCAAGGCATGCAGAAGGTGGTGCAGGACCGTTTACTCGATGTCCATCGGGAGCTCACGCGGGTGACGGAAACAACCAGACAAGTCATTGATTTCGCCGACCAATTACAAAATTTGCAGGACATTCTCCAAAATCCGAAACAACGCGGCATTCTCGGGGAATATTATCTTGAAACGGTCTTGAAAAACGTTTTGCCGCCGAAAGCATATCAGCTGCAGTATGGTTTCAAAAATGGCGATATTGTCGATGCGGCCGTGTTTGTCGGAAAAAAGATCATCCCAATCGATTCAAAATTCTCACTTGAGAATTATAACCGCATTCTTCAGACGAAGGACCCGGTTCAACGCGCTGATCTGGAAAAAATATTTAAACAAGATCTCAAGAATCGGATTGATGAGACCTCGAAATACATCCGTCCGGAAGAGGGGACAATGGACTTCGCGTTCATGTTTATTCCGGCCGAGGCGATCTATTACGATTTACTGGTCAATCAAGTCGGCGCCATTAAAGTAAATACCCGTGATTTAATCGAATACGCCTTTCGCGATAAACGCGTCATGATCGTCTCGCCGACCTCATTTTTTGCCTATTTACAAACGGTTCTCCAGGGTCTGCGCGCGCTTCAGATCGAAGAATCGGCCAAAGAAATACAAGCCAATGTTGAACAAATGGCGAAACATTTAACGGCCTATTATGAGTATCATCGTCGGATCGGCAATCAGCTGTCGACGACCGTAAACACCTACAACACGGCCACGAAGGAATTTAAGAAAATCGACAAGGACGTCTACAAAATTACCGGCCAGAAGGGAAACAACGACACGGGACAGATCGAGAAACCGTCGTCTGAAGACTAGCCGAGTCTCTAGATACTGTGAAAAAATAAAAAGGGCTCGACAATAAACGGAAGAGACCTTTTTTATTTAATCTCGTGTTGTAACCGACGTCTGGCCTGACGAAATTTTTTCAAAGCAACTTCGAGCTCCGACAAGGAATCGTGTTCCTTGTGCTTGACATTGCGCTGTTCATTTGAATCGTGCGTGTCCATGCGTTCAATAAATATTTTTGTTTTGAATTTGAAGACAGTATATACATGATAGCGCAAAAAAGCGTCATTGTCAATGGGAGCATAACGGCGAGCTATCCTCTTTTTGAGAAAAAATGATGTGAGCACATATGAAAAATATTGTGGACGAAATTAAGAAAATTTATTGTAGAAAATATTTGGTAATAAAAAAATCACAGATTATTTTTTCAATATGCGTAAAGTGTTACTGCGGCTAAAAATATATTGGCTAACTTTAGCCATTATTAGTAGTTACCCTTGATTTGTTGCTAGTCTTCGTGTAGAATACTTGCGAAAACGGTGGGTTTAATTTTATTTTTCCTTGAAAACATGGACGAGCCGAAGTCAGACAAGAATAAAAAATCAGCACCGTGGTCGGCGCTCCGCTTTGCCTGGGAGCTGGGATATTTAATAGCCATCCCGCTCGTTATATTTGCGCTCGGCGGTGCCTTTGTCGACCGCTGGCTTGGTACGAAACCCTGGTTTTTGATCACCGGCGTCATGCTCTCGATCATTATTTCCACCCTCGGAGTTTTTTTCAAGGCGGTAAAAGTGATGGCCGAACAAGCTCGTTCAACGCCACCGAAGAAGGAAGAAAAGAAGGACACGAAGGAGTAACATGGAGATTTCACTCGCAGCGGAAAAAGTATTTGAAATTGGAGGCTTGCCCGTCACCAACACACTGCTAGCCTCATGGATCAGTGTGGCGGTTTTAGTAATTGTCGGATTGACGCTTCGGGCAAAGAAAATAAAAGCGGTGCCACGCGGCCTTCAAAACGTGATCGAGTGGATTGTTGAAATATGGTTGAATCTGATGGACGGCGTCACTCAGGATCGGAAGCAATCGGTTCGGTTTTTCCCCTGGGTGGTGACAATATTTCTATTTGTGGTCACCTCGAATTGGCTGGGTATTTTTCCCGGCTTTGGCACGATCGGTTTAAATGAGATGAAGCACGGGCAAGAAGTATTCGTGCCGTTCTTTCGGACCGTGAACTCTGATCTGAACACCACGTTAGCCTTGGCGATTATTTCCGTGATCGCGACCCAAGTCTTCGGCATATTGGCGGTCGGGGTATTTAAATACTGGAAACGGTTTATTAATATAAAAAATCCGATTATTGGATTACTGGAATTTATTGACCAGCTGGCGACGATTGTGTCGTTTTCGTTTCGGTTATTCGGCAATATCTTTGCCGGTGAAGTTTTATTAGTCATCATCTCGAGCTTAATCCCATACGTTGTGCCGCTGCCGTTTTATTTTCTTGAACTCTTTGTCGGGCTGGTCCAGGGATTTATCTTCGCCATCTTGTCGCTGGTGTTCTTTAAAGTAGCCACCCTCGAACAACACGAGTAATTTATTAACCGATATTTTCGGGCCGACGCTAAACACCAACCCTCGTCGTACGCCAGGAAATATCAATAAGGAGTACACATATGGACGCAGAATCAGTAAAAATGTTAGCGGCTGCGCTGACCATCGCTATCGGCGGGATTGCCCCGGCCATGGCGATCGGTAAACTGGCGGGCAAGGCCATGGAATCGATTGGCCGGAACCCGGAGTCCGCCTCGAAAATCCAAGTGCCGATGTTGATTGCCATCGCCTTCGCCGAAGCCATCGCGATTTACGCGTTGGTGGTCGCGCTGATCATCAAATTTGTCTAATTATCGGCAGATAGGATTGGCTGTCGCCAAAACGACGGCCAATCAGATGTGTTCATAATTAACTTTTTCCGCGCATATGGAACTCATTACCCAGCTCGGTATTAATTGGAAATTACTTATCGCTCAGGTCATCAATTTCTTTATTTTACTGTTCGTATTGTACCGCTTCGCCTATAAGCCGATCTTGCGCATGCTGAATAAACGGACGGCCACGATCGAAAAAAGCCTTGATGATGCTAAACAAATTGAACGCAATCTGGCAGAATCGGCCAAGGAGAAAGAGGCAGCGTTGAAATCAGCTCGTCAGCAAGCACAGAAAATACTCGATGAAGTGATGCAAAAGGCTGAAGCACTGCGCCAGGAAAAGTTGAAATTGGCGAATGCCGAGGTTGAAGAAATCGTCAGGCGGACGAAAGCCGAATTGGCCCAAGCGAAAATCACCCTGGTAAAAGAAGCGCAGGCGGAAGTTGCCGATGTCGTCGTGCAGGCGGTTGAGAAAATATTACTGGAACGCATGGACGAGAAAAAAGACCGCGAACTAGTCCAACGCGCGCTCGCTGAAATAGTAAAACAGAAAGCATGAAACGGCTGACGGCGAAACAATACGCGATCGCACTCCACGAACTTACCCGCGGATTAACGCACGCTGAAATTGATGCGATCGTTCGTAAGTTTGTGACTCTGTTAGCCGATCGAAATCAGACCTCGTTGGCCGAAAAGATTAGCCAGGAATTCCAGCGTCAGGCGTTGATCCAAGAAGGCGTGGTCGAGGGCAATCTCACGACCGCCCAGCGGGTGCCAGACACGGAGAAAAAGGAGATTGAAGAAACGCTCAGTCAGATGTTGAAAAAAACGATCCGGTTGCAGGGACACGTGGACGCGAGTGTTCTCGGCGGGATGATCGTTGCGTTTCCCGATCTTCTGATCGACGCCAGTTTGCGGACGAGACTGCACACCTTAAAGCAATCACTGAGTGAATAAATAATTATTTCATATTTGAAATCTGATACGCGTATGTCAACGACAAAAGATTACGTCATCGAATCACTAAAGAAGCAGATCACCAACTTCCGCGAACAGGCCAAGGTGGAAAAGGTCGGCCAAATCATTGAATTGGGCGACGGCATTGCTCGGGTCTCCGGTTTATCCGACTGCCGGGCTTCGGAAATGCTTGAATTTCCCGGGCAGACCATGGGCGTGGCGCTCAATCTGGACGAGGATTCTGTCGGCGCGATGATCCTGGGAGAGTACCAACACCTGAAAGAAGGCGATACGGTTAAAAGCACCGGCCGGATACTCGAAGTGCCGGTCGGCAAAGCGGTCATCGGTCGCGTCATTGATCCGCTCGGCCGGCCGATTGACGGCAAAGGACCGATCAAAGCGGAAAAATACTACCCGGTCGAAAAAATCGCACCCGGCGTGGTTACGCGGCAAGGTGTGAATACGCCGCTTCAGACCGGCCTCAAAGCGATTGACTCGATGATTCCGATTGGTCGCGGCCAGCGCGAATTGATTATCGGCGACCGGCAAACAGGCAAAACGGCGATTGCCGTCGATACCATCCTGAATCAGCACGATCAGAACGTCTTTTGTTTCTACGTCGCGATCGGCCAGAAGGAGTCGAAAGTCGCCCGGATCGTAGCCGAACTGGAATCTCGCGGCGCGATGAAATATACGACAGTTATTGTTACTTCAGCGTCTGACCCGGCTTCACTTTCATACATCGCTCCGTACGCCGGTTGCGCGATGGGAGAGTTTTTCATGGATGCCGGCAAGGACGCGCTCGTGATCTACGATGATTTGTCGAAGCACGCGGCCGCCTATCGGCAGGTATCGCTCTTGCTCCGTCGGCCACCAGGCCGCGAGGCTTTTCCGGGCGACATCTTTTATCTCCATTCGCGCTTGCTCGAACGGGCGGCAAAAATGGATAAAAAGCACGGCGGCGGATCATTAACCGCCCTGCCGATCATCGAAACGCAAGCCGGCGACATCTCAGCCTATATTCCGACCAACGTCATATCCATAACTGACGGCCAAATATTTCTAGAAGGCGACTTGTTTTATCAGGGCATCCGGCCAGCGCTCAATATCGGCCTGTCGGTTTCCCGGGTCGGCTCATCCGCCCAGATCAAAGCCATGAAGAAGGTGGCCGGCCGCCTGCGATTGGACCTAGCGCAGTACCGCGAGTTGGCGGCGTTCGCCCAGTTTGGCTCTGATTTGGACGAAGCCACTCAACGCCAGTTGGAACGGGGAAAACGGATTACTGAAATTCTCAAGCAACCGCAGTACGTGCCGCAGCCGGTCAGTCTGCAGGTGGCGATTCTGTACGCGGTCGTGAACGGTTTACTCGATGATATCGTGGTTGAGAAAGTACCGGCATTTGAAAAAGGTTTGCATCAGTATTTAATCAGCCAAAAGTCCGATTTCCTGGCCGAGCTGAAGAAAACAGCCGAACTGACTGAAAAAGTTGAATCGGGTTTGAAAACGGCGATTGACGAATATAAAAAGATGTTTAGTTCTGAACAAGCGTAAAGTAATTCGTTGTCACTATGGCAGTCAGCACGAGAGACATAAAACGGCGGATCCGTTCCATCACCAGCACGAAACAGATTACTAAGGCAATGGAACTGGTTTCGGCTGCGAAGATGCGCAAGGCCATCAAAGCGGTCCAGGCGACGCGTCCATACGCGGCATTAGCGTGGGAAATGGTCTTGAATTTAGCGTCGAAAACCGATCGGGAACGCTATCCGCTGCTGAAAAGCCGCCCGGTGAAAAACGAAGCGATTGTCCTCATCAGCTCAAACCGCGGGTTATGCGGTGGCTTCAATCAGCAAATTATTCGAACCATCTCTGAATATATTACCCAGCGTAAAAATGAACGGCCCGATACGAATTTCCATCTGATCGTGCTCGGCAAACGGGGCCGCGAGGCGGTTCTCAAGCTCGGCTACACAATCGTGGCTGAATTTGAGAAAGTCGATGTCGTTACCGAACTTGCCGCCATTACCCCGATGTCGCGCCTACTGATCGATGATTTTAGCGGTGAAAAATACGATCGCGTCACGCTGGTCTATACGGATTTTGTCTCCGCGCTGAAACAGCTGCCGCGTTTGCGCCAGTTATTGCCGATTGAGAAGCAAATTGATGGCCTGGGTATGGTTTCAGCCGACGCTTCGATAACCGCGGAAACAAAAATGGATTTTTCAGAGTATTTGTTTGAACCGTCGCCTGATGAGGTTTTACAAACTATCTTACCGCGCTTAGTCGAGATTCAGATCTATCAGGCCGTGTTGGAATCAAACGCCTCCGAGCATTCCGCCCGCATGATGGCGATGCGCAACGCGACCGAAAACGCTGAGGATTATATCAATGATCTCGTCTTATCGTTTAATCAGGCCCGGCAGGCCGCGATCACGCGTGATTTAGCCGAGATTTCCGCTTCACGCACCGTGCTAACGAGTTAATTCAAAATTCAGAATTCAAAATTTAGGATGGACATATGCATAATCCAGCTATCTTGCACCAGATAAAAAAATCTACCATAATTTTTCATTATGAATTATTAATTTTGCATTGATTTATGAACACCGGAAAAATCATCTCAATCATCGGCCCGGTTGTCGATGTCCACTTCCCAAAAGAACTTCCAAAAATTTATAACGCCCTCAAGGTAACGCGCGAAGACGGGAGCATTCTCGTGCTCGAGTCCCAATCCGATATCGGTTCGAACCGCGTCCGCGCCGTTGCGCTCGGCGCGACGGATGGTTTGCAGCGCGGTGTCGACGTTATTGACACGGGCGCGCCGATTACCGTCCCGGTCGGCAAAGAAACGCTCGGCCACATGTTCAATGTCCTGGGCGAGCCGATCGACGAACAGCCGGCCCCGAAGGTCAAGAAACATTATCCCATCCATCGTGCCGCGCCTGAATTCACTGAACAGTCGACCAAGGCCGAAATCCTCGAGACGGGCATCAAAGTCATTGATCTTATCTGTCCGATTATTAAAGGCGGCAAAGTCGGCTTATTCGGCGGCGCTGGTGTCGGGAAAACAGTCATAGTGATGGAATTGATCCGGAATATTGCTACTGAACACGGCGGCTACTCGGTCTTTGCCGGTGTCGGCGAACGGACGCGAGAAGGCAATCAGCTCTACAATGAGATGAAAGAATCCGGCGTACTTTCAAAAACAGCCCTGATTTTCGGGCAAATGAACGAACCGCCCGGGTCGCGTCTGCGGGTCGGCTTGACCGCCCTTTCGGTAGCGGAATACTTTCGTGACGAAGAAAAACAAGACGTCCTCTTGTTTATCGATAATATTTTCCGGTTTACACAGGCGGGGTCAGAAGTGTCCGCGCTGCTCGGACGCATCCCATCGGCAGTCGGTTACCAGCCGACACTAGCGACGGAAATGGGCGAACTGCAGGAACGAATCACCTCGACCACCAAAGGCTCAATCACGTCGGTTCAGGCGATCTATGTGCCGGCTGACGATCTGACCGATCCCGCGCCGGCCACGACCTTCGGCCATCTTGATTCGACCGTCGTCTTGTCGCGCGGCTTATCCGAGCTGGGACTGTATCCGGCTGTCGATCCGCTCGACTCCACCTCGACCGTACTTGATCCGCAGGTTATCGGCGAAGAACATTATCAGGTAGCCCGCGGCGTGCAAAAAGTGCTTCAGCGGTACAAAGACTTGCAGGATATTATCGCCATTCTCGGAATTGAGGAGCTTTCTGACGATGATAAATTGACGGTCTCGCGCGCTCGAAAAATACAGCGTTTTCTATCACAGCCGTTCTTCGTGGCTGAAACCTTCTCCGGCATGCCCGGCAAATACGTTTCGCTCAAGGAGACCGTGCGCGGCTTCAAGGAAATTTTGGAAGGCAAATACGATAACATCGGCGAACAGGACTTCTACATGCGCGGGACGATTGACGACGTAATGAACGCCAAGTCATCATAACACCATGGCCACCATTAATTTTCAAATTGTCACCCCCGAACGCGTTGTCTACAGCGCTGAGATCGACCAGGTGTCGTTGCCCACGCCGCTGGGCGAGATTACGGTGTTACCGCACCACATTCCATTAATTACGGCTATAGCGGCGGGAGAACTCAGGGTAAAAAAAGGCGACACGATCGTACCGATGGCCATCTCATCGGGTTTTGCCGAGATTCAACCGACCAAAGTCGTCGTGCTGGCGGAAACGGCTGAGCGGGCCGAGGAGATTGATATTGAGCGGGCGCGGGAAGCGCGGCAAAAAGCGGAGGAGCTGTTAAAAACTCGCCGGACTGATCAGAAGGAATTCACAGCTGTCATGACGAAGATTGAGAAAGAATTGGCACGTTTACGGGTGGCTGAGCGTCACCGGACCAAGCGGGTGGACCAAATCATCAAGGAAGACGAGGTAAAGAAAAAATCCAGCGAATAACATAGAAAACCCCGGCCTCGCGCCGGGGTTTTTGCTTTGTTTTCGTCCGGCGGTGTGCTATTCTCAAGAAGATGTCGAAACCCGTTTTACCATTTCAATTTCCCGGACAGCCCGAGTATCGTCTGAAACAAGTGTATCAGGCGGTTTTTAAAGACTGTATTAGCGACTGGGAGCAAGCCACAGCGTTACCAAAGACCCTACGCCAGCAATGTGCCGGGACAGTGCCCTTGTCATATCAAACCGATTTATATAAATCAAAAGATAACCGGACCACCAAAGCGACACTGACGCTGCCTGATGGCGCTGTGATTGAAACCGTCCTGATGCGATATCCCGGCCGAAACAGCGTTTGCGTTTCCTGCCAAGTGGGCTGTTCGGTCAACTGCAGTTTTTGCGCCACTGGCCAGATGGGCTTCAAGCGCAATCTGACTGTCTGGGAGATCGTCAGCCAGGTGCTGGTGTTTGCGCGGTTATTGAAGAAAGACAATGAACACGTTCAGAGCGTTGTGTATATGGGCATGGGCGAGCCGTTCTTAAACTATGACGCGGTGCTGTCGTCGATCCGGCTGTTAAACGACCCCAACGCGTTCGGGCTCGGCGCCCGCCACATCTCCATATCGACGAGCGGCATCGTCCCCGGTATAGAAAAATTCACGCGGGAAAATCTTGAAGTGAATCTCGCCATTTCCCTGCATGCAGCCAACGACCGATTGCGCAGCCAATTAATGCCGATTAATTCCACCTATCCGTTGCGCCAAGTTGTGGCCGCGGTCACGGAATATGTGAAGGCGACAAAGCGGCGGGTGATGTTCGAATACCTTTTAATTGACGGCTTGAATGACACCGAGGAATGCGCCCTGCAACTGGCTGAATTATTGGATCAGCCGCTGTTTATGGTAAACGTCATTCCATACAATCCGACCGGAAAATACAAACCAGCGTCTTCAAAGAAGGTAAAAGAATTTATTCAAACCTTGCGTCAGAACCATGTTCCGGTCACCCAGCGGTTCAGCTTTGGGCAGGATATAAAAGCGGCCTGCGGTCAATTAGCTAATAATCGCCACCGTACGGATAATAAATAAGATTCATTGCCACTTTTCTTGCGGTCAAGAAAAGTTGCATATCTAATTCTAAAGAAAAGTGGCATAACATCTTCATGAAACCTATTGAATTAGACAGGTGTCTTTACAAACACTTCGGCTCGCAAGGCTGGTGGCCGATTTTGGAAAAGCGGCGAGGGGAGTGGCAGTCGGTTTACAAAACACGAGGGCGGTTAACGTCATCGCAGATGTTTGAAATCGCGGTCGGCGCGATCCTGACCCAAAATGCCGCTTGGAAGAACGTGGAACGCGCGCTGGCGCAACTTAAACAAATGCGTCTTTTGTCGCCACCGGCAATAATCAAGGCAGATGCAAAAAGGCTGGCCCGGGCGATAAAACCGAGCGGCTATTTTAATCAAAAGACAAAGAAGCTGAAAGTGTTTTGCCGCTGGCTGTTAAATGAATACCAGGGTGACTTGAAATCATTTTTCAGAAAACCGCTGACTGCCGCTAGGCCTGAGCTCTTATCATTATGGGGCGTCGGCCCGGAAACTGTGGACTCGATCCTTTTATACGCTGGTGGCAAGCCGGTATTTGTCGTGGACGCGTATACCAAGCGCCTGCTCGCTGAAATGGGTTTGCGGTTCAACAGCTATGATGAATGCCAAAAATGGTTTGAGCGGGGTTTGCCGAGGCAAGCGTGTTATTATAATGAACTCCACGCCCTGATCGTCGCCTGGGCAAAATTGCGGCGGGCAAATCCGATTAGCGCGAGGAAGATCATACATTTGCAACCACAAAAAAAGAGGGTACAATGAACGTATATTATATTTAACGACATAGCCATGAGGATACGCATCGCAGACCTTCGTGAATTACTCCAAAACAAGCTTTTGCGTGTTGGGTTTACGAAAAGCGAAGCAGTAATCATTGCCGAAGAATATATCGTCGGTGAAATAAAGGGCAAGCGGTCGCACGGCGTGTTCGGATTTATTCGCGCCTATCAGAGGATGAAAGGGGATTACCAAGCGTCCACTGACTCTCAGGGTGACTTGAAGCTGCTCCGAAACAGAAAAAAACGCCGCCATTTCAAGATAGCGGTAGATAAACCAGCCTATGCATTTATCGACGGCCACAATGATATCGGCCAACTCGTGGCCGAGCGCGCCATTAAACTGGTTGTGCAAAAAGCAAAAAGGAGCGGCATCGCCATGGTTGGTGGCGGAAAAATTCAGGCGTTTCTCCGTCCCGGTTCCTGGGCGGAAAAGGCGGCGCAGCAAGGAATGATCGCGCTCTGTTTCAATTATGGCGGCGGGCCGCTCATGGCGCCCACGGGAGCGCGAGAACCCATCCTTTCGACGAATCCGATCGGCATCGGCATACCATACAAACCGTACCCGATCGTGATCGATATGGCAACCTCGGCGCGGGCGTACTACCATGTGCGACTGGCAAAAGAGCTGGGCATGAAGATTGATCCGCGTTGGGCGATCGATCGTCTGGGCAGACCGACCACAAATCCGAACAAAGTAGCGGCGGTACTGCCCTTCGGCGGATATAAAGGATATGCCCTGGCGTTGGCGTTTGAGATTTTAACCGGACCTTTGGTACGCACGGCCGTAGGCAAAAGTACGAAACTATATCGCGGTTTTCTCTTTATTGTCATAAACCCCCTGGCTTTTACGACGCGCCAGAAATTTCAAGCCGACGTGAACCGGCTTATCCGAGACGTGAAGACAGCACGGAAGATTCGGGGCGTGAAAGACATTCACATCCCGGGCGAACAGTCATGGGAGATCGAACGCCGAAACCGGAAAAGGGGATACATTGATATCGATAACGCTGTGATTCAGAAGATACGTAATTTATAGCTCGCAAAGCAATGCCACGGAAGAAAAAAACCGAATATACCGCTGATGCCTATACGGAGTCATTCAAGAATTTAAACGCTCGACAGCATGAGGCGGTCACGTTTTCCGACGGGCCGTTATTAATCGTGGCCGGAGCGGGGACGGGCAAAACAACGGTCATAACGAACCGCCTGGCCTGGCTGATCTACGAGAAAAAGGCGTCGCCGGATGAAATCCTGGCGCTGACATTCACCGATAAGGCGGCTAATGAAATGGAGGAGCGTGTTGACCTGCTCTTGCCCTACGGTTATGTCGATCTCTGGGTCTCGACTTTCCATGCTTTTGGCGAACGGGTGCTGAAAGATTACGCGCTTGATATCGGCTTGAGTCCCGGTTTCAAAATACTGACTGCGCCGGAACAGTGGTTTCTCGTCCGTCAGAATTTTGAACGCTTTCAACTCAAATATTATAAACCGCTTGGCAACCCGAACCGGTTCATTTACGCCTTGGTAAAACATTTTTCGCGGTTGAAGGATGAGCACATTGAACCATCGGAATATCTTGATTACGCAAAAAAACTGGTCAAGGAGAAGGCAGCGGGCACGCTGGAAGAAAAAGAACAGGCTGAGCGGACGCTGGAAGCGGCCAACGCCTATGCTATCTATCAGAGTTTGCTGCACGAAAAGGGCTGGTTGGACTTCGGCGATTTGATACTCTATACGCTAAAGCTATTTCAAACGCGCCAAACCGTTCTTGAAAAATTTCGTCGTCAGTTTAAATATTTACTCGTCGACGAGTTTCAGGACACCAACTATGCCCAATACGAGCTGGTTAAACTCCTGGCTGCCCCTCAAAACAACGTAACGGTCTGCGGCGATGATGACCAGTCGATTTTCAAATTCCGAGGTGCGTCAATTTCAAATATATTAAAATTCAAAGAAGATTTTCCGAACGCGAGAAATGTTGTTCTGGTGGAAAATTACCGAAACAAGCAGAATATTCTCGACGTCGCCTATGAGTTTATTCAGCTCAATAATCCGAATCGGTTGGAAGCACAACTTTCAGGACCCGGAAAAACGCCGCTCTCGAAAAAATTACGGTCGCAGCGGACCGGTCCAGCCATGATCGAACATATCCATAGCGAAACGATCGAGCGCGAAGTCGCGTCCGTTTCAAAGAAAATTCTTGAATTGAGAAAAAAAGAAGAGGCCAGCTGGAACGATTTCGCGATCCTGGTTCGGGCAAATGACATGGCTGACCCGTTTATCGCCACGCTGACCGCTCAAGGGCTGCCGTTTCAATTTATCGCCACGCGCGGATTATTTCAAAAGCCCGAGATTCTCGACTTGATCGCGTATTTGAAATTACTCGATAACTATCATGAGAGCTCGGCCGTTTATCGGGTGTTGTCTGTGCCGGCATTTAAGATACCGGTGGTCGAGATAGCCAAAATAACTCACGCCGCTCATCAATACAGCCAATCGCTTTTTGAAGTGTTGCCGCGCGCCCGTGAGTTTGGCGTTACCGTTCCGGTGGCCAAAAGGATCGATGCGATCGTGAAACTGATTTCCGACCACACCGAGTTGACCCGCTGGAAATCCGTCGGCCAGATTCTGTTCCGCTTTTTGAAAGAATCGACCTATTTGAAAGAGCTCACGGCCACGGAATCGCTCGCCAATACCGAGAAAATATTGAATATTAATAAGTTTTTTAAAAAGATATCAGAATTCGAAAACCGCAACCAGGACAAATCGGTAAAGAATTTCATGGCCGAGCTCTCGTTAATGCTTGAAATCGGCGAGGACCCATCACCCTCGGTCATGCGCGAAGGACCCGAGGCGATCAAGATCATGACGGTTCACGCGGCCAAGGGCTTGGAATTCCGCTACGTGTTTATCGTTAATCTCGTTGACAAGCGCTTTCCATCGATTGAGCGCCGCGAGCAAATCGAGGTGCCGGACGCACTCGTCCGGGAAATCCTGCCGAGCGGAGATATTCACCTCCAAGAAGAACGTCGTCTGTTGTATGTAGCGATGACGCGGGCAAAGGATGGACTCTTTTTCACGACTGCGGAGGAATACGGCGGTAAACAGAGGAAAAAACCCTCACGCTTTTTGAAGGAAATCCGGTATGAGAAATACGTTCTAGCGGTTGGGAAAAAACTTAAAATTGGCCTTGACTATCCCGAGGAGATAACGGAAAAGCATCAACCGGCGCAACGCTACGTTTTGCCGTCCCAATTGAGCTTTACTCAACTCAAGGCGTTTTGGACCTGTCCGTACCAATATCGGTTTATGTTTATTCTCCGAGTGCCGCCCGAACCGAAACATACGTTTAGTTATGGGAAAACAATCCATAATACATTGAAGGATTTTTTCCAATTACGGCAGCGCGGGCAGACGCCGACCTGGGAACAGCTGAAAAAATTATATGAGGAGCATTGGATCGGAGAGTGGTATGATTCGCCTGAGCATATGGCTGAGCGGAAGAAGCAGGGCCAAAAAGCGCTTCGAGCATATTTTGACTCGTATCATGGGAACTTTCCCGCGCCTTTATATTTAGAGCGCGGTTTCGTTATTAAGGTGGATACGTATTCAGTTAAGGGTGTGATTGATAGGCTGGACGAGTTGTCCGACAAAACCGTGGAAATTATCGATTACAAAACCGGTAAAAAACCGACGGCAAAGAAGGTTGAAGATCCGGAACAGCTCTTAATCTATGCCATCGCCGCGCGCGAAAGCTTAAAACGCGAACCAAGCCGATTAAGCTACCACTTTCTCGAAGACAATCAACGAGTAACTTTTTCCGCGGACGAAGCGTCGCTAACAAAAGTTAAGGAAAAAATCCGCAACACGGCTGACGCGATACGCCAGAGCGATTTCCGCGCCACGCCTGGATTTCATTGCGGTTTTTGCGACTTTCGAGATATTTGCGAATTTCGCCAGGTTTAGGAGCCAATATTTGGCTAATAATAGTAAAAAAGATATCCCCAACCAGTGGGATACTTTAATTGAAAAAAACACATTTTTATGGTACTCTAAGGGTAGGGAAAACGACCCATTTTTTGGCTTATAAATAATAAATCATTGTAGAAATACAAGCAGGATGTCGTTAAAAAGATTTCTCATTTTCATGACGATCGTAACGCTGATTTGCTGGATTGGCTGGATTACGGTGGTTTTTTACATTGATCCATATTCAACCGGGTTCATCGGTCTGCTTCTTTTTTACGTCAGCCTCTTCTTCGCGTTGATCGGTACGTTTTCATTGCTTGGTTTCTTTTTTCGGGTCTGGTTTTTAAAGACCGAAATGGTGTTCAAACATGTCGGGATCGCATTTCGACAGGCGCTCTTGTTTGCCTTGCTGGTCATCGGTGCGTTTGTCCTGCAGGGCATGCGGATATTTACCTGGTGGAACGCTGCCTTATTTATCATCTCGTTATCACTGATTGAGCTGTTTTTCCTGACACGTAAAAGCTATTCCTAAATGAACGAATTCCTTCAACACATCCAGCGTCAGGCCTTGTCGGAAATTGAACAGTCGTCATCGCCTCAGAAACTCGAAGAACTCTCGGTTCGCTACCTCGGTCGAAAATCGAAATTCACCGCTTTTCTGCGTGAGCTGAAAAATCTGCCTGTTGATCAGCGACGCCAGGTCGGTCGGGAAGCAAACGATGTCCGTCAAGCGATTGAGCGGGCCATTGCCTCGCGCCGGTCCGTGGCGGCACGAAAAAATGCCCTTCAATCAATTGACGCAACCATACCGGGCACGCCGCTCGGCCTCGGGCATTATCATCCGATCAGTCAATTTTTACGGAAGGTTGTGTCGATATTTCAATCAATGGGTTTTGAAACAGTTGATGGTCCGGAGATTGAATCCGCGAAATATAATTTTGACCTATTGAACATACCGGCCGACCATCCGGCGCGCGATCTCTGGGATACGTATTATGTGACGTCGCCGAAAAGGCCAACCGGCGGCCGCGCAGAAGATCAATTGCTACTTCGGACGCATACCTCGCCGGTGCAAGTTAGGACCATGCTCGAGCGGCGCCCGCCGGTCCGTATCATTGTGCCGGGTCGCGTGTTCCGACATGAAGCAACGGACGCATCGCACGAATGCACCTTCTATCAGTGTGAAGGCCTGGTTATCGATAAGGGCATCCGCGTTACCGATTTAATTGGTACCCTGAAAGCGTTCCTTCAGAGCGTGTATGGCGAACAGGTGCGTATTCGCGTCCGGCCCGAGTATTATCCCTTTGTCGAACCCGGACTTGATGTTGATATGAGCTGCATCTTATGCGGCGGAAAAGGCTGCTCGGTATGTAAACAGCGCGGCTGGCTAGAAATGCTCGGCTCCGGGATGGTTCATCCGATCGTTTTAAAAAACATGCGCATTGACCCAACAGTATACAGCGGTTTTGCTTTCGGGCTCGGCATCGATCGTCTGATGATGCTCTACTACGGGATCCCGGATATCCGTTTAGCGTATGCCGGAGATTTGAGATTTTTATCACAATTTTAATACCGTGAATTTTCTCACCAAAATCCGAGACCGAAATTACGATTTGCCCGTCTATTTCCTGTTGGTATTACTCTACGGTTTAGGCTGGGATCTGGCGGTTGATAATACGCTCCAGTTTTGGTCTGTCATCGGCGTGATCAGCTACACCAGCTTCATCGTCATTTTTATGGTCCGGACGCGACGTCGGGAGCGGGCGCAAACAAGCGCCAAGCCGGTGGTTGTCCAGCCAAAACACGATCTTTTCATCAAGTTGGCGTTAGCCGTCTTACTCTATGGCTTGCTGGTTTTCAAATTAATTCAAAACATGACGAAAATAAAATGAAGGAACAGTTTAAAACAATTTTCGAAACACGTCTTTTCAATGCACTCATGGGATTTATTTTGTTTGCCATATTAGCGGTCGGTTTCGATTTTGCCACCGATGAAAAGTTTACGACTGCCTCGTTTCTTTTTGACTTATTATATAGTGTATTGCTCGGTGTTTTGATATTCATCATACCGTCGCGCTCAACAGCCAACACCGAAAAGCTGCGGCGTCATGCTGAGATTGCTGAAATGATCGGGTTTATTACGATCGGTCTCTTATTGTTTGTAGCCGTCGTTGTTTTAGTAATTCTTCGTGCGCCATGAATCTACCACTTTCTTGGTTACAAGAGTACGTACTGGTGAAGGAGAAACCACTCAGGGTGGCGGAGATATTTACCGCGCTTGGTTTTGAGGTAGAAAAAATCGAATCATTTGGCCGCGACTGGGAAGCGATTATTGTGGCGAAGATTATCTCGATCCGGCCGCATCCAAACGCCAACCGTTTACGTTTAGCGACTGTTACGGACGGCCATGGTACCCAAGAGGTAGTTTGCGGAGCGCCGAACATCGCGGTCGGCCAGCGCGTGCCCTATGCGCGTGAAGGAGTAATACTGCCGACGGGCCAAAAGATAACGCGTGTATCGATCCGGGGGGTGGAATCGCGTGGCATGCTTTGTTCCGCGAAGGAGCTTGGTTTTGGGTTTGATCACACCGGCATACTTATTCTTCCCGCGGCAACATCGGTTGGAATGACACTCGCGCAGGCACTTGACCTTCACGATGTTGTTTTTGATCTCACGATCCCGCCCAGCCGGCCGGACTGTCTGTCGGTCATGGGACTGGCGCGCGAATATGCTGCGGCGACGGGACGGCGATGCCTACCAAAGAAACGCACGACTGCTGGTGCAGCCGCGTCAGCTCGTGAATTACCGAGCGTGTGCCTCCAGATCACCGACAAAACGCTTTGCCCGCTGTATACAGCTCGGCTGATTACAGGCGTGACTGTCGGGGAATCGCCGCTTTGGCTGAAAAAAAGATTGCTCGCAGCCGGACTGAGGCCGATCAATAACGTCGTTGATGCGACCAACTATATCATGCTTGAAACGGGCCAGCCGCTCCATGCGTTTGATGTCGATAGACTCCAAAGCCAAAAAAGCGGCCTAACAATATCGGTTCGTTTGGCCGCTGACGGCGAACAGATGATAACGCTCGATGGGACGAAACGGAATCTCGATAAAAACACACTGGTTATCGCCGACGTTCGCCAGCCGATTGCGGTTGCCGGCGTCATGGGCGGCCAAGCGAGCGAAGTCGGGCCGCAGACGCACCGCCTCCTGCTTGAAGCGGCGGTTTTCCAGCCTCGAGCCGTCCGTCGGTCCAGTCAAAAACTCGGCCTTCGTTCTGAAAGCTCAACTCGGTTTGAAAAAAGTCTCTCGCTTGCCGGAACCGCAGCTGCCTCGGCAGATGCGACCAAGCTTATTACGTCGTTGACCGGCGGAAAGGCTGCGGCCCGGAGCGTGGACAAGGGCGGTGGAAAGCAGAAGAAAAAATCAGTCATCATCGCGCCCGACGAATTGAATAGGCTGCTTGGACAAAAGTTGACGGTCAGTCGGATAAAAACGTTTTTAACCAGGCTTGGCTGCCGGGTTCAGGGCACGACGCGCCGCCTTAGCGTGACGCCGCCAGAGTGGCGTTCTGACATTGTCTACGCGGCTGATATTGTCGAGGAGGTCGGTCGTTTATCGGGATATAACACGGTCGAACCGACCTTGCCGACGGGACTGCTCCGGCCAGTCCGCCAGCCCGCCGCCAACGAGCGCTTGGAAAATATTCGCGATGCGATGGTACGCCTTGGCTATACAGAAGTGTATACATACTCTTTCTATGGACGCGAGCAAGCGGTATCAACAGAAGTGCCGTTGGCTGAGCACTATCAGATAGCGAATCCGCTGAATCCCGACCAACAGTATCTTCGAACAAGCCTCTGGCCGGGGTTGAAAGACGTCCTCCGGAAAAATGCTGCCGCCATAAAAAATGTTTCGATATTTGAAATCGGCCGGGTCTTTTTACCCGGGTCGGATCGGCCAATCGAAAAAACACAGCTTGGCGCGGTGATTGTACGAAAGAGCGTAACGGCTGAAAAGTTGTTCCAGGAATGCAAAGGTATACTTGATCAATTAAGATCTGGGACGGACCATCTTCCGCTTCAATTCAAAGCCGAGGGCGCAAAGTATAACATTATGCTGCCAAACAATACGCGTCTCGGCTTTATCGCCGTTGTACCTGAAAGCGTAGCGCATGAATGTAAGATTGATGGCTTGATCGGCTATATCAACCTTGACGTGGAGCACCTCCCATTAGGAACCGAGCGCGGCCGCTATCAGGCGTTTTCTCATTATCCCGCGATTGAACGAGACTTAGCTATTGTCGTGCCGGAAGCGGCCACGTTTGAGCAGGTGCGGAAAATAATTAGTCAACAGAATGAGCCGACCAGAGCGCGAACTGAACCGGCTGGGTTAATACGAAAGGTGGAGCTGTTTGGCGAGATCTATCGTGGTTCGGGATTGGGTACGGGCAAAAAGAGTCTGCCGATCAGGTTGGTTTTCCAATCAGATCAACGGACCTTGCGTCGAGAAGAAGCGGACATAATTCTAAAAACGATTATTGATACGCTGGTGAAGCAACTCCAGGCGAGTGTGCGAGGGGCTTCCGCAGGTAACAAGGAGTAGATATGGCAAAAAAGAAAACGAAAAAGACAGCGCCACCGAAATCTCTGAAACAAACAGAGACAAGCAGTGCCCAGTCGGGCGAATATACGGCCAAGCAAATTACCGTCTTAGAGGGCTTGGCGCCGGTCCGAAAGCGCCCCGGCATGTATATCGGCAACACCTCGACTGAGGGTTTGCACCATCTCATCTGGGAAGTGGTTGATAACAGCATCGATGAAGCGATGGCCGGTTTTGGAAATCTCGTCGATGTTCGTCTCTTACCCAATCATCGGATTGAGGTCAGCGATAATGGCCGCGGCATTCCGGTAGAAAAGCATAAACAAACGCGGAAATCTGCGCTCGAAACCGTTCTTACGGTCCTCCATGCGGGCGGAAAATTCGGCGAAGGCGGCTATAAGGTGTCTGGCGGTCTGCACGGAGTCGGCGTATCGGTCGTCAACGCGTTATCCACCTGGTTACGAGCCGAGGTTCGTCGCGATGGAAAAGTCTGGGCTCAAGAATATCACCGCGGCAAACCGACCGGCAAGGTCAAACCGGTTGGCAAAAGCCGGGACACCGGCACAACGATTAGTTTTGAGCCGGACCCCGAGATATTTTCGACACTCGAATTTGAACCGCCCATTATTCTTGACCATCTCCGACAGCAAGCCTATCTGACCAAGGGCGTGACCGTTCGATTTGAGGACCGCCGCGATCCGAAAGTATCCGTTCCGTATACCTTTCTTTTCGAAGGTGGGATCGCGTCGTACGTGAAGCAGTTGAATGAGAACAAGGAAATAAAGAACGAGTTAGTATTTTACACCGAAAAGCAAATCAATGGCATAAATGTCGAAATCGCCCTGCAATACTCGGATGATTTTCGAGAGACACTCTATGCTTTCGCGAATAACATCGCAAATCCCGAAGGCGGCATGCACGTGGTTGGTTTTCGGACGGCGTTGACGAGAACGCTGAATGCGTACGCGCGAAAAAAAGAATTTCTACGAGAAAAAGACGATAATCTTGGCGGCGAGGACGTTCGGGAAGGTCTAACGGCGATTATCAGCGTTAAGCTAAAAAATCCGCAGTTCGAAGGGCAGACAAAAGCGAAACTTGGAAATGCCGAAGTGAAGACGGCGGTTGATACGGTTTTTGCAGAAAGCTTTACCGCGTTTCTCGAGGAGCACCCGCGTGATGCTGAGGGCATACTCGAGAAATGTATCCTGGCGGCTCGGGCGCGCGTGGCGGCGAAAGCTGCCCGTGATTCCGTCCTCCGGAAAGGTGCGCTCGATGGCTTTACCCTGCCGGGGAAACTGGCCGATTGCACCTCACGCAATCCCGCCGATAGCGAAATCTTCATTGTTGAGGGTGATTCAGCCGGCGGTTCGGCCAAGCAGGGCCGCGATCGGATGTTCCAAGCCATCCTGCCACTCCGCGGAAAGATACTCAATGTATTTAAAGCCCGGCTTGATAAAATGCTGGCCAACAACGAAGTGAAGTCGCTGGTCATTGCTTTGGGTACGAATATCGGCGATATGTTCGATATAACGAAACTGCGCTACCACCGGATAATAATCATGACCGATGCCGACGTTGATGGCGCGCACATTCGGACGCTTCTGCTGACCTTATTTTACCGATACTTCCGCGATCTTATCACCAACGGCCATCTCTACATTGCTCAACCGCCGCTCTATAACGTGCAAGTCGGCAAAGATTCGCGCTGGGTATATTCTGATCCCGAGCTGGCCAAAGTACAGAAAGAAATGCTGACCGTCCGGCAGGAGAAAAAAGCAAAAAAAACCATTGCGAAGACGGAGAATATTGAAGCCACGGCGACGGTAAATATCCAGCGGTACAAGGGTTTGGGGGAAATGAACCCGGCGCAACTCTGGGATACAACGATGAATCCGCAGAATCGCATTCTCAAAAAGGTTGAGCTGAATGACGCAAAACTTGCCGATGAGATCTTTACCGTGTTAATGGGTACGGAAGTCGCGCCTCGAAAAAAATACATTCAAACCCACGCCCAGAGCGTGAAAAATCTCGATATTTAAAATCCGCCCGGCGTAATGCGCGAGCGGCTGCTAGCGGTGAGATCGATCTGGTTGTGCGGGTGGGGTGGTGCGCTGATCAAGACGATATCGGTAGAGCGACCAGCCCGACCAGAAGACGTTCGTAATTTGGATGGTGGTAGACTGTTTGTTAACAACGGCCAGTCGGTTGATATGATCACGGAAATCCCGGTACGTACCAAACACGAAACGCCATGCTGATGCCAGGAAATTATCAATTGTCTCCCACATTTTTCATCACCTCTTTTCTCGTTGTCAATCCGGTTGGGAGATTGAAGGGCCGATAATTGTAACAAAAGTATCATGCCTTGGCAAGAAAGAACCCCCAGACCACGTCGGTTCGATTGGGTCGCTCGACTTCGATCGCGAACGGTGCATAAGCTTCACGCGTTGCCCTGGCCGAATATAAACCCAACAGCTGTGTCCGCGGTCTCCGTCGGCGCGGCAATCGGATTCACTCTCGCGTATCTGGGAAACAAATACCTACTGGCCACAATCTTTCTCGTGTTAAACCTGATCTTCGATATCATCGACGGCGCAATTGCCGAGAAGTATCATCGCTCCAGCTATCGCGGCTGGATAATCGATACGGTCAGCGACCGTCTGTCTGAAGGCATTATATTTTTTCCGTTTTTGTATCCGTGGTATGCCATGTGGGCGACCAACTGCGCACTGGCGACCGCCAGCCATGTGTACAAGCGTTCGCTCGTTCTTCCACTCAGGTTGTTTTTCCTTATCTATTGGATCTACCGATTAGCGATTATATAGACTATGGTCCAATTTATTCTCCAATGCTTCTGGTTTATCGCGCCAATGGGCGTGGCCAACGTCAGCGCCTCAATCGTTAAAAAACAATGGCAGGTTTTGGCGCGGCCGGTAGACGGCGGGAAAAAATTATTAGGCCAGCCGCTCTTCGGTGAACACAAGACGTGGCGCGGCTTTTTGATCGGCACGTTGTCCGGGGGCGGCGTTTTTATACTGCAACAAGCGGTTTATGCCATTCCTTCGTTTCAGTATTTGAGTTTTTTTAATTATCCTGACATTCCGTCATACTATGGCTTTGTGATTGGATTTGGCGCTTTGTTTGGTGATCTGGTTCGTGCGTTTTTCAAGCGCCGTTTTCGTCTGGCGCCGGGTGCGCGCTGGCTGCCCTTTGACCAGATTGACTATATCATCGGCGGCCTTATCTTCGCGTGTCTATTTGTCCAGCTGACCGTTCAGATCATTATTATGTCGGTTATTGTGGGGTTTGCCTTGCATATCATTGCCAACCACATCGGGTATTATTTGAAAATAAAGGATACCCGCTGGTAATGGGGAATTAACCCCGTTTCGTACGCACTTGCCAAGTTAATAAACCTATTATATACTGGGGATAGATCAATTATCCGCCCCGCAGCGGATTTTAAAAACCACGTATTATCCATGGATTTCGCAAACAACCGGCTTACCCGGTATCTCAAAGAGTCCAAAGACGAGCTTAAAAAGGTCGTCTGGCCAACCCGGCAGGAAACGGTTCGCAACACCCTGTTGGTGATTGGTATCAGCTTGGGCGTGGCGTTGTTTCTCGGGCTGATGGATTACATCCTCAATTTTGGACTGCAACGCATTATTCAGAAATAATTTTCGTATTATCCTATGCCGAAACAAACTGGTGCCCAGGGCCGACGCTGGTACGTCCTCCATACCTATTCCGGGTATGAAGAAAACGTTTCCCGTAATTTGAAGCAACGGATTGAGTCGATGGACATGGAAGACAAAATCTATAACGTGCTCATACCGACGGAAAAAAAGATCAAGATTAGAAACGGGAAACGGAAGATCGTCACCGAAAAGATATTCCCTGGCTATGTGCTGGTCGAAATGATTGTAACAGATGATTCCTGGTACGTTGTTCGGAATACGCCGAACGTGACTGGTTTCGTCGGCTCCGGCACAACCCCGACGCCGATATCCGATGAAGAGGTGAAATCACTCCAGAAGCGGATGGGCGTCGAAGAACCGAAATACAAGATTGACGTTAGTCTCAATACACCCGTACGAATCATCGATGGACCGTTTAAGGATTTCGAGGGACGGGTCAGTGAAATCGATGAGGCTCGCGGGAAGGTCAAAATACTCGTTTCGATGTTTGGCCGCGAGACTCCGGTTGAACTTGATTTTCTCCAGATCAAAAAAATCTAACGCGACACACCTCTTATGGCAAAAAAAATTAAGACCGTCATCAAACTTCAAATAACCGCTGGGAAAGCCACGCCCGCGCCGCCGATCGGTCCGGCCCTTGGTCAGCATGGGTTGAACATCCAGGATTTTTGTTCAAAATTTAACGATCGAACAAAAGGCCTCGGCGGTGATATTATCCCGGTAGAATTAACCGTCTATGAAGATCGAACGTACGCCTTTATATTGAAGACGCCACCGGCCTCGGTCCTGCTCAAGAAAGCCGCCAAGATCGAAAAAGGATCAGGCGATCCCTTGCGCACGAAGGTCGGCACGGTGACAAAAGCCCAAATCAAAGAAATTGCTGAACGAAAAATGGCCGATTTAAATGCGAAAGACATTGGTGGAGCGATGCGGATCATTGAAGGGACGGCCCGGAATATGGGCATTACGGTTGAAGATAAATAACGTCAGATACATATCTAATATCTCATCATTGTGGGAGACGGGTCAGGACGACACCGTCGCCTGGACCACGAAGGAGAAGAAACATGAGCCGAAGTAAACGGTATCGCGCAGTCGGTGAGGGGATAGAACCGAAAAAAAACTATGCCATCGCTGAGGCGATCGGACTTGTCAAGAAAAGCGCAACGGCGAAATTTGACGAGTCAATTGAGGTCCATCTGCATCTTGGTATTGATCCGAAAAAAGCCGATCAGCAAATACGGTCGACGACCGTGCTGCCGCATCCGACCGGCCGAACTCTTCGGATCGCTGTTTTTGCTAATGAAGCCGATCAGAAAAAAGCGCTCGCCGCCGGAGCTGCGTTGGCAGGCGGAGCCGAGCTCATCAAAGAGATAAAAACAACCGAAAAAACTGATTTTGATCTCGCTCTGGCGACACCAGAAATGATGCGTCAGCTTGGTCCGATCGCAAAAATCCTCGGTACCAAGGGATTAATGCCAAACCCGAAGAACGAAACGGTTACACCCGATGTCGTGAAAACGCTGAAAGATCTCCAGGGCGGCAAGATTGCATATCGCACTGACGATACCGGCAATATCCATCAGATTATCGGAAAGGCGTCTTTTGAACCAAGCGTGCTCGAAGCGAATATCCGGGCGTTTATTGAAGCGATTAAACGTGCCAAACCAGACACTTCAAAGGGCGTCTTCATTCGGAGTATTACCCTGACTTCGACCATGGGTCCAGGTCTTCGTATTAATCTGTAAATACTCTTTCCCATGACCAACAAAGAAAATTATCGTCCTGGCTGGGACGACTATTTCATGGCCATTGCCCGAGTGGTGGCGTCGCGTTCAACCTGCGATCGGCTACGCGCCGGCGCCGTCCTGGTCAAGGATAACCGCATTATTTCCACCGGGTACAATGGATCGCCGCCGGGTTTGCCGCACTGCGACGACGTCGGTCATATGATGGAAGAGGGTCACTGCGTCCGAACGATCCACGGCGAGCATAATGCGATTCTTCAAGCGGCGGTCATTCCGGGCGCGAGCACGGACGGATCAACGCTCTATACCAAATATATTCCGTGCATCCATTGTTGCAAATATGTGGTGGCCGCTGGGGTGAAACGCGTTGTCTATGCCAAAATATACCGGAATTCAAAAGCGCCGGACTATCTCCGCGAAGCGGGTTTGCAGGTTGACCTTTATGCTGACAACAAGGATTGGAATTCCGAAGTGAGGAAAATGTTTGCCGATGAAATCGAGGAGAAAAAAGCGGCTGAAGGCGACGTTGTTATTAAGAATACCTAGCCATGATTATCGGACTCACAGGCTATTTCGGCGCGGGCAAGGGTGAAATCGGCGAATATTTGAAAACGAAAGGTTTCATCTATCATTCGTGTTCCGACTATTTGCGCGGTGAGCTGGAAAAGCTCGGCCGGCCGAAAACGATTGAGAATCTTATTACCCTTGGCAATAGCCTGCGCTCACAATTCGGCGCTGGCATTATTCCGAAACGCTTATTGGAACAGATTGAGGCAAAAGGCGAGAAATTGGTTATTGTCGACAGCTTGCGTCATCCTGACGAAATTGCCGCGTTACGAGAAGGCGGTGATTTTGTTTTAGTGAGCGTCGATGCGCCGATTGAAACTCGCTATCAACGGATCAAAGATCGAGGCCGGCCCGAAGATAAAATGACCTATGAGGAATTCTGCAAGCAGGAAGAATTTCAGATTACCGGCCAGGGATCTCAGGCCCAGCTTTTGGCCGCTCGGAAGCTGGCGGATTATAATATCGTCAATGACGGCACGATCGATGAATTACACGCAAAGATCGACGATGTCTTGAAGGACATCGGCGTAGGCGACCTTGTGAAGTAGTCACTATGCCTGACTCAAAAAACGTCGACATACTGAAAAACGGGATACGGAAATACGCCCCGGTGGTGGCGGAATATTTCGACTGCAACGATACAATTACTGAGTTTTCACATCAGCTCGACACGTATACGGCCGACCCAGTCCATACGCAACGCCAAGAGTTTTTGGCTCGAACGATCGCTGAGTACTCCGCGCGCGTTTTTCAGGGCCAGGAACACGTTACTCCACCGCTGAGCCTCAATATTGTCGACCATCATTCCATCCTCAACCACCCGATACTTCTCGCGACGAATCTTGTCGCTAATGCCCACCGCCTGCTCACGGGCGACCGACAGCCGATCGTCGTTCTAACAAGTTCAGTCGTTCCACCGAATAATTTTTTCAATCGCAAGGGGTTTCAGCTTCACGGCAAACGCATCCCTCTTTTTTCGAATAAGGAAATGCATCAAGCCAGTTGTTTTATCGGCCGGCGCGACTTTAATTTTACCGAGAATTTGCGAAAGACCGACAGCTGGAACAATTTTACCGGCGAGGAACAGGATTTTTTGAAAGCCATAGAACAGGAGATAGGCGGACAGGATTTTTCCCAGGCCAAAAGCTACAACGACCAAATAGGCATTATCAACGCATTCTTGTGGAAAAAACTATTTCACGAGTCAATCCGGGAGACGATACCCGACTTACTGTATGTTACCCAGGAAGATGTTATGCGGACGCTACTGCCTCCGGTATTGACCGAGGATAACAGCCTGAGTCGCAGTCTTTTCAATACTGATTTTCGCGCTCGTATTTTAACCGCTTTTGAAGATCTGATCGGTTGTTGGAACGAAGCGAAGGGTAAGGGCACCCACTTCTTTTGGTATCGCGATGCGAAAAACGAGGCCAAGCCCATGTTTCTGCACGGATCGCTCTTGCGTTCGACCGATGGTCAGTTTGAGCTTGATTTACGTAATCAAGACGAAGTTATAAAAAGCCTTACAGACGGCGCAATCATCCCGAATTTGTTCGTCATTTTTGGCTATCTGACGTTTTGGCTGGGCGTGCGGCCGCTGGTTGGTCACGGCTCATGTAATTATTTAACCAAGATGAAGGAAGTGTGGCTATCCGTTTTAGCTGACGAACCCGATGAGCGTGCGCGCGTGCAATCTGTTGATACGAAGGGTTTGATCGGCGGCACGATTGCGACCTATACCCGTGACGATCAGAACGCAATTATAAATCAATACGCCTTTGACGTGATCTATGACGGCGGCCTGACGCGTGATTATCTCGAGCATCTTCTGGCGATGAAATATAAAGATTTGCTTCAGCCCGCCCTCCTCGAAATTTACGAAAGCTATGTTCCTGCGGCTGAACGGAAAAACCTTGGCTTACGTCCGATGGACATGATGGGCGAGGAATTTAATTGGATCGGGGCGCATGGGAAATAGAAGCATACAATGGACCCCCGTCTTTACCCGGGAGGGCTTTCCGTATTTCATTCTGAGCCTCGGTCTCGAGGGGTATGTCCGCGATATGAAGAAAGCGCTCGGCTGGGGCTATCGCGACCAGCTTTTTATTTCTGAAAAGGATATTGAAAAAAGTTATTTTTCGGAACGCGATTCGCGTTCGTTCCTGCGGTTCCTCCACTCGTGCCAAGGAAGAACTATTAACCAGTTGAATTCTAAAATACGAAGGATTTTTGCGAAACGCAGCCGTCAGATCCGTCGTATTTATATGCAGCTTGAAAAAAATCTAGCTACCACCGTTCTGAGCGAATTACTGATAGAATTCTACAAATATTATCGAGAGATGTATTCGGTTTATCGCTTTCCCACGCTCGTCGATACGCATCGCCATGCCTTTACGCGCGCAACAATCGCTGATTGCGGCTACACCAAAGATTATTGTGGCAAGACATTAACCTGGATTGACGATACTGTCATCCCGGCGTTTGCGGCGTCACTCGGTGTTACGCTGAGGCTAGAAAAAAAGCGAGTCATGTTTATGAATTGCCAGGAATTGGTTGAGTCGTTGCGCCGAAACAGATCAGTGGTTTCAGCGTCAGAACTTGAAAAACGGTACCGTCTGTATGCATTGCAAGCGATCGGTGGGAAAATACAATTGTTTATTGGCCAGCGCGCGAAACAAATACAGAAACAAGTCGAGCGTGAAGTACCGGGCAGGAAAAGCAACGATGTTGATGCTCTCCATGGCCAAACCGCGTACGCCGCGCGAAAGCCCGTCATTGGCATTGCCCGGGTGGTCCGAACATTGCGAGATCTGAAAAAGATCCGCGGGCGATACGTGATCGTAACACCGATGACGACGGTTCGGTTTTCCCAGTATCTGCGCAATGCCAAAACAATCATCACTGACGAAGGCGGTTTGACCTGCCATGCGGCGATTGTGGCTCGAGAGTTGAAAATACCGTGCATTGTCGGGACAAAGTTCGCCACAAAGGTTTTCAAAGACGGCGATCGGGTGGAAGTGGATGCGACCAAGGGGATTGTGAGGAAAATATGATGTTGGACTTATCTCAACGATTGGAAAAGATGGGCTTGCGATCGGAGGGTGGTGTATATCGAGCGCTTCCTTTGGTATCGCTGAGCTGCATTGCTCAGGGATTTTGTACGAATGCTCGTCAAATATCCGGGATGTCATATTTGCATCTTGGTGGCGTCGGAAACAATCGAGGCTTCCATTCATTAGTTAATAGTGACTACATTGTTCGTGAGGTTTCGTCTAAATTAGCCCATCAACCCGGCTGGCTTAGAAATACGCGTCGTCAGGCGTTTCAGCAGTGCCACGATTTTGCCGTGGGTCTTAAAAGATATGAAGGCCTCGTAAAAACTGACCCAGTTCAATTCATTCAGTTTGTTCTCACGGATTACCCAAAGCTGTTAGGCGGAATCGGGACATATAATTTATTTTGGAGATACCTTGATTTTGCGAAGTCTGGACAAAGTCCTTTTCCCCGGATTGATTTGTCCAGATTAGGCAAGGAGCGCGACACTAGCGCGAAAAGCTATCCGCGTTGCGAGCACTTAATAACGCGGGCACTTCAGAGAGCATTTACGGAATACGGACTCAATATCTCACTCAGTCGAATGATGACGCGTTCTGAGTTATTGCAAACACTTCGGCAAAAACGACTGACCGTATCAAAGGATGAGCTTCGACGCCGTAGAAAAGGCTATGTTTATCTTTGGGCATCTAGCCGAGAAGTTGTTCAAACCGATAGCGCCGTTGTCAGTCGGGTTCGAAGGCAGCTTCAGGTTCAGAAACCGGCCAGCCGACTAATCCAGGGCACGCCAGTTTCACCGGGCAGGATTGTCGGCGTTGTGGTGTGTAACCTAAACAGACAAAGCTGGCCAACTCGGCCAGTCTACGTCACAAATATGACTCGGCCGGATGACGTCAAGCATTTCAAACGAGTTAAGGCAGTGGTGACAGATGAGGGAGGCGGTATGTTAAGCCACGCGGCGGTTATTACCCGTGAGTTTGGCATCCCAGGCATTGTCGGGACAAAGTTCGCCACAAAGGTTTTCAAAGACGGCGATCGGGTGGTAGTTGATGCTACTAAGGGGATTGTGAGGAAGATATGAAGATTATTAGCAAGATCAAACCGAACATCAGGACAATTACGAAACGGCGCTGGTATAAACAAGGCGGTGCGATTTGGCTATTCTACGGTTTTACCCCGTATCTCTCGATGAATGAAACATTGGGGTATGACCGAAATATTTATTTTCAATGCGGCGATCGTAATATTGCGTATTTTGATCGGGAGAAGGAATATCGTTTGCTTTGGCAGGTAATACAACGGCAAAAACGGGATAGCGCAACGATTGATCGCCGGATCGCATTATGGCGCGAACAGATGCAGCGGGTTTTAATCGAATATCAAAGACGCTTCCAAAAGCCGATATCATCATGGTCTGACGCAGAGCTGCGGAGTTTTTTAGCGTGGCATATGAAAAACGTTTTGGCGCACTGGATCACCGCCGTGTTAATCGAATGGTCTGATCCCGACGGGGAAAAGGCGCTTCAACAAGAAATTACGCTGGCAAAATGCAATTTATCCGCAAAAGAAATTCAAACACTGATTGCGCCGACAAAATTGAGTTTCGTCCAGGAGGAACTGGAATCACGACTGCAACTCGTGAAACGGTTGGCAACTGATCGCGACATTACCCAGGGGGTAAAACGACATCGTCAAAAATTCAGCTGGTACAAAAATAATTGGGCATATGTGCATATTTTAGATGATCGATATTTCTACCATATAATACAAAAAGACGTAAAAAAATTGAAATCCTTGAAGACTGAACTGGTAAAGATTAACCGTACAATTAGGAAAAATCGTCGGCAGATACAGAAAATCTTGAAAGCGAAACACGTACCAAAGAAATTAGACAACGTCTTCTATCTTTTTCGGCAAATGAGCGACTGGCGCGATGAACGCAAAAAATACGCGACAAATATTACCAACGCGCATCTGTTCCAAATACTCAAACGGTTAGCCAAAGAAAACCATATTACTCAGCAGCTAGCCGGCATGGTAACGCCAATCGATCTGACGGGCTGGCGTCTGACATCGGCGCAAAAACAGACGCTGAAAAAGAGGCTGGCTTTCAGTGCCTTCCTCTGTACCGCAGACCAGAAATGCGGCTGGCTGTACGGACGCGAAGCAAAGCAGCTGTACCATGTCATGACCCAGAGCGATAAGGGAAAGGCTATCCACGGCACGATCGCAAACGCAGGGTCAGTCATTGGCCGCGTAAAAATCGTTGAAACGAAGGCGGATTTTAAAAAGTTTAAAACCGGCGATATCATCGTCGCCCATATGACCCGGCCGGAATACGTTCCGTTATTGAAACGCGCCGCGGCTATTGTGACCGATGAGGGTGGCTTGACCTGTCATGCGGCGATCATCTCGCGCGAATTGAACATTCCGTGCGTTATCGGGACACAAACGGCAACGCACGTTTTAAAAGACGGTGACAGAGTGGAGGTGGATGCGAATAAGGGCAATATCATAAAACGATAATTGTCGGAATATAATGAGCGTGCGTTATGAAAAACATCGTCGGTCATATACAGTCCTAGCCACCACCTTTGTCATGGATGAATTATTGTCTCAGCGGTTGTGCCGGTATTTTCATTATGTCCCGCATACGATGTACGTAACCGTTGAGAATGGCGTGTTCAATCACTGGCTGGCAGAAACAGATTATCGCGGATATGCTCTTGGCTGGCTGAAAAATCATTCTTTAAATAATCTGAACAAACTTATTACGGCACGGGAACGCGAGCGCATGTCTTTTCAGAATTTCGTCAGAGGAAAACATGGTAACACGCTCGCTGCCTTAAAGGAGTCAGAAGAATTTATCCGCAAATTTACTGACATTATTTTTGTGGCCGCTTACGTGCCGCGCTTGAGAGAACGATGCAGCGCGGCCCTGCTACAAACGCTGATGCGGACAAGGAGAAAATACGAGCTGGTCCATAAAATTGGGATCAGCCATCACGCGACGTTGCTCGCGCGTTTTGAGAAAGAACGGGGGCTCGGAAAAGATACCTTGCGATACCTAATTGACGTAGAATATTATCGGTATTTGGCTACGGGTACATTGCCGACAAATATTCAGAAACGTCGGAAACAATCATGCGTCATATATGGTCGAAATAAGAAAAAGGTGTTAACCGGTATCAATGCCAGAAAGAAAATTAAGGAATTATATCAAGAAATTGAACGAACTATCGATGCCAGCATGATAACAGGACAATGCGCCTATGGTGGTAAAGTATTTGGACAAGCGCGGATAATATTGCATCCGCGCGATCTGCGCTCGATAAAGAATGGAGAAATACTTATAACGCCGATGACGGATCCACGCTATCTTGGCGCCATGAAAAAATCATCGGCGATCGTTACCGATGAAGGAGGAATAACCTGCCATGCGGCGATCGTGTCGCGCGAGCTCCGAATCCCGTGCATTATCGGGGCAAAAGTAGCGACGCAGGTTTTACAAACCGGCGATCGGATCAAAGTGGACGCCAATCGTGGTATCATTACAAAAGTATGAATATTGCCGCGGCCGAAAAGAAATTATTTTCCGGTACCACGCACTGGGTGATCCAGGGCGGGGTCTTCGTGCCGTTCACGGCGATCATTCCCGGACAGGCGATCACCTCCGTGCTCCGCCGGCAATTTCCGAAATTGGGCGCTGAGAAAATCGCCGTTGTTTCCACGCAGAACGGTCTGAAATCGTATTGGATCTACGACGAGCAGGAATTTGAAGATAAAGGGTATTGGTGCTTCCGACAGCCCGAATACGTCCAGCGCGTCTACCGGTGCTGGTTGGAGCGCAAACGGGAATTTTACCGCGAAATCAGCCGGTTGGAGCGCCTTGATATTACAAAACAGCCGTCGAAAGAATTTCGGCGCTTTTATCATATTTACCTTCGAGAATATAGCCTCCCGCTGATTACTGAATATTATTCGCTGGGCGGGGATAAATTCGTACGGCAACTAAAACGGCGCTACGCCGAGTACAAGCAACTGGATTCCGACATCGTTATCTTTACCCGCGCGCCGAAACCATCATTTCTTCAACGCGCCGAGCTGCCTCTGCTCGAACTGGCGCTGGGATTGGAAGGGAAGCGGCTGCCGAGGAAAATGGATGAATTTCGAAAACAATGGCCGAAACAGTATCGAGCGCTTGAGCATATTCAGCGAAAGTTTTTTTGGATCTATTTTGATTATCGCAACACTGTGCCATTAACCAATGATCATTTTTTTCAAAAACTGCGGTCCTACATTGCCCGTCCACGTACTGCTTTGCGTCAGCGGGCGCGCGAATTACAACGCTACCAAAAACATACGATCACGCTACAACGGAAAGCAAAAAACCACACGCGGCTAACGACGACCGAAATAAAAATTCTGCGCTCGATCGGATTTGCCGGACATTGGCAAGATGAGCGGAAACAGGCTAACCTGATCGCCAACTATTGGTGCCAGAAATTTATCAGTGTATTTGCCAAGCAGCTCGGTTATACCAGGACAGAAATCTGGCACCTCACGCCGGATGAACTCTTTGCCGTCTACCGAGGAAGACGTGTGGCCAGCGCGGAATTGAAACGCCGAAAAAACGGTTGTCTCTATTATGCGTTTACGAACGGTGCCGAGGGCATGGTCAGCGGACAGCAGTATGAGCGAATCTGGAAACGGATTTCGGGTATGAATGTGCCGGCCAACACGACGGTTTTGCATGGCATCGGTGCATCGCCAGGCGTCCTGCGTGGCATTATTCGCAAAATCGAAACGCCGTCAAAGCATGGCAAGAATCTGCGGCCGGGGGAGATACTGCTGACCTACATGACGCGGCCTGATTTCGTTCCCTACATGCACAAAGCCGGAGCGATTGTGACCGATGAGGGCGGGCTGACGTCGCATGCGGCGATCATTGCCCGGGAGCTGAAAATACCCTGTGTGGTCGGAACGCGCATGGCCATGCGGGTTTTAAAAGACGGCGATCTGGTTGAAATTGACGCGGCGAACGGCTTAGTCAGGAAAATACGATAATGATGGCAAATAGACGGATTGAAATTATTAAAGCCGACATCACCACGCTTCATGTTGATGCGATCGTCAATGCAGCCAACTCAAGTTTGTTGGGAGGCGGGGGAGTGGATGGAGCGATCCACCGGGCAGCCGGACCAGAGCTATTGAAGGAATGCGAAAAAATCGGCGGCTGTCCGACTGGCGAAGCGAAAATTACCAAAGGCTATAAATTGCCGGCGAAATTCATCATCCATACGGTCGGGCCGGTCTGGACTGGCGGGACGCGCGGCGAAGCAGACCAATTAGCCTCGTGCTACCGTAATTCACTTACACTCGCCGTGGAAAATGGAGTGAAGACGATCGCCTTTCCGTCAATCAGCACGGGAGCATACCGATTTCCAGTCGATATAGCGGCGCCGATTGCCCTGCGAGAGATTCGTCAATTCATTCAAAAACATACGAGCATAAAGAGAGTAATAATCGCTTGTTTTAGCGAAGAAGTCCACTCGCTCTACAAGAACTTGGCAGCCGAATAACAGAAAAAAGTTATTCACACCCTGCCTCTTTTTTATTTTCAAAAATCATGTAAGATAGCAGCGAAACCCTCAGAGAAGGGTTGTGTGTTATTTTGCTTCTCGGCCCACGACAGAGGAGGTGACTCTCATGAAGGTCACTCTTTCTTGTCTCAAGGCGGACGTTGGATCAATCGGTGGACATACGCGGCCATCATCGGAAATGATGGCCACCGTCCAGAGCGCAGTGCGGGAGGCGGTCAGCCGCAAGACAATTCTCGATGGACTGACTATGTTCACCGGGGATGACATCAACTGCGTGCTGGCCCATCTGCACGGGCCGCTGAGCCAGGTGGTGCACCTCGAACTGGTTCACCACGCGTTTCTGGGGGCAACGCGTAACGCCCAGAAGCGCGGTCTCTATGCAGCTGGCCAGGACCTTCTGGTCGACGCGCCCTCCGGCAATCTGCGCGGTGCCGGACCGGCCGTGGCCGAGCTGACATTCGAACATGACCCGACGGCGGCTGGCACCTGTCGTCCGGCCGAGTCGTTCGTCGTGTTCGCGGCCGACAAGTGCGGCCCCGGCGCGTACAACCTTCCGTTCTATTTGGCCTTCGCCGATCCGATGTACTCGAGCGGACTCATCCTCTCCGACCGGCAGAGCCAGGGCTACACGTTCCAGATCATCGACATGGATCAGGCTGATCACGATTCACTCATCACGCTCCAGGCGCCGGAAGATCTGTATGCGATCGCCGCGCTGCTGCGTGACAATGAGCGGTTCGCGATCGATGCGATCTACTCCCGCGCGTTTCCGAAGCAGCAGGCCGTTGCCGTTTCGGCCCAGCGCCTGCACAACATCGCCGGCCGGTACACCGGCAAGGACGATCCGGTGGCGATCGTGCGCATCCAGGGGATCTTCCCGGCGCTGGAAGAGGTGGTCATGCCCTGGGTGATCGGCCATTACGTGGCCGGCGGCGCGCGCGGCAGCCACGTCATGCCGCTCATGCCCGTGCCCAAGAACACGGCCGTGACGGGACCATACTGTCTACCGATTGTGTCGGCGATGTCGTTCTCCCTCGCGCCGGGCGGAACGTTCAGCCGCAGCGCCGAAGACGTCTTCGGCAACCCGGCCTGGGACGAGGTCAGGCGCAAGGTCCAGGAGAAGGCCCTCGGTCTTCGCCAGCAGGGGTTCTTCGGCCCTGCCATGCTGCCCTATGGCGAGCTTGAGTACGGTGGCATCAAGAAGATCATGGAGCAATTGCTACCCCGATTTCAGCCGCGTTCCTAGGAACCGGCACCAACGGGCAGACCTCTTTTGAGAGGTGACCTGCCCGTTTTTCTTTTGCCAAAACCGGTTTTTTCCGATACACTATACCTAGTTATGACCAAGGTGAAAGTAAAGAAATTAAAACCAGCGGCGATTATACCGAAATACGCCCAGCCCGGTGATGCCGGACTGGACATTTGCAGCTGTGAGGATTATTCCTTGCAGCCCGGCGAGCGCCGTTCGTTTTTTACTGGTTTAGCCTTTGAATTTTCTGAAAAATACGTCGGGTTAATCTGGGACAAAGGCGGAATGGCGCATAAACACGGCATTCATTGCTTGGCCGGTGTGCTTGATTCGGGTTATCGCGGCGAATTGGTGATTGTGCTGTTAAACACCAGCCAGCAGGTTCACGAGATAAAAACCGGCGATAAAATCGCCCAATTGTTGATCCAGCCAGTTGAGCGAGTCGACATCATTGAAACCGAAACATTAAGCGAAACCGCGCGGGGACAAGGCCGTTTTGGCAGCACCGGGCGGTAACACCAGGATGGCGTTTTTCAAACCAGACGAAATTGAATTGCTCAAGAAATACGTAACCGACCCTACCGGCGACGTTTTTTGCGTGACCGGGATGCAAGGCATGGTGGGTGCGGCCTACGCGCGCTACAGCCGAGCCAAGGGCGGGTTTCGAGAAGTCTTGCTCAAGGAATTCATCAAGGAAGGCGTGGTCGATCCGGTCCACGCCGAGGAATTGATCCAGCGCGTCTTGATCGCGTTCGGCGACGATTCCGTGGGCGAGCTGGAAGGCGCGCATTTGTCAACAGAAAACATTTCAGTCTTAGCGACTAAGGAATTGGAGGAGTGCCGGATCGGCGGGTCGCCGATTGAACAGTCGACGCGCTATGTGTTTTACGACCAGCAGGACGAAAACGGCCAATACCGGTATTACCGTCCGCCGGAAATCATTGCTTCGAAGCACGGCCCGGCCTATGTTGAAACCATGGATTTTCTTTTTCAAACCTATTGCGACCTGATTGAGCCAATGAAAAAGTTCTATCAGAAATTGAAACCGTTAAAACAAGCTGAATACGACATCAAGGGGACAAAGGTCAAGCAGCGGTATGATGATCTCACAGAGCCGGCCGATCAGAAAGCGTTCAAAACCACCTACAACATGGATATCCGGACGCGCGCCTGCGACACCCTGCGGTATATTCTGCCCTTGGCCACGAAAACAAATGTCGGCTGGTTCGGTAACGGCCGATTTTACCAGAGTCTGATCAGCAGCCTTATTTCCAGCCCGCTGCCTGAGGCGCGAACCGTCGGGGAGGCGTGCAGCCGCGAACTAGCAAAAATTATTCCAGCGTACGTGCGCCGAGCTCGAGTCAACGATTACCAGGCTGCGAACGATACGGCGATGCGCAACCTGGCTGATGAGCTTTTTGCTCCTGTTGAACCGATGACAGACGAAGACGTGTCAATGCTCGATTATGGTGAGAATTTCATTGCTCACAAGCTTCACGATGGCTATATCACCCTTGATAAGGTAAAAAACGCCCTCCAGCAGCGTTTTGATACCGTTACCCTGGCAATGATGCTGTATGTGTATTGCCGGCTGCCATTGCGGCAAATCCTGAAGATCGTGGAAAAAATGACCGATAATCAGAAAAACCGGGTTATTCAAGGATACGTCGGCGAACGGAAAACCAGGCGCGACCGGCCGTATCGAGCGCTTGAAGCCGGCTATCCCTACACCTTTGATTTGGTCACGGATTTCGGCGTCTATAAGGATCTGATGCGGCATCGGATGACTTCGCAATTGCGCCAGCAGTTTTCACCCTTGCTGGGCTTTACCATGCCGCCGGACATTGTCACGGCCGGGTTTGAGAAAGAAATCCAAGCGTGCCACGAAAAGTCAGTCGCGCTTTTTAATGTTTTAGTAAAGGATTTCCCGACGCAAGCGCAATACGCCACGCTGCACGGATCAAAAGTGCGCTGGCTCTTGGCGTTTAACGAACGCGAAGCCTATCATTTGCTCGAATTGCGAACCGGACCGCAAGGCCACCCTGCCTATCGCCGCGTCTGTCAGGCACTTCATGACAAAATAAAAGAGCGTTCAGCTTGGCGAGCCGAGCATATGAAATTTGTGGACCACAATCAATATGATTGGGCGCGGGCTGATTCGGAAGCGAAGCAACGGGTGAAGGAGCGTGAACTGGAAGATAAGCTACGTAAGTAGTATGGTAGCATATATAGGAACAAAGAAAAATTTTCTTTGTTTTTTAATAAAATGAAAACCCCGTGGCATAGTGGATACTACGCAACGGGGGAGGAACGGAGCAGGAGAAGTGAATTGCCTCGGGGCGGCCAGTGCGGCTACTTCGGCTCGAATTCGTACCGGACCTCACACGCGATGGTCTGGCCGGGCTTCAGGAACGTCTTCTGCTGAGGGGTACCGAACGTGCCGGGTTCACCCGCCCAGATCGGCTCGACGCAGACATAGTCAGCCGGCCGGTCAGACCAGACCACGACCCAGTCGCAGTCGTGGGTGCCTGAGACCATCATCGTGATCCGTCCGAATGGACGCTCGACGACAATCGGGTCACGACGGGGGATCCGCAACGGACCAAGCTGCGCGCAGTCCAGGCCGATCTTATTTCCGCCGATCGAAACAGTCGCCCCGCCGACCGTGCTGAAGTAAGGATGAACTGCCGGCAGGACAGGCAGATCAGCGAATCGCGGAAACCGGCCTTGCCGATAGGCGCACTTCAGCCCATGAACGAGCGTATCACCGGGCTGGCCGTTGGTCAGGAGCATCACCTCGGTGCGCAGGAGACAGTCCCAGAGCTCATTCATCACCGAAGCTACCGAGTGAATGACATGCTCGCTGTGGTGGCGCTCCGGATTCATGAGCAAGCCGCGCAGATAGCCGTGTTTCGGATCATCCTCGAACGGGCTGCCCGCCGGCGCAGTCCCGTGATAGGGAAAGCACCAATGGGATTCGCCGCGAACCTTCAGAATATCGCCGATCCGCTCCAGCCGGGTCGGACCCAGAATGACATACGGTCCCCACTGCCAGTACAGGATTGAGCCGCCTTCCTCAGAAACGATGATCAGGTGATCCTGACAACGAATTAGCATACCCAAGAACCTCCCTCTTTTGGATTCCGGTGAGACGTTGGTAGCCTATTAGACCGTGATCTCTATAGCGACAAGCAGTAACTTCACGTTACAACCTGGTTACTACTGAGTTCGGGTGAGAAAGAGCATATGAATCACGCGATAAATTAGCATGAAAATATGACAGTGTCAATAGTGAGGCATTGACGACGGGCGCATGATACGGTACATTGTCTGCGCGAAATCTGGATGGAGGGTCTATCCAGTTGTGTTGGCGCTGCTATTCAATAGGGAGGGGGTGATCGAATGGCCGAGACCCGTAACGTGTACTTCGTCACGCACGGCGCTGTGGTGGGCCCGAGCGGCGATCCGGCATTGACCGAGCCCGACCTCTACGAACTCAGGCGATTGAAGGCGGTACTGCCATCGAGCCCGAGCCACGTTATCTGCGGCACCGGCCGCCGGTTCCGAGAAATCTCTCAGGCGCTCGGACTCATGGTCGGTCGTTGGACGCCGGTGGTCGGAGGTCCAGAGTATCTCGAAGGACGGACCGAGCACGACATGGTTCGTCTGGCCAGCGGGCATCGTGTGCCGATGACGTGTTTCACCGGGGTCGAAGACAATTTCGAAGCTGCCTCAAGACTCCTGGTCAACGCGCCATCGAATGCGATCATCATCGGCGGTCGCCAGGCGGCCGAACAAGTCACCGGATGTCCGCCAGGCCCAGTCGCCATCCGGTATACGGTCGGCGAGGGGAGTATCCAGGGCGTCGAGATCATCAACCCTTAGGCTGTTTCGGCCTGATCAACGCAACTGTTCCGTCTTTCGTGCGCGTGCCTGGCAGTCAATCTGCGGGCACTTTTTTTGTATAAAAAAACAACCACCTACGGTTGTAAAACGTCGCAATTATTTATTGCAGTTACAACCGGTTTTGTGTCGGTAGAGGCGGACTTCTTGCGGTCGCGCCTCAATACCTGAAACACGCCACGTTTTTATTACCTCAAAATTTTTGAAGACCTCGCTTGATGAAGAGTCAGCCGCTTTTTGAATGTCCGTTAAAACAGACGGCGCCCACACCTTTGGTCCTTGATCCCCAGTCTTGGTTAGAATATAGTCTGCCTGGTCGAGAAATGTTTGGTAATCCTTTGAACGGATGAGCGAGCTGAGCCGGTAGTCGGCATTCAGTCCGATAAGATTGCCGTAATATTGGATTTCGGCGGCGGTCAAGAAGATGCTGTTCGGCACGACGGCGATTCTTTGTTGTGTGTCGCTGAGGCCGCGGATTTTAACATCATCAGCGATCGCTTGCGGAATTTCGCGGATATTTGTCTGATATTGCGTCGGGTACGTAAAGCCATAGCCGACTTCTTGGGTCGACGGATCAAATAAGCCGTAGACCTTGAAAAAGCCTAATTGTTTATTGACATCCCAGGGCAGAAGATTAATGTTCCAGGCTGAAGCCAGCCAGAAAAACATCGCCACAATAACCCCAGACGTCATAATTGATGCCTTCATCCACCTCGCCTTAACGTACGCCACGACGCTCGCTGACGCCAAGGCCAGGGCGGGATAGAGCGGCAGAAGGTAACGAGTTTCTTTCGACAAAAAGTAGAAGGTCATAATGGCGTACGGGACAATGATCCAGGAAAGCAACAGCCAGTGTTCTTTTTTCCAACGGCGGGCGATCAAGACGATAAGTCCCAGGCCAGCGATCGCTGCCAGTGGCCAGGAGAGGCCGGTAATAATTTTATTCGGATAGTAGAAGATGTTACCCAGGCTATAAATATTTTCGAATGGGACAGAGAAAACGTTATATCGAGTGGCTTCCGAGGAGGCCAAAATGCCACGGCCATGCTTCAGATACCAGGGAACGGTCAGCGCGGCGATCAGCGCGAGAGTGATCAAAGCCGGTTTCCAGGCATTTTTTCGGCGACTTTTTTGATAGACTTTTTCCGTTATGAAAACGGCGATGACCGGACCGATTAGAAAAACAACAAATGTCCACTTTGTAAGCAAGCCCAAGCTGAACGATAGGCCAAAGAGCACGGTCCATTTCCAATCAGTAAACCCGCGCGTTTTTACAAGACAATATATTGTGCTGGCGACAAAGGCCGTTAACTGAAAATCCAGGTCGTAAATTCTCGAAAAATGGGTCAACAACGGATAGGTAATCGCTAAAAACGTTGCAAATAGCGCCGCCGTATTATTATGAAATATTTTCCGACCTAAACCGTAGACGCTGAGCATCAACAAGGGCAGGTACAGCAACAGGGAGAGTTGCGGTATTTTATCGTGGTAGCCGAAAAACAAAAACGCGGTTCCGGTCACAAGATATGACACGGGCGGATAGTTCGTATTGTAATTGAAAATCAGCCGTGGGTGGAATTCTTTGATGAAGTGGCCGACGTCGACAGCCCGGGCCGAGTGGGCGGCGATATCCCACAGCGGCGGACTTTGATCCCGCAAAATCCAGATGACATTCGTCACTATCGCCGCTAGGATAATACCACAAAGGATGATCAGAATGAGATGGTTTTTGAGTGTGGTCCGGGTGATCATAAAAGTTGTTTATTCAAAACGCGGCGCATCAATGGTGAGAGACAGATTGCCCAGGTTGCGCCATTCCCAGGAAAAAGCGCGATGGCTAGGAAATTGATAGAAACGGGGGTATTGGCAGAGGTCGAGCGTGATCGCTCCTTGGTCGAGCATGGCCTGAGTGATCGGGACGGCGATGATGTCATCGCTCTGGATTTGCGTTGTCTCGCTAAAACCAAATCGAATATGCGGCTGGCCGGCAGAAAGCTTCCCGCTGACTGATTCAATCGGTATGACCAGTTGATGTAAACCATTCGTTTCAAAGGGGGTGTCGGTATTCTGCCAGGTTAGTCTATACCCAGTGAGGATAACAAAAGGAAAGGCGGTATCAGCCACGCCGGTTTTCAGCGGGCTAAGCAAAACCCCGTTGTTTTTTGGTTTGGCCAGAAAACGGCCCGGCACATCTGCGGTCGCGAATGCCTCGTTTTTCCAGACATATGAAAAAACCGAGGTTGCCTGGCGAGAACCAGGTGACAGCTGGCAGAGCAGCGAATCCGGGATAGGCACGATGCCGTACATTTGGATGACCGCTTTCTTTGTTTCGGGAAAACGGAGGCCAAGCGCGAAATCAATGTTCGCCGGGGTGATGCGGACGCCGTCGCGAGTGCCGGGCAAATTGGCCAACAATAGGCCTGGTTGCGTTTGGGTAGCCAGCGCCGGTCGTACCTGCTGGTTAAAAGAGGTAAAGACTTTTTCCATTTCAGTGTGTGCGAGCACATAGCGCGTCTGGCCCTGCCACGAGCCGATGGACCAGACGATGAATATTACAAAAAAGCCGATCATCGATATGATCCGCCAAAATCGTTGCCTCAACGATCCGAATAAGACGCCCAAGGTGATTGCGATTCCGGTCATTGGTACATAGAGAAACCTGACATTGCTATGGTCTGGGCCGACAAACGAGAAAAATCCCGATATTGGAAGCGCGAGGATGAGCGTACAAACAATTCCAAAAATCACCCGCCGAATAAACATGCGATTATTCCGGGCAAATAGTCGGATAAAAACAATAATAGCGGAAATCAGTCCGGCCGCGTATAAACCGAGAAACAGCTTTTTCGAAATGCCGAGCCAGGAATACCCGATGGTTGAGAGAATCTTGACTGAGAGGTACTGGGCGAGCGACCAAAGGTCGGCGAGGGCCGGATAGGTGAAGTATGAATTGCCAAATGAATTTGTATTGGCCAGTAAAAATCCCAAAATGTGGCGGCGCAGCAGGAAAAATAGTCCTAAGCAAATAATGGCGCCGGCATACGGCAAGATAAATCTGACCAGGGCGCGCCAGTTCTTCAGGTTCTGGCAAAAAGTCGACCACGCCTGATAGAAAAAAAGGTCGATAATAATAATCAACGGCAAAAAAACGATGCCGTTTTCTTTGCTGAATAACGCGCCGAGGCTTCCCAAGAGAAACAATAAAAACCAGACCAGCGACGGTTTGGAGCGATAGCGCGAAAAGGCATAGAGGGTAAAAACCAAACCGGCGAGCATCCAGAGGTCGGTTCGGCCGGCGATCCAGGTGACGCTTTCCGAAGCAAAGGGATTGATGAGAAATATCAGTCCGGCGGCAATGGCGGTCGGCTTATGTCGCGTCAGTTTTTCCACCAAGAGGACGGTCAGGCCGACGGACAAGCCGAAGAGAAGGATATTCGAGAGATGAAAACCGGTTGCCTGATACTGATACAGTTGATAATCCGACCAAAACGACAGATTGATAATCGGCCGAAAAAAAGAAGCGCCGCCGATCGAGGTCCGCGCCAATGACCAAACCGGGTGCGGTTGCGTTTCAGCAATCGCGACGTGTTCGAGAAAGTCGTAGTCGTCAGCTAAGAAGCCCACTTGAAGTGAGCGGGCATACCAGAGTACCGACGCGATCAGTCCGGCGGCCAGAACGATCAGGGGAAAAACGGCAGGTTTGCGCATAGCGGCCGTTAATAATGTTTGACGATGGTGGTTAAAGACTCGCGGCCCAACGGAGCAGGGCTTCTGTCTCATGAAAACGCGTGGCCGAATCGGGCGCGCCCAGCACTACGGCGAGGTATTGGGTGTTGTTTTTCGAGCGGATTTTTGTCATCAAGCAATAGAGCGATTCATTGAGAAAGCCGGTTTTACCGCCAGTGACGTATAAATCGGTGTTCAACAGCTCGTTCGTTGATTTGATGCTGTGAAACTTATTCGTATTGATTGTTGTGAAGGTATAGACTTTTGTGGTTGTGCCCTGGAGCATAGTGAAGTCTTTGAGCGCGGCTCGGGACAAGATGGCGTATTCGGCGGCCGTCGACGTGTTACCGACGTCGAGGCCTGACGGTTCGACAAAATGCGTTTTCGTCAAACCCAGCGCCTTTGCCTTGGCGTTCATGCGGCTGACGAATTCCTCACGCGATAAACCGGTTGAGCGGGCGAGTGCCAGCGCGGCGTTATTCGCTGAACCGACCAGCATGGAATAGAATAAATCGCGCGTGGTCAATGTTTCCGCCGGACTAACGTACAACTTACCGCCTTCAACATTATCAGCAGACGGTATTGTCACGACTTTATCAAAAGGTGTTTTTGTATCGAGAAAAACGAGTCCAGTCATCAATTTGGTCAAGCTGGCAATAGAACGGACGTCATTTAGGTTCTTGTCCCACAGGATCGTTCCCGTGTCGGCGTTAATGACAATACCGGCGGGCGATGAAATATTTGGGGCGGCCGGTTTTTCTACATACGGCTCAACCTTGACGCGTTCGATGGTGCCTTCCGAGAGCGGGTATAATTTTTCAAAAGCATCGGATGAGAGATCGACGATGCGATCAAACCGGGACGGACCGTAGGAATAGACGGTTACGGTGATTGATGAATTATTCTCCAGGTTCGTGACGGATAATCTTGTGCCGTAGGGGAAGTCGCGCGAGGCGGCTGCCATAGTTTTTGACCAATGAAGCCAGCTGGCTGCGCCGATGAACGTATTATCGTCCTCAAGTACGACAATTCGGGAGTAGGGCAGGTGAGTAATGGCGCGAATTTCGTTTGCCTCGGGTACATCATACGACTGCATCCGGACCCAGGCTTGGGCGTTGTCATCCCAGTTGTACAATGCCCTGGCAGCTTGCGGCTGGTCAGTGGTGTAGCGCAGGGCCACCCATGACGGCCTTTGTACGATTATCGGATTTGATTCCAAACCGCGCATATCAAAAGAGTAGAAATCGCTGATGGCGCGTTTGCCGCTTGGGAGCGGCGTATTCCGTATGGTGTCGTCTTTGAGTACGACCCTGACTGGCTGGTCGACCTGATTCGGCGTGATCGCGAACCGTAGAGCGTTTTCATGGATAACAGTGAAGCCTTTGGTGATCGTGGCGCGATCGATCCGCGTTCGTGTCGCATCAACAGTAGTTACAGCCTGCGCGCGTTGGCCAACACAAAAGAGGCCGGTGACGATCACTGCCCCAAAAACGAAAATTTTTCTCTTCATCATTGAGAAAAACAATTAATTTTGAACTCTTTTCAGTATACTATAATCTCCATATCTGTCAATAATACTGCCTGACCTGAAAATGATTTTCTCGGAGGGTGTGAAAGTCATTTTATTTTTGCTATAATGGAGACATGAACTACACCCTGACTTTTTTCTGGATAATTATCGGCTTTGCCTCGATCTCGTTCTGGGAGGCATACAGCGAGGGCCGGCACGGCGGAGCCGAGAAACAGGTTGGTTGGGTTTGGCGAATATTTGGGTTGCGCCTAACCGGCTATCACTTCATGCTCTTCGTGGTAACCTTGCCCATGTTTACGTTGTTGCCTTTGATTGCGTACGGATATAGCGGAAAAATGATGGCCACGCTCGCGTGTGCGTATTGCGTCGGCGTATTGGTCGAAGATTTTCTCTGGTTTGTCATTAATCCGGTATTTCCATTCAGGGATTTTCGTCCTGAAAAAGTGTGGTGGTATCCCTGGTTTCGGGTCGGTCGGTTTGCCCTGCCAGTGCATTATCCCATATTTATTGGCATCACTGCGTTGATTTGGTACTTTTTTCTTCGCTAAAGACAGGTAAAAAAATAGAGCTATGCGCTCTTTTTTTATTTTCTATTAAATGATACAATAATGTCATGAAACGCCACGGTTATCTTATAACGTTTTACGGAATAAATAATCTCGGCAAAACCACCCAAGCCAAGCGTCTGGTTGATTTTCTGACGCGCAACAATTGGCCGGCCGAATACGTGAAATACCCGGTCTATCGGCAGAAACCATCGGGCGAGTATATTAACTATATCTTGCGGCGAACAAGCGAGCAGCCAATTTGCGAGGAAGAATTTCAGATGTGGTACACGGTCAATAGATTTCAGTATGAGCAGACCTTGAAGAAGAAGCTGCAAGCCGGTAAGATCGTGGTCGCTGAAGACTATACGGGCACCGGGCTGGCCTGGGGCGCGACCAAGGGCGCTAATCTCGATTGGCTGGTTGAAATCAACGCCCCGCTGATCAAGGAAGACTTGTCGATTCTATTTGACGGCGAGCGTTTTCCCAACGGCAAAGAAAAAAATCATCTTCACGAGACTGATGATATCCTCATGGCTCGCTGTCGCAAGTGGCATCAGAAATTAGGTGAAATGTACGGCTGGAAAATAGTGAATGCCAATCAAACCGTAAATAAAGTCCATGAAGACGTGCTCGAAATCGTTTCACAATTTCTACGCGGCAAGGATATATGGCAAAAAAAATAGCGCTTGAGCTTGAAACGATCATCGGTTTGGAAATACACGTGCAGCTTAAAACGAAAAGCAAGATGTTTTGCCGTTGCGATAATACCGGCGAGGATCAGCCGCCGAACTCGACCATTTGCTCGATCTGTACCGGCCAGCCAGGAACATTGCCGGTGGTCAACGATGCGGCCGTGCGCTGGGGCATCAAGGCCGCCTTGGCTCTGAATTGCCAAGTGGCGAAACAGACGAAGTTTGACCGAAAGAACTATTTCTATCCGGATCTCCCAAAAGGGTATCAGATCTCGCAATACGACGTACCGCTTGCCAGCAACGGCGTCTATACGATGAAGATTGACGGGCAGGAAACGACCATCGGTATTGAACGGGTCCACCTCGAAGAAGATTCGGCCAAGCTGGTGCATCCCCCGGGCTTGAAATACAGCCTGGTGGATTTTAACCGTTCCGGAACGCCGTTATTGGAGATCGTTACGCGGCCGGATTTTCGAACCCCGACAGTGGCGCGCGTTTTCCTTCAAGAACTGCGCTTGCTCATGCGCTATCTCGATATCTCCGGGGCCGATATGGAAAAGGGCCATTTGCGCTGCGACGCGAACATCTCGCTCCGACCGAACGGCGACCTGAAATTTTATCCGAAAACGGAAATAAAGAATTTGAATTCGTTCAAGGCTGTCGAAAAGGCCTTAATCTATGAACAAAAACGACAAACCGCGCTCTGGCAGGAAGGCCAGCCGCCCGATCATCAAACGACGCGAGGCTGGAACGATAAAGACGGCGTGACGATTGAACAGCGTGGCAAAGAAGAAGAATCGGATTACCGGTATTTTCCAGAACCGGACATCCCGCCGCTGGAGTTAGCAAGAGATATCGAGGTTATCCAGTCAGAAATGCCGGAATTGCCGGCTCAACGGTATGCCCGGTACAAAGAGCATTTCAAATTAACCGATGCTGACACCGAATACGTCATTTCAAACAAAGAATTGGCCGATTATTTTGAAGCGGTCGTGTCAGAATTAAAGGCCTGGTTCGTGGCCGAGAAACCGAAGGAACGCGGCCGCGAATTTTTGGAAAACCGGCAAGAAATTATCCGATTAGCGGCTGGCTGGTTGATCAATAAACTCTCGAAGCTCGTGATTGACGCGAAAGGATCTTTTGGTGATATAAAAATAACGGCTGAAAACTTTGCTGAATTTATTAAGCTTATTTACAGCGGCGAGATCGGCTCACGCGGCGCGCAGGAAGTTTTGAAAGAAATGTTTGAGACCGGCCGCGACCCCTCGGAAATCGTGGTTGAGAAGGATCTCAAGCAGCTGGGCACGCTTCAGGATCTTGAGCTGGCGATCGACAAGGTCATCACGGAAAATCCAAAACCGGTTGAACAATATAGAAAAGGGAAGATCGAAACGCTTCAATTCTTAATTGGTTTAGTCATGAAGGAAACGCGCGGTCGAGCGAATCCGGCAATCGTTAATGACATGCTAGTCCATAAATTGAGATAATATGAGCGAACGAGGAGATGGTTTAGAAAAATATAAACTCGGCCAATTTTCGGAGAGTGCCAGCGATCCGACGCCGATCGATAAGGCGAAGCTTGATCGGGCCAACCGGCGGCTGCATAAAAAGAGGCTTGCGGAAGAAGGGCTCCGTCAAAAAACGGACGGAAGCTATGAAATACCACTCGATGAAGAAACAGACGATGGTGCGAAGGGCGAAAAACCGGAAGTCAGAAAAGCAGCCTAGTGGTTATGTGGATAACTGCAGTTTGACAGCCTGGTGTTGCAGATGGTACGTTGTCTTCGATATGGTGAATAAACGACCAAACAACTCGCCAGGAGGAGTCAGAACGGTGTGAAAAAGCCCCCGATACGGGGGTATTTTTTTTGACCGTCGACTGACGAGCCTGATCTTTTCATCACGAAACACAGTATCACGGAAGGGGGAAGACACGGATGAAACACCTGATCAGCGCGGCAGATTTTTCGCGCGAATGGCTCGAGCAGATTCTTAGTGAAGCCGAAACGTGCGACGTCACGGCGCTCTCCGGAAAACCTCAGGCTCAGCGAGACGGACGGAAGGCGGTGCTGTTCTTCGCTGAACCGAGTACGAGAACATGCGACTCGTATGACGAAGCGGCCCAGTTGCTGCGGCTCAGGCACAAGACGATCAGTGGCAAAGAGGGCACCTCGCTGACAAAAGGCGAGGCGCTGTCGGCATTCGGGCGGATGGAATCGGGCTACAACGCTGGCGTTCTCGTCATGAGAATGCCGGTTGAGGGTTCGGCCCGCTGGTTGGCCGAGATGTATCGTCGGTATGGGTTACGCACGGCCGTGCATAACGCCGGCGACGGCATCAACCAGCATCCCAGCCAAGCGCTGCTCGATCTACTGACCATCAAGCGGAAGCTCGGCCGGCTGTCGGATTTCAGCATCGGTTTTCTCGGTGACCTGAAAAACAGCCGGACAATCCACTCGCTCATCCAGGCGCTCTGGTTGTTCCCGGACATCAGGATTGTTCTCGTTTCTTCGCCTGAGGTCGCGCTTCAGCCCTGGTATCTTAACGGCCACCCTGGGGTCATCGTGTCTGACTCGATCGAGGCGTTGCGTGGCTGCGACATCGTCTACGTGACGCGCGTACAGCGGGAACGTTTCGGCAGCCAGATCGATTACGACCGCGTCCGTGGACGCTATGTCGTAAACGCATCGGTACTTGAGATGCTTGGACCCAAGGTGCTGATTATGCACCCACAGCCAGTCGCTGATGGTGAAGTCCATCCAGAGATCTGGATGCATCCGCAGGTGATCATGGATGAGGAGGCGCGGCTGGGGGTGCCAGCGCGCATGGCGGCTTTACTCCACTCGCTGAATAGCCTGGACGAGGTTACCGACATCAGCGTACCGGCCCCGTTGATCGATGGGGTAGTCCGTGGTTCCATCGCCGACGCGATTCAAAGGAAAGCGGAACGTGAACGGTATTTCCTGAGGATTTCTGACGGTACGGTCATCGATCATTTGCCGTTCGGCGTCGGATCGATGGTCCGTTCGGTCCTCAAGTCCATCTGCCAGAAACAGGACGGAGTCGTGGTTCTGACCGAGGGGATCGAATCTCACCGAGTGGCCGGCGGGCGGAAAGACACGCTGGTCCTGGCGCACCGTTACCTCGAGCCTGAACAAATGGCCGCCGTCTGGGTCCTCGCACCGGATGCGACTTTCAACGTCTTCCGCGAGGGCCAGTTCCACAAGCAGCGCGTCCAGCATGCTGAGATGATCACGGTCGGACGCTGCCCCAACTCTAACTGCATCACCAGGCTCGATCCGCAGGCGGCTCGTTTTCCCCGGTTCCGCGTATTCAGGGACGCGCCAGTCGTCCAGTGCCACTACTGCGAGCAGGCCTTCAACACAAACGAGGTGTTCGCCTAACACCCCGCAGCTCTTTCCTGGGAGGTATCCAAAACCCTCCCTTTTTAATTTACTAAAAACGCCCGGACCGCTTTTTCGGCCTGGGTATAATGAGAAAACCAATGTATCTGCTTATTTCGATGAAACCACGTCAGCTGCCGTTTCGCGTAATGGCGAGTGTCACGTTTAATGAGGCGGATTGCTTCGTCTTTGGAAATCGCACCGCGGAGATATTGCCCGATTTGTTTATAGCCGATACCGCTCAGGGCCGGCGATTTCCATAAATATTTTTTCGATAAACGACGTACCTCGGCAATCAAGCCCCGGCGGATCATCAGGTCAACTCGTTGATCGATGCGGCGGTATAATGTTTGCCGATCCATTAAAACACCGATCAACAAAATATTCCACGACCGGTCCTGGCGCTGACGCAGCGTAATCGGTTCTCGGCCCGTGCGCATGGCGATTTCCAGCGTTCTGATCAAGCGGTGCCGATTGTGTTGATCAATGGTCGCGGCCGTTTTTGGAGCGAGACGCCGAAGTGTCGTGAAAAGCTGGCTGAGCGATAAGCGGCTTAAACGCTGACGAAGCGCCGGGTCGGTTTTTTTTGTAGGAAAAGAAAAACCGCTCACCAACGCATCGACGTATAAGCCCGTCCCGCCGATGACGATCGGCAAATGATGGTTTTTCCAGCACTGGTGTATCGCTCGCGTCGCCTCGCGCTGAAACTGTCCAGCTGAATACGCCTTTGTTGGTTGGAGGGTCTGGATAAAGTAATGAGGAATGCGTCGTTGGATTTGCTTTGTCGGTGCGTTGGTGCCAATCGACAATTCTTTATAGATCTGTCGCGAGTCAGCCGAAAGAATAGCGCCGCGGTATTTTTTCGCCAGACGCTCGCCCCAGGCCGATTTTCCAGATGCAGTCGGGCCGACGACGAGTAGTAATGTATTAGTATAATTAGTCATGGAGTGTACCCTCAAGATGCCAAGCAGTGGTCTTGGTTATGAGAACATTTCGAAAAGTGCCAGCGAGATTGTGGGCTGATTTCACGCGAATATTTTTCCCGCTAAACGTTTTTCCATAGGCAAAGCCGTTTTTATATCGATCAAAGAGGACCTCAGATTCGGTGTTTACTAATCGTAGGTTCTGTTGGGCCGCCACCTGACGCAAAATATCGTTAACTTTTTGTTCGCGTTTTTTCTTTTCAAAACGCGGGACATCATCGCGGAACTCAGCGGATTTTGTACCGGGTCGGGGCGAATATTGGGCAATATATGCCAAGTCGTAATTAAATTCTTGAACCGCCAGGCAGGTTTTTTGAAAATCATCAGCGGTCTCACCGGGAAAACCAACGATAATATCGGTCGTCAAGACAACGGCCGGAATGAGTGAACGGATTTTTTTAACGCGTTCACGATATTGTTCAATCGAGTACAAACGATTCATCCGACGCAAAACGCGGTCGCTCCCGGATTGAATGGGCAAATGGAGGTAGGGCGTGACCTTTTTTTCCTGAGCGATGACAGAAATGAGCTCATCGCTAAGATCATACGGATGGCTCGTAATAAAACGCAACCAAAATTGCCCAGGCAGTTGAGCAATTGTTTGGAGTAAGCAGGGGAAATTCATCGGCTGCGAAACCGAACGCTTCGCAATTTCAAGTTGACCATCGTGGCCGCGTTGATATTTATGGACGGTCCGGCCCGGAAGATTCAGCGCAACGCCTTCAAAATCGTTCCCGTATGAATTAACATTTTGTCCCAGGAGCGTTATTTCTTTATATCCCGCCCGGATCAATTCTGAAATTTCATTGATGATGTCCTTTGGATCGCGCGATGTTTCGCGGCCGCGCGTGTAGGGGACGGCACAATAGCTGCAAAATTTATTACAACCGATCGAGATTGGAACATACGCCTGGAAGACAGAGGTATGTTTTGGTGGTGTAAAGAAATAATCGGCCGGATTGCCCCCATCTTGGTGAGCAGGTGTTTGCCCGGCTAGGGTTAGAGCAAAAGCATCCAAATCAGTGATTGGAAAAAGGTAATCAAAAACACCGGTAAGTTTTTTCTGATCGTAATTCAAAACGCAACCCGTCAGCACGGTTATAAGCGGTTTATTCTTTTTCCATTCCTGCCAGCGACGGGCGCGGCCGTAGATTCGGTCAACGGGCGATTGGCGAACGGCACAGGCAACAACGGCGATCAGGTCGGCGTTGTTTTCATTTGCCGTCGCGGTGTAGCCGGATCGTTCAAGCACGGTCCGCAGTCGTTCGGCGTCGGAAAGATTCATCTGACAGCCAAAGACTTGAAGAAAATATTTCATAAGCAAGAAATCTTATAAGAAGAACCCCTTTGCTCGTTGGCCAAACAAAGGGGGGCATCTCTTAGGCAACCTCGCCCAACTGCTGTTGGCTCGAATCGGTCTGTGACCGTGCTGACGTCTGATCGGAAGATTCCTCCGCCTCATGTAACCCCTCCATGGCTGGCTTTTCGACCCAGGTCCGTTTGGTCTCTTCAAATAGAGAAATGATGTAGCGCGCCGATTCTTGGAGAATGATCTCGGCCGTTCGTTCAGCTTGTGCGACATGTTCAGCCGGGTACCCGTTTTGGCTCAGCTCCTCAGGCTGGCCAAAAGCCGGATGCGAGAGTCTGGCACTGATCCGTCCCTGTGCGTTGGCGTCAATCCGGGCATACAGCCACCCGAGATCGACGTTTGCAGCCTTAAGCAGTTTGGACAGATCGGTACGGTAGGAAACGCGGCTTTTTACTGGTGACACTGATGTTCACCTCCTTCTACTGGCGAGGTGGACGTGTTGCGAGATGCGTGCCCCTATGGTAGCAAGGCGCGGTACTTTGTCAATGATGATTGTGACTACGTCAGGCGCTCCGCAATTTCTTTGAGTAGCTGCGCGGTAAACTGTTTTTTCGATTGAAGATGAACTGTATCATCACCACGTTTGCGAATATGCAGCTTTGTCGATTTTTCTTCTTTGTCGCCGATCACGAGAAGATAGGGCACCTTCGTTTTCAGAGCCTTGCGTATCTTATTTCCCACTGTTTCGTTCAGTACATCGACATTGGTTCGTATGCCCAGCGTTGTGAACTCGCGCGCGAGCTTCTGGCAGGCAGCCTCATGGCGCGACCCGACGGGAATGAGCTGGACTTGAACCGGAGACAGCCAGACCGGGAAGGCGCCGGCGTAGTGCTCGATCATGATGGACAAGAATCGTTCCAGGGATCCGGCCACGGCAATATGAAGAATGGCTGGCCGGGTTTTATTGCCTTTGTCGTCTGCGTATTCGAGGTTGAAGCGTTCAGGCTCGACAAAATCAAGCTGGATCGTCGAGAGCTGCCACGACCGGCCCAGGGAATCCTTCTGGATGAAATCGATCTTCGGGGCATAAAACGACGCTTCGCCTTCACCAATAACGTATTTTTCGCCTAACCGGTCGAGTAGCTTTACCAGCTCCTTTTCGGCTTTTGCCCAGGTGGCATCGTCACCCAAATAACTGGCCTTTTTCTTCGGGTCGCGGATGGACAACCGGATCATGTGTTCAAAGCCGAAGACACCGCTGAATTTCTTGATGATCTGATAGGCGTGCTCCATTTCATCCTGGAGCTGGTCCGGACGGCAGAAAATATGGTTGTCGTCGATTGAAATCGAACGTACCCGGGACAATCCCAGCAGCTCGCCAGCCTTTTCGTCGCGATATTGCTTCGTGACCTCGGAATATCGTACCGGTAAATCCCGCCAACTGCGCGGCCGGGAGGCGTAAATCTGCATGTGGTGCGGGCAGTTCATCGGTTTGAGCACGAAATCTTCACCATGGCCTTTCACCGTAAAAATGGAGTCTTTGTATTTGTCCCAGTGGCCTGATGTCTTATACAAGTCAATTTTCCCGAGGTGGGGGATATCGACGAACTCATAACCATACGCTGTTTCCAGTTCATTCAATAAACCGGTTATCGCCCGGAACATAACAACACCACGAGGCGTATACATGGGCAGGCCGGAGCCGACCAACGGTGAGATGGTAAATAAATCCAATTCTTGTCCGATCTTGCGGTGATCACGTTTGAGTGCCTCAGCCTGCTGGGCCAGATACGCATCAAGCTCCGCTTTCGTCGCAAATGCCACGCCGTAAATCCTCTGAAGCTGTTGTTTTTTCTCATCGCCGCGCCAGTAGGCACCAGCGACCGAAATGAGTTTAAAAGAGTCAGAATTGATTTCTTTTGTCGTGGCCACATGAGGACCGCTGCACAGATCAATAAAATTGCCCGAGCGGTAGAAAGATAAGTCAGATTTTCCTTTAATTAACTCCTCGATCAGCTCAATTTTATAGGGCTGATACGCCATCATTTTTTTCGCTGTCTCTGGCGTTTCAATTGATTGGACAAGTTCGAGGTTCTGTTTTATCAGCGCCTTCATCTTTTTTTCAAGCGCGGGCAACACCTCGGTATTTATTTTCTCCATAAGATCGAAATCGTAATAAAACCCATTCTCGATCGTCGGGCCAATGGCCAGTTTCGCTTGAGGAAATTTTTCGAGTACGGCCATAGCTAAAAGATGAGACAGGGAATGGCGGATCTTTTCAAGTTGGCTTGGTTTCATACGTGTATTAATAGAAAATAAAAATCCCAAACAATGCGCTGATTGGGACCCAATATTTCGTGGGCGGTTCCACCCAAATTGCCGGTCAGCTGACCGACCGCTCGTTGAATTGTCTTGGCTTAGGCCAGTGAAGGCTAGGAAGTCCTAACTAGGTTGGTAGCCTAGTCAATCGCCCGGTATTGACATAGTAGAAAAAGAGCCCAGATCTGTCAAGAATCCTTATTGCAATTTAACATCGATATGGTCGGCGAGCGACGGCGTGCGAAACAGCCAAAACGGTGAAAAATGGACTTCCACGGATTCAATCTCGGGATACTGGGCAAAGTACCGTTCGACCTCCTCGCGATCCATATTCATCAGTTTTTTCCGATCAAACATGTCATGCGAGAGATTTACGATCGTCGAGCCGGAGACAGTTACCCGTAAATTCGCGCTCTGATTTGTCATATCGTATTGGTCAACCTCGGAACGATAGGGTGTATCAGTCGAGAGGATGAAAGTCGCGTTTGATGATACTTTGTTTTGGGACTGTTTCAGGGCCTGAGCGTTGGCGTTTTGTTCATCGTAACTCACCCCGATCACATGGATTTTTGTAGTAATCGTATATGTTGTGGTCGCTGTTTCCGGCTCAACCGATGACAGCTCACTGATCACTTCCTTTTTCGAAGCCCGGATCGTATAATCGGCGTTTCGTTTTTTTAGTTCCGTGTCCATGACGTCGAGGGCTTTGGCATAGCACTCATCGAATGTTTCACGTTTCGCTTTGGCGATTTCCTCACGCGTGGCGACGGTCGTATTGCGCGTGCCGCCGGTCATCGGTTCAGCATTCTCAGCATAGACTTTATCCTGCTGTCCCGGCCAGAGCGCGGGCAGCGTGAAGTGGGTGGCACCGAGTTCGCCTGTTTTTCCAGGCTGATCGGCAGTGACGGTCACTTCGACTTGGCCGTTCGCCGGCACATCAACGCGCGTATCGGTCCGGAAAAGTATATTCTCGGGCGAGAGCAAGCGCGTTCCGGCAACCAACGGCTGGGCTTTACTCTGCTTGTTGTAGATGACGACGCTGCCGGTGGCTTTCGCTGGCACCGTGTCCTTTTGAGTTTGGGCTTGGAATTCTTTTTGGACCTCTTGGGTTGTTTCAAGCACAACCCCCGCTAACACCGTTTGATCGCTTAATGATTCAGGCTCAGTTTTTTGAACGATTGAAAAAGTAATCGTGGTAGAATACGGATCGGGTTTAGCCACGACTGAAATGGTGGTTTTTGAAAATGAGAAATAGGCGATGCTGGTGACCAGCAGGATGGCGACGATAAAGAATACGACCACGATGGTCCGATACGATCGCTGGATTTTCGTTCGGTGAATAGTCTCGCGTTTTGGCATGGTGGTATTTAACGAAGAGTAACGCTGTTATTGCCCAGTAAGGAGGCGATTTCATTTGACAGCGGCTCAGTCAGCTGCGCTTGAACGCGCGTTTTGACGATGCGTTGTCCCGTTTTACCAGGCAGGATGAGATAAACGTCCGTGGTTCCGGGATACTTCGATAACGCGTTTTTTAACTGATTGTACGTTTCCGGCTGGACGGCTGCCGGCACGGTAATGTAAATATTTTTTTGTTTTGGAGCAGCATATTGTCCCGAGGTGGAGAAGGCCGTCAATTGCTGGACGACCTCGACGGCATTATCAAGCGTTATGGTTCGACCTTCGTCAGCGATTATTTTCCGTTCGTCGTCTTTGTCGGATGGCCGTCCAGTCAGCACCACGATGTTGTCTTCCTGCCAGATTTCTGGATTATTTTGTAGGATGCTCGGAAAAACCAAGACCTCAGCCATCCCGCTCGTATCTTCCAGCCGGACAAACAGCATCGTGTCATGATTTCGGGTCAAGACGCGCTGGATATTCGTAATTATACCTCCAAACTTCACTTTTTGGCGACCCCGGATCTCTTTTAAATCTCGTATCAAGGTTATGTGACTTTGTATCTTCTCGTAATAATCGGCAAACGGATGTTCGGTGATATAGAGTCCCAGCAGCGATTTTTCCCAGGCGAGGCGTTGTTCTTTTGGAGCCGGCTCAATCGGGCGGAGTTTTAATTTCGGCGAATCGTGGATCGGGGCAAAGCGAAAGAAGCTCGTTTGTCCGTTGACGCTTTCCTTTTCAGCGGATTTGGCGTAGGTGAGTAAGACCTCGGCATTTTGCAGGAGAAGGTTGCGCTCGCCGTAGCGATCAACCGCGCCGCATTTTATGAGGCTTTCCAGCGATTTCTTATTTAAATCCTTGGTGTGCACCCGACTGAGGAAATCTTCCAGCGTGGCGTACGGACCCTTGGCCTTGCGTTCTTTAATAATCGTTTCAACAATATTCGTGCCGAGATTCTTTATCGCGCGAAGGCCAAACCGAATCGTCGGCTTGTGTTCGGGCGACTGGTTCGTCACGACCGTGAACGTGTCAAAACTTTCATTTATATCTGGTGGGAGCACTTGGATGCCGAGACGTTCGCACTCGGCAACCTCAACCGAAATGCGGTCAATATTTTCCTGATCAGAGGTTAATAATGCGGCCATAAATTCTTCCGTGTAATTCGCCTTGAAATAGGCAGTTTGATAGGCAATCAGGGCATAACACGCGCCGTGCGAGCGGTTGAACCCATACCGGGCAAAGGGCTCGATAAATTGAAATATGCGATCAGCTGTTTCTCTGGAAATTTTATTAGTAACGCAACCGGTGATGAATTTTTCGCGCTGCTCATTGAGAAGCTTGGCGATTTTTTTACCGACCGCTTTCCGCAGAACATCAGCCTCGGCCAAGGTAAACCCAGCCAGCGACTGGGCGATTTGCATGATCTGTTCCTGGTACACGGCGACGCCATGCGTTTTTTCGAGAATCGGCTGGAGCTTGGGGTGGAGGTAGTGGGTTTTTTTCAGGCCGTGTTTGCCAGCGATAAAATCGGGGATCAGCTCCATCGGACCCGGCCGGTAGAGTGAAACCATGGCGATGATATCTTCGAGCTCGGTCGGCTGGAGTTGTCGCAGATACCGTTTCATGCCCGAACTTTCCAACTGAAAGACGCCGGTTGTTTCGGCTCGCTGCAGCAGGCGAAATGTTTTTTTGTCAGTAAGCGGAATCGTATCAAGATTGATGTCTTGGCCGCGCGTTTTTTCGATGATGCGGATCGCCTGCTGTAAAATGGTAAGGTTTTTTAAGCCGAGAAAATCCATTTTCAACAAACCGAGATCTTCAATCGGGTGAAGGGAATATTGCGAGATGATGGTTCGGTCGTCTTGGCTGGCGTATTGAATCGGTAAATAATGATCGAGTGCGTCTTTCGTGATGACGACGCCGCAGGCATGAGTTGAAGCGTGGCGGGCCACGCCCTCTAGTTTCTTTGCGTTATCCAGGAGGTTTTTACCCTCCTCATCATTCGCATATATTTCCCTCAATTCGGATACGTTGGTTATGGCGTCTGTCAGGGATGAAAACATGGGAATAAGTTTGGCCACGCGATCGCAGTAGGTATAGCTTAGGCCCATGACCCGGCCGACATCGCGGATGGCCGCCCGCGCCGCCATTGTTCCGAAGGTTATTATTTGCGCGACGTGATCGGCCCCGTACTTTTGCTCGACGTAGCGGATGACCTCGTCACGGCGATCATCGGCAAAATCGACGTCGATATCGGGCATTGAGATGCGTTCCGGATTTAGAAACCGCTCAAACAGGAGTTCATAGGTGAGGGGGTCTAGATTCGTTATGTTCGTAAGATATGAAATAATCGAGCCGGCGGCTGAGCCCCGACCGGGACCGACGACGATAGAATTATTCTTCGCCCAATTAATAAAGTCCTGAACAATCAGGAAATATGAGGCAAAGCCGGTTTTCTCAATGACCGACAGCTCAAAATCCATGCGCTCAACGATCGCGCGCTCACGCTCGTCTTTCGGCTTCGAGGAATCGCTCAGACCGTAGCGCGTGTTCAATCCCTCAAGGCAAAGATCGCGCAGAAACTGATCGGCGGTATGACCTGACGGAACGGGGAAATGCGGCAACGTGATTTTCCCAAGCTCTAATTCAAAATTGCATAGCGCCGCGACTTTAACCGTATTTTCGAGCACCTCAGGGTGGTCGTGAAAATACTCCCTGACGCGCTCAGTCGGCAAAAATGAATAGTCGTTAGGCAAGTAGGTTAAACGCTCTTGGTCCGACTTTTTCGCTTTTGTCTGGATGCAGAGAAGGATATCCTGCGCCTCGGCATCTTCCGGCTCGAGATAATGTACGTCATTCGTAGCTACGACTGGTACGCCGTACTTTTCGCTAAATTGAAAAATACGGTCATTGACTTCCGGCTGATGGGTAAGGCCGGGATGGTACTGGACTTCGAGATAAAAATTGTCTGGGCCGAAGAGGCTTTGGTACCGTTGGATCATTTCCTCGGCCTTGGAGAGATTATTCGCGACAATATGACAGGCGAGTTCGCCTTGAAGGCAGGCGGTAAGCGCGATTAAACCGTCGTGATATTTTTCCAATAATTCAAAATCAACGCGCGGTTTCCGATAAAAACCTTCCAAGTGGGCAAGGCTGGTGAGCTTTATCAAATTTTGATAGCCGGTTTGATTCTTTGCCAATAAGATTAAATGATACGGCCGCTCGTCGATTTTCGCGCGTTTATCGAAACGACTTGATCGGGCGACGTAGGCTTCGATTCCAATGATCGGTTTGATGCCGGCTTTGACGGCTTTTTGGTAGAATTCAACGGCTCCATACATAACACCGTGGTCAGTGATGGCCACGGCTGTCATACCCTCCTTTTTAACCTTCTCGATTAATTCGTCAATTTTTGGCAGACCATCGAGCAGGCTATAATGACTGTGGACGTGGAGATGGACAAAATCCATTCGTGTATTATGGCGTATAGGTTTTTTTCGACTTGGCCGACTTTTTGTCTTTGCGTTCTTTAACAAATTCCATGAGCGAGACGATACTCTTTACGAGGAGAGCGAGATAATTCGACGAGTGTGTAAGTTTTTCCTTGACCGACTCGAGCAAGGCGTCAAATGACTCAATTCGTTGTCGGATTTCCGTGACGGTTTTATTGGCCTGCTTCAACATTGAGATAATGTAATACAAGAGGTAGCAGAGAAAAAAGGTAAAAACCGCGACGCAGGCCGCAATAATCAAATTGAGAATGTCTTTCGAGGTGTCGAACATACAAAAACCCCCTTTGGCCGGATCGGCCGATAGTGATAAAAAAAATTGCATACCCAGTATAGCATAAACACGCGTTTGTTGAAAAAGAAAAAATTTGCTACACTATAAACATAGCGAAAGGTCAATATGCCACAGCCGGAAACCCAAGATATCACCGATAAACAACTTAAATTCAGTTACTGGTATTTAACGTCAAAAAAATTCATCCGTCGTGGATTGATTATTTTGTTGCTGGTCGCGAACGTCTTCATCTACTTCAAAGTGTTTTATCCGATCATCAGCTACCTGGCCTATTTACCGGCGGCAAAAACATGGCCGCAACAAATGATTGATCAATCTGTCAATTGGTCAAAAGCCCGAGTAGTGATTGCGCCCAAAAACGTCGTCGTCAGCGAATCAAAAGTAGTCCCGGCCGGTTCTGGTATCTACGACGTGATTACCTGGGTGAAAAACCCAAACGAACAATGGTACGCTCGGTCGATAGAATATTCGGTGGTTTTTGCCGGACAGAAGTCAAGCACGGCGACGACCTATCTCTTGCCCGGTGAAGAGCGGGTGATTGTCACCAGAAACTTCCATACCACTGACCCGGATGCGAGCGAAACGGAGAAAAGCACGGTCCAATTTGGAAACGCCGATTGGCAAATGCTCGATAATCCGGAAAATTATTTATTGCCTGAATTTCGGACTGACAATGTCTTGCTCGAGGATTTAAGCGATCAATATACCAAGCACCGAGTGACCGGGAAGCTCACGAATTTAAGTTTGTTCGGTTTCCGCTCGCTAGAGCTCGTCGTGGTAATATCGCAGGGTAACAAACCGATCGCGGTCAGCATCACGACGCTCCAAGATTTGGCGCTTCACGAAACGCGTCCGATTGACATTCGTTTTACCCAAGACCTCACCGCCGCCACAAAGATTGACCTTTTTGTGATAACTGATAATCTCAATAAGAGTAATATTATACCGGTCTAACATTGACATAACGCTTCCAGCATGTTTTTCCGCTATTTTGCGTATCTAAAAAGGACCGATTGGCTGATTTTCAGCCTTATTTTGTTATTGCTGAGTTTGAGCTTGCTTTCGATCTATAGCACGACAATGAATCAAGACGCCTCGGTGCGGACGATATTTACGAAGCAGCTCGTCTTTGTTATTGTCGGTATTTTCGGTATGTTCGGCCTCAGCTTGATTGATTTCCGACAGTTGCGCGCCTACAGTCCGATTTTGTATCTGATCGGCCTAGCCTTGCTCGGGGTCGTGCTCGTATTTGGAAAAACGATTCATGGTACGACGGGCTGGTTATTTATCGGCTCTTATGGTATCCAACCGGTCGAATTTGTAAAAATAATCCTTATTATTGTATTGGCCCAATATGTCTCCCGGCATGGTCAGGATTTTTATCGACCACAAAGACTTATTGTCAGCGGCTTATTAACCCTCGTGTATGTTGGCTTGGTTCTGGCTGAACCGGATTTGGGCTCGGCGATAATATATTTTATCATCTGGCTCGGCTTTCTCATGTTACTTAATGTACGGCGATCATACATTGTCGCTGTGTTGCTCATGGTGGCCGTTGTCGCCAGCCTGGGTTGGGCCTTTGTCTTGCGAGATTATCAAAAAGATCGGATCGTGACGTTTTTAAACCCGTCACGCGATCCGCTGTCAACCGGCTATAATCTCCGACAATCGATCGTGGCCATTGGCTCGGGGCAAATATTCGGCCGGGGACTCGGCTTTGGAACGCAAAGCCAGTTAAAATTCTTACCCGAACAGCAAACAGACTTTATTTTCGCTGTCATTGGTGAAGAACTTGGTATAGTCGGAACAACCTTTACCTTGACCATATTTGTGCTTCTTTTCTTTCGCTTTATGCGCGTGGTCAGAAAATCACGCGATGATTTTTCGCTTTTTTTGACAATTGGCATCATGATCATGATATTTTCGCAGATGCTCATAAATATCGGCATGAATCTTGGCTTAGCGCCGGTTATCGGGCTTCCATTGCCGTTTGTCAGTGCTGGCGGAAGCTCATTACTGACAAATTGTATCGCTGTCGGGATTGTTCAAGCGATTATTACGCACCGGTCAACCTCCTAAAAACTGATTACAGTTGACTAAATCTCAAAATTTGATATAATTAAACTGCTAAATAGGTCGAAATATCTATGAAAAGCGCCTCGGGACTACCGTTAATGTATCCAAATGAGAGTATCCGCGTTGTTTCGTATTGTCCATTATGCAACACGCAATATAATCCATTATCAGCCCGTATTTTAGAGGAAAAGGAAGGCGCTCATTTAATCCATATCCAATGCCGAAAGTGCGGATCGTCAATCGTCGCGTTGATTATGGCCGGGGCAATGGGTGTCAGTTCGATCGGCTTATTGACTGATCTATCGAGCGATGATGCGATCCGATTAAAAAACAATCAGCCGGTTTCCAGCGATGATGTCTTAACCGTTTATTCAACACTAACATCTGAACGCAGTATTATTTCATATCTAAAATCTACTGTCTAAACACATGTCAGAACTTGTATTACAGGCGCAAACCCGGAAGGTCCTTGGCAAAAAAGTGCACACCTTGCGGAAGGAGGGGAAAATACCCGCTATCCTGTACGGGTCGAAAATCAAAACGCAACCGTTACAACTCGATTATCGAACATTTGAAACGGTGTATAAGCAAGCCGGCGAGTCTAGTTTAGTTGATTTGGCAACTGAAAGCGGCAAACCGGTAAAAGTATTGATCCACGCGGTCCAACGCAATCCCTTAACCGAGCGCTTTGAACACGTCGATCTATATCAGGTTGATCTCAAGAAGAAGATTACGGCTGATATTGAATTGAGCTTTATCAACGAATCGCCGGCTGTAAAAGAACTGGGTGGCGTTCTCGTCAAAAGTTTGGATCGGATAAAAGTCGAGTGTTTGCCTGAAGATCTTGTGCATGAGATCCAAGTTGATTTAACGCCGCTGAAAACGTTTGAAGACATGATTTATGTGAAAGACATCGCCATACCGGCCAATATCACGGTTGTCGAAAAAGCCGATGAAACCATTGCGCTCGTCAAACCGCCGCGCAGTGAAGATGAATTAAAGGAACTTGACCAGGTTGTTGAAGAGAAGGTTGAAGAAGTCGAAAAAGTGGAGAAAAAAGAAAAGGAAGCTGAGGAAGACGAGGCGGAAGGCGAGACTCCAGCCAAAGAACAAAAAACTGATTCAAAAGAAACTTCAAAATAACATTATGGCGACAAATGGAGAGTCAAAAACATCATTCGTTGAAAAATTAAAAAAGAATAAAAAAATTGTCATTCCCGTTGGAATTACGGTCTTAGTAGCAATAGTCGTGATCATCGGCCTGGTCGTATTCGGTGGCGAAAAGACTGTCACCAATCAGAACGGAAACGTGAGCAATCTGAACAACAGTAATACGAACAAAGCCCAGTTGCCGCGGATGATCGATGGCAAAATGATACCTTCGGGCTGGGAGAATAAATTTCCAGTCGCGGTCATGATAGAAAATATGGTTACGTCTCGCCCCCAGTCAGGCCTTGATCGGGCCAATCTGGTGTATGAAGCGCTGGCCGAAGGTGGGATTACACGGTTTTTGGCCGTTTTTGCCTCCGGAGAGGAAATAGAAAAAATCGGTCCAGTTCGATCGGCGCGGACGTATTATCTTGATTGGGCAAAAGAACTGAGCGCCGCGTACATTCACGTCGGTGGTAGTCCGGAGGCGCTTCGGTTGATTCCGCAGTACGATATTCTTGATTTAAATCAGTTTTATAACAGCCCAAATTTTTGGCGGGCCAAAGAACGCGCCGCGCCGCATAACCTCTACACATCATCTGAATTGTTAGCGCGTGCGGTCGTCTCAAAGAAATGGGGTCCAACAGGGTCATTCGAGTCGTGGGAATACAAAAATAAGGAACATCCCTCGGAAACAACCAAAACGTTGACGTTGAATTTTTCAAGCTATAGCTACCAAGTTGAATATAAGTACGATCCAGAAACGAATGACTATGTTCGGTATCAAGCCGGCGCTGAGCATGTCATGGAAAATGACGCCGTCATTCGTACGAAAAATGTTGTTGTCCAATTTACCAAGACACGGTTGGCTGATGACGAAAACCGTTTGGCGATTGAGACGATCGGTGAGGGTAATGCCAAAATGTATTTTGACGGAAATGAAATCGTCGGGACTTGGAAAAAACCGACCCGAGAATCACGGACCCGCTATTATGATTCATCCGGAAAAGAAATTGAATTTAATCGGGGTACGACCTGGGTTGAAGTGCTCCCGACCGATCGGAGCGTAACCTACCAATAAAAATATGTCTGAAAAAACAAAAAACAAAACAATCATTTTTCGAGTAATCGAATATCTGAAGCAACGGCGCTGGCTGGCGATCGTTGCTTTTGTGATCATCGGCAGCGCGTTGCTCTGGGGGGTGCTGTTTGGCTTTTCCGTGAGGAGCTGGAAACCATTTGCTTGGGCAATGCCGGAAAAAGAAAATGCGCCTAGCATTCTAAATACCGCTACCGATTCGCCAGCAACCACACCGAGTCAAACTGTCGAACCGACTTCTAATCTCGTGCCGCGGCGGATTGACGGGGTGCTCGTCTCGCCCGAAGATGCGAACCCATACCCCGTTGCCATCATGATCGACAATATTCCGCCGGCCTGGCCGCAAAGCGGTTTAGAGGGCGCCTCAGTCTTATATGAAACGCTGGTTGAGGGCGGCGCGACCCGTATCATGGCGGTTTTTGCCGGTGGCCGGTCGGACAAAATCGGACCAGTGCGCTCGGCTCGTCCCTGCTATCTCGAGTGGGTTTCCGAATATGACGCCATGTATGGACACGTCGGCGGTAGCCCAGAAGCATTGGCGGCGATTTCGGGCCTGGGTATTAAGGATTTCAGCCAATTTCGTAACGGACAATATTACTGGCGGTCGACGGATCGGTACGCGCCGCACAATGTCTATACGAGTTTCGAATTGATCGATCGAGCCCGCCGGGATTTGAAATACGACAGTCAGCCGGCCACCTATCAAGCGTGGAAATTTAAAGACGAGCAGCCGCTGGCGCAACGACCGCTGAAAATGGAAACGATTGAAATTCATTTTTCGAGCGGGCAGACCTGGACGTCACGCTATGTTTACGATGTCGAAAAAAACGTCTACGCAAAATTCCAAGCCGCGGCCCAGCCGCACCTCGATGCCGAAACCGGCAACCAGCTGATGGCGAAGAACGTGGTCATTGTCGTTGTTCCGAAAATTTCCTCATATGGCGAAAAGGGCAGGGTAACGCTGGATATTTCTGGTCAAGGCCGCGCGTTCGTTTTTCGCGACGGTGTGGAAATAGTCGGGACGTGGCAAAAAAAAGACCGCCTCAGCCGAACCCTTTTCTATGATGCGCAAGGCAATGAAATTGAGCTTAATCGCGGCACGACCTGGGTTTCAGTAGTCCCCGAAGATCGTGAAATATTGTATACGGAATCGTCCCTTTAAGGCCGAAATTGTTTTTGGTCGGTTGACCGTAAAACAGCAAAACGTATTTTTCTAGAATAGTCAGACAGAAACGTAATCGTATAGGATGGAAGCAATTTTTGAACTGCTGTAAATAACAGTTTTTTTTGCGCTGGGTCAATCTCAAGAGCGATCAATCCGGCCAATACTTTACTTTTAGATAGTTGCCGAAGGAAAGCATGAATTTTTTCAAAACCATGTCGTCCGCCGTCAAGGGCGCGTCCCGGCTCAAACCGTATTTCAGGAGTTGGCGAATGACGAATTTGATATTTGGTCAGATATGGCAAATTCGCAACCACGATGTCAACACGAGAGTGTCGGATTGGTGATAATAACGAGCCATGACGAAACTGTATCCGATTTGCAACTTTGTGTAGCCGAGCATTTTTGGCTGCGATGTTTAGGGTGGCGCGCGAAATGTCGGTAGCGATAAAGTTTGCTTTTTTTAGATATTGCGCCAAGGTCACAACGAGATTGCCAGAACCAGTGCCGATGTCTGCAATGCGGATTCTCGCCCGATGAGATAAAGGGTAGTTTATTAGATAATCAACCAATTGTTCAGTCTCCGGTCGCGGGATTAACACGTTTGGTGAAACAAAAAAACGAAGCTTGTAGAATTCTTTTTCGCCCACCAAATAGGCAATCGGCCAGCCAAGAGCACGCTTCTTAAGCAACCGATCGTACCGTACTTTATGCAGTGTCGAGACGACCTGTTCAGGATGGCTCAAAAGGTATTCTATCGGATGTCCCAGAACAAACGATAACAAAACCTCAGCATCAAGCTGAGCTGGTTGAGATGTAGCGCGGCACCGCTTCAGCGCATATTGGAGCGTCTGAGCGATGGTCATTTTTTCGGTTCTCGCAAACTGCGTATGATTTCCTCAAGATTGCCGTCAAGAATCGCTTGCAAGCCGTACCAGTTCTTTTGGATCCGATGGTCGGTCAGTCGATCTTGTGGAAAGTTATAGGTACGAATCTTTTCAGAACGATCGCCGCTGCCGATTTGATTTTTACGATCGGTGGCTCGTTCGCGGTGCTTTCGTTCCTCCTCGCGCGCTAACAAGCGCGAACGTAATACCTGCATGGCGCGCTCGCGATTTTGCAATTGCGATCGTTCGTCCTGGCATTGAACGACGATACCGGTCGGCTTATGCAATATCCGGATCGCCGAATAGGTTGTATTAACGCTTTGACCGCCGTGTCCGCCGGCGGTTGACGCTTGGATTTCTATGTCTTCCGGCTTTATTTCAATATCGGTTGTCTCGGCTTCAGGCAAGATCGCGACGGTGGCGGCAGAAGTGTGAATCCGGCCTGATTTTTCTGTTTCCGGAATGCGCTGAACGCGATGAACGCCACTTTCATATTTCAATTGACTAAAGACGTTGGTACCGATAATCTCCATGATAATTTCCTTGAAACCACCAAGCCCTGTCCGATTTGACGATATGATATGCGATTTCCAGCCGCGTTTTTCGGCAAAGCGGCTATACATACGAAATAATTCGGCGGCAAATAATGTCGCCTCATCGCCACCGGTTCCGGCGCGTATTTCAACGATTATATTTTTTTGATCGCGCGGGTCGGGCGGATGCATTTCATCTTCGATGGTCGTTTCCAATTGAGTCCGTTCTTTTTCGAGCGTGCGTAATTCTTGGTTTGCCAATTCGTGCAGATCGGACTCCTCCGACTTTGAAAGCGTTGTGTGCAAATTCTGAATTTGGGAACGGATAGAATCAAGTCGTTCCAGCAGCTCAGCGAGCTGAGTCACGCGGGCGTATTCTTGCGAAGTTTTACGCAATGCTTCAGGATTATGAATAACCTCCGGACTTTGAAGTTCGTGTTCGAGGGAGGCAAGGCGTGCTCGGATGTCTTTCAATTCATTTTTCATAGGCCTGTACAAAATCCCACCGGTGATAACAGTGGGATGTCGTCGAAACGCCTTATTTCGATTTTTTCGGCTTGAATTGAGTTTTCTTTTCCACCAGACGCTTGAAGCGATCAACCCGTCGGGCCGAGTCGACGAGCTTCTGTTTGCCGGTATAGAAGGGATGACATGACGAACAAACCTCGATATTAATTTCAGGGACGGTTGAACCAGTTTCAAACTGATTCCCACACGCGCAGGTAACCTTCGCTTTTGGATAGTAGGTTGGATGAAGTTTCTTTTTCATTTCACTCAGGAACAATAAATATTAGACGAAAGTAGTATACCAGGCCGCGCCATTTTTGGCAAGACTTGCCGGCTCATCGGATTTCTGATATGATACCCGTTGTCTAAAAAACTTATATCCCACATATCTCATTTTCACGGTAAAACGTGAAAATGTCGCGGTTCTTGCCAGTCTCGTTGAGCACTGGTTTAACGCGACGTAACAATGAGATAGAGGCTAAAAAGAACGAATTATGCAAGAAATCACACTCCTCGAGCTCTTACAGAGCGGGGTGCACTTCGGACATCAGCGGTCGCGATGGCACCCAAAAATGAAGCCCTTCATTTTTACCGAACGAAGCGGCATTCACATCATTGATCTTGAGAAAACCCGGGAGAAGCTGCTCGAAGCCCTTCAATTTTTACGAGAAACCGCACAAAAAGGTGGGGTTGTTGTTTTTATCGGGACAAAGAAACAGGCGCAGGGGATTATCACGAAATATGCGAAAGAATCAGGCATGCCATTTATCGTGAATCGTTGGATTGGCGGACTGCTCACGAATTTCAGCATTGTAAAACGACTCATTGAAAAGCTGACAGGCCTGAAAAAGCAGCAAGCGAGCGGGGAATTAGAAAAGTATACGAAAAAGGAAAAATCCACCTTTTTAAAACGGATCGACCGGTTGGAAAATCTTGTCGGCGGCTTAGCTGATCTAAAGAAAGTACCCGAGGCGTTATTTGTCGTAGATATAAAAATAGAAAAAACCGTCATTCGAGAAGCGGAACGAAAGAATATCCCAGTCGTGGCCATGATCGACACCAACAATGATCCGTCTCAGGTGACCTATCCGATTCCGGCCAATGACGACGCCACCAAATCTATTGAGCTGATTACCCGGCTGGTCAGCGAGAGCATCCAGCAGGGGAAAAAGGATCGGGCTGAACAAGTGCCAGCGACGGAAATAAAGGATCAAAAAAAGGAATAATTTAGAACAATCATCATATGACGATAACAACCCAACAAATACAGGAAATAAGAGAAAAAACCGGCGTCGGCATAATGGAAGCGAAACGAGCCTTGCAAGAGTCTGACGGCGATATGAAAGAGGCTCTGGCCTATTTGCGCAAGCGCGGTGAAAAAATTACCGAGTCGAAATCGGGCCGTGCGACCGCCCATGGCGTGATTGAAACTTATGTTCACAGCAACAAAAAAGTTGCCTCAGTCGTCGTGCTGCTTTGTGAGACGGACTTCGTCGCCCGGACAGAGCAGTTCCAGACCCTGGCTCATGATTTAGCGATGCAAGTCGCCGCGACGAAGCCGGATTACATGAACATCGAGAACGTACCGGACGAGTTGAAAGCGCAGAAAAAGAAAGAATTTGAAGAGGATGCCGACCCGAGGAAGCCGGCCAACATCCGCGAGAAAATCGTTCTGGGAAAGATGGAAAAGTATTATTCGGAACATTGCTTACTGAAACAGCCATTTATAAAAGATGACGCTGTTACCATTGATGAATTGATGAAGAAAGCCATTGCCTCACTCGGCGAAAATATTCGCCTCAAAACAATTGGACACTTCTCGATTTAACGATGAAACATATAGCTCTTCAAATCCAGCCCTGGGACCAGTTACATTACGCGAGCGAACCCAATTTTGAGATTGCGCCGGGTGAACGCGTCTTGGTTCAGATGGAATGCGGCATCGACCTGGCTCAGGTCGTTGGACGCGTTGAATTGAACGCTGATGATACCCGGACGATGCCAAAGACGATTCTTAGAAAGGCGACGTCAGAAGATTTGACGCGACAAGAACAGCAAAACGAGCGTCGCCACGAGATATTGAAGTACTGCCAGGAATTGATCCAGAAGTATAAGCTCGACATGAAGCTTGTTGATTGTCATGTGGCCTATGACGGCGGTCGCATAATCTTCGGCTTCATCGCCGAGGAGCGGATCGACTTTCGAGAGTTGGTAAAGGAGCTGACCAGGCATTTTCAGAAAACGATACGGCTCCAGCAGATGGGTATCCGTGATGAAGCGCGTTTGTGCGGCGATGTTGGCCCGTGCGGTTGCGAGTTATGCTGCCGGCGCTTTCTGAAACAATTATCCAGCGTGGTATCTGATTACGCGAAGATCCAAGGCGTTGAACACCGCGGTTGCGAACGGTTGTCGGGTATTTGCGGACGGTTGAAGTGTTGCTTAACCTTTGAACTGAAAACATATCAGGAGCTCGCCAAAACTCTCCCGCAAATTGGCGAAACCATCAAAACCGTCAAAGGACCGGGGCAGGTACTGAGTCTGAACGTGCTTCGCCAGTCAGCGAATGTTCGAGTAAATGCCGATACGATAATCGAAGTTTCAATGAAAAAATAGCATGATTGATATTATTTTCATTATTATCGGTCTGGCCGCACTCATCGGCATTTGGTATATCGCCAGACGAAAAATGGATAAACTGCGCCATCTTGACGTTACAAGTTTAAAAAAAGAACGCGAGTTGGCCACGAAAAACGAAATCATCTCGCGACGACTGGAACGTAAATTTACCCGCGGTGGTGCCGAGGTATTGAAGGTGTTGAGCCCGGTTGGTCGGGCGATCATGACCGGCATACGCCGGCTCTATCGAAAGATCGTCACGTTAGAACGAAAGTATAAACAAGCCAATAAAGCACCAAAGAGCAGTGACGCGCCGGTTGAATCAACAACCTTGAAATTGAGCACGGAAATAGATGAGTTGCTTGAAAAGAAAGAATATGCGATTGCTGAAAAGAAGATCATTGAGATGATCTCGCATACGCCGAAGGACCCGAATTGGTATCGCTGTCTGGGCGAGATCTATATGGAAACGCGCCAGTATGATCAAGCCAAGGAAACCTATGAATATGTAATCTCGCTCGATGATAAGCTCGAAAGTGAGAGCGAGATTATTAACGGAACGGCAAACGTTGAAAAAGCTAGCGACTGTATAAATCTTGCCCTGGTTTTACGCGAGCTGGGTGATTTTGAAGATGCCCTTGAGAAGACAGAAAAGGCTTGTCGTTTAGAATCAAATAACCCGCGGAACCTTGATTTATTATTTGAAATCAGTATACTTGCCGGTAACAAAGTTTTGGCCTGGGAAGCGCACGATCGTTTAAAGCAGGTAAACCCCGAGAATATGAAAATACAAGAAATGGAGGATAAGTTAAAAGAACTTGAAGTTAGTCATCCGACGATTCGGCCAGCGAACGTGCAGAAGTAAGACGTCTTTGCCGTTGTAGCTCAGCTGGTAGAGCAACTCCATGGTAAGGAGTAGGTCGCCGGTTCGATTCCGGCCAACGGCTCCAGTATCACAATTGTGGGAAGGTACCCAAGCGGTCAACGGGGCCAGACTGTAAATCTGGTGCCTCCGGGCTTCGAAGGTTCGAATCCTTCCCTTCCCACCATCCAATATCTCATATAAATAGGCAGCCTAGCTGCTTTTTTGTATTGACACGGGAATGTTCTGTGCTAGCTTTCTTGTCCACGACCAGCAGGAACGGCTTGCTGATATCTGTTAGCTTATTGCCAGGAGGGGAGCGTTGATAATACGAAAGCTGATCGAGTTAAGGAAGAGATGGATCAAGCAATAAGCCTGAAGGAATATATCCAACAGGCTTCTTATTTTTCTCCAAAATGTTTATAAAACTGTAGATGTTATTCGAATATTTGACCAATCAAATCGCCGATAAAATACGTTAGTAAAACAACCAGAACGGTGATGGACACGTGTTCGAAAATTACTCTAAAAGGTTTTTCATTTTTTGATCGCGCCATGCGATAACTCAATACACTCACGAGGATAACGCCCCAAACAGAACCAATAATAGTGGCCGCGATCAAACCAAACAGCAACACCGGAACAGCAAACGTGATCGCAATAATAAACTTCGTTAATGCGGTCGCCACGGTTGCCTCCCAAACGCTTTTCGCGGTCGTGCCAGCGTTCGATTCTTGAGAAATATGCATACCGAGCGCGTCAGAGAGGGCGTCAGCGACGGCGATGGTGAAAATACCGCCAAGCACGGCCATTTTCGAATTCGTACTCGCGGCCAAGCCGGTTAAAAGCCCGAGCGTCGTAATAACACCGGACGTAAGTCCAAAGCTTATACCTGTAAGCCAGGAGCTTTTCAATGCCATGGGTAGTTAGGCTGAAGTGTTTTTACCGTCTTTGAGATGAATGATTTTCTTGCACGATTTAGCGACGTCGAGATTATGCGTCACGAGAACAAAGGTTTGATTGTTTTTTGCGTTCAAATTTTTCAACAGATCAATAATTTCAAGCGACGTCTCACTGTCGAGTTCGCCGGTTGGTTCATCGGCTAAGATCAACGACGGACTATTGATGAGCGCCCGGGCAATTGCGACGCGCTGTTGCTGGCCGCCCGACAATTCGTTCGGCGTGTGGTGCAGGCGTTCAGCAAGCCCCATCATTTCGAGTAGCTGTCGAGCGCGTTTTTTCTTTTCGACTCGGTTAAGGCCACCATACCGACCGGCCAGCATGACATTTTCAAGGGCGGTAAGCGCGGGCAATAGATTAAACCCTTGGAATATAAAGCCGATTGTGTTCGCTCGAAATTTTACGGCTTGGCGTTCCTTCATCGTGCTGGTGTCGACATCGTTGATGAACAAACGACCGCTATCGGGTCGATCCAACAAACCGAGGATTTGCATAAGCGTTGATTTCCCGCAGCCCGACGGGCCGATAATCGCAGAAAAATCACCTTCCATAACTTCAAGATTGATCCCTTGCAGGGCGTGAACCTCGTTTGTTTTTGACATGTGATATGTCTTGTGGATGTTTTCCGCTCGGATAATCGTTTTTGGCATAGTGATAGGGTTATAGTTCGCGTAAGGCTTGGACAACCTGTAGCCGTGCGGCCCGCCAGGCAGGCAAGACGCCGGCGATAACGCCAAGGACAAAGGAAAATCCAATAACGCTAAGTAAGAAGGTTGTATCAATAATAAATATTTCGGCGCCTTTGCCGGCCAGGGCGCGGTTGAGAAGCACAATCATCAGCAAGCCCAAGCCAATACCGATAATTCCGCCAATCAACCCAATCACGCCAGCTTCAACCGTAAAATCGCGGGCAATCGAAGACGGTGAAGCGCCGAGTGCTTTCCGGACTCCGATTTCCTTGGTCCGCTCAGAAATCGACATCAGCATGGTGTTCACGATCGAGAAGCCGCCGACGATTAAGGCGAGTAGGGCACTTCCGAGTATGACCGCGTTAAAAATAGCCGACGCCTTATCAATGGTATCGCCCATCATTTTCGGGGATAGAACCATCACCTCGTTCTTAAACCTATCTTTTATGGTGTTTGAAAGCACGTCTGGGTCAACGCCGTCTTTCCACGAGACGCCAGCCATCGTATTGATATCTTCGGGGCTGAATAGCCTTGCCTGTTGAATTTGACTTCGTGACTCCTGGGGAAGTTTTGCTAAAGCCTGATCGGAAATTTTCGCCGCCTCGTCCGCTTGGTCTTGCAATGATTTCAGAAACGGCGTTGACTCGATCAGCATTTCCCGGGCTGGCTTGATCGACATAAAGACATACGTATCGGGGCCGGTCATGGTTTTATCGACAACGCCGACGACCGTGAAATCCCGGCCGCGTATTCTCATCGTATCGCCGGTCTTTAGTTTTTTATCAAGCGCGACGGTATATCCGATCGCCACATTCGTATCAGCGTCGCCTGGTCCGACCATCCGGCCTTCTTTCATAACCATTTCCTCCCAGTTACGGTTTCGGTATTTGGTGTTGAAATCCGTACCTTCGATCGTCGGTGGCGTACTGAAACTCGCCATACTGCCAAGAGGATCGTCTGGATTAGGCTCCTCGAGCATTAGCTCAACGATACCGGCAACGGCGTCGACTCCGTCAATTTTTGCGATCTCGTTTAATGTATTCAGCGGTAAGGTTGTGGAGCCGCCGCTATATCCGGTGTAACCTTTTGGCATTAATGAAATTTGTCCTGTAATAAAGCGCTTACCGCCCTGGATCATTTTATTGAAACGGAGCGCCATTGAGCCCATGACCGTAAAGGCAAAGATACCGATTGCGATCCCGAAGATCGTCAGAAAGGAACGAAATTTTTTACGCCACATGTTTCGAAAAATTTCCATCATAGCAATGTCGGCTAGTGTTAGAATATTTGATTTAATGCCATTTCATACTATCAAAAGTAGCACTTTTTGTCTATTGTTAGAGGACTGTGGGTAAGCGGTGAAAAAAAGGCTTTGACATGTTAAAAGCCACGTGATACCTTTAAACTCTTCATTTCTGGGGATAACTTAAACGGGAAAAACCCGTTTTTTTATTCATTCTATGGGAATAAAAAAAATCGCGGATTTATCGTCTTAAGAAGCCACGGCCAAATACCGTCCTTTTTTACATTCTCGACATTTGACGGTATACTGCAGGTGTGTTTTAACTGGAAATATGCCGAGCGAATATGATGTTAGTGTAATAGTCGTATCGTGGAACGTCCGAGAGCTTTTGCGACAATGCATAAGCTCAATTTTTGAACAAACAAAAAACATCCGTTTTGAAGTGATTGTCATCGACAATGCATCGCATGATGGTTCAGCTGAGATGGTCAAAAAAATATTTCCTCAAGTACGACTGATCAGTAACAAGACAAATGATGGTTTTGCGAAAGCCAACAATCAGGGTCTTGAGATTGCCCGGGGTGAATATACGCTCCTATTAAATCCTGACACAATTATTGTCGATCGGGCGATCGAAAAAACGTACGCCTGGATGAACGATAATCATCAGGCAGCAATCGTTGGCTGTCGAATAAAAAATCCTGATGGTACGAACCAGGAATCAGTTCGAAGTTTTCCGTCACTGGCCGCCATGGCCCTCATCTTATTAAAGCTTCATCGGATATTTCCTTGGGCGAAACCTTTAAAAAAGTATCTTCTGCCAAATTTTGATTTCAGTAAAAGTCAGAAGGTAGACCAAGTCATGGGTGCGTTTTTCATGATCGCGCCAGAAACCCGAAAGCGCCTTGGCAATCTGGACGAGCGCTATTTCATTTGGTTTGAGGAGGTTGATTATTGCCGGATGGCAAAAAAGGCCGGTTTGGAAACGTGGTATTATGCTGATGCTGAAATAATCCATTTCTATGGTCAAAGCTTTCGACAGGTAATGAGCCTACGGAAACAGGCGCGCCTCAATAATAGCCTGTTAAAATATTATAAAAAACATGGTACGGCGCTCGAGCGTCTGTCCGTTCTACTCCTTTATCCCTGGAGTCTTGTGCCAAGCCTTGTTGTGAGCCTATGTATCCAGCCATTTCATCGATGAGCACCATTCGAATTACAAAAACCTTCTGGTACATTGTGCTGGCCATCGCTTGTATTGAGGTGTTGAGTCTGGCCGGTTGGAGCTGGCCGCTGGTTGGCAAAATAGCGTTTTGGGTGATACTCGGCGTGACAGGACTCGTTGCGTTTTGGCGACTCGATATCGCGCTCTGGATTGTCATTGCGGAACTAGTGGTTGGATCAAAAGGGTACCTGTTTTCCAGCAACGTTGGATCGTTTTCAGTTTCAATACGCTTGGGGCTGTTTTGCGTGGTGATCGCGGTTTGGCTGCTCACCCGTCTGCTAAAACGCAAGGTACAGTTTTTTAAATCAAAATTATTTTGGTGGTATGTCATATTCTTAGGGGCGCTCGGTTGGGGGATAGCGAACGGCCTGATCCGCCATCATCCATCAAAAAATATTTTTCTTGATGTCAACGGATTTTTATACCTTGGTTTGATATTTGTATTCTATGAAGTAATGATCGATCGAAAAAAGATCGCGACTGCCATTGAGGTTATACTGGCCGGCCTGACGGCGGTGGCTGTAAAAACTCTTGTCTTGCTTTTACTCTTCGCTTCACAGGTCTCGTTCCTGCCGTCGCTTTACCGCTGGGTTCGCGATACGCGCGTCAATGAAATAACGCTCATTAGTCACAATTTCTATCGCGTTTTCTCGCAGAGTCATATATTCAGTCTCTTCGGAGCCATATTGGTCTTAGTAGTTTTGGCTGTTGCGGTCAGGCGCGAAGGCATAAAAAAACACCGAGCGTTAATAATACTCTATATTATGGCAACGACCACGATACTCATCAGTTACTCGAGAAGCCTCTGGTTGTCTTTTGCTGTCACCCTGATATTCGTGACAGTAGCATTGATCCAACGCTATAATTATCGATTCAAGAATATCATCGCGCTCGGAGCCATCATGATTGGAATCTTTATTGTCGAAATTGGTTGTATCTACCTTCTCGTCAACGCGCCGCAATGGTTGAAGGCTCACGGCGGTGGTGTCAGCTTATCAAGTCTGGTTGAAGATCGACTTGGTGATACGAATGAAGTTGCCCTGCAGAGCCGCTGGAATCTTATCAAACCGCTTGGGCAAGAAATATGGAAATCGCCGTTTCTTGGTCAGGGTTTTGGCAGTGAGGTGACATACGTATCAAAGGATCCGCGCGTCGTCGCCACGACCGGGGGTTTGTATAAGACGTATTCGTTTGAATGGGGGTATCTTGACCTGGCCTTAAAACTCGGTCTGATTGGACTTGTTATCTACGCCCTATTTCTTTATCAGATATTCAAAAATGGCATTCAGGCCTATCGAAAAAACGAAAATGGTGAAAAAATGTTTATTCTTGGTTTGCTTCTCGCGTTGACGTCGCTGCTCATTACGCACGCGACTACGCCTTATCTTAATCATCCGCTCGGTCTCGGTTTCATCATGACATGCGCCGTAATATTTGAACAGCTTCGACATGGAAATTATCAATCCGAAAACCAGCTTGCCGCGGCTCAGCATTAGTCTGGTCACGTATAATTCGGCTTCCGATTTGCCGAACTTTTTTGAGTCATTAGAAAATCAGACATTTACGGACTTTGAAGTAATTGTCGTCGATAACGCTTCAGTTGATACCACGTGCCAGTATCTTGAGCAATGTCGGCCGAACGTAAAAATCATCAAGAATCACGTGAATGAAGGGTACGGCAAAGCGCATAATCAGGGCATTCGCGAAGCGCGCGCGCCATATGTGCTCGTGGCAAATCCTGATATTCGACTAGATGAAAATTACTTGATGGAGGTGTTTTCGCACATTGAGTCTGACAAGAGAATTGCCTCGATTGGTGGAAAATTGTATAAATTAAACCCTGACTTGAAGAGCATGCAAAAATCTGATATGCTTGACAGCACTGGTTTCATGTGTTTTAAAAATAGACGAATTGTCGATCGGGGAGAGGGCGAAAAGGATACCGGACAGTATGATACGAGCAACGACGTGTTTGGGATCAGTGGAGCCTTGGTACTTTTTAATACGCAGGCGCTCGAAGATGTCCGGTTGTCGAAGGGACAGTATTTTGACGAGAGTTACTTCATGTATCAAGAAGATTTTGATTTGGCCTGGCGATTGAAATTGCGCGGCTGGAAAAGTCGGTATGTCCCAAAAGCCATTGCTTGGCACCGGCGTTCGGCCCAAAGCGCGGCCGCCGCCAGCACCGTTAAGCAAATACTCCACCGCCGAACGAAATCAACACTTATGAATCAATGGTCATATCGGAATCATCTGGCGACAATAATAAAGAATGAATCGTTCGCGAACATCGTCCGTGACGCGCCCTGGCTGATTGGCTATGAAATAAAAAAATTTTTCTATCTCATAATTTTTGAGCCACGTACAATAATACAATCATTCCAAATTTGGCGTCGCTTACCAGCATTATTGCGCCAGCGTCGGGAAATTCTCAGTCGCCGAATCATCAGCGACCACGATCTGCGTCAATGGTTTTACTAACATGGATCTCTCAATCATCATTCTCAATTATAAGACGAAGGGATTAACGAAGCAGTGCTTAAAAGGACTGCAATTACTTAATCCAAAAATTGATTATGAGATCATTGTTGTCGATAATTCCTCGCACGACGGCACCGTGGAAATGATCAGGGAGGAATTTCCAAGCGTTAAAATTATCGAATCGGCCGTGAATTGTGGTTACGCGGCTGGTAATAATCTCGGGATAAAACAAGCGACGGGAAAATATATCATGATTCTCAATCCTGACGTCTCGATCATGAATAATTCGCTCGATGTCATGTATCGTTTCATGGAGGAACACCCGACCGTTGGCCTGATTGGCCCGAAACTGATCAATCCCGACGGCACAACACAGGCGTCGTGCCGCACCTTTCCCTCCTGGCAAACGTTGTTACTCTATCGCCGGACGCCCCTTGGACGGTTACACGGACCGCGCCAAAAACTCCGTCGTCATCTAATGCTCGATTTTGATCATTCTCATAATCGCGCTGTTGACTGGATGATTGGGGCATGTTTTTTTGCCAGAACGGATGCCATGAAAAAAGTCGGATTGCTAGACGAACGCTTTTTCCTGTATCTGGAAGACGTTGATTGGTGTCGCCGGTTTTGGCAATCAGGCTACCAAGTGTATTACGTGGCTGACGCCGAAATGGTCCATTATCATCAACGCATCTCAGCTGTGAATCCTGGCATAAAAGGAGTTTTTAGCTACGCGACGCGCATTCATATTACCAGTGCTATAAAATATTTTGCTAAATATTTTGGAACGAAAGAACCAATTATAAAGGATTAAATGATCAATCTTACACCAAATCAAGCGCAATCGAAAATGTTTCAGAGAGGCAAAAAAAACTGGAAACAAAAAGCGAAGCCATGGCTTCTTGGTATTGGCATACCGCTTGGAATAATTATAATTATTCTGGCAATTTTCGCTATAAAATATTTGAACCCGATGCGCAGTCTGGTGGCGCATGCCAAAAACGGAAAAAATAGTTTTACCACCGCCCAACAGGCGGTGACGGACGAACATTTTCGCGAGGCTGGTGATACGCTCGTAACCGCCCAAAAGGAATTAGCCTTGGCTCAGCAGGAAATCGAAAAAATGGGCGGCTTGCGTTCGATCCCGTATGTCAAAACGCAGCTCTCGGCCGTTGATAATATTTTAAAGGCGGGCACGCAAACAGCCTCAGCCTTGTCAAAAATTGCCTATCTCGCCGATGAAATAATCACGCCGGTAAAAACCGATGCTGAATTCAGCCTGGCGAAGCTGAAGCCGGAGCAAAAGCATGTTATTTTGCAAAAAATATCTGAAGCGTATCCAGACCTGGTTGGTGTAAAAGCGGAAATAGATTTAGCCGTTCTGAGCATGGAACAGATACCTGATCATGGTATCTACCCAACGATTAAAAAAATGATCCAGCCGATCAAAGACCAACTACCGAGTATAAAGAAATCAATCGCCCAGGCATTACCGGCGGCGGAACTGCTGCCACCGATCGCCGGCTATCCGAACGGAAAAACCTATCTCTTTTTATTGGAGAACAATACCGAGCTACGCCCGGCTGGTGGTTTTATCGGTACCTACGGTATTTTGAAGATTAAAGATGCGGAGATATCATATTTTAAAACGGACAATATCTACAATCTCGACAACCCATTCCAAAACACATTGATTGCAACGCCGCCAGAACCACTCCAGAAATATTTGGCGGCCGAGAAATGGTTTATGCGCGACAGCAACTGGTCGCCGGACTTTCCGACCTCGGCTCAAAAAGCACTCTGGTTTTACCAGCAGGAAAACGGACCGGAAAAACATATCGATGGCGTCGTGGCCGTGACTCCGAACTTTATCGAATCGTTAATCCGATTGACGGGCGACATTACCGTGAACGGCGTAAAATTCACACCTGATAATTTTGTTGAGACAATGCAATATCAAGTCGAACAGGGTTTCTATCGGCAGGGCATATCTGATGCTGAGCGGAAGGAGATTATCGGTGTGATGTCGCAGCAGTTGATGGATCGGCTGTTGAACTTTCCGCAATCGCGCTGGGGCGAATTGTGGCAGGTGATCATGAATCATATCGAGGAAAAACAATTGATGTTTTATTCAAAGGATGAATCATTGCAAACCGTCATCGCGCGGGAGAACTGGGGTGGGGCAGTGTCCCAAGAAGAAAACACAGACTACGTCATGTTCGTTGATGCCAATATGGCAGCCTTAAAAACCGATCGAATTGTTGATCGCTCGGTCACGTACCGCGTTGAACAAACAAACGACGGTTTGATTGGCGACCTGACGATACAATATTCAAACAAGGGGAGCATTGATTGGAAAACAACACGCTATCGCACGTATACCAGGGTCTATGTACCAAAAGGGAGCACGCTCATCGAGTCCTCGGGTCCGATGACGAATGACAAGCTCCACAACGGTAAACCAACCGATCCAGACGTCACCGAAGAGCTTGGCAAGACAGTTTTTGGCGGGTTTATCTCGATCGAACCTGGTGACGAGGGCACCATCCATTATCGGTATCGTTTGCCCGACTCAATCATCAATCAAACAGACGGAAATAAATACGTCTTGAACTTTCAGAAACAGCCTGGTACTCGATCATACCCACTGTCCTTGTCGTTTGCGTTCGACCAAAAGATATTTACGGCTGATCCTATTGACAAAATCAAAAAAACAGATGATACTAGCATGACGTTAAATACTGATCTGCAACGCGATCGAAGCGTCGAAGTAACCTTTCGTTAGTCTATGTTTGTCAAAAAAATTGGTATAGATCTCGGCACTGCGAATACGCTCGTTTACATACCGAAACGAGGCATTATTATCAATGAACCATCGGTCGTGGCAATTTCCATTGCCGATAAAAAGGTGCTTGCGGTGGGCGAGGAAGCGAAAGAGATGCTCGGTCGGACGCCTGATACGATCACGGCCTCGCGACCGCTGCGCGATGGCGTCATTGCCGATTATCGGACAACGGAGAGCATGCTGCGGTATTTTATAAATAAGGCGCTCGGCGGGGTGCATTTTTTCAGACCCGAGGTAATGGTTTCAGTACCGGCCGGCATCACGTCGACCGAACGACGCGCTGTCATTGATGCCACTCTGCAAGCTGGCGCGAAAGCCGCCTTTATCATCAAAGAACCGATCGCCGCGGCGATCGGAGCAAATATACCGATTGGTTCCGCATCCGGCCATATGATCATCGATCTTGGCGGCGGTACCTCAGAAATTGCCGTGATTTCGCTCGGCGGCATTGTCGCGAGCACCTCGGTCCGGATTGGCGGCAATCGACTCGACGCCGCCATCACAGATTACACCCGTCGTAAATACGGTTTGGCGATTGGTGATCGAAGCGCCGAGGAACTGAAGATTACGATCGGTTCGGCCTTACCGATGGAAGAGCGCATGTCAATGGACATCCGGGGACGCGACATGATCACTGGTCTACCAAAAACCATCACGGTTTCCTCGGATGATATCACGGAAGCGATCCAGGACGAACTTGCTAGTATCGTTCAAGCGGTAAAATCCGTTTTACAAGAAACACCACCTGAGTTAGCGGCTGATGTCATCGACAAAGGCATGGTCTTGAGCGGCGGTACGGCGCTGTTGCGGAACCTCGATCAATTATTGGCTCAGGCCACCGGGGTGCCGTCGTATGTCGCTGATGAAGCACTCCTGTGCGTTGCTCGCGGAACTGGCATTGCCTTAGAGAATCTTGAGTCATACAAGCGCAGTATCTTGTATACAAAGTAATTCCTTTAGCGCGTACCTTATGAAGATTGGTATTGACGCCTCGCGCGCCAATGTCGAAAACAAAACCGGAACCGAATGGTATTCGTATTGGCTGATTAAAGAATTTTGCAAAATTGCTGACCCGAACGATCAGTATTTTTTGTATACCAAGGAAAAATTGCGCTCGGAATATCAAAATCTGCCAACAAATTTTCATTCGCAAGTATTACGCTGGCCGCCAAAATTTCTTTGGACTCAAATTCGTCTCTCACTCCGGCTGGCCGTAAAACCCGTTGACGTGCTCTTCGTGCCGGCTCACACGCTCCCTCTCATTAAAAGCAAAAGAACCGTTTTAACCGTCCATGACATCGGTTTTGAACGGCTTCATGGGCTCTATTCAAAGGAAGCAATCGGTGGGCGGCGCCTGGGGAAGAAAATATTATCGGCTGGTACCAGGATATTTACGAGAGGTCGCTACGGTTCAAGCGAGCTCGATTATCATCGTTGGGCGATGCGAACCGCGATTACAAAAGCTACCCAGATTATTGTCCCGTCGAGTTTTACGAAGAATGAAGTTATCGATGTCTACGGCATACCCGAAAAACGCATCCAGGTAATCTATCACGGCGTCGACCAGAACATTTATCATCCGATCACTGACACGTCAATAATTCAGAACGAGTTGGATCGTTTGAAAATTACGGCGCCATATTTTCTGTATGTCGGTCGGCTGGAGAAGAAGAAGAATACGGCCGGATTAATCAAGGCGTTCTCAATCTTTAAAAATGAGACGAAACTACCGCACGTAATGATTTTAGCCGGTCAGCCCGGATATGGTTTTGATGAAGTACGAAATGAAATCCTGAAAAGCAATCTTGCCTCGGCCATCATCATGCCTGGCTATCTCCAGCCGGAGTCGCTCGTTGCCTTGTTAAATAAGGCGACTGCCTTTGTTTTTCCTTCATTTTATGAAGGATTTGGCTTGCCGCTTCTTGAGGCAATGGCGTGTGGGTCACCAGTCGTAGCCAGCCGTGCTGCCTCAATACCGGAAGTAGCTGGCGATGCCGCGGAACTATTTGAGACCGAACGCCCTGACGAACTTGCCGCTATTTTAAAGCGACTGGCGACTGATCAGGACTACCGCCATAACCTGCAACAGCGGGGCTTCTCCAGGATACATCATTTTCGCTGGGATGAATGTGCCAAGAAAACCCTTGCGGTTATAACCGGGACATCATGAGACTTGATTATTTGCGGTCTTTCTGTTACAATAGCAACGATGTTAAAAAGAAAAGGGTATAAATTAACCTGGCCAATAATCGGTCATCGGGAAAATATAAAGTATCTTTCTCAATGCGTCAGCACACAAAATGTTGTGCCAGCGTATTTATTTCACGGCCCTTTGCATCTCGGTAAGACAGCCACAGCCCAGACTTTTATTCAAATGCTTTTTTGCACGAATGAAGAGACGCGGCCCTGCGGAATCTGCGAAAATTGCCAGAAGCTGGTTAACCGCAGTCATCCGGACGCTGCCTTACTCGAGAAAGAAGTTGATAAAAAAAATATCAGCATTGATGATATTCGTGAAAAAATAATCCATCGTCTTCAGCTCAGTTCGTTTTTCAATTCATATAAAGTGGCCGTAATCAATGGCGCTGAATATTTAAGCACCGATGCCGCGAATAGCCTTTTAAAAACTCTTGAGGAGCCGACAAAAAACACATTAATCATTCTGATTGCGAATCGACTCGAAAATCTACCGCGCACCGTTATCTCGCGCTGTCAGCTGATAGAATTCCGGCCGGTCTCGACTGATGATGTTCTTACGTTCATTCAAAAAGAACAACCGTCTATTGATCGAACCAGCGCCTTGGCGATCGCCCGACTCTCAGCTGGCCGGCCGGGTCTAGCCTGGCAGTATCTCCACATACCGGAATTGCTCGAAGAGCGAAAAGCCCAGGTCAACGATTTTCTCTCATATCTTCAAGCTGATTTACCTTCGAAATTCTCATATTTAGGCGAACTCACCGCTGGTCCGTCATATCAAGAATCGATTGATACGGTGAGTACAACGATCGGAGTTTGGCAAAATGTCTTACGGGATATTATCTTGCTTCATTATCAGCTTGTGCCGTTTACGGTAAATTATTTTACACAAGACTCGCTGGTGCAGATGAAAAAAACATATACACCGAAAGTGTTAAGCCGGTTGGTCAAGCAGCTGCAGCTGATTCAAAAAAGTTTGCGTTTTAATATAAACCCACGGTTAGCGCTCGAAAATTTCTTTCTTCAGCTATAAGTATGAACAATCACAAAAGTACCAAAGTTTTATTGCTTTTGCTGCCGATGCTTTTTTTGCTGGGATTGTCATGCGGTTCAAAAAAATCAACTACCGATGGAGGCGTCTTTCGCTCAACGAATCGGGGCGAAAGTTGGGAACAAAAGGTATTCGTTGAAACTCTAAAAAAGAAGACAATTACCATCGGTAACGTCGACGTGCGCAAGCTAATTTTCGATCCGCAAAATACGGATATATTGTATGCTGGCACGAACGGGAGCGGTTTATTTAAAACCGCCAATAGCGGCGACCAGTGGCAAAAACTCTCGCTGGCCGTAAATCAAATCACCAGTCTCGACATAAATCCAAAAAATACAAACACTCTCTACGCTGCCAGTGGACGCAATCTTTATCGCAGCAGCGACGGTGGCGAAAACTGGAAAATTGTCTATACCGAAGATCGAGCCGATGACATCGTCTATAATGTGGTCGTTGATCCGTTTGAGCCGTTACGAATCTATGTGACGAATGACGCCGGTGGCATTTTTAAAAGCTATGACGGTGGCGATTCTTGGCAAAAAATCTACTGGTTTAAGAAAGCGGTTTCGCTCGTGCGGCTGAGTCCGCGGGATTCTCGGATCGTTTTTGCGGCGGTAAATGATGATGCTGGTTTGTATATTTCGCTCGATGGCGGAGAGAATTGGACGCCGCAGGCAGAGTCATTAAAGTCATTTGGAAAAAACGGAAAAAGTATCCATGATATCGTCTTCGATCCGAATAAACCACAAACGCTCTACCTCGCCACCGATTATGGTTTACTTAAAAGCAATGACGAGGGCCTGAGCTGGGAAGCCATGAAAACGCTCTTGAATTTTAATACGCCAATAAATCTCGTCGCTATTAACCCCCTGAACTCAAATCAAATCTATCACACTGATCAATCAGTGCTGTACCGTTCAGACGATGGCGGTTTTAATTGGTCAACGCTTCGAACCTTGCCTTCAAAACGGAGAATTAATCAATTGCTTATCCATCCGACCCAGCCGGAGATACTCTACGCCGGCGTCTTTACTATTCAATCGAAATAATGGGCACCAATAATCTAACCGAAGAGCTCGAATTAACACAGCGATATTTTCATGAGGAAATGTCCGCCCTCAGGCTGGGTCGGGCTCACCCCGGGCTGGTCGAAAATGTCATGGTCAACTATTATGGTACGCCAACCGCGTTGAAGCAACTGGCGAGCGTTACCGTGAGCGATGCCCAAACCTTAGTTATTCAACCCTGGGATAAAAACGCGTTCAAAGATGTTGAACAAGCATTGCAAAAAGCAAATCTCGGTGCCAGTCCGACGAGCGACGGGAATGTGTTGCGGATTATTATCCCGCAAATGACCGAAGAACGGCGTTTAGCCATGGTGAAAAAAGTACACGAGATTGCTGAGAAATACAAAGTACGCATCCGCCAAACGCGCGAAGAGCACAATAAAATGAACAAGAAGGATAAAGAAGCCGGCACAATATCTGAAGATCAACTCTTCAATAGACAAAAAGAGCTTCAGAATGAAATCGATACGGCGATTGAGGCGCTCTCTGCCGTCGCCGCTGACAAGGAAAAAGAAATAACTACCGTCTAACTATGGTTGTAACCATTATCACATTTGTCGTTATCCTTGGGCTGATCGTGTTTGTTCATGAATTAGGTCATTTTTTAGCAGCACGAAGAATGGGCGCCGCCGTAGAAGAATTTGGCTTCGGCTTGCCGCCGAAAATTATTGGCATTAAGAAAAAAGATACGCTGTACTCACTGAATTGGATTCCCGTCGGCGGCTTCGTGAAGATAAAGGGCGAGGACGGTGCCGATCCAAACGACCAGAAAAGCTTTGCCTCGAAAAAAGTATGGCAACGCATATTTATGCTGTCCGCTGGCGTAACGATGAATGTCGTGTTGGCGATGGTTTTATTTTCGATCGGTTTCGGCGTTGGTTTACCAAGTACGCTCGGTGATAATATGGGCACGGCCAAAATACGAGATCAAAAGGTTCAAATTATTGAAGTGGCCAAAAACACACCCGCCGAAAAAGCCGGACTTGTCTCGGGCGATCAAATCGTTAAGATCGATAACGTGACGATCACGACAGTCGACCAAGTACAAAATTACAACCGCGACAAAGTCGGCTCAGCCGAGACGCTGACCTATAAACATTTGAACAAGGAAAAAACCGTTACCATAACGCTTGAAAACCTTGATGCCACCGGTGAAGGTAAAATGGGCGCCACGTTGGTTGAAACAGGCATTATCTCATATCCTTGGTATGATGCGATTTGGCGCGGCGTAAAAACCACCTTTGAAATTATTTGGGTAATATTGGTAGCGTTTTATCAATTAATTCGCAATTGGCTGACTGGACAACCCACTGGCGCCGATGTCTCAGGACCGATCGGAATAGCGGTCTTAACAGGTCAGGTCGCACAATTAGGCTTTGCCTACTTGATCCAATTTACCGCGCTGTTATCGTTGAATCTCGCGATTATTAATTTTATCCCGTTCCCGGCGCTCGATGGCGGGCGCGTGCTCTTCGTCGTGATTGAAAAAATACGCGGCAAGCAAATTAATCGACGCGTTGAGGCGATGATTCATAATGTCGGGTTTACCGTGTTGATGTTGCTGATTGTGTTAATTACCTTGCGCGATCTCAATCGTTTCAAAGACAACATATTCGGATTTATAAAAAATATTTTTGGCTAAAAAGTTGTCTTACGCTGGCCGAAGAGATATATAACGCTTGCGTAAAAAAGGGCGTTGAGATACTATTCGATGACCGAAATGCAAGCCCGGGCCAAAAGCTGAATGATGCCGATTCATTGGGAATTCCGTATCGTCTCCTGGTCAGCCCGAAAACAAATGGTCAGATAGAGGAAAAAAGACGGTCAAAACGACAAGCCAAAATGATGAGCGAAATAGAATTAATGAATATGCTGGTTTCATGATCAATATCTTCAATCGCTTTTTTGGACGCTTCTCAAAAGACATGGGAATTGATTTGGGTACCTCGAATACGCTTGTCTACATAAAAGACAAGGGGATTGTGATTAATGAGCCATCAATTGTCGCGATTAACACGCGCACTGATCAAATTGTCGCGGTCGGTGAAGAAGCGCGCCGGATGGTGGGGAAGACGCCCGCTCATATTGTAGCCAGCAAAGCGCTGATACATGGAGTAATTTCCGACTTTGAAATTACCGAACGGATGCTCAGACATTTTATTGAAAAAGTACATCGTGAAACCTACACGGTGGTGCCGCGACCGAGAATTGTTATCGGGGTGCCCCAAGGGATAACCGAAGTGGAATTGAAAGCCGTTGAAGATGCCACACTGAACGCCGGGGCGCGTCAAGTTTTTCTGATTGAAGAACCGATGGCGGCGGCGATAGGGGCGCGGTTACCGATTCAAGACGCTTCCGGAAACATGATCGTCGATATCGGCGGGGGCACGACGGAAATAGCCGTTATTTCGTTAGGTGGTGTTATCACCTGGCGATCGCTCAGAATCGCTGGCGACGAATTGGACCAAAATATCATTCAGTATGCGCGCGAAAACTTTAATTTGCTCTTGGGCGAACAAACGGCCGAAAATGTAAAAATAAAGGTTGCCATGGTTGGCGATATCACCGAACCGCTCGAAACAAAAATGCGCGGTCGCGATCTGTTGTCCGGTTTGCCGCGCGAGGTTACAATCAATAGCTATCATGTTCAGGAAGCGATCCAGCGCTCAATTCGAATGATAATCGAAAATATCAAAGACACTATCGAATCAACGCCGCCGGAATTGGTGGCCGATATCTTCGAGCGCGGCTTGGTATTAACCGGTGGCGGCGCGCTGCTGCGGGGGCTCGACCGTGTCATCCAACACGAAACACAAATACCCGTTCATATTGCCGATGATCCCTTGACCTGCCTTGTTCGGGGCACCGGCATCGTGCTCGAGGATCTTGATAACCTCAAAGGCATTCTCTCGTTGTCTACTCACGAGGAATAGAACCCATGAAAAAAAGATATACGCTTATCGGCGGTATTATTATTCTGGCTCTGATGGTTGTTTTTTTATTTCGAACAAGCGGTGTTTTTAACCCGCTGACAGACCTCGTGACCGTTATTTTGAAACCGATCCAGGGCAATACGTTTATCTTTTCGAGCACGATTCACAAATATCTTGAGAAGAGGGAGGCGTTTAACGATCTCCAGAAGGAAAATGAAAGCTTGCGCGCTGAGCGCGACAAATTGATCCAAGAAAAAAGTCTTTTAGATTCAGAAATACGCGAACTCACGATTACGCGCCAAGAAGAAGAATTTCTAAAAAACAAGGGGTATCACGGGGTTGTTTCGCGAATCATCGGGCGTACCAGTGATTCGATGACGGAAGAAATACTGATAAATATCGGTACAAATAACGGTATAAACGAGGGGTATGCCGTTATTTCACAAAACGGCTATTTAATCGGCAAGGTCATTGAATCACGCGATTCAATCTCAAAAGTACGACTCATCATCGACCGTCAAAGTGAAGTTGCCGCAACCGTTCAGAACGATACGAATGCGCCCGGCATTGTCATCGGACAACATGGCCTCTCGCTTGAAATGCAACTTATTCCGCAAAATGAAATTATCACGCGCGATCAGATTGTTATTACCTCGGGGTTGGAATCGAATATACCGCAGGGGATTGTGATCGGGACGATCAGCGCTACGGCCATAAATCCAGGCGACATATTTCAGAGTGCCGTCGTTACGTCCCCGATCAGGTTTGACCATCTCCAAATTATCTCGGTTATTATCCCGCAAACGATAATCAATGATTAAACAGTTTGGGATATTATTGCTCGTCCTATTTTTCGTGGTTGCGCAAACATCGATTGTGCCAATATTTTTTCCGCTTCCCTCTGGCATTAATATATTAATTATTGCCACCCTGTATTTTCTCATCACGTTGAAGACGAGGAATTATTTTATTTGGACGGCAATACTCGGTTTACTGGCGGACATATTTTCAAGCCTACCGATCGGCGTCATTACAATTTCTTTGCTTGGTACGGCGTTGGTTGCCTATTTTCTGTATCTGAATTATTTTTCACATCGCACCGGCCTTACGCTCATCCTATTAGTAGTGTTGATGTGCCTTGTTTACGCGCTCTTATTATACGGCATTTCGCAAGTCTGGATATTCTTCGCTTCTGATCCGACGCACCTCATATTTTATCCGGTGGCAATGCTGAGTCAGGCGTTTGCCACAACCGTGACGTGCGTTTTATGCTATTTGGTTTTTAATCAGGCCGTAAAGCGTTTTCGCGATCGATTCCTCATTCAAAAATCATAATCACCATGCCAATAAACCCATTTGAAATATACGGTCAAACTGACGATATAAAAAAACGTCTGGTTAGAGACTATAATTTTAATCATTCTCAAGGCGACGAATATCGGCCCGAGGACGCTGAACGGGAATCATTACGACTTCATGTTCCGTTTGGCAAGCTGAACATAATTATTTATATAATTATTGCCTGTTTTATTACCCTTGGGGTGCGCACGATCGAATTGCAGATGGCGCAGGGAGCTCAATACCGTGAAATTGCTGAAGGCAATCGCGTCCGAATTCAGTGGATAAAACCGCCCCGGGGATTGATACTCGATCGTAATGAGAAGCCACTCGTAGAAAACGTTCCCAATTTTACCCTTTTTGTCGTGCCCGGTGATTTGCCTAAAGATAATACTGAACGCGTCCAGGTTCTTTCGAGCGTCTCGAAAACCCTGGATTTAGATGAGAAGGTCATCCAGGAAAAGGTCGACAGCTATTTAACCGAGGTGAGTAAAAACGATCAAAAAAAAATAACTGTCTATCAACCGCTCATGCTCGCGGAGCATATTGATATCAATCATGCGATTAAATTAAAAATCGAAAGTAATCAATTGCCGGGTATTGCGATCTCAGCCGAATCGGGCAGAAAATATCTCGGCGGAAACGTATTTTCAAATATCCTCGGGTATACCGGGAAAATAAACGAGGCGGAACAAAAAAGCTATCTCGATAAAAATTATCAGGCCGATGACGTTATCGGCAAGGTTGGGGTAGAAAAATATTATGAAGACGTGCTTCGAGGCACCTATGGACGCAATCACGTTGAAGTCGACTCGATGGGCAAAGTAAAAAAAGTGATCGCGTCAGAACAGCCCCAGCCAGGCATGAATCTAATATTATCGATTGATAAGGATTACCAGAACAAGCTCCAGCAACTACTCGACGACCAAGTGAACCGACTCCAGAAAACGGGTGGTGCCGCGATTGCCCTCGACCCGCGCAATGGTGAGATACTCGCACTCGTTACCTCGCCAACCTATGATAACAACGTTTTTTCGGGCGGTCTGACAAATGAACAATACCAGCAGTTAATCGCCGATCCGAGACAGCCATTATTTAATCGGCCGCTCAGCGGCGAATATCCATCCGGGTCAACGATCAAACCGCTTATTGCGAGCGCAGCGCTGAACGAGGGAAATATTACGCCGAGCACAACGGTCACGAGCACCGGTGGTATTAAGATCGACAAATGGTTTTTTCCTGATTGGAAAGCTGGCGGCCATGGCGTGACAAATCTGACGAAGGCGTTATCGGAATCAGTCAACACGTTCTTCTATGCGATCGGTGGCGGCTATGAAGATATCAAGGGTTTGGGCGTTGAGAAGATAAAAGAATATGCCGACAAGTTTGGCTTCGGTAAGACGCTCGGCATCGATATGAGCGGCGAGGCAACCGGTTTTCTGCCAGACAAAGAATGGAAAGAAAGAGTGAAGAAAGAAAGTTGGTATATCGGCGATACCTACCACCTCGCCATCGGCCAGGGCGACCTGCTCGTGACGCCGCTTCAAATTGCAAATTTGACGGCAATTATGGCCAATGGCGGCACCTTTTATCAGCCACATGTGGTTCGATCAACCATTGATCCGATAACCCATGCCGTTACGTATCAGAATCCTCAGATTATTCAAGAACAAATATTGCCAAAAACGTCGATTCAGCCGGTTCGACAGGGGTTACGTGAAGGCGTGCTAACAGGCAGTTCTCGTTCACTCCAAGATTTACCAGTAACCTCAGCTGGGAAAACAGGCACAGCACAGTATTCTGACGATAAAACGCATGCCTGGTTTACCGGTTTTGCGCCATATGATAATCCCGAGATTGTCATCACTGTTCTGATAGAAGGCGGCGGAGAAGGAAACGCTGTTGCTTTGCCTGTTGCCAAGGATTTTCTTACTTGGTATTATGGTAAACGATAGTTATGTGGATAAGTCTATTGACAAAAGACCGAATTTGTTTTTAAACTATAGTCTACTCAATTTCCGAATAAAATATTTTACTTGCACGAAGGGCTTTTTTTAAAAAACGAAATATCATGGCTGATAAAAAAACATATATAACGAGCGAGGGCTTTGTTAAGTTGAAAAAAGAGCTCGATGATTTAAAGAACATCAAGCGGAAAGAAATTGCCGATCGTATTCAGGATGCCAAAGAGCTGGGCGATTTATCAGAAAACGCAGAATATGCCGAGGCAAAAAACGAGCAATCTTTTGTTGAAGGAAGAATTGCCCAATTAGAGAATCTCTTGAAAAACGTAACTATTATTGATAATAGTAGCATTGTTCAAGGTAAAGATAACACTGTTCATGTCGGCTGCAATGTCGAACTGGAGGCTCACAACAAAAAGCTTTCCTATACGATCGTCGGTTCGAATGAGGCTGACCCGGAAAAAGGCTTTATTTCAAACGAGTCACCACTCGGTCAAGCTTTTCTGGGACACAAGATTGGCGAACAAATAGAGATAGAGGTGCCGTCTGGAAAGGTTATCTATAAAATTCTCGGTATCAAATAGATAGGCAATAAAGAAATCATCCGAATCGGGTGGTTTTTTTGTTGGCTTCATAATTTAAAAAGTGCGTTTTTCTTGAAAAAATTCGGCAAATGAAGTAAAATATGGGCAGTATCCGAATATCAGTAATAAAGAACAAATTACCGAAATACGTATGAGTCGTTTAGATGAAAGCCGCGCTCTCCGGCTAGAAAAATTACAATCACTTGAAAAACTCGGCGTCCAACCCTATCCATCGAGCAGCGGACGGACGACAACGATTGTTCAGGCAATCGATAATTTTCAGGCATATGCAGATAGTAAAAAAACGATTACTCTAGCCGGTCGCGTCAGGTCAGTTCGTCGCCACGGCGGCTCGTCATTCTATGACCTTGAAGATGGGACGGGCACCTTTCAAATTTTTTGCAAACTCGACCGGCTCGGCCAGGAAAAGTTTAAACAACTCAGCGATTGTATAGACACCAGCGACATCGTTGAATTTACCGGGACGGTATTTAAAACTACTCAAGGACAACCAACACTCGATGCCAAGGCGTACCAGTTGTTAGCCAAAGCTTTGCGCGCGATACCCGAGGCGCATTTCGGTCTCAAAGATGTCGAAACACGTTTGCGAAAGCGGTATCTCGATCTGGCGGTAAACCCCAAAACACGCGACCTCTTCGTTAAGAAATCGATATTTTGGCAAGCGATCCGATCGTTCATGATAAAGAATAGTTTCCTGGAAGTCGAAACGCCGGTTCTGGAAAACGTCCCTGGCGGCGCCGAAGCCGAGCCGTTTATCACGCATCACAATACGCTGCACCGCGATCTCTTTTTACGCATTTCGCTTGAATTACCTTTAAAAAGACTCCTGGTCGGTGGCTATGAAAAAGTATTTGAGATTGGCCGTATCTTCCGAAATGAAGGCATTTCGACTGAACACCTCCAAGACTATACGCAATTGGAATTTTATTGGTCGTATGCCGATTATCACCAGCTCATGAAGTTTGTTCAACGCTTGTATCGAGAGGTGATTAAGAAAGTAACGGGTTCATTGGTCGTGACAAATAACAATCAAACCATTGATTGGAAAAAGGCCTGGGTAAAATACGACTACTACAAAGAATTTAAAAAGTATACCGGTTGCAATCTCGAGAAGGCCACAGACGAAGAACTGCGTCAATTTGCTGAAAAGCAAGGCATTGCCCTTGAAGCGTATGTTGGTCACGGCCGATTGATCGACGCTGTCTATAAGAAATGCGTTCGGCCAAAACTGATTAATCCCGGTTTTCTCATGGATCCGCCGGCGGTTGTTGAACCATTGGCGAAACGACGCGTTGACGCGCCTGACCGCGTTCAACGGTTTCAGGTTGTCGCCTGGGGCACGGAGTTGGGCAAAGGCTTTTCCGAATTAAATGATCCTCTTGATCAGCGGAAACGTTTTGAAGAACAAATGTCGCTTCGGGCGGCCGGTGATACGGAAGCGCAGCGTCTCGATGAAGACTATCTTGAGGCGATGGAATACGGCCTACCGCCGGCGGCCGGCTTTGGCCTATCGGAACGTCTCTTCGCCGTCATCATGGACAAGCCGGTTCGCGAAACCGTTCTTTTCCCGCCGATGAAAGATTATGAAAAAGAAACACATGAACCGAGCTGAGGCCTTACAATTACTGAAGGAGCATACTAAGACTCCAAACCTCATTAAACATGGCTTGGCTGTTGAGGCAGCCATGCGGTGGTATGCACAGCATAAAAATGAGGATGAAGAGCTATGGAGCATTACCGGCTTGCTGCATGATTTTGATTATGAAATGTATCCCAATGCGCCCGATCATCCATTAAAGGGAGCGCAGATTCTCAGGACGCACGGTTATCCAGATGAAGTTATTGAAGCGATTCTCGGTCATGCTGATTATTCCGGCGTACCGAGAATAACGAAGATGGCAAAAACCTTGTTCGCCTGCGATGAGCTTTGTGGCTTGATTATCGCCGTGACCCTGGTCAGGCCGTCAAAAAAGTTAGCCGACGTCACGCTAGCGTCAATAAAGAAAAAAATGAAAGACAAGGCGTTCGCGCGTCAAATACGGCGCGAGGATATTATCCAAGGCGCGAATGAAATAGAGATACCGCTTGATGAACATATTAATAATTGCCTGACCGCCTTACAATCAGTTTCTCAAGAATTAGAATTGTAAAATACTATGTTAGACATAAAAAAAATTCGTTTAGAACCTGACCGCTATGCCGAAGGTTTAAAAAATCGTGGTTGTACTGTGGCAATACCGAAATTATTAAAATTAGATAATGAGCGAAAGCTGCTCATCGCCAAAGTAGATGATTTGCGCGCGGTAATGAATAAAGCAGCTAAAGAGATAAGCACGGCCAACCCGTCCGAAAAACAAGCAAAGATTTTGAATGCCCAGAAACTCAAAGAGTCTTTAAAGTCTTCTGAGAAAGCCCTGGAGCTCGCCAGTGAGGAGTTTACAGCCATAATGTATAAATTGCCGAATGTGCCCTTTGAGGATGTTCCGGTGGGCAAAAATGAAGCCGATAATAAGGTTTTACGTAACGTTGGCCAAAAAAAGACATTTTCGTATAAACCAAAGGATTATTTTGAAATAGCGTCAAATCTTGATCTGATCGATACTGATCGCGCGGCGCGCGTTTCGGGAACACGTTTCGGCTATCTCAAAGGGCAGCTTGTTATGGCACAGTTCGCCCTGATCCAATTCACGCTGTCTCGATTAACAAACGAAGCGTGGCTGTCAAAGGTTATCAAGAAGGCAAAACTGTCCGTACCGTCACAGGCATTTGTTCCGGTTTTGCCGCCTGACATGATCCGGATGGAGGTATTCCGGGCGATGGGCAAGCTCGATCCCGGACAAGAAGAAGAACGCTATCATCTTCCAAAGGACAACCTCTATTTGATCGGTAGTGCTGAACACACACTCGGTCCATACTATCAAAATGAAACGCTCACGGCGGAACAATTGCCGATACGGTTTATTGGCTACTCGACAAATTTCCGGCGAGAGGCCGGCAGCTACGGCAAAGATACCAAGGGTATATTGCGCGTTCACCAATTCGACAAGCTGGAAATGTTTTCATTCTCCCAACCCGACCTATCGAGGGAAGAACATCGCTTTTTTCTCGCCATCCAGGAAGCGCTGATGCAGGAACTGAAATTGCCGTATCGCGTTGTTCACGTGTGCACCGGCGACATGGTTTCGACGGACGCGGAACAATTTGACATCGAGAGCTGGCTGCCAGGTCAAAATGATGGAAAAGGGGAGTACCGGGAAACCCATTCAACGTCAAACTCAACAGACTTTCAAGCTCGTCGTTTGAATACCAAATATTCAGATGGCAAACATTCCGAGCTGGTCCACACTATTAATGGTACGGCGTTTGCCATGGGACGGACGCTGATCGCCCTCATCGAAAACTATCAAACGGAGAAGGGCGGTCTGTCGCTGCCAAAGATATTAACGAAATAACATGCGTATACCTGGAGAAAACGGACCACGGTCAATAGAATCCGGGGATGAGACTTTCGCAATCCAGTTGCGTGAATTGGGCATTGAGGCGAATCGTGAAAATATCGCCGCCGCACAAGAAATGCAGCGTCTTCCAAACCTGCCTCGCGGCTATGCTGACATTGAAGGCTCGCTCGATGATCCGGAACGATTGAAGACTGCCATGGAAAAGGCAGGGATAACGTCCATCACGCATTCCGAGGGAAGAACCGTCTGGGACCATACGCGGCGGTGTTTGCATGAATTGGAAAAATTAGGCCTGCCAGCTGACCAGAACGAAGAGCTTCGGCTGATACTTTTGTATCATGACCTCGGAAAAACCGTGGCAATCCGTTTTCCCTGGAATAAAGGAAGAACGCAGGAGCGCGCTGAGAAAGGAAAGCTCCAAGTGGCGATGATGGGCCACACGGAGGCGCGGCTCGATGATATCAATCGTTCATTGGCGTCGAACGGCCTGGCGGGTGAGCGGCTTGATCGGGCCATGACGGTCATTCAAAACCATATGCGGACCGATCTCCTGATTATGAATCCTGTTAAGATTGTGCCGATTATAGAGTCGTTCGGCGCTGACGATGTCCAACGCCGCGAAACGCTCAATCTCTTGGCTTTAGTGATAAAAGTTGACGGTCTGGGGACCCAGTACACGACATTGGCAGAGGGCAAGCTCTCTGTTGTCCATGATGTCGAAAAAGAGCATTTTGACCCTGAGGCGGTCTGGAAGCGATACGAGGATGGGAAAATATTAGCTGAACAAGCGAAGGTTGAGGCTGAGCTTCGAGCGGCCCGAGCGAAGCGTGAAGGTGAAATTTTCGGATCGAGCCTGTTTGACTACTTGACTGGACGTGGGATTGAAAAGGGCCCGCTCATGGGTCAAGCGATGAGACGAGTAAGGGCGCTCATCGATGAATTCCCGGATCAGGTACCGGAAGATATAAAAAAGCGTATCGATGAAACCGAACTGCCATAATGTCACGACATATAACAGACCGGATATACGGAAATATTGAAATCACTGAGCCGGTGCTGCTGGAACTGATCGAGAGCCCGACCCTTAAACGTCTGGAGGGAATAGATTCAGCCGGATATTTTGAGCCTCATTTTCCGGGTACATCTCGCACGCGGTTCGAGCATTCAATCGGCGTGATGCATCTTTTGAAAATGTATGGCGCCCCGATCGAAGAGCAGGTTGCCGGCCTTATTCATGATGTGTCGCACTCTGTTTTTTCGCATGCCATTGATTATGTGTTGTCTGAGGGTTCTGGAGCAAAGCAGCATCATCAAGATAATTTGCATATTCAATATGTGAAATCATCCGACATACCCGCGATTGTTGCAAAATATGATCTGGCAGTTGACTATATACTTAATGATGAAAATTTTCCTTTAAAAGAGCGCGAATTACCAGATCTATGTGCCGACCGTATTGATTATTCATTCCGCGAAGGCGTTCTCTTTGGAGAAATATCCACCTCTGAAGCCTTGGAATTTCTCAATGCCTTGCGCATTCATGATCGCCAGTGGGTATTTACCGACCAAGTAGTTGCGCGCCGATACGCCGATGTTTTTTGTGCCATGAACAGCAAATATTATTCCAATGTGCAATCGGCTGTCATGTTTTACTCGGTTGGCAGTTTCCTCAAACATGGCTTGAAGCAACACTATATAACACTCGATGACCTCTATACAACTGATAATGATGTGTTGAAGAAAATAAATTCGCATTTACCGATTGACACACAGCTGCAAAAACTTTGGACGAGAATGAATAATAAAATACCGTATGCAAATGACCCACATGATTATGAAGCGGAAGTACACGTAAAATCCCGCATCGTCGATCCACTCTATCAGGCTGACGGTACCCTGCAGCGATTGTCAGACAACGATCCTATCTGGAAAACGGTCGTCCACAACGAACTCAAGCCAAAAACATATTATCTAAAATTCAGTGACACGTAATGAATGACGGTTCAACAATCATGAACGGCGCGATCGCCATAATTTATCGTGAGACCCCGCGCGGACGAGTCTACTTAGTTACCCATAACGTTTTTAGCGGCAATCACACGTTTCCCGGGGGCGCCAGTGACAGCGGCGAAGAGATGCGTGACACCATAAAACGCGAATTGCAGGAGGAAATCAATTTTATACCAGCCGACGAACAAATAGAGGAGCTTCCTCTGACGAATTCATTCGTTTTTTCGATCCAAGGGTCATCACGATACAAACAACCTGCGAAATACCAGGTATTTCTTGTTAAAACCGAGGTAGAAGAAATAACGCCGAATACCCAGCAAGTAAGCCACGCTTATTGGCTTCCATATGAACAAGCCAGAGAAATGGTAAAACACGAAATATTGAAGATAAATCTTGACTGGGTGGAGCGAAAGTTAAACAAATAACAAGCATATTTCACAAAACGCTGGGAATCCATTATAATTCATTGGAAGCCTTTTTATTTTTCTATGGCAAACAACCACCTGACGTGGCTGGAAATCAGTAAATCAGCCTTATTAAACAACCTCGCCGCCTTTCATGAACTGCTTGGGCCAGGCGTTTCAATAATGCCGATTATTAAAAGCAATGCCTATGGGCATGGCATACTTGAGGTAGCAAAGATTGTCGCTCCGACATCTGATTGGCTCGGTGTCGTGAGTTTAGATGAAGCGCTGGTAATACGAAAGTCTGGAATTAAAACGCCCATACTCGTACTGAGTTTTTTTAACGAGAAAAATATTTCCCTGGCAGCAAATAAAAATATCGTCTTCCCAGTTTTTGACCTTGAAGGAGCCAAGACGATTTCTCGGGTGATGAAAAGACTTCATAAAACCCTTTCAGTCCATTTAAAAATCGATGTTGGAACAACGCGTTTAGGAATTTTGCCGAAAGACGTATTGGGCGTAGCAAAAGCTGTTAAGAAGCTCCCCGGTCTAAAAATTACGGGTATTTTCTCCCACTTGGCGGACTCGGAAAATTTTAATCAAGAGTATACCAATAAACAAATCAAGACCTTTAATAGTATTTGTCAAGCATTAGAAAAGAGCGGGCTTGATATCAATGTCCGACACCTCGCGTGTTCAGCCGCGACGATCATAAATCCAAATTCTCGAAACAGTCTTGTTCGGATCGGTATAAGTTTGTATGGATTGTGGCCATCGAAAGATACAAAAGCCCTGTATGAACGGCATTTCAATGGTTTTAAACTTCGGCCAGTCCTGAGCTGGCACACGACAATTATCCAGATAAAAAATGTTCCGATTAATACGTATGTGGGCTATGGCTGTACCTACAAAACCAAGCGTCGCACCAAGATCGCTGTTTTGCCGATTGGGTATTGGGATGGATATGATCGGAAATTATCAAATCACGGTGAAGCATTGATCCGTTCGCGCCGGGCCCGGGTGCTGGGCAGGATTTGCATGAACATGACCATGGTTGACGTTACGGACATCCCTGGTGTCAGAGTAGGGGAACAGGCGACACTGATTGGCACGCAGGGAAAAGAAAATATCAGCGCTGAAGAGTTAGCCGAAAAAGCTGGAACAATAAATTACGAAATCGTGACGAGAATAAACCCATTATTGAAGAGAAGGGTAGTCTAACATTTTACGACACATATGAGACAACCGGGTAAATTAACAGTCGGCGTCATATTCGGCGGTCAGTCGGGTGAACACGAGGTTTCGCTTGTTTCCGCGCAGGCCGTTATGGCCGGACTTGATAAGAAGAGATACCGTGTCGTGCCAATTGGTATAACGAAAGGTGGCCATTGGCTGATCGGTCCGGATGCCATGAAGTATTTAAAAACAGGGAAAGGTTCGGAGTTTAGACGCGAAGCGATCGTGCCGGAAACATCGAGAAAACAACGTCTGTTGTTACAATCGAAAATCGATGTAATATTTCCGGTTTTACATGGGCCATATGGCGAGGACGGCACGATTCAAGGCTTGCTCGAGCTGGCCCATCTTCCATATGTCGGGGCTGGTGTCGTTGGTTCAGCGTGCGGTATGGATAAAGTTATCATGAAAGCGCTTTTTCAGAATGCCAAACTTCCTGGCCCAAAATATGTCCCGCTGACGAAATCGGAATGGAGCAAGAAACGCAAGGATATCATTTCAAAAATACGTTCAGAGATAGGCTTTCCAAACTTTACAAAACCGGCTAATCTCGGCTCAAGCGTTGGGATAATGAAATGCCGGAGTCTTAATGAAACTGTCCGCGGGCTCAATACCGCTTTTACCTACGACCGAAAAGCGCTGATCGAAGAGGCGATCGACGGTCATGAAATCGAGTGTTCGGTCTTGGGCAATAATAATCCTATCGCTTCGGTCCCTGGAGAAATCGTGCCAAATCGCGAGTTTTATGACTATGAGGCGAAATATATCGACGGCGAATCAGAATTGCTGCTTCCGGCGCCAATCACATTAACCCAAAGGAAAATCGTCCAGCAGCTTGCCGTGAAAGCCTTTTTGGCGATTGATTGTGCTGGACTGGCCCGCGTCGACTTTTTTATCGAAAAGGGGACAAACCGGGTTTTGGTCAATGAAATTAATACGCTGCCCGGATTCACAAGCATCAGCATGTATCCGAAGTTATGGTCAGCCTCTGGACTGGCGTATCCGAAATTGCTCGATCGACTCATTACGCTTGCGCTCGAGCGTCACCGCGAACGCGAGCGGATCGTTTCATCGTACCAGCCTTCAAAAAATTGGTATTTATAGGCTATGGCAGACTATCGCGATTGGACGTCATCACGAAGATTCGTCACGAAACAATTGAATTACCGCAATCCGTATTTTCCGAGAGAATCGTTTTCCGAGAAAAGGAAACGCCGCCAGCGATTTATTGTAATCGGCATAATCATTGTCTGTCTGGCGGTCTCGTATTTCCTTTTTATTTCGCCGGTGTTCCAAATACGGGAAATAACGGTTGAAGGCGGAACAACTGATCGGATCTCATTTATTGAAAACAGGGTAGACGAATATTTGCAGGGAAAAATGCTTGGCGTCATAAAAAACGACAACTGGTTTCTCGTGTCGTCGAACCGCCTGAAAAATTGGCTTGATAAGGATCTCATGAATAAAATATCGTTAGAAACGTTGACGATAGAGAAGGCTTTTCCGCATACGATCCACGTTACGTTTCGTGAACGAACTGCCCAACTCATCCTTCAGGCGGACAACCAGTCATATCTTCTCGATCGCCAGGGATATGTGATCAGTGAGCAATACCTTAATCCCGTTGTGGAAACAAAAGAAGGCGCTCCAGCGGCGGAAGAACCGTCGAAAACTATTTATCCGATATTGCGTCATGAGACAAAATCAGCCGTCTCAATCGGTCAACAGATTATACCGGCGGCCTTGGCGCAATCCATACTTGAGACAAATCGCATGTTTCTCGAAAAATACCAGGAGATATCAATCGATCATTTTGAAACGATTGTCCGAGACTGCCCGGATTTACCAAAAACAGATGAGACTGAGACGACAACGAACGAAAATACCAATTCTGACGATACGATAAACTCAAATATTGAGACAAACACCAATGAGGAGGTTATCGAGAAAGAAATCGTGCCATGCACGGAGCAGCCAATGGTCGAATATATCGTCGTTGTACCGTCCGGTGTAAAGTTGTACTTTTCATCAAAGTATTCGACAAACGATCAAATAGGGGCATTTACCGTGTCATATAATGATAAAATCGGCGGCCTATTTGATAGATTGACGTATATTGACCTTCGATACCCAGGAAGGGTGTATTATAAATAGCATATTGTTATGCGTAAGGATTTTTATCGACAAGAAAAAGGGGTGCTAATAATCCCTGAAGGAAAGAGTAAATTTAATGTCAGCTGGACTTTGGACAATGTTCTATGTGGATTTCGAAAGTTTTTCGAGGAGAATGGACATTGGCCTGGTCAGTATGATATGTCCTTATGTCAATATTTGCCAAACGTTAAAACACTTGAAAGGAAATTTGGCGGTATCATAAATATTCGAAAACAACTAAATATTAATGAATTCGATTTACGATCCGGTGCGCCAAGAAGCAGATCAGCTTTTCAGGTAGGTAAACGAGGATATATATCCGAAGAATCTATATATGAGAAACTTGTAAGACGCTTTCATGAACCATATGTACATTACCAATCTAGGGTAACGTTAACTGATAAGGTAATAAGAGTAGATTTTATTGTATATCACAAAAATGGTAAATTCGCGGTGGATGTCTTTTGCCCATCAAACGATTATAGACATTTTTCTCAAAATGTAACAATGAAATATATTTTTTATAAGGATTTTCCGTTTCTTATATATTTATGCGTGACAAATGCAGGTATTGATAATGAGATGACAAATATTAGGCGCAAAACTCAAAAGAATAAAATAAGAGAAAACATCATACTTGTCTCGTTAGACGAATTTATTATTACATTCAATAAATACACCCCTTTATCGGACCCCTATGCATAATGGTTCATAAATTGTATATTGTGCGACACATTAACAATCCTCCCCTGTAACAAAAAGGGCTGCAAGCCCTTCTTTTGATACGGAATTGTTTTTTTACGGTAGGTAATCGATTGGATTTACCGGAATACCATCTTTTCGAACTTCAAAGTGAAGGTGTGGTCCAGTCGTCAATCGGCCGGCGCCGGAAGTTCCAGGCATACCGCCGCTCAACCCAATGACCTGTCCGCGGGTAACATAAGACTCTTCTTGAACCTTGATCGAACTGATATGCCCGTAGACGGTCGAAATACCATCTCCATGAATTAACATAATATAGCTATAGCCAAGACCGGCGTCTTTTGCTCTGGCCACATAGCCAGCCGCCGCCGCTTTAACAGGTGTCCCCTGTTTCGCTCGAATATCAATGGCCGGATGTTCGAATATGCGTCGGAAAATATAAGCGGGATCATGAAACGTCGCAGTAATGCCACCGAGCGGACTGACTGGCCACGACAGCGTCGTCGTGTCATCGGTTAAGGTGTCATCTCCGGCAAGCTTCTTCCTGATTGTGTCTTCAATCGACGTGATATCATAGCTCACCGAAGCCTGTTCACGTTTTACGGCGTCAAGGAGTTCCTGATATTGCGATTCACTCGAACGAGTCTCATCAAGCAACTGCGTTTTGTAGCTGCGTTGACTTTCAGCTTCGGCTTGTTCAGCTTCAAGTTTGTCTTTCGTTTGTTGAAGTTCATCCTCTTTTCCATTCAGTTCCGTGTTTACGGTTTCAAGTTCGGTCTTGAGCTTTTTAACATCGTCGAGAGACTTTTTCAATTTATGCTCCAATTCCTCGAGATAATTCATTTGCGAAAAAAAGTCCGAGAAGGTATTTTCCTTAAAGAAAATAACGAGTGGACTGACGTTCTTCGATTTATTCAGGACGCGTATCAATTCCGATAAACGCGTCTTTTGATCGTTGATCTGATTTTCACGATCGGCAATCTTTGATTCAACTTCGCGTATTTGCAGTTTTAAGGTATCGATTTCCGTCTCGGCAATTTGTATTTCGAGCTCCGTTTTTGCAATCTGATCGTCGATGACCTCTACTTGGTTTGAGAGCGTCAATGTTTCCTGCTGCTTCAAGGCAAGCGCCTGCTGGTAGGCTTTATTTTGATCGTTTAGTTGCTCCAGGGCTTGGCGGCGTTCTTGGATCTGTCGATTCAGATCGATTATTTCATCATCAGTGAGCTTGCTTTTTTCAGTATTCGTATTCTGATTCGAATTTTGCGTCGGATCGTCGATCGCCCAGACCGTATATTTACCAGATACGAAAATGCCTACTCCAAGAAGAAGCAGGATGCCGAGAGAAAATATGAGTTTTCTTTTATTTAGTGTAGGCAAAGCGAAATATTTTATATTGTAGTAGTATACTACAAATTCAATAATTATGCAAATATTTCTATTGCACTTTCTGTATCGCGAGATCAAGGCGCCGCAGTGATTCCTGTTTTCCAAGCACCTCACTGATTTCAAAGACATCCGGCGAGGCCTTTAAACCCGATAACGCCACGCGCAAAGGCCATAAGAGATCGCCGGTTTTTAAAGACAGCTCGTCAATTCTTTTTATGCAAATACTCTTTAATTCCTTAGCAAGGAATTTATTCCCCCCTACTCCGTTATATATATCCTTTGCCAGTAATAAATTTTTTACCGTGTCAGCTTGATTACTTTTTTTCGGAATTAATATCGTCGGATCATAATCGTCTAGTTCAACAATAAATTTTGTCAGCGAGACGGCTTCGGCCAGGGTTACCATGCGATCCTGAGCCAGTTTTACTATTTTTTCGAGCGGAGCTTTTTCTAATGACGGCCAATTTGCTTTTTTAAAATATGGCAAGCACCGCTGAGCAAGCTCTTTTACAGGCAACAAACGAATATGGCGGCCGTTTATGAAGTTAAGCTTTTCAAGATTAAAAACCGCGCCGGATTTGTTTACCTTATCAAGCGAAAATTGTTCAATGAGTTCAGGTACCGTAAATATTTCTTGCTCAGTTTTCGGATTCCAGCCCAATAAAACAATGAAGTTTAATATCGCCTCTGGCAAATAGCCGGCCTCGCGGTATTCGAGGGTCGAAACCGCGCCATCACGCTTGCTGAGTTTCCCACCCTGAGGACTCATGATTAATGGCAAGTGGGCAAACTGCGGCAAATCCCAGCCAAGCGCTTCATAAAGAAAAACATGCTTCGGCGTGCTTGGCAACCACTCCTCTGCCCTGATCACGTGACTGATGCGCATAAGATGATCATCAATGACACTGGCCAGCTGATACGTTGGAAAACCGTCTGTCTTCATAATGACAGCATCATCAAGATAGCGATATGAAAATTCAACCTGACCGCGAACAAGATCATTGACGACAAGCGCCCCTTCGTTCGGCAATTTCATCCGAATGACGTGCGGCTCGCCGGCGTGAACCCGTTTTTCAGCCTCGGCCGGATCGAGCGAACGGCAGCGCTGATCATAGCGAGGCGCAATTTTTTGAGCGGCTTGCTGCGTCTTCAGTTCAGCCAGTCGCTCAGTCGTGCAAAAACAGTAATACGCCTTATTGTTTTGTACCAATTCTTTGGCATATTTTCTGTATATTTCCAGTCGTTGCGATTGAATATATGGACCGCAATCCCCTTCCTTGTCCGGACCTTCGTCATAATGCAAGCCGCACCAAGCTAACGATTCAGTGATGGCTTCTACGCTTTTTTCAACGTAGCGCCGCTGGTCCGTGTCTTCGATCCGTAAGATAAAAGTACCCTCGTGTTTCTTAGCAAAAAGCCAGTTAAACAAGGCTGTCCTGAGGCCGCCAATGTGAAGATAGCCAGTTGGGCTCGGTGCGAATCGTACGCGGACATCTTCGGTCGTTTTTTTTGGCATTATTGAAAAAATTTAGAAATAATTACTTTCATCGGGAATACGATCACGGCGCGATAGATGCGGCGGATGCGCCAGGGCTGTTTCATGAGCCGGTATAGCCATTCTAATCCCAGCGTACGCATCACCACCGGCGCCCGACGCACCTGGCCTGATAAATAGTCAAATGAACCGCCGACGCCGACCGCGATTTTTACCGTTTCAAAGAAGTGAAGATTTCGCGCCAGCCATTTTTCTTGGGCGGGTGCGCCGAACGCGAGAAACAGGATAGCGGGTTTTTTTCTGTTTATCCTCGCAATCATGTCGTTGTCAGAACGTTTCCGGCCAAGGAAATCGTATTCGTTTTCCGCGCCGACAACTTGGAGCCCCGGATATTTTTCTTTCATACTCGCCGCCGTGCGATGCGCGATATCGTTGAGCGCGCCCAGAAAAAAGACGCTGAGATTCTTGTCGCGCGCCTGGCGGCATAATTCTTCAACCAGTGAAACCCCTGTTACCCGCCGCGTGATCGGCTGACCGAGATACCAGCCGGCAAATTTTAAACCGATCCCGTCCGGGATGGCCAGGCTGGCGGAATTAAGAATATCACGAAACTCATGATCACGGGTAGCCTGGATGCAGAATTCCGGATTTGGCGTAACGATTAAATGAGACTTTTGGCCAAACAAATACTGCTCGAGTTTTTGTATTAATTCCTCGTTCGTAAAGCTATCGATCTGAACGCCTAATATTGTTACTTTATGCATGAGAAAAGTTACAGCGAACTAAGATATCATACGTTGAACCGGTTGATGACAGCGTGCTCCGCATGAGGTCAATAGTGGTGGCGAAAAACGATTTTTGTTCCAACGCGGGCAGGGTATTTTTTATCTCGCGTTGCTTTTTTATTTTCCCAAGCGTTATATGCGGATAATACTCCCTTCCTTCGATTTGTCCAATCGACGCGGCTCGTAATCTATTATGAAGATCCTTTTGAATATCCATGAGCGGTTTTGTTTTCTCAATTGACAACACAAGTCTATTGAAATTTCTATTTTGTAATATCTTAATGTTATTTATTGTTACCATGGGTGGCCGATGTTTTTTTGAAACTATTTGTAATATTTCAATCGCCTTCCTCAATTGCTCTTCGGTAATATTTCCGAGGAACACCAGCGTACAATGGATCTTCTCATCGGGTTGGATGTAAAAATCATTGCTCCTGAAATTTTCTTGGATAATTTTTCCATATTCCATAAAAAAGTTTTTCGGAACAGGTATGGAAACAAATGCTCGTATCATAAATAGTAACTTGACATATTAATAAAAAACTGTCCTTTTCATCTTGAATTATACCATATAATCAGGTATACTTTAATGCGAATGAAAGAAGCACTTTTGTATTCAAAGCTAGAAAATAATAGTGTCCGATGTCATGTTTGCGCGCACAACTGTCGAATAAACACGGGTAGTCGCGGCATTTGTGCGGTCAGAGAAAACATTGGCGGCACTCTTTTTGCGCTAAACTACCGTAAGGCCATCGCTGAGGCTGTCGATCCAATTGAGAAAAAGCCATTTTTTCATTTTTTTCCAGGATCTACTGGACTTTCCATCGCAACGTTAGGCTGTAATCTCCGTTGCGATAATTGCCAAAATTGGGATATTTCGCAAGGTTCCAAGGGCGGCAAAACCATTTCTGGGCACGACCTCTCCCCCGAAGCGATCGTTGACCATGCGGTTGCACGCAATTGCCAAAGCATCGCCTACACCTATACTGAGCCGACCATCTTTCTCGAATACGCGCTTGAGACCATGAAATTGGCTCGCTCGGCCGGCTTGAAAAATATCTGGGTTTCAAATGGCTACATGAGCGAGCAAACGGTTGAACTGATTCAGCCGTATCTCGACGCGATAAACATCGATCTGAAGTTTTTTGACGATGAAACCTATTTGAAAAATTGCGGTTGTCATCTCCAGCCGGTTCTCGATAACATTGTCCGTTTCAAAAAGATCGGTTGCTGGGTAGAAGTAACGACACTGGTCATACCGGGCTTAAGCGACAGTCAGAGTACATTTGACGGTATTTCAAAATTCCTTGCGAAAAAAGCTGGACCGGAAACGCCCTGGCATCTGTCGCGTTTTGATCCCGATATCTCATATCGCCTGACTGACGGCGTCGAGACTCCGGTTGAGACGCTTGAGCACGCAATTGACGTCGGACGGAAGAACGGACTGCGCTATGTCTATATCGGAAATATCCCGGGCCATAAAAGTGAACACACCTATTGCCCGAAGTGCGGCGAAATCGCCATCCAGCGCGACGGCTACCGCGTTACCCGACATGACAAAAACGGCCTATGCCCAAAATGTAAGATGAACATAAATATTATTCAACAATAAATGACCTTCATAAAACGATTCATTGTTTCTCTCGTCATCCTAAACTTTATTATGCCAGCTCCGTTACTGGCTGCCGTTTGTCATCCAAATAACCTCTTGTCCGATGAGGACCTCTTGAATTACCAGTCAATGTCAAAAGACAGGATTCAAAAGTTCCTCGAGTCAAAAACTGGCGTTCTCGACACCTATGCCACTTCCGTCTTTGGGGTAAATAAGTCGGCCGCTCAAATTATTTACGATGTTGCCCAGATGTATAAAATTAATCCGAAGTATCTGCTCGTGCGCCTTGAAGTCGAGCAAGGATTAATTTCTGATTCAACTCCGACTCAAAACCAAATTGATTACGCGGCCGGCTTCGGCTGCCCGGACGGCACCGGCTGTTCAAGTACATATAAAGGTTTTTCTATTCAAGTGATGTGGGCGGCAAAAATATTTCTCAATGCGGAGCTAGACAGCTATGGAAATCCCAAAGGGTATATCACGCGGATACGAAAACTCGGTCGAACGATCAGCGGCTGGGGTCCGTTTATCACGAAAAACACATTGGATGGAATCGCCGTTACGCCAGAGAACGCCGCTACCGCAGCGCTTTATACGTATACGCCCTGGGTCGGAAAATACGGCGGTGGCGATCTGCGCTGGGGTGGCAGTTCGCTGGTCTGGAAGAAATGGACGGACTGGTTCGGAAAAGTCTATCCGGACGGCAGCTTGCTCCAGGTAGCCGGTCAGCCAGCCGTCTATTTGATTAAAAACGGGCGTAAGCGGGCCTTTTGGTCCAAATCTGCATTCCTGGCCAACTATAACCCAAGGAACATCCTGACGGTCTCTCAGAACGATATTGATGCCTATGAAGACGGGCCGCCAATCAAGTTCCCAGAATATAGTCTGCTGCAAGGACCGGATGAAAAAACGTATTTAATCGCGTTTAATGAGAAACATCTCATCGAATCAGAATCGGTTTTCCGAAAAATTGGATATAATCCGGAAGAAGTTATTCCAGTCGAATCCGGAGATCTGAAAAGCTATCCGACGGGCTATTCCATCTCCATGAACAGCGTCTATCCAACTGGCGTCCTGCTGCAATCAAAAAAAACTGGCGCGGTATCCTATGTTAAAAACGGCACGCGCCACGGCATTGTTTCAAGAGAAATACTCCTGTCTAATTTCCCCAAACCGAACTTGATCAGGGTTGACGATTCTGAAATCCAGCAGTATCAGCCGGGCGAGCCGCTCCGATTCAAAGACGGCACGCTGATCACTTCGCCCGAATCGCACGCGGTTTTTGTAGTTTCAAACGGCAAAAGAAAACGCATTGCCTCGGCTGACGTATTCAATCAGCTTGGCTATAAGTGGGATAACATTGTGACCACCACTGATTTCGCCGTGCGCATCCATCCGAGTAGTCGGGCCTTAAACCCCTAGACTCATGGCACTCGTCTTTGCTGGTTTTGTTCCGCATCCGCCGATTATTGTCGCCGGCATCGGTCAGCCAAACGATCTCACGCTGGTTGCGAAAACACGCCAGGCGATGTCACGCTTGGCTGTTTTGTATCGCAACGCCAAACCAGAAATCACGATAATAATTTCTCCGCACAGCCAACTCTGGCCGGATTATTTTCTGATAAATTCAGCGGATAAATTTCACGGTTCTTTTGCTCCATTCGGCCATGATGAAATTCGCCAGGAATATGCTGGTTCGCCAAACGAATGCGCTGAATTATATGCTTCGGTAGCAGATAAGAACATCCCCGTTAATCTCTATAAAGAGCCAGAGCTTGATCATGGTATCCTCGTACCATTATCGTTTCTTGAAAGTGGTTCAAAGCCGGCGCAACTTATACCGCTAAGTTATTCATTTTGCTCAATCGAACAACATCTTGAATTTGGTCGCTGTTTGCGAGAATATTGTCAGAAATCAACAAAACGAATTGCCCTCATCGCGTCAGGTGATTTATCGCACCGTCTTTTCAAAGGTGCGCCAGCCGGATTCTCTCCGCACGGAAAAGAATTTGACCAAAAAATCATTGAGCTTATTGGACGACGCAAGTATGAGGCAATTGCGTCGCTTGATCCGGACTTTATTGATGCCGCCGGCGAATGCGGGTACCGATCGCTGTGCATCCTGATGGGCGCGCTTGAATCTGAACCAGCTCAACCGAACATTCTTTCATACGAAGGTCCGTTTGGCGTCGGTTATGCGGTTATTCACTTTCCAATCTCATGAACTTTTACGTTTCTCTCGCCCGTCACGCCATACAATCATTTTTGAAGTCAGGCGCGATACTTGAATCTCCAAAGGGCGCACCAATGGAGCTGCGTCGCGAAAGAGCGGCCGTATTCGTATCGCTCCATAAAAACGGTGAATTGCGCGGCTGTATTGGCACGCTTGAACCAACAACAAATTGCGTGGCTGAAGAAATTATCGCTAACGCCATTGCCGCGGCCACTCGCGATCCGCGCTTTAAACCAATGGAGCTTTCCGAACTATCTGAGACTGACATAAAAGTTGATCGTTTGAATACCCCTGAGCCAACGACACGTGAATCTCTGAATCCGCGCAAATATGGAGTCATCGTCCAATCGCATCAGCGCCGGGGTGTTTTGTTGCCGGATATAGAGGGGGTTAACACGGTTGATGAACAAGTTTCCATTGCCGCTTCGAAAGCCGGCATCGATGTAACAAAGGACAAATATACTCTCCAAAGATTTACCGTTTCAAGATTTTCTGAATAATATGTACGCTTACGTAATACCGAGCCTACGGATGCCCAGAACGCTGTCGAGCTTTGACTATCGTATTCCTGATACCTTAGGTTGCCAGCCTGGCGATATTGTCATCATCCCCTTTCGTAACCGAAAGGTATTTGGCGTGATCGATGAAATATCGCAATCGCCTCGAAAAAAAACTGGCGCAATAAAAACAATAACAAGCGTCTACCCCGGTATTTCCTTGCGTCAGCAGCAATTGGCGCTCATCCATGAATTCGCACGAAAATTCTTTGTCTCGCCAGCGACTGTCGTAAATTCAATCCTGCAAACACTCCCCCGCCGGACACTTTTTCAAATCACGCCCGATCAAAAACCGCTGGCGAACCATAATCACGATTTTTCTCCAGCCCTGAAAAAAGACAGTTTGCTCTTGTACAATACGGATCATAGCAAGTCAGACTATATCCACTCCGTCGTCAAAACCTATTTAGAAAATGAACAAGGCGTTTTGATTATTGCTCCGGAAATATCACGGGTACGCGATTGGGAACGACGCCTGAAACAATATCAGCCGATCGTGTTTCACCGGCAACTTCCACCCTCTCTCTACTGGTCGCAATATAAAAATCAAGCCGAGCGTTCATTCGGTCTAACAATCGGGACGCGGACCGCTTTGTTTACGCCCCAGTCGTCTGTCCGCTTGATTATCATTGACGAGGAGGACAATCAAAATCACCGACAGGCTGAAATGAACCCCCGCTATCATTCCGAGGACGTCGCTCGATTAATCGCCCGTTTTACTAAGGCCACCGTCCTTATGACAAGCCGCGCCCCGCGGACAACCACCATGCATCAGGTTGAAAAACATACCCTTGATTTCATCGACCAGCGGAAAAAATTGCCCGCGATAACACCAGTGATCGTTGATTTGAATGAAGAAAAACGGCTTGGCAATTACACCTTAATAAGCGCGAAAATGCGCGCCTATATATTTCAAGCGCTTCAGAAGAAACAGCGCGTGCTGCTATTTCATAATAAGCTCGGCGAAGCGCGCTCTTTCCAATGCCTTGATTGTCATAATCCATTTCCCTGCCCGCGCTGCCAGAAAAACCTCATCATCGAAAAGGTTTCGAAAGGACATCAGCAGCTTCATTGCACGCTCTGCGGGTATACCAGCGACTTGCCATTAACGTGTCCAGTTTGCCATGGCGTTCAATTAAAACAACGCGGCGCCGGCATGCAAAAAATTGCCTCTGAAATCAGCGCCTCATTTCCGGCAGCAAAAACCCACGTGATCACTGACGCGCATTCGCTTTCGGTTCCAGCGAACACTGATATTATTATCGGCGCACAGCGCGCGCTCGATCCAGTGATTCTCCAGACCGTTCACGGTATTATCGTCATTTCCGCTGATACGATCCTCCGTTTGCCTGATTTTTCCGCTCCAGAATCAACGTACCGCCAACTTTCATTTATTACTCAATACGCGGCTGAGCATGGGTGCGAGGTCATGGTTCAAACATCGTTCCCCGACCATTATGCAATTCGTTCCGCGGTCACACAAGATTCAGAGCTATTTTATAAAAGTGAGTACCAACAGCGAGCCGAGTACCGCTATCCACCCGCAGCGGAGCTCGTTCGCTTGTTTATCAAGGGGAAGAAAAAGCAAACGATTTCCGACCAGGCGGATTCGTTCTACCGACAAATTTTTGAAGAAGATAACCTGCCGCCATCAATTGACATTGTGCAACCCGGTCCGTCATTTATCGAAAAGATTCGTGGCCAGTATTCCTGGCAGTTAATTATTAAATTTTTACCTAAGGATTGGCCAACCGTCAGATCTTTGATATCATTAACAACTGACGACTGGCTTGTCGATATTAATCCGCTAAACCTCTTATCATAAGTATGGGTCTGAAAATAATCACTCTGGGCGATAATCGTCTCCGTCAAAAATCAGTTACTATTACTGATCCGAGTGATTCAAAATTACGCGACTTTACCAAAGAGCTGACTGAAACGATGTATCAATCGGATGGCGTTGGTATTGCCGCGCCTCAGGTAGGCAAAAATATCCGTCTCGTTGTTATAGGCGTCAAGAGCGGACCGCTGGTAATGATTAACCCAACCGTATCACGGAAATCATGGCGGCAAGTCGAGGCCGAAGAGGGGTGTTTGAGTGTCCCCGGAGTTTTTGGACTGGTTCGTCGCAGCCGGTCGTTATGGGTTTCATTTTTTGACACGCGTGGCACAAGGCAAAAACTGAGGGCCGAAGGAATGTTCGCCCGCGTGATCCAGCATGAAGTGGACCATTTAAATGGCGTGTTATTCATCGACCGGACCAAAAAATACACCAAGACGGTAAGCAATCATAAAAAAACATGACGCTAGAGAATACCCGATGCGTATTTTTCGGTACCCCGGAATTGGCAGTTCCTTTTTTAGAATTCCTGAATGAAAAAAATATTCGTATCGTCGGCGTTGTCACGCAACCCGACAAACCGCAAGGACGGCACCAAGCACTCCAGCCGACGCCAATCAATGTCGCGGCTCGGAAGCTATCGCTAACAGTTTTTACATTTGACTCATTACGAAAGGCTGAATCAGTTACAGCGCTATCGGAATTGAAACCTGATCTATTTATTGTTGTTGCCTATGGCTTGATCATTCCGAAAAAAATCCTTGGCCTGCCACGGCTAGGCTCGATAAACGTCCACCCTTCCCTATTACCAAAATATCGTGGTCCCAGTCCTATCCCAGCGCCTATTTTGGAGGGCGACGCTGAAACGGGCATCACGATCATGAAAATGGATGCTGGGATTGACACAGGCCCGATATTACAGGCTATCAAAATTGCGCTTGATAAAAATGAGACCGCGTCTTCTCTGACACAGAAAATCATGAGCCGCGGTCCAGAATTTTTGTTTCAAGTCCTGAATGATTATGTCGCTGGTTCGATAAAACCAATACCTCAGCATGCGTCTGACGCCTCAAATACGAAGATACTATCAAAAGCAGACGGTTTGATCGACTGGCATCAATCAGCGTCCATCATTGAACGGAAAATCCGCGCCTATCAGCCGTGGCCGGGCGCCTATACGTATTGGAACGGAAAAAAACTTGATATCATTGAAGCCGAACATTCACCGTTGATGACCTCATTACCCCCGGGCATGCTGACGGACCAAGGAAGCCGGGCCGGAATCGTGACTGGTGGCGGCCAAGAAGGAAATATCCTGATGCTCCAGAAAGTGCGGCTGGAATCAAAAAAAGAAACCTCAATCGAGGCATTTCTACGCGGTCACCCAGATTTCTTAAAAGGATATATCGGAAAATAATATCTATTTCTTCCTCATTTTCTCCGTTACCCGGAAACCAAGGTATTTACCGAGCATGAGGCGCGTTTGCGCTTCGGTTGCCGGAGCGGATCCAAAAGCGATCATGCAGATTGGAAATAGCGCCCACTGCAGCAACATAATTAAGATTCGTGGGCCTCGAAAGCGCTTGCTTTTATCAGGCAAGAAATAGACGCTCATCATCGCGCTTACAAGCAGGCCGATCATGGCGGCAGACATTAATATTTGTAAGACGTGCGGCGCATTTTGACTGATCACGCTGTTCCGCACTTCCCAATCAGGCATCCGAAATGGGAAATTACCTAAAATAAAGATAATAATCGGGGCGGTCGCCCACGAATACATACCCTCAGTCAAATTCCAAAGATACCGCAGCTTTGTCATGAAGGCTATTTTTTTATTCCGAGAGAAGTTCCAGATTAGGTAAGGAAAATGCTCTACCCCCCACGCCCAGCGCCGCTGTTGTTTGTATAAATTCACAAAACCATGCCAGATATTTTTACCGGCCACTGCGTCCATTGAGATCGGGATGTGCATCGATTTTACACGGTAATCGCCGTCGTAATATAAAAGACATTGCAAAAAAATCCGTGAATCTTCAGTCACAATATCGTTCTGCCAAAAACCGACATCGGCCAGCGCCTTAAAGCTCATGCTGTGCGAAGAAAACGTGAAGAGCCGTTCCGGGCGCAGCTGTTCGCTCATCAGCCAAAAGGTCGTACTATTCGAGACGACACGCATGATCGCCGGTACTTCCCAGATGTTGTTATTAAATAACGGTACTGGTTGGTAGCTCTGCCGAGTTGGATTTTCCGAGGTTAAATAATGATAGGTAACGTAACTAAAATATTGGGGATGAGCGCAGGAATCGACGTCAAACGACGAGACAATAATATTTTCATACGGTATTTTTTCTTGGTCGATTACTTTTTTCGCTTCCTGCGCCGCCCAGGCGGTGTTCGACCCTTTACCCGGAACTTCGCCTGGTAAACCCTTTGGATGAAGCGTCACAATAAATTTATAGAACGTATCGCCAAACTCCCGGCGGAGCACTTCCGCGTTTCTCAAGGCGTTTTCCTTGTCACCTTCTTCCAAACAGAAAACAATAATCATTCGCTCTTTCGGGAAGTTAACATTTGCCAGACTGGCAAAACTCATCCGGAGGACGTCAAGTGGCTCTTTGTATGTCGGCATAAAAATACAGTGATAGATCTTTTCCCAGCCCGGTATTTTTTGGCAACGCTCACGCCAGTCGATCTTTGAATCTTTATGATATTGCTTAAATGACAGGACGATATAGATAATGAGATAGACTACTCGGATCAGCCAATACAAATCAAAAATGACAATAAAATAAACAGCGATGATTGGACGCACTAATGTCAGGATAATAATGCCAACAAACGTTCCCCAGGTAAGTGCCCCGGGGATCATTTCTAAGAATCGATATTTTGTGTAGTCAGAAAGCGACATAAACAATCAATTATTCGTACCGGAGTGCTTCAATCGGATTTTTTAGAGCGGCTTTTGCAGCTGGGGCTAAACCGAAGATGACACCAACGGCGAGCGCAAATCCCATGGCGATAATAATCGATTGCGAGTCAACAATGATCGTTAAATCAAACTGCTTTTTCACAATAACGCTCGCGACCGTTGCGATGGCAACGCCGATCGCGCCGCCGAACAGTGAGAGAACAACTGACTCAGTTAAAAACTGCAGCAGGATATTCCCACCGGTTGCACCGACCGCTTTTCGCAAGCCGATCTCTCGCGTTCGTTCCATAACCGCCACCAGCATAATATTCATGATACCAATTCCACCAACCAGCAGGGATATCGAAGCCAATCCGACGATTGCTTTCGTAATCAAGCCCAGGATATTATCAACCACTTTTAATAGGTCTTCCTGCGTAAAGACAGTCGTATCATTTGCGCCATGGAGCTCATTCAATGTATTTTGAACATTTTGTGCCACTACCTTCACATCAGCATTGTCACTCGCTTTCAGACCGATGCGGAATATCTGTGTGTTTGGGTTTACGCTTTTTGCTGTGGAATATGGAACAATTACCACGCCGATTTGGGTGCTGCCATTTCCAAAAAATGACGATTGTTGGGCCATTTCAAAGACGCCGACGATCGTAAAGTTTTCTTTGCTTATCGACACGGTCCGACCGATTACAGCTGTTGGATCGACGCCAGGAAAAAGCAGTTCACGCGTGTAGTTCCCGATCACGATGACCTTTTTGCTCTGTTGGTTCTCGGCCTCGTTGAAAAATCGACCAGAAACAATTTGGTACGTATTTGTATATTGAAAAAAACTTGGATCAGCCGCCATAATCATGGCGCCATCCGCCTGTTTTCCGTCAGCTGTCGGCACCGCGGAGAGCAATCCGATTCTGGTAGCGTCGATAATATCGGGTAGTTTTTTTAAATCTGTAAAATCATTTTCTGTCAGTGTTGATGCTCCGACCGAAGCACCCGGATTAAAACCGCCTTGGCTGGTCTGCACTTTACCAGACAAGACAATAAGTACGTTTGAGCCCAGCTGCGTGATTTCGCTGGTGATATCCTTCTTTATCCCCTGCCCGAGTCCGATTAATACGATGATTTGCGCTACACCAATAATAATCCCGAGCATCGTTAAAAATGATCGAAGCTTGCTTGAGCGCAGACTCAAAAAGGCATTTGAGATATTTTCTCCAATCATTTATTTGTGGTAATTTCCGTTAATTCGCCGTCCGACATACGAAAATGTCGCTGGGCATATGCGTCAATATTTGAGTCATGGGTAACGACAATTATTGTCCGTCCCTGCTGATTTAGCCATTGCAGGGCCGCCATAATATCTTTACCCGATTTACTGTCGAGATTACCCGTCGGTTCATCGGCTAATATTATCGAGGGGTCATTCACCAACGCCCGAGCAATGGCAACGCGCTGCTTCTCACCACCAGACAGCAGTGCTGGTTTATAGTTTTTTCTATTTTCTAACTTTACAGTTTTGAGCATCTCGTTTACTCGATCAATTTGTTTTTTTCTCGGGCAGCGACTATAAACAAGGGGTAATTGTATATTTTGAGCGACCGTCAGTCTTGAGAGCAGGTTAAACGTTTGAAAAACAAAACCAATTTCTTTTCGGCGTAAGAATGGCAATTGGTTTTTCGGTACCTTACTGATATCAACGTTATTCAAAACATAACTTCCGGAATCGGGCACATCGAGCAAACCCAAGATATTCAGGAGCGTACTCTTACCCGAGCCTGACGGACCCATGATCGAGATAAACTCTCCCCGCTCAATCGTAAAATGAACCCCTTTCAGGGCTGTAACCGGATTTGGCAAATCAGGTGAAAATGTCTTATTAATGTTTTGGAGTGTGATCAGCGGCATAGAATAATGGACGTATTGTAGCAGAAACCAGCATTTTAATCAATAAATACGCCGGAAAACCTTATTTTCCAGCGTATTTCATTATCTCAATTATATTGTTTCTTCATCGGCATCCGTATCTTCAGAATCTTCATCTTTGTCCGTTTCCGTTTCTTCGTCCTTTTGTTCTTTCTCTTCCTCTTCATTCATGCTTTGGTCGTCGTCGTCATTTAATCGAAGCATTCTCTTCACCTCCTTTTCTCAGCATTATTATTTATTACCCCGCAGTATTTCAGATACATGCTGAGGCGATTGCGTTGAAAAAACATATATTTCGCGGCTATTTTTCATGCCGATGCGCAGACCTGAACCATTGAAGGCGGCGTAAACGGTCAGATTTTTTCTTGGCTGCCGAAAAAAACCGTAATTAAAAAATCGCTTGGATGTGATTGAAACCTTATCGATTTCGGCAATTTCTTTGATATTTATTTTTTTCCTAAATAGACCGAAACCAAAATACAAATAGCCATCTCGAATAATAACGCTGAATTTCCAAAATGCATGAGTGATTAGGAAAACGGCCAGCCACTCAACAATTAAAAGGATCCGAAACCAGGCCAGCTGGCCATGATTTAACAATGTTATCCAGAATGCGATCACCAGGAGAATCGTCATGACGCTAAAAAAGACCGCCAGAATACCACGATAGAATGGTTTCGCTTCGTAATAATTCATAGTTGTATTGTACCAAAGACGCAAACGTCAGCGCAAGCCTCTGCTTTACTGTGATTTCACGATGATTTTTGATCCCTGAACATCAATCGTTATTTTTTCTCCGGTTTTCACGCGTCCGCTGATCATATCCATTGCCAATGGATCTAATATTTGTTGCTGGATGACACGTTTCAGCGGCCGTGCTCCGAATTGCGGATCATAGCCCTTTTCTATCAATAGTTTTTTCGCCCTTTCCGTAATCGACAACGAGATGCTTTTCTCTTTTAGACGAAGGACGGTGCGCCGTAACTGAAGCTCAACAATGCTCATAAGGTGTTTTTTGTCGAGACTGTGGAAGGTTATGATTTCATCAACACGATTGAGGAATTCCGGCTTGAAGTGGTTGCGCAGCAAGACCATGACTTTTTCTTTTATCAAATCGTCTAAACTCTTGTGTTTTTGAGATGCTACTTCAAAACCGAGATCGCCTTTCGTTGATAAATCAAGGATCACGTCAGAACCGATGTTCGACGTCATGACAATAATTGTGTTTTTGAAGTTCACCACCCGCCCCTTCGCGTCCGTCAGTCGTCCATCGTCAAGAATCTGCAAGAGCATATTAAAGACGTCGGGGTGCGCCTTTTCAATCTCATCAAAGAGGATGACCGAATATGGGCGTCGTCTGACGAGCTCCGTTAATTGACCCCCTTCATCATAGCCAACATATCCTGGCGGCGAACCGATCATTTTTGAGGCGGCGTGCCGTTCCATATATTCCGACATGTCTAAGCGAATCATCGCGTTTTCATCGTTGAACATAAATTCGGCGATGGCGCGGGCCAATTCCGTTTTCCCGACCCCGGTCGGACCAAGAAAGATAAATGACCCGATCGGCCGATTTTCTTCCGAAATGCCGGCACGCGACCGCCGGACTGCGTTCGAGACTGCGATAATTGATTCTTCTTGTCCGATGACGCGTTTTTTCAAGGCGTCTTCCATGTGAGCCAGTTTTTCAATCTCGCTTTCGAGCATTTTTGACACCGGAATACCCGTCCAGCGCGAAACAACACCGGCAATATCTTCTTCCGTGACTTCCTCTTTCAGAATCGGGCTGTCTTTCTGTATCTTTTGTAATTTTTCTTGATTGCGCTTGATCTTTTTTTCAAGCAACGGAATCTTGCCATAACGTATTTCGGCCACGCGTTCGAGCTCTGATTTCCGCTCGGCAACTTCTGCTTCTGATCGCAGTGACTCTATTTCTGACTTCCCTTTTCGAATATCAACGATGATATCTTTTTCTGTTTTCCATTTAATTTCCAATATGCCCGCTTCTTCCTGCAACACGGCAATTTGCTTTTTTAATTGTTGAAGCTGCCCTTTTGACTGAGCGTCGCTTTCCTTTTGTAGGACGCGCTTTTCAATTTCGAGCTGGCGAAGCCGGCGTTTCATCTTATCAAGCTCAGAGGGCATTGAATCGATTTCCAAGCGGAGCGCTGAGGTTGCCTCATCAATGAGATCAACAGCTTTATCCGGCAAAAAGCGGTCCGTGATATAGCGCTGTGACAATTCAGCCGCCGCGACGATGGCTGGGTCCGTTATCCGCACGCCGTGATGAACCTCGTATTTTTCTTTGATCCCGCGAAGGATCGCGATCGTATCTTCAAGCGACGGTTCAGTCACGTAGATTGGCTGAAAGCGACGTTCTAGGGCGGCGTCTCGTTCAATGTATTTCTGGTACTCTTTTAAGGTTGTCGCGCCGATTGCATGAAGCTCGCCTCGGGCCAGCATCGGCTTCAGCATATTGGCTGCATCAATTGCTCCCTCGGCACCACCCGCGCCGACAATCGTATGAAGCTCGTCGAGAAAAAGCACTATTTGCCCCTCAGAGACTTTCACTTCTTTGAGTACCGCTTTTAAACGATCTTCAAACTCACCCCGAAATTTCGAGCCGGCCACTAAAGAACCCATGTCGAGCGCAACGACTTCTTTTTTCTTTAAGCCCTCGGGCACGTCACCGGCGACGATTCGTTGCGCCAGTCCCTCAACGATGGCGGTTTTACCCGTACCTGGCTCACCGATCAAAACGGGATTATTCTTTGTCCGACGGGACAATACCTGCATAACGCGACGCACCTCGTCATCGCGTCCGATCACCGGATCAAGTTTTTTTGCTCTGGCGAATTGCGTTAAATTCGTTCCATATTTTTCGAGCGCTTGATATTTACTTTCCGGTTCCTGATCGGTAATGCGCTGTGTTCCCCGGACGTCTTTCAAAACCTTCAATACTGACTCGGTTGTTATGCCGTGTGCATTAAGTAGTTGTTTCACACGTTTATCTGCTTCCAGCATTGCTAAAAACATGTGCTCAGTACTGATGTATTCATCTTTTAACTTTTCCGCTTCTTTGATCGACTGGTCAAGGACGTCCTTCAGATTTTTTGTAATGAATATTTGAGCAATGCCGCCGGTCGGCAATTCGACGTTTGGCATCTTTTCAATCTCGCCAAACACATTCGTTTCTAGCTTTGCCGGCTCAATGCCTATTTTCTGAAGGATCGAGGGCACTACCCCGTCGGCTTGGGTAATTAAAGCGGCTAGCAAATGATACGTGTCGATTTGCTGCTGCTTTTTTTCAGAGGCGATTCGCTCGGCGCGTTGGATCGCCTCTTGGGCACGAAGAGTGAAATTATTTGGATTCATTGGTATATCGATAATACTTATAAAATCAGTGTAAAAGGGAATTTAGCACTTGTCAAGTGAGAGTGCTAATTTCCGAATCCTCGCTTCCACCCTTGATTTACAAGCCTGCTTAAATTATGATATTCTGTTTGCAGGCGCGACCTGTCATAATAGCGCGCTATAAGTTGTAAATCACAATAAACTGACCAGCTACAATGAAACAATCACGAGACAATGCCGACGAACGTATCTTCGCGCCTCCCTGGGGGCCGAGTAATAATATCTTTCGGGAACACAAAGCCCGCTACGCATTCGTTAAACCGCACTTGAAGGGTTGCGACGTCTTAGATGTAGCGTGCGGCACCGGTTATGGAAGTCACGCTCTTTCGCGGCTGGCAAAAAGTGTTATCGGGCTGGATATATCGTCGGCGTCCATTCAATTTGCAAATCAGCACTATCACTCGCCGAACCTCAAATACATAGTCGGCGACGCCTTGGCATTGCCGTTTCCTGATCAATGCTTTGATGCGGTTGTCTCATTTGAAACCATTGAACACCTATCTGATCAAAATGCGTTTCTGAAAGAAATACGACGAGTTTTGAAAAACAATGGCACACTTTTCATGTCAACGCCGGACCGTGAAGTGATACCGCTTTTTATGATCAACCCCAGTGAATATAAAAATCCTTTTCACGTCCGCGAGTTGTCCAAAAAAGAATTCGCCGATCTTTTATCGAAATACTTCACGATCACATTATGGTATGGCCAGGGTCGCTATCTCGGCCAACCGAACCGAGATAATAAACCTGTACTTTCTTCAATCAAGAAGTTTTTTCGCTGGGTGCCGGAACGGATCCGACTGAAATTAATATCCTGGATCGTCCGGACCGGACCTGCAGACGTTATCTTTGAACTCGGCGACAATAAGTCGAAATACCTCATCGCCCATTGTCAGAAATATGTAAAATAAGGACGTCGAGCACCGCCCTGGCAGCGATTCATAAATTAGAAAAATAAAACAACCCCTTTTAGACTGGGGCTGTTTTATTTTCTATCGTATATATTATTGCGAAACGCTGTACAGTTTTTCTGTTTCGCGGGCGATTGACTGCCAGTTGAAATGCTGAAGGACGACTTTCCGAGCGCGCTGGCCGACTTTCTTTGTTTCTTCCGGACGTTTTAATAGTTCGGCCAGCTTTGTCTGTAGATCCTTTACATTCTTGTTTTTAAAGACGTAGCCGATTACTTCATTATTGGCCCGCAGAACTTCAAGATTTTCCGGGATATTACTGGCCAACGAGCAACGGCCGAAGCCGGCCGCCTCAAGCAGAGCCAGTGGCAGCCCCTCAATTTCCGACGGAAAGACAAAGAGGTAGGCGTTCGAATACAACTCAGCCAGGGTTTTTCCTTTTTGAAAACCAGTAAAGATGATGCGCGGATCGCCGGCCGCCAGTTCTTTCAGCTTTTTTACATAGCTGTCGGTATAAGCGGAATCTCCGGCAATCACTAATTGCTTTTTCGTATTGAGGCGTTTATAGGCGGCGATCAAATAATGAATGCCCTTTGGCGGAATCAGCCGAGCAACTGTCAGAATATATTGATCGGCGATCAAGCCGAATTGTTTCGTAATTACCTTGGCTTTTTGCGATCGCGTAAATTCGCTTGAAACGCCATTCGGTATATAGATGGTTTTCTTATGATACGTCTTTTCGCAGTATTCCTGCAACGGTCGCGAAATCGCGATAGTTTGATGGGGAAAAGTGACACAGGCCCATTCTCCCAGCCGGAGCACGAAACGCGCGAATAAACCCCATTTTTGGTGTTTCCGCTCAATACTATGAAAGGTAGCGACGACCTTTACGCCCGGACGGAAGATTCTTGGCAAAAACGACAGGAGCGACGGTCCTCCGCTATGATAATGAATAATGTCATAATCCTGGAACAGCGCATGCACGGTCGCCAGAAAGGTGTGGCTGATCGCGTCGAAATGCTTGGTCGGAAGGCTGGGCAAGGAAACTAAACGCACCCCATGGTAGTTTTTCCGGTTTGGGTTCGTATGATTCGGTCGCGTATATACTGTTACAATATGTCCGCGTTTAGCCAATCGAACAGACAGTTCTTCGACGTGTCGTTCAACCCCGCCGAAAAGCGCTGGAATTCCTTTTTGGCCAATCATCGCGATTTTCATCGTCATATGCGTAGAAAAAATATATAACGGGATAGCATAGCAAACTCTGCCGTTGGTGTCAAGGCGCTAACCTGGCGATACCAAAAAACAAGCGTTGTCTGATGGCACAGTTACGTTTTTATTTTTGCACTATCCCTCTGCCAGCGGCCTAACTGTCGCTAACCTGGGTCGTGATATACGGATAGGTAGAAATATTTTTTACCGTCGCTCCGGCGTGCTCCAATACACTGACCGCATTGCAAAGTGTCAGAAATTTTCCGATATCGTTCACCGTCGGGGAAATCGTAACTTCAAAGCTCGCCGTTATGTCTGGTTGATTTCCTGCTAGCTCGCCAACGGGCCAGCTTACTTTGCGCGATTCTTCATCATATGTAAGCGGCTGCCCAAAAGAAACGCTGCCATTTCCAGCCCAAGCCACAGTTTCTGGCAGGCTCGCTTCAACCGTGAGGTTTTCGTATGATTCCGCGCCCTTTCTTATCTTCCAAAAAACGCGATAACCGGTTGTTTGACCGACCGTCGGCGGTAGCGGACCGTATCCGAATTGCACGCCGGAATCGCTGTAATAGTGCGCCTCAGCCACAAACTTCAAAATGGTTGCGGCAGTTTCTGTTCCGGTGTTTGTATTCGTGGTACCGCTTGAGCCGAGTATGCTCACCGTCCCTTTTGCGGTGGCCTGCAGGTATTCAAGGTTGTTGTCGAGTATGCCGGCGGTTGTTTCAAACACGCTTGCATGATCTCTTTCAGTCGCTGTATGTCCGCTGATCCGCACGCTCCATTCCGCCTGCGGCTTCAGGTTGCTTATTGCCCACCGCGTACTGCCTTTTTCAAATGGTTTCGTAACGCTGGTCTGGATAAACTCTCTAGGCAATTTTATTTCAATCGACGCGCTTGAAAACTCGCGTTCGCTATTATTCACGGCGCGTATTGTTAATGAGTATTCCTGGCCGCTCCGGACTGTTTCGGGCGCCGTAAGCGTAAGTGATAGAAGCTCACCCGAAATGGTGAATGACCTAGTCAACGACTGGCTCATCAATTGATCGCCGCTCAGATACTGGACCAGCGCCTTGATATTTGGTTGTGAATTCGGGACACCAATGATATGGCCGATTATTACGAGGTGGCTGACTTGCCCGCCGCTAAGCTCTGGTATCTCCCAAATTAGGCTGTCGGACTGGCTTGGTTCAAGGCTGGCGGATTCGTAGACAAACTCAGCCGGAAAATTCATGCGCACCTCAATATTCCGGACGTTCAGGGTGCCATTATTGCTCAAGCGAATATCTATTTCCGATCGCCCGCCGTTTGTCGCTACTTCGGATGTTGACAACGTTGCTTCTACCACGGGCGCGGGCAGGAGTTGCTTGCTCGTCAGAAAATAGAGAACGGTCGCGATCAAAAAAAACAAGATCAGCGTAAAAAGCGTGTCAATAAACAAAAGCCAGCGACGCTGATCATAGCGTCCATTGTATTTACCGGCAATCGGTGGCGCCACAATGTTAAACGTGGCCAGCGACAGGCTTTTCCATCCCCGGAGAAACCAGTGCTTCTTTTGGTGTAATTCTTCTTTCATCATGTTAATATAGCGTTTGGCTCGAGACTATTATTTCAGGCTTATTGTCTCGATTGATATCAGCGGTTGTCACCGTGATTCCTGACCGCCAGCTCTCTTTATAAGCAAAGAAACCAAGCATCACCGCTTTGCCAAACTGATTAAATATTCGGACATGTGGGCCGCCGCCCGGGCCAGCCCCAGTAATAATTTCATCTTTTCCATCATTATTCAAATCATCCGAGGCGACCGATACTCCGCCGCGGAAGTTTTTGTCGTAGGCAAAAAAGCCAGACAACGGACGGCCAAAACGGCTGAAGACCCTGACATGCGGACCGCCGCCATAGCCTGCGCCGGTGATTATCTCATCCTTGCCGTCACCATTCATATCGCCGACGGCTACATGGACACCGCCGCGGAAGTTTTTGTCGTAGGCAAAAAAGCCAACATTTACTAACCCGCCGCGGGCGTTAAATATCCTGACATGCGGACCGCCGCCGGGACCAGTGCCGGTTACGATCTCCTTTTTCTTATCGCCATCCAAGTCGCCAACGGCCAGATTGATGCCGCGATTGTACGAAGCTCCGTAGGGATAAAACTCACGAATCAAAAAGCCGGCCTGGTTGTAAACTTGAACTTTATTATTCCAGGCAACAACTGTCTCAATTGTACCGTTGTTTGTTAAATCAGTCTTAATAATATTCACGCCGCCGGCATATTCGGTCGTATAGGTAAAAAAGCCTTGGCGGACTTTCCGACCGGTGGCGGAGAAGGCTTCGGCCAGCCACCCGTTCGTGTACTGACCTTCGGCTATTTCAAACTGGCGCTTGTAGACGATGAGTCCGTCGCGCGCCGGCAGCGTTACCGAACTGACGATTTCACCAGTGTTGATCGTCGGCGCTTGCTTGCCTTTTATTTTTTCATAACCGGCGCCTAAATTCACCCGCTGGCTCTTATTGGTAGAATTTATCAAGACTACCCCGTTCGTGAAATCGCGGCGCCAGACGCCCGCCGATGAAATCGGAGCGGAGGCATTTTGAACATTGTAGGCTGAGCCATTCGGCCGTCCGAGCGAAACATCATATTCGTCATACCACCAGAGATCCGCGTGCCGATACATCCCGAAGTCAAAGCTCGCAAAACCGTTTCCAAGCAATACACTCGCCAAGGAATAGCGTAACTGTCGATAATCGTCCGACGTGCCCGTGGTTGTGCTGCTATTGATAATTATTACCGACGGCGCCTGGGCTCGATCCTGAGCGTCTAGATATTTTTCCATTGATCCGCCCCAGCCGCCATCGAGATTTGTCGGAAATCCTTCGAAAAGCCGCCCGTTGATCGAATCAAAATATTGACCGCCACCTCCCCCAACAATTATTTTTTCGTCGCCTTCTAATTGCCGCGAGTAGCGAAGCAGGGCGCTCATTCCATCGCGCCAGGCCCGGTCGAGCGCAGCAGCGCTCTCTTTCTGGCCATCGCGGTTGAGATCAAGATTGCCGTTATTTAGCCAAGAAATATCATTCCACATATTGTCATAGTAGATGCCATCCCATAAGTCGGTCGACATGACGTTTTCATGCACGAACTCGGGCAGATAGGTGTTCCAGCGCAATCCGTTAACGCGCGCCGCCGAATTAGTCACATTCATCATTCTTGTGCCCGGCCAAAAAACTACTTGTCCGCCCTGGGCATCGCGCAAAAACCATTTACTTGAGACACCATGCGTCAGTTTGTAGTCAGGATGGTTCTTGTCAGTTATTGCAAACATGCTGTCTGGCAATTCTTGCGATGACACATAGGCTAATATGATGATATCAGGGTTTATCAGGCGCATCAGTTGAATCGCCTCAGGGTTTGTGTATTGGTTCTCCATGCTTAGGATGATCGCGTCCCAACGCGCCAGGCTCTGCGCTTCGCCCATTGTCAACTTTGTTGTATAGAATATGTTGGCCAGCCTCGGGTAGGTATTATCCAGCGTCCGCGCGCCAACGCTTTTTGGCAAACCAAATAAAAACGCCGTTACCGCTATGAGCGCGATCACGCAATGATAGCCGAGTCTATTTTTTGCCAACCAGCGATTCATATATGGTAATGAGTTTCTGATAATATTTTTCGGTACGGAACTGATCCGAAAACGCCTTCGCGTTCTGTCCCATTTCATCGACCCGGCTGGTATTTTCTATCATGAGTTGAATTTTCTTTCTCAAATCGTTTGGCGAGCCGAGCTTGAAAGTATACCCCGTTTGGCCCTGGCGAACAAGCTCGGGAATGCCTCCGATTTCTGTTGCAATAACCGGCTTGCCATGCTGATAGGCTTCTAATATTACCAGCGGGCAATTTTCATACCATTGCGACGGCACGACAACCGCCAAGGATTTGCTCACTATATCTGATAATTCCTCGCCCTCCCGATAACCAAGAAACTCAACATTTTTCATTCCTTCAGTCCGAACTCTCTGCCTCAGCTCTTTTTCTAGTGGCCCGGTGCCGACAATTTTCAATTTTGACGGCAAACCCGCAAATGCCTCGAGCAATAGCGGCAGTCCCTTTTCTTCAGACAGTCGCCCGACGTATACGAAGTAGTCGCCGATAACATTTTCCGTTGGCGCTGTCTCGGAAACAAAATTGTATATTTGCTCAATTCTCTTGGCACGAATCCCCCAGCGCTTCAGCTGTCTCGCCATGAATATACTCGGACAAATAAAGACATCGATATTTTTTTCATACAGCTGCAGAGTTTTATGAAAGTACATTTCAAGCGCCGATAGAGCTGAGGCGATATATGAGTTTTTAATGCATCGGTGTCGAATGCACGTATAGTATTTACCGCCAAGTGCACACTCGCAAATCTTACCGTGGCAAAACAAGGCATAATTCGGCGACAGCAATTTATAATCATGGAGCGTCTGAACAATCGGGATATTGCGCTTTTTTATCGCCGACAATATCGAAGGCGAAATCTGGTGATAAATATTGTGCACGTGCACGAGATCCGGTTTTTCAGCATCCAGCAACTGACTGATTTTCCGGCGCGCCTCGAATGAATACAGCATCCGGCCGGCCGTACGTAACCCCTGCCAATTCAGGGCCACGTTTTCAAAGTTAACTTCTGAAACGAAATACTTCGAATAGGGTGACGGGATATTTTTCTCGTCCTGCATAGAAAAAACGACAACTTCATGGCCATGTCGTTCGAGCATTTCTTTCAGCTCAAAGAAGTGCCGTTCGGCTCCACCCTTCAGGTAGTAAAACTTGTTGATCAGCAATATTTTCATATTGATATCATACCATTAGTAAAACAGCGCAGTATAGCAATTATTATACTTCTTGTCAATACCTGCGACCAGCGCGGGTTGACAAAAAATCGTTTTAGTGTATATTTATACGTTCGGTAGCTGATAGCTTCTTCGATAACCTTTACCATGGGGGTAAATCCAATGAGAGGAATCTGGGTACTCGTAGCCGCTTTTCTCGTGCTTGCTGGAGCCTGCTGCGCGCCGACAACGTGTCAGCGGACTGTTCAGCAGCCCGCGATCGTGTCGACCCAGCCAGTCACTCCTCTCAAGCTGGACTTTGGCTCGGTTTCGCCTGGTCGCTCGAACTCACTGAGCCTCAGGCTCTACAACCTGACGACCAGCCCGATTGAGAGCTCGGTGAAGTCGTCGAGCAAACACTTCTCGGTCAATCCGTCGGTTATCACTCTCCAGCCGTTCGAGTCTCGGCTGCTCACCGTTACGTACTCGCCCTTGAAACGCGGTCAGCACAAGGCCAAGATCACTTTTGGGGCGAGCGAGCTGAAAACGGTGAAGTGCCAAGGTCGCGGCGGCGATCATGCTCCGACCAGGGACAAGTACCTGTGGCCGTTTTCGACCGGCAGCATCTGGAACGCGCCGATCGGATCCGAGGCAAACTATGTCCCGGCCGGTCTGAGGCCCTGTCTCTGGATCGCACCCGACAAGGAGTACCTGTTCTTCGAAGGACGCGAGCGACCGCTCTACGGAAACGGGAAGTGGCCAGGAGAGTGCAGCGGCAGCAATGAACTGGCCAAGATCATCGTGCCGGACGGTGCCTTGATCCCGGCGAACGACGGCAACACAACCTCGGCCTTTGTCTTGGCTGACGGAAACACCGTCTACCAGGCAAACCCGACCGCCCGCTGCGATCCTACTGGCCCCGCCTATGCCGGCTGGAAAGCGCCCACCGTCGACCTGTATGGAGATGGGATCGGCGGCGGCCATGGCGGTTCTAGCTTAGCCACACTCGGTGGTTCTATCCGCCGGGGCGAGCTCTTCGGTCCGGAACCGATCCGACACGCGCTGAAGATCGACATCTGGATGGCCCGATACGGATCGAAAACCCAGAAAGGCTTCCGCTGGCCGGCCGCGCGTGCCGATCATTACTACCAGCGGGAGTACGACAAGGATGGTATCGCCAAGCCGGCCGTACGCATGGGCTGCCTGCTCGCCATTCCGTCCAACGTGAACCTCGATTCGCTGGGGCTGAAAACCTCCCCGGCAATGAAGATCGCGCAAGCGCTGCGTGATTACGGCGCCTACGTCGTCGACGACTCCTACTGGGACGCCGTCAACCTGTGCGTTGAGAGTGGTGTCCCGGCCGAATTCGCGGCTCGCTGCAGCTACGACTTCAGCCAACAGTCCGGTGACTGGTACGACGACATGACGAAGCTCTTTCAGCTTCTCTGCGTCGTCGACAACAACGCGCCGGATTGTGTCGGAGGTGGTGGCAAGCCACGAGTTCCACCCGCCCCACCGATCGGCAACTGATCCCCTGTTCGAACCTTCTGCCTTCGCCTGGCCACATCCGTGACCAGGCATTTTTTTCAAAAAAAGGGCTTAGCCCCCTTACCATTTTATACTAATTAGAACGCAATCACGAAGTCCAGCGGAATGAAGGCCAATCGATTTTTTATTATCGTATAGTTTGTATACCCCGCCGTCTGCAATAATTTTCGCAACGCGCGTTCTGACAACAGATGCATATAATCGCCGGCCGCCCATTTTCGATTTGTTTTTTTGATAATCGCGTCGAACCACGGTTTTGGCAAATAGTGCAGCAACGGCAGGCGCGTATGCACCTCGATCGGAAACATTTTATTGGGCGTGGTCAGATAGCCATGTCTCGCCACGCGGCGTATTTCTTGTAAAAACGCTAGCTGTTTCTGTGAATTACCGACGTGTTCGATCACCGCATTTGACCAACAAATATCGAACTGATGGTCGTTAAAAGGAAATTTTCCGCCACGATACGTTACGACGTTCACGGCCGGATAGCGATGCCTGAATTCCTCCGCCTGGTCAACGCCGAGCGCGGTAATATTATGCTGATACGGATAATGTTTTTCCAAATAATTATCGGTTTCGCTATACTCGCGTTCAGTGAAACCGACGTCCAGTATTTTTACGTTCGGCGAAAGCGTGAACGTTTTGATAAAGGCGCGCCACTTCCGGTTTCTATTGTATTCTGATATTTTGTAGGCTAGCGACATTTGATGATTTTCTAACTGCTTCTCAGTATACACGCCACCGGTGACGCTGACAATTACACTAGTTCCCGCCTAACGCCCTACGATTGACAATAGCGCCAAGATTGTGTACCATATTCAGATTCCTAATTTTACGCTAAGATAAATACATGCGTTTAGCATTTGTCACCAATAGCCTCCCCTATCCGCCCGAAAAGGACGGCCAGGCCTTAATCGCCTATCACTTATTGACGCGTTTGTCTCAACGGCATCAGATCCGACTGCTTTGTTTTGGCGACAAACACGATCTTCCGAATATCAAGCGTTTCACCGACCTCGGCATCAGCGTGAAGCTTTTTGACCGTCCGAAACGCCTGCTCCCATTCTACTATCTCTCGCCGAAATCCCGTTCAATGGCCTGGTTCCAATACCAGCTGTACACGCCCGAAATGATCTGGGAAGTCGAAACGCTTGACGGTCGCCCTGATGTCGATCTCGTCTACTTCCACTCCCCGTTCATTTCCGCCTACCTGAAACATATCTCGCGCACGCCCGTTGTCTTTGGGTACATCGACGCATATTCCTCATGGTATGAACAATTTCGGGCCATCACGAAAAATCCGTTAAGAAAGATTCATTATCGCTTCGAACGTGAAAAAGCAATAGCTCTTGAACAACATGTCCTGCCTGCTTTGTCGGAAACCGTTGTTGTCTCAGATGTCGACCGCAAAACAATCCAGCAATTAGCTCCAACGGCCAAAGTATCCGTTATTGCCAATGGCGTGGATCTAAAATTCTTCCGTCCCTCTGAATCGCAGCCTGATAACGAAACAATTGTCTTCACCGGAACCATGAATTTTCCGCCGAATGTCCGGGCCGTCCTCGATTTCAATAAAAATGTGTGGCCGTCGCTTAAACAGGCGCACCCGCGGGTTCAATGGTATATCGTCGGGAAAAATCCGACCCTCGATATTTTCGAGCTTCAGTCGCTCGATCCACAGATTATCGTTACCGATTATGTGAAAGATATTCGCTGTTATTTATGGCGCTCGGCTGTGTATGTGTCTGCAATTACGCTCGGTGCCGGCTTTAAAAACAAAATTGTCGAGGCGATGGCGTGCGGCAAGGCAATCGTCGCTACTCCGACAAGCCTCGCTGGATTACCGATCTCTGACGGCGAGAATATCTTCGTGGCAAATTCTTCCCACGAAATGTATGAAAAAATACACCGACTCTTTGAGTCGTCCGATCTGCGTCAGAAGGTTGAACGCCAAGCCCGGATCTTTGCCGAGCAGTACGATTGGAACATAGCTATTCAAAAATACGAATCAATTTTTATTAAACATGCCCGTCCCAATGCAGAAGTATAGCTCTCAACGAATCGGACAAACTCTTTTTCTGACGGTGTTGATTGCGGCGCCGCTCTTATACGCCATTACGCGGCATCCAACCTACGAAAATATCTTACAAATTTTGATTTTAACGGTATTATTACCGATATTTTTGATTGACTATGAGTTGGGCTTTCTCGCGCTTATCGTCCTTCGCCCAGCCATGGACACGTTCAGCCAGATTGATTTTCTGAACGTCGGACAATTTTCCCTGAATCTGTCGTCCGTGGTCGGTTTACTGGTCATCGCCTGGATCCTATTTTACCTAATTCGCCGTCAACAGCGCGTTTGGAAACAGCCGCTGTTTTGGCCATTTTTTATCTTTGTCATTATCAGCGTCATCTCATTATTCTACACCCCGTCACTCTCCGCCACGATCAGGGAAGTCGTCAGGATCGCCAGTATATTCTTTATCTATTTAATGGCCGGCGCCATGGTCGTCAACAGAAAAGGCGCCGCTCGCTTTCTGAAGGCCATCGCGCTTTCCAGTATCATACCCATAACGGTTGCTTTGTATCAATTCTTCACGCAGACTGGTTTAAGCTTTGCCGGATTGAATAATCGCGTCTACGGCACGCTGGTTCATCCCAATGCCTTCGCTACCTATTTGCTCATAATCTTCATTCTCGGATTCGGTTATTTTTTATCCCATCGTCAAGAGGGAATAAAAAAACACGGCTGGCTCATCATCGGCCTACTTCTTACTATCGGACTGCTGATCTTGACCTATACTCGCGGCGCCTGGATTTGTTTCGGAATTATTGTTTTTATCATGGGCCTGAAATACTATAAGAAAGTTCTCGTGGCGCTTTTTGGCCTGGCCATGTTCCTGTTGCTTTTTGGTCCAACGCTTAATCGTTTCATCTTTACTAATTTTGATTACGATTTTTCCCGCAATCCCGTCATCCAGCGTCTGACGGAAAAGAATTCCGACGCCGAAAGCTCGATCGATTGGCGCTTCAAGGTCTGGACCGAGATGAGCCGCAAAATCGCCGACCGGCCGTATTTGGGCTACGGCTTTGGCGCGTTTCCAGTGATCCGCCAGCAATTCGTGAAGGGTATGTACGAGAGCACCGAGGCCCATAACGATTATCTTCGCCTGGTGATCGAGCTTGGCCTGGTGGGCATATTGGCGTACCTAGTAATTTTGGGTAAGCTTGTGTACAATATTTTCCAACATTTACGAGCCAAACTTCCAGCGACCGATAAAGCCTGGCTGTATTCCGGCTTATCGCTGATCGCGGCCGTTCTGGTGATGAGCATTTCGGACAATGTTCTGCAGGGTACGGCGAATATGTGGCTTTTCTGGGCAGGTATGGCCGTTTTGCAAAAACTTCCGACGTTAAAGTAGTCTGTTTCCATATACTAAACTGCTATCCTTACTATTTGGATAACAGTTTTTTATTACAAAGAAAAAGAGCCCGTTCGTCTCGTGATGAGACTACTAAGGCTCTAAAGAGCCGCCACAGGATTGTGGCGTTGTTACTGCTTGCCCGACCAGGTCAGGATACCGTCGGCCGGCATGATCAGACGGTAACCGCCGATCTGCTGGCCCTTGTCGTTCTTGGCCCGACTCGGGTGATTCCAGGTCCAGGGCCAGACCGTGATGCCGTCGTCAGCCGGGCGTGCCGCGAGGAAGCAGCCTTCCTCCTGGCACTTGCACTCATTCGCCGGAATGACGAATTCGACCGCCGTACTGCCGTTGACTCCCGTGACTGTCGGATCCTGTTCCACACAGAGCAGGCCGCCGAGCACGACCGTAAACGGTCCCGGCACCGGCGTCTGTCCGGACCACTCGATGGCCTTGGGCAGATTGACGTAGATCCGCAGATGCCAGTTGCCGTTCGCGTCGAGCCAGCCGTCGACCGGGTTGCGGTCGGAGAGCGTCGGACGCGCCGGAGCCGCGGGAGCCGGGGTGACCGTCGCCTTCGCGCTGTCAGCCGGCGGCGGCGCCACCTTGCTATCCCTCACCTGCGCCATCGCGGGCAGGGTCAGGGCGACCATCGCAACCAGAAGCACCATCAGAACCATGAACCGCTTCATCTCACTACCTCCGTGGGTTGGTATGCCTTTGGAACGCAACATCGAGACCAGATCGTGGGGGCTGTTACTAATGCCCCCCGATATGGACGCCGTACAACCGCTCATCGCCGTCCCTGGGGTTTTCGAATCCCCCGGCGCCGGTGATCGCGTACTCGAAGGCGCAGTAGCCGCCACCGAGGTCATGGATGCACTTCAGGAGCGTCGCCCGATCGAAGTCGCCTTCCGGACCGAAGTAGACACCGGCCCGGAGTTCTTCGCCAGTGAGCTTCTGAAGCCTCAGGAAGCCCTTCGATCCCTTCTTGACCATCACGTTCTCGTTCTCGGTGGTCCATCGCCCGCTGACGAACTCCATCGCATGGGCACGATCGCGGAAGCCGGTCCATGTCCCCAGCCATTCAACCGGCTGGTTAGGATCGGCTGGCCAGTTCCTCCCGTCAGGCAGACCGGTACCGGTGTACCAGACCTGCGCATTGATCAGGGAATCAGGCCCGTCCGGAGACGCTACGATCGCCCCGTTCTCGAGGTAGACCGAGAAGGAACGACAGGTCTCCCACTCGTTGGAACCCGCTGACCCCAGAATCGGAGTGCCGCCGACCGAGATGTCGACCATCCGGAAGTAGCGGCTGTCTGCCGGGTTCTGGGCCCAGAACCAGACGGGGACTCGCTTCTCGTTTCCCCAGGACCACCAGAGGTAGTCCCCCTCGACGTGGCCGTCGGCATAGGTGCCAAACGGCACTCTGATGTTCTGATCCTGTTCGTATCCAGGCACGACCGGCCCGCTGATGAACACCGGCCAGCCGTCCTCGACCTCCGCGCACGTCACGGAAAAGCCGAGCGTTGTCTGCTCCGGCTCGGCAAGCCCGGGCGCGGTCATCGTCCACTTGTCCCTGCTGCATCCCGGCGCAAAGGCCACCAGGACCAGCAGTGCCATCAACACACACCTGCGCATCTTCGGTTCCTCCTTGCTCACCAGCTGTGGTCGAGGCCGATCCCCGCCCACTGCCGGTCCGTGTGGTACACCTTGCCGTTGACCAAATCTCTATCGGTAGCGTCATTCAGGTACTTGAAGTGCCCCTTCAGACGCCACCAACGGTTGATCCGGTACTCAATTCCGATCCCGGGGCCGCGCCAGTCGAATGACCAGCTCGGGTTGTCGTAAGACCAAGAGTCATACGATGCGTAGACAATGACATAGTGGTTGAACTTGTATCCGATCCGTCCCTCGAACACCTGCATGGTGTCGGCCGGGAAGGACAGGGTCTGGTTGTCGAAGTGCCGTGACTGTCCGCGGCGGTACTGGACGTCGTACGACGCCCGGAAATATAGTGGGTGAGGTTCAATGGAGAAACTCCCCGCGATCTCGCGATCGAGGTTTGTCCCTCGCTTGAACATACCCTCATAATACCCCAGCTTCGGCGTGATCCCGAGGATACGGCCATAGCCGCCGTAGCCATCGAAATACCTCGCGTCTTCTCGCGCCTCAATGGTCGAGGGCGAGATCTGCTGGTAGTTGACGAACTCACGCTGGCTGGCCAGATACCAGGCGCCGGCTTCAAAGCCCGTACGCCAGGAGCCGGCCTCGTCGCCGAGGATCCAGCCCCGACCGCCGAGCCGGTATTCGCCGGACACGTGATTCTTGTCCAGCGACGCCTGTTCAATCCGGACAACGGTGGAGAGATCGCGCAGGCGACCCCAGCCGTCGTAGCCGGAAATCCGTGGCAGCCACTCCAGTCCTCCCAGGAACGAGTGCTGCCGGTCAAGGTTGCCCTTCCGGTCCTTCCCGCCCTGGGCATACCGGTAGTCGAGCCACCAGACGCCCCCCTGAACGAATTCATGCGACGTCTCGCGAGGAGGCGGCGCTTGATCCGTCGTGGTGGGCGGCTCCGGTTTCTTCTCTTCCGTAGCTGGCGGTTGGACGGTTACCTCAGTCGAGCCTTCGTCGACGATGGGGATGATACTCCCTGCCGCGTTGTTGCACGCGAGATACTGATACAGGTAGTATCGATTCCCCTGGTAGTCGACAGGCGGGTATTCCAGCGCCAAGGTCATCGTGATGGGCTCAAGCGTCTTCGGGTCCTTCCAGAAGCACACCGTCTTCAGCCAGACGACGTCATCGCCGTAGCAGATGAAGTCGTGGAAGAGTGGATGTTCCGGCGTGCTGTACATGCGAACGGTGTCGGGGCGCGATGCCTCGATCAAGCTCTTCCACTCATTCTTCACGTACTCCGGGACGGGTACCCTCGGGTCCTCGATCTGCTTGATTAGCTTTTTCTTCGCCGGGGCTCCCTTGAGAAACTCCCATCGCCTGATGACGGTCTTATCAGCCGGCGCAGCAGTGAAGATGTGCTCGCCAGGCAAAACGTGCCGTCGTTCAAGGCCATTCCAGGCGCGAAGAGTGTCGGCCGGAACTCCCAGCTCCTTCGAGAGGGTTTTCCAGCCTTCACCCGGCTTGACGACTCTGGTGGGCGGCAACCGGATAGGTTCCGGCTGCTTCTCCGAGCGTTTCAGCTCGAGCTTGGTATCCTGGACGGCGACCCAGTTGGTCGAGTCGCAGTAGGCCAAGACCCGGTACTTCACCCAGAAGGCGTCCTTTCCGGTCTGTTCGACGCAGAAGTCTGTGGCCTTGGGCACCGGTATCCTGACCACGCGGTCGTTCACCAGAACGCCCACGTCAACCGTGTTCCTGCCATTCGGCAAGCTCACGGTCTTCAGGTTGATAACGGTGCCCACCGGGGGCTGAGTGCACTGAGCCAGCGCATTGGCCGAAAAGACCAGCGCGCAGACGAACAACAGAACCGTGAGCTGCTTCATGACCGAATCCTCCCCTTTTCAAACCGTGAGACTGTGTATGCCGTTTGGTTAGCTCTATCTGTAGAACCAGTGACTTGGATCCGTAGATAAAATGTCAATTTGCATCAGTGAGCTTGCGCTGTCGCTTCCTACCACTTGCAAGAGAGCTCACACGTCCAGTACGATTCGCATCGTCCTAAACGTGGCAAGACCTCTTGCGAGGTTTGCCTTATTCGAAATTTTGAAATTCTTCTTCTGGACCGTTCCAAACCGGTTGTCCTGGAACCGTTTCCGGCGTATCCTTCAGATGGTCGTAGATCGTTCGAATTTTCGTATTGCCTGTATCTTCATTCGGCGCAATCGGCTTGCTCTGTCGAACGGTTTCTGGAGTGATTTCGTTTATCGGTTCGAGCGGTTGTGATTTTGGTACATATTCTTGAAACATGAAATTATTCTCAACCGGCAGTGGCTGTTCGAACGGTTGTTCAGGTACCACTTCAGAAGGTGTACTGTTGGAAGTCAACGGAACCGTTTCTTGATTTTTTGATCGCATGGCGAGAAGCACCGAGTAGCCGATTGAGCCACCCAATCCAAGTAAGATACCGGCGGCCAGATTCAAGGCGATGTTCGGCCGGACCGGTTGATTGCTCGTGGTCGGATAATCAACGATTTTCAAGACGATTGAATTTCCGCCGCCGAGATACTCAGTGCCATTCTCAGACAAGACCATGGCGATGGCATTAGACAGGCTTTCCGCTTGAGAACGGTTTTGATTATATACCGCCATCTTTATTACTCCGATATCCGGTGAAACGCGGGTTTCAATCTGCCGTTTCCATTGCTCGCGACGCTTGATTTCGTCTTGCGGAAATTTTATATCGGAACTCAGGTAGCCTGAATTCACAACCTTATCGTAAAACGAGGTTGTGTAAATCATTTGGCCAAGCGAAACGCTCAAACGTTCAGCTGATTTGGCCGCAGAATACGCGTCGAGATTCGGATCCTTTTCAATGACAAGCAATGAAAAAGACGACCGGTATTCGAACGGCTGTACAAACGTAAATATCACGGCTAAGGCCAGCGTCGTAACCGATACAAGCGTTATCATTAGCCAATTTTGCTTGATCTTCGCTAAATAATTCATAGTGTTCTGTTAACAAACTAAATTTAATAGCTAAATTGTCTTAAAAACATAATATACTAGCATACTAGTTTAATCTTGTCAAGGCTTCGTAACGACAAAAGAACAGACTTAAGAGTCTGTTTACTTTAGTTTATTTTCTTATGAATTACAAGACGATTACGAACAATATATTGGCCAATTCTCTCGAGTTCTAGCTTTTCGTTCCTTTTCTTTTTCTCAAACCCGAAATGGCGAATTTCGGAAAATAGCTGGCAATGTAATAGAGCAGCATTTTATTGAATAATCCGTTTTTCTTGAAAAATCTTCGACACATTATCCGTACTCTCGAAAATCGGTTCAGCCGAAAGGCCGACTGTATTTCTCCCCGCAGGATCGTTGGATTATCAGTGTTTTCCGGATCCAGCGCAAGGATGGCCTCAGACTGGAATGATTCATACGTATCCTGTCCGTTTTCTTGTCTTTCGCGATAAAACTGACGCGCTTTTTCTGCAAACATTTCCACTTTTCCTAAATTACGCAGCGTCTGCGTATTGGCTCCGGAACGATATTGGATAAGGGTCTGCGGCAGGCATGCAAACTTCTTCTTTTGCGTCAGCAGTCGCAACAGTAAATCGTAATCATCGACAAAGTGCATTTTCGGTCGGTAAAAAATATTTCCCGGATCATTGCGGTACATCACGCTTGAGTGAATGAAAATATTTCTTTGCAACAATTGTTGCGCAATGGTTTCGTGATCCAACGGCGGTCTAACAGAATCAACAACATGTCCAGAGTCATCAATCCGGTCTGCGATCGAAGCAACAAGAAATATATCAGGATGACTTTCCAAATACGCCACCTGGTCACGGAACCGGTTCGGCAGCGAGATATCGTCATGGTCGTTGATGGCAACATATTTTCCAGTGGCTGTGCGTAGCGCTTCATTGCGGCTGACCACCTGGCCCGTGTTTTGCGCATGTTTGTAAATTTTAATGCGCCGATCACGGGCCTGATATTTTTCAATGGCCTCTACGGTTCGATCAGTTGAGGCGTCATCGATAATAAGCAGCTCGATATTGCTATAGGATTGTTGTAAGAGCGCCGTTATTGTCTGACCAATAAATTTTTCGGCGTTATAGACCGGGATGATAACTGATACGAGCGGTGTATTATGAATATTTTCCATGAACTCAGAATTTATCTCGTTATTTCGATAGCACTTCGACAATCAAATTAAAAAATATAACCACTAACGCGACGAGGATCACGAGCAGTGCCAGGCAACCGATTCCGGCGATATACATCAAACGACTCCGATGTTTTCGGCGTTCGAGTTCAAGTGATCGCGAATCAAGCTTTTGGTCCATTTATCGGATGGTGAATATTTTTATTTTACGCAGGGCTTGGATCGCCAGCTGGAGTCGCTCGGTGCTTTGCGCGTAAATTGTGTACGTTGGATCGCCTTTTTTGATTTTGTTTCCGATGCGCTGATGCAAATGCAGCCCGGCAAGTTTTTCTTCGGGCGCGCCAAGGAAGCGGGCAACATCATCAATCACCGCATCATCGATATCTTCTAACGTTCCGCTCCGGGCGGCATAATATCTTTTTTTATACGCACCCAAGGTTACGCGGTCGGCTTTTATATTCGGATTCCCGCCTTGAAGCTCGATAATCTTTTGCATCTTTTTCCAGGCACGACCAGAATCTAAAATTTGATAGGCAACCGTTCGGCCTTTTCCGGCTCGGCACTTACCGCACAATTCTAAGAGTTCGCCGGCTAGCGCGATCGACTTCCGTTCCAGGTCACGCGGCCGCAAGGGATGCCGTTGCAAAACGCGCAGAACATCGCGCGCTTCCAAGGCCGGACCGACGCCGCGGCCGACTGGTTCTCGCGCTTCACGCATCATGACTTTTATTTTCATGCCAAATCGTTTCCCGAGATAGAGGAATTTCCGCTCGACCTCCCAGGCCAACTTAACATTCGGGATCTTCGTGGTCGGCCCAACCGGCATATCGATGATCAAATACTTGATCCCCATGGCGACTTTCTTGGCCATGATGCTGACAATCATCTTATTGTAGGGCTCGATACCGAGCGGATGCGACGCCCGGATAATTCGATCGTCCGCGGGCGCGACGTTTAATTCACCGCCCCAGACCAAGCAACAATTATTTTTCTTCACAAAGTTCGTTATCCGCCGAACGGTATGCTCAACAGGCGCCAAGACCTCCATCGTATCGGCTGTGCCAGCGGCTGAGGTGACCGCGCGTGACGAGGTTTTTGGTATCACTAGGCCGGTCGAGGCGACAATCGGCACGACGATCATGGAGGTGCGATTCCCAGCCAATCCGCCCACAGAATGTTTATCGACGACTTTTCCCGAAAACTTCAATTGCTCGCCCGTTTCAGCCATTGCCTTCGTCAGGTAATACAGTTCTTCGTCTGAATAATGCCGGGCGAAACTGCTGGCGATGAAATAACTGATTTCACTTTGGCCGAGCCGGCGATCAACAATATCTTTTATGATCGAATGTATTTCCTTGTATGACAGTCTTTTGCCAAGCAGCTTTTTTATAATGGCTTGGATCGAAGCGGGACGTGAGAGTACTTTTACCTGCACGATCTCACGCTGGCGCAGCGGGTATTCCTCCCAGATCTCACGAAACAGTCCGATTTCGCCCGGCCGCACTTTTGAATTCGTAAAATCGGCTTCGGCAATGATCCGGCGCTTGCCCCACCGTATTTCCAAATCATCGCCCGGTTGAACCCCAAAATTGCGCGCTTCTGACTCGCGCAACACGGCGACCAGCGTTCCCTCTGCTTTGAAATCGAGTTTTTTGCTTTTTAAGAAAAACGGCATGGGTACATTATTTCCAGTTGCGTAGCGCCTTTTGTAAATCGAAATGTGTTTTCGCGTAATCGGTCAAGCGTTGGTGCGACGCAACTGCCTCAACCGCCTGTCTGACCGCGCGAGCGCCAGCTTGCGTTCCATCGGAATGGCCATGAATGCCGCCGCCAAAGTTGATGATCACGTCCTGCCCAATAATATCACATAATTTTGGCACCAGCCGCGGGTGGAGCCCGCCCGAGGCGATTGGCATGACCGGTTTTATGTTCCCCCAGGCTGATTTCAAAAAGGAATTAATAGCGACTGTCTCGCGCGCTGAACCTTCCATTTTTCCAACGACCGTACCGGTATGGAGTTGATCAATACCGGCCAGGCGCGCCAATTTTGCTATCACGAGCATTGAAATACCATGTTTTGGATCGCGGGTCATAGCCGAATGCATGGCTCGATGCCCATGAATAACCAGACCGGTCTTTGCCTGACGCACGGCTTGAACGCCAGCGAAACCCGCTGTTATAATATCCACCATCGCACAGGTGCCACCAGACCGCTTTATGAAGCGCGCCCGCCGAATCATCTCGTCGGCTGGTGCGGTAATATTAAACGCACACATTTTACGCTCACCGGTTTCCTTTTCAATTTTCTTGGTCAGTCGAAGCGTCTCTCGAACTCTTTTTTCAAACGGATTAAACGTCTGATCAGTTAAATTTTCATCGTCCTTGACGAGATCAGCGCCGCCGAGAAAACACTCAGCGGCATATTTCGCATGTTCACGCCACGACAAACCCATTTTCGGCTTCATGATTGCCCCGATGAGTGGCCGTTCTCTTACGTTAAGCAAGCGTCGAACGCCGGCTATACCATACGCCGGTCCAAGGAATGAATGTAAATATGCTGCTGGCATTTTTAAATCCTCGAGGCGAAGTTTGTCAATGATCTTCATTGAAAAAATGTTTCCAGCGATGCTCGATAAAAGTTGCGGTATGTTTCCTGGTTCGAACAGCTCGAGAGGATACGCAATCTGTACAAGCTTGTCTTTTGGCAATAGACGAATTACTTTTGCAGAAAGACGGTGAAACGTTGCCGCCTTCATTGTCTTAATGGTTGTCCAGGTTCCAATCGATGATTCGCCGGCGACGATTTGAGCGCTGTCACGCAAGGGCAATGTTGATTCGATCCGAAACGTCGCGATGATGTGTTTCGCCACGATTATGCGTTTTCCGAGCGCGAGATAATTTTGTTTGAGATAACCGTTTCTCATCGTTTCAGCCAGGGATAATACTTTCTTACATACGCCCGAACCTGACGCGGCACGATCAAGCCGAATTCGGTCACGAGCCGGGTAATATTTTTCGCCGGTACGCAGTCAAAAGCGAAATTAATGATCTCAATACCCGCTGGCGCGCCTGACCATACTTCTTTTGCCGGACGACATTCGATCGGTACAACGGTTGCCTGGCTGTATTTTAACAGGCTGCAAACGATATAAACGGGCACGCCTTGCTCGGCGGCTGCCAGCGTTACGCCATAACTCCCAATTTTGTTAATTATTGATCCATCGGCGTAAATAACGTCGGCGCCGATGACGACCGAATCCATCATGAGTTCTTTGCCTGAGGCTTCGCTGACCAGAAACGGACCGGCGCCATCAACGACAATCGTAACCGGTATCTTATTCACTCGTAATTTCTTCGCAGTAATGTGTCCCTGATACAGCGGCCGCGTTTCAGAGGCAAAGACTTGAAATTTCTTTTTTTCGTGCGTTTTAACGAGAAGCTGCTCGACGGTTGACGAATGACAATGGGTGTAGACTTTATCACCCGTTTGAATGAGGGCCCGGCCAAGAAGACTGATGCGTTCTTGGGTTTGCGTCAGCAAGAGGAGAAATTCAGCGGTTGATTTTTTGAGAATGAATTTTGTCGGTTGGCGCCGGATGCGGTCCCAAACGAAAAGTAGGCCATTCTGGGCCAGTGGCTCGGTCGGCCGATTATTCTGCCGGAGGTAGTTGCGCGCCGCCTTCATTTGGGCCAGCCAATTGGCGGTACGTTTCAGCTGCAAGTGAATACCAAAGTCGCAATAGGCGTTGAGCGTTGCCCGGGCAACCGCTGTGGCGCCTTGATATTTGAACTTTTGGATATCCCCCAGCACTCGATCGAGCGATCTGTATGACATTGACGATAATTTAAAAATAATGACGCGTTAGCCGAGTAGATTTTTTATCTTCGTGCACAAATCGACTAATTTAAGATTTGCCTTGACGAAATAATCCTGCGCACCAAGCGATTTTGCTTTCGTAACCTCGTTTGCTTCTCCAAAATTTGAAAGCATAATAACGGGAATATCTTTTGTGGTTGGACTGTTCTTTAATTCTCGGATTACTGAAAAACCGTCCTTTTTCGGCATCCGAATATCGAGCAGGATCAGCTCGGGTTTAAACGAGCCAACCTTTATCAAGGCCTGCTCACCGTCCATCGCCGCCTCAACGGTATATTTCGATTTCCGAAGCTTATCCGTTAAGGCTTCAGATAAAAATATCTCGTCCTCAACCACGAGTATCTTCGCCATTGTCTTAGCGTTTAGCGTATTCGTGAATTTTGTTCTTCAATTCGTCCAGATTGGTCCGGGTTTTCACGAGATATTCAGCCGCGCCTAAGTCCATGGCCTTTTTCTGGTAGCTCGTGTCATCAAGATTCGTTAAGACAATCGCCGGGATACTTTTTAGATCGCTGTTTTCTTTCAACCGTCGTAAAAATTCAAAACCGCTTACCTTTGGCATCAATAAATCTACAAGAATAACGTCTGGCTTCGCTGAAGCCGCCAAGGCCAAGCCCGCTTCACCTTCCCGAGCTACTCGAATGCTAAAATTGTTCTTTTCAAGTTTTGTTTGCAGCGCCTTGCTAATAATGTCCTCATCCTCGACCACCAGTACGGTAATAGGTTGAGTCGTCATAGTATTGTTAGATTAATGTTTTTTCGCCTTCGCGCCGCTTGCTGCCGGCCAAGGGGAGCGTGAAGAAAAAGCTCGTCCCCTGTCCTTCGTTGGACGTAAACCAGATTTTACCGCCAGAGGCGTCAACGACTGATTTCGCCACATAGAGTCCTAGCCCGGTGCCTTCCGTCTGGAGCGTAATCACATTGTCGGCCCGGAAAAATTTCTTAAACACCTTTGACTGCTGTACTTTTGGTATGCCGACGCCGGAATCAAAAATTTCAAATTGGAGATACTTGCCTGCTTTTGTGATTCGCACGCCTGTCGTTCCGCTCTCCGGCGTATATTTCACTGCATTTGAAAGAAGATTTTGAAAGACCTGGCGAATAAGCTTTGAATCGATTTTAATCTTCGGCGTGCCGCCGGGCAATGCCTTAAAAACTGTTTTGATATTTTTCTGTTTGATCAGCGGAGTCAGTTCAAAGAGAACGCTTTTGACCATGCCATCCATATCGGTGCTGGTCGGTTCGATGGCGATTGTGCCGGATTCAATCCGAGAAACATTGAGCAGGTCGTTGACCAACGCGATCATCCGTTCATTCGATTTATAGGTATGGTCAAGGTACTCCCGTTGCTCATCATTGAGCTTGCCGGCGTCACCATCGAGCAACATCTCCAAGAACCACTTTGAGGCCGATAACGGCGTCCGCAGTTGGTGCGAGGCGACCGAGACGAATTCTGACTTCATTTTATCAATTTCCTGCTCTTTTGTCACATCCCGGAGCACGACAACGCCGCCCTTAATAACCCCGTGCGCGTCAATGAGCGGCGCCGCCGTAATGGTGACGGGTATTTCTTTTTTTGCCTTGTTTACGATCGCGTATTCACCGGTTCCGGTTACGATGATCTGACCGGTTTTTATGGACTCCATGATGGGCGAGTACTCTTTATTCGCATTGGCAAGCTTCAGGCTTTTTAGAACAATAATGTCATCAAGCTGTTTTCCAATAACGTCAGTGTTTGTATAGCCGAATAATTCAACGGCCGCTTCGTTACACGCAATAAAGGTAAGATTCTCATCCAACGCCATGACGCCATCGCCGACATTTGCTAGGATTGATTCTGATTTGTTTTTTTCTCGTTCGATTGAATGCTGAGCGTGTTCAAGATCTTTCACTTTTTGACGCAGCTCCTGTGTCCGTTGTGCGACCAGATCTTCAAGTTTCGTGTAATATTCTAGGAGTTTATCCTTCATGATAATGAAGCTGTGCGTCAGATCGCCGATTTCATCGTCACGATCCGGCGCCTTGATGTCGATATCCAGATTACCGCGGCTGATCCGATAGGCGTTCGCTGCCAACTTTTTCAATGAATTGACGATTTGCCGAGTGATGATACTCGTGACAATAAAAACGATCATTACGGCTATTCCTCCCATAATGACATACCGCCATTGCAACCCCGAAATATTTTTTTGTATTTCTGATTCTATGATGCCCCGAGCGATGCTCCCAACGACCTCGTTGTTGCTATCGCGTAACGGAATATACGACATCAGATACCAGTCATTCACTTCAAAAGACCGGCCCGAAAAATCATTTTGTGAAACGTAAACGGCATTCACAACGTCTTCCGAGGCGAGCGTACCCTTGGCTGTTTCGTTCCGATCTTGATCCGTTTGTGTTGTCGCTATCCGAGCGTCGTATAAATAGATTGTGGCGATGCCGCCGCTTTTTTTGGTGACGCTCTCAAGAAGCGCCATGTCGTTATTCATTAGGATACCGCTGACGACAGCGCCAATTACCGTGTTGTCTTTCTTTATCACAGATACCGCCGTCATGAACAAACCGTCCGTTTCAGCTTTTTTATCGCGCCAGCCTGTTTTTTGGTATTCGGTCGTGCGACGATCAACCCTCGCCTGTTCTAATAATTCTGGGCTCAGAAGGGTTAATTCGGTACTGGGAATAATTTCGAAAGATTTAACCGAGAGTCCACTCTTCAATACCTCATCAACATATCCATTGATTGATAATTTTTTACCCGTTTGGGCGTTCGTACTCGCGGCCAATATTTGCCCTTTGGCGTTGACAATGGCGATAAAACTTGCGTCTCGCGCACTCTGTTCATCGATAAGCGCTTCTTTCAGCGACGTATATTCCGCTAGGTTGCCGATGGTTGTCAGGTCAGGTTGATTGCTTAATGTTTGGCTTCCGTTTTTGATGGCTGTTCGCTGGGCAAAAGAATCAGTATCAAAATAGAGTCTCTCAAGGCTATTATTAAAAATAAGGGATAATGCTTCCCCTTGCTGATTGACGCGCAGTTGTATTTCTTTTTTCAAACTCGCCGAGGTGTTTGATAGTGAAACGTAAATCAATGCTCCAAGCATAACAGTCGCTGACAGCGACACTTGGAATATTACCCGGCGCGTTAAACTACTGGTAAACGGTTTCCACATGTCTATTTAGGCATGAATGCCAAACCGCATGATTATCTTTTCATACCAGCGCTGCTGTTTCGACAGGTCATCTTTTGAATGTAGCGTTGGCATAATAAAAACCCACTCAGCTCGCTGGGCGGGATTACATACTCTAAACCGTTGTGAATTTCTTTTGATATTTATTTTCATAGTATAATTATAGCATATCTACTGATTTTTGTCTAGCGAGAATTCAATATTCATGCATTCCTCTATCTAGCCAAAAAATAATAAACCCTGTAGGATACCGATGGAGTGCGGCTTGTTCAAGAGGAGGTACCCATGAAACGTCTCGTCGGTCCCGCGATCGCGTTCTGGATCTGTAACGCCATCGCTCTGATACTTGCTGTATCGGCTCTCTGGCACTTCATTCACCGCCCCGATGGGTCCGCCACGCCCTGGCTTCTGCTGTTCGGCTGGATGGCGTTCACGGTCGTGGCAACGTTCGTTCTGCAGGAAACAGCGCAATCGATGATCATGGAGCTTTCGTCCTCCCTCGGGTCACAGACCTTTACGCCGCTGCTTTTCTGCCTCCTCGTGCTCTTTCTCCCTGGCCTTGTTTCCTTCGGCCTATTCCATTGGGTGCGGCATGCCTACCAACAACACACTCTGGAACATCACTCTCGCGGGTAAACGCGTCCCAACTATCGCTAGCACCCTTCATCGTAAGCACCCTTCTCGGTGCTTTTTGTTTTGAAAACTTCCATAATTAGCGGTTTTTTACCTTTGTGGATAACTACCCCTTGACGTTCGGTTTTTGTTCGGTATAATGAAAATGGCTAGAAATTCAAAATGTAAAATTCAAAAGGAAGGAAGGCGGCAAGGAACAGAAAAGATTTTTATGGCTACTGTTACTATTCATCAGCGGGCACTGCAATTTAGCATCACCCTCGCCCATTTTCTTCAATCGGTCACTCTAACACCGGAATCAAGAGCCGTCAGGAGCCAAGTTATGCGTTCAGGGTGTTCAATCGGGGCAAATATTGTTGAGGCACAACACGGTGCAACAAAGAAAGAGTTCCGGCGCTATATGAGCATTGCCTTGCGCTCTGCCAGAGAAACTGAATATTGGTTGACTGTATTGGGATCGCTGTCTGGTATCAAGCATTCCCAAATAAAAAACATAGCGATGGAAAATGATGAGCTTTCAAAAATTATCGCAACCATCATACTCAAATCAAAAGAGTGAACCACTGTCCTTTAATTCCGTATTCCATAATTTTGCATTTTAAATTTTGAATTATTAATTCTTAATTTCCAACCATATGACCGAACGCCTTACCAAAAAACAAAAAGAAATTCTCGACTTCGTCGTCGAGTTCATTAAGATCAACGATTTTTCTCCTAGCTATCGGGAAATCGCCGACCACCTTGGCCTCTCCTCCCCCGCTACCATCGCCGAGCATATCCGCGGCCTGGAGGACAAAGGGTTTCTTAAGGCCGACGCCGGCAAGGCCCGTTCGCTCGAACCGACCCGCGTGGCCCGCTTCAAAAAAGCGATTGAGTTGCCCCTGGCCGGCTTGATTACGGCTGGTGCGCCGATCGAGGCAATCGAAGAGCGGGAAACAATTACCGTCCCGGCCGAGATCGTACGCGACGAAAACTCCTACGTTCTGAAAGTCAAAGGCGAATCAATGATTGACGATGGCATTCTCGACGGCGACTTTGTGATCGTCGAGCGGAGCTTCTACCCGCGGAACGGTGACGTCGTCGTGGCGCTGCTCGACAACACCTATGCCACCCTAAAACGCTACTACCGCGAACGCGACCGCATTCGGCTCCAGCCAGCCAACGCAAAGATGAAACCGATTTACGCGAAGAACCCGGCCATCCAGGGCATTGTCCGGGCGATCTTTCGGACGTTCGAGCACAACTGGCAGAATTATAAGACGTACACCAGAAACTTTCAGCCGGCGAAATAGAATGATGAAATTCAAAATTAATAATTCAAAATGCAAAATGATTGTGCCCGCTCTGGGCGGGCTTCCTCAATTTTTAATTTTACATTTTGAATTTTGAATTGCTTTATGTATGAAAAGATAAACGAACCGGTTCACGTTCTGGCTTCCTTTGTCGGGCGGAAAATCACGCCTCATGCCTTCACCTGGGGACGGAAGCGATACACCGTGAAAAGGCTGAACCTCGTTCATACGAACCGGGTCGGCCGCGAGCTTGTTTTTTTCTTTTCCGTATCAGACAGTTCAAACACATTCGTTCTGTCGTTTTCCCCTTCCGCGCTTGCTTGGAAACTAGAGGATCTCTACACGGATGGATCAAATTAAAAACCCGCACTCCGAAGAGCCGGGCAAGGGATAGAAACGAGAGAAACAATGGAGGAGGGGGCGTCAGACGGACGGCGAAGGACAACCAGCCGAAGGGCTTTGGTTGTCAGGTGGCTTCTGACACGGTCAGTCTCCAGAAAGACTCGGGAACGGTCAGTTTCTGGAAAACGCCGCCGCGGACGGGCTGCAGGTGCGCGTATCAGCGATGGTCCCCTATCAGAACCGGAATGCGGCGTCGGCTCTCTCGGCGACGCTCTCCCTCCTCGCTCTCGGTTTTATCCTTTCATGGTACAGGCTTTCAGGATATCACGCCCTGCCACAGTGTCAAGAAAATGTGTGGATAAAAACGACGAGTTTAATGCCGTGTAGTTGGACAATCATGAAAATAACAACGGCCCGCCTGCACGCAACCAATATCGTAGCCGAAAATCTTTGTTTTCGGCGCAAGCCTTGTAGAATCAGCAAAGGATAATAGAACGAGACCCCGCCATCATTGGCTTTGATAAAAACATAGCTCTACGATGTCCGTTGGCTTTATTATTTGTTGGCTCTTTGCAAAGAAAAAGAGCCCGCTCCCTGATGGGATTGGGCCCCGCGCTAGCCGGTAAAGGCTAGACGCACTGGTGGTTTCGGACTGAACGTAGGCCATGCGCGTAAGCGCTGAACGTCCAACGGAAGGCCGTTGCGGCGTATGAAGCTCCTGGTGGAGCCCCGTCCAACACTCAGCCATGCAGCCACCTCGACCAGCAGTCCGGGTCCAGCCGAGGATTTCCTCCCCCACGGAGGTGGCGGAGAGACGAAGAGAACGAAAGTGTGAGAGAGAAGCGAACGTACTACAGGGTGGAAGCGTAGATGGCGCGGTATCGACATGAACGACGACGCAATCGGTGGCGCAGGTTCTCCCCGCTTACGAACCACTGACGGCCGTCTCCCGCGACCCGAGAAAAGCGCTTCCAATCCGACTAGTGTTGGCCAGAAAGTGTCGGATCAGCCTTTGGATAGACCGGCCGGAACGCGACAGACGCCGCATTTCCCCGGAGGCTTACCCTGACGCAAGATCTCGCTAGACCGTAGCGAAGTTCTTCTTGAGCGCGTGGCCCAGTGCCAAGTGCACCGGAGCCCGTCCTGCCGACATTCGCCGGCGCAGACAGGAGTCCGGGCTTTTACGACTGGGCAGAACACGGCGCTCTCCCCGCTCCTCTCTCACACACGAATTGTCAAAAACGCAGACTTTCATACTACCATGCCCTATTTGCCTGTCAAGAAACAGGACTGCATAAGGTGTGGAAAGATTATTTAAATGGCTTATGTTAGAACAAAATACAAAAAAAATCATCCTCCACATCGACATGAACAGCTATTTCGCCTCGGTTGAGCAGCAGGCAAATCCGTTTTTGCGCGGCAAGCCGGTCGGCGTCTGCGCCTATCTGAGTGAGAATGGCTGTATTATTGCCTCGTCGATCGAAGCAAAAAAGGTCGGCATTAAAACCGGCTGCCGCGTCCGCGACGCTCGCCAGCTCTACCCAAAGGTTATTCTGATCCAAAATGACCCGGCCAAGTACCGCTCGACGACCGAAAAGATATTCACTATTTTAAAACGGTATACGAATGATGTTGAGCCATACAGCATTGACGAGGCGTTTCTCGATCTAACCGGCCATGTTTCGGGCTTGTCTGAAGCCGGCCGTTTAGCGTCTCGCATTCAACACGAAATTACTACCGAGGTCGGCGAATGGTTGCGTTCATCAATCGGCCTCTCCTTCACCCGCTTTCTGGCCAAGCTCGCTTCTGATTACACTGGCCCACAGAGCGTTTTGCCGCTTTCAAGGGATGATCTGTTTGATTTTTACGAACGCATATCGCTTACGGACATCTGGGGCATTAACCACCGTTTGGAAGCGCGGCTGAACGCCCTCGGCATCTTCACGCCCGGCCAGCTGTATCGCTATCCGGTTGCCAACCTTCTGCAATCTTTGGGCAAGCCCGGGTATTATCTCTGGGCCAACCTTCACGGCCTCGAGCTGGGCGGCGTTCAACAGCCCACTGAGCCAAAATCGATCGGCCACTCATACTGTGTTCCGATCAAAACTGCCGATCCCGCCTATCACCGTAAAATTTTTATGAAGCTGTGCGAAAAAGTCGGCCGTCGCCTGCGCCAGCAAAAACGCGTCGCCCGCGGCATCAGCGTCTATTGGAGCTACAGCACGGGTGGAGGCTTTAGCGGCCACCAAACTCTGCCGTATCCAATCGCTGACACCGCCAACATCTTTCACCAAGTGATGGCCATCTTCCGTCGCTCCTTCGCCGGCCGTCCCATCAGCATGCTGGCGGTGACGGCTTTTCGGCTCGTACCGCATTCACACCAGCTCTCGCTCTGGTCTTCATCTGAGAAAAAAAATACGGCGCTGTCAAACGCCCTAGATGAAATAAACGACGTCTATGGTGAGTTTACAATTTATTTGGGTAGCATGTGGGAAACTGATCGAAACGCGCCCGATCGGATCGGCTTCCGGAAGACACAACCAGCCCAAGCAGTTGAGCTCAACCGCCTTGAGGTTGACCCGCTTTTGTCCTAAGCAGCGTGCCGTTTTTTGAAATATTCTTCTGCCTGTCGGTTCAGGCAGTTGCGACACACCCAGAGATGGAATGTCAGCGCACCGCAGGCTGGACAGGGATGTTGCCTTGGACGCTTGATAATGTAGAGATTCTCGACCTGCTGGTCAAGAACTCTCAGGAGCGTGTCTCGGCTTGTCATAATCCCTCCCGTCAAATAAGTATGTGATTTCACCATCATCCCATCGCTTCGTAACGTCAAGTGGATAACGTGTCTTAATTTTCGCAACTTGCGCTAATCATGCAGATAATTCTTCTTTCTATCATTTATTTCGATATATTATTTTCTTTTTTGTCAAGGGAAACGAAAACAATGAACAAATATATTGTTCATTGATCGTTTGTCTTCTATTGTATTTACCTAATGCAACACATTAAAATACATCTCGTAGACGATTCCGAGCGCAAATATCAAAATCATAACGCCTTGTAACCAGTTTGGGATATCGATCGTGCATTCCGGTTGGCGATTGCCATACTTCTTTGCCTTCCGCCACATGAGAATGATCAAAATACCATCGAAACCACCCATGACACCACCGACTAAACTAATAATTGAGATGAAACTGGTCAGATGAAAGAGATAGACAATAATCGGCGGCGTTAAACCGGCAAGCCAGGCTAATGCTTTTGGAAATTTTAAATCAAATTGATAAATCTCACGGATAACAAGACCAAGGCTAAGGAAAGCTGTTGTCATGGTCATAATTCCAAGAAGCGCGCCAACAGCGACAATGCCTTGTCCAAGCATGGGCGTCAGTCCGGGGATGGCCGCTTCGTCAGTAAAGGCGCCGCTGATCCCGACAACCACCAGCGTAAAAAGCGTGTAGACGATGAGCGGAACGAGTAAACCGATCGTAAGAACTTTTGATAGTTTTTTTCGGTCCGGCAGTGCGTCAATGGAATCAGGAATCGCTGACGCCGCACTTAAGGCAAACAAAACAACACCGTAGGGTAAAAACAAACTTGTCGCATCCAGCGTGAATAGGTTTGTTACGTTTACTTTCGGCAAACCAACTAAAATAATAAACGCCACCAAGAGAATGAGGAGCGTCACTAAGTATTGCTCAAACCTGGCAACGAGCCGTAAACCAATAAGAATGATGAGGCTCGCAATGCCGTAAAAACACAGACCGTAAATAAAAGCGTTGCCGCCAAGCCGATCGCCGATCAGTATCTCTAAAAACCGCCCAATTTGAAGTGTATAGGCGATGAGTGCACCAGTAATTCCAAAAAGAAATGAAATCAGGGATATTCCCCTGCCCCAGGGACCGAGATAACGCTGAACATAGCCAATAATTTGCGACCGCTCATTCGTGCGTAAGACCACTTCACCGTAGGCCTTAAGGAGCACAAGGGAAATAATGCCGAGGGCAATCAAATAAAAAATCCCGGCGAAATACCCGGCTTTCATAAAGGCATATGGTAAGGCAAAAATACCAGCACCGATTGCCGTACCGATGACAATCGCTATTGACCGATATAGGCTTTTATCTTTCATTTTTGTTTTCCTATTTACATTATAGCATATTTTATTAAAAAAATCAAACGGTTTTCCCCTTTGGCTTTTCACTACCGAGGTTGTTCCAGCGACCGAGAATTTTCTTCTGTTCACCATTTAGACAATGGCGGCAAAAGCCGTCGCTGCCGTCTTCATATTTTTTCTGACATTTTTTACATCGTTGCGTCATAACAAAAACGATAATGAATCAACGATGCGTTCTTTTTTTTCAATGATATACGAATAGATTGCTTGAAAATATTGTGGCGTTATTTTATCGCTTCTGGAAGCATAGGTTTCAAATTGTTCTCGTGACCGCTGATCCCGTTCAAGGGCAATAAGCTCTAAACGTGTAATCGCAAATTTTAACGCTAACCAGAGGGATTGGATTTCTTCCGTAGTAATCGTTCGCTGGCTCTGATACCCTTTTAAAAACGCTTGGGCCAGATGGGCGTGGTATGAGGTATCGCGAAAGCACCACCAGACAATTTCGGTGGCGACGTCAGCGATGATCGTTCCATATGTGCATTGGTCGAAGTCAAGCACACCAGAGACGTGGCCATGGCGAAAAACAACATTTTGATCATGCAGGTCGCCGTGGACAATACCGGTTGGCAAGCTTTCCGGCAGGCGCGATTCAAGAAGCGCTTTTTGTATTCGACTAAACGTTTCATTCGTCTCAGTGCGATGGGTCGCCTTTTCGGCCTGCTCACACTTTGTCCAGATTGTTTGCCAATCAAGCCTTGGTTTTGTTTCTGGTACATGATAATTCGACAGAAGCTCATGAAACCAACCAAGCGTCTCGCCGACTGAGTGGACATGATCGATTGACAGTTCCGGACCCTTCAGGGCGTGGCCCGGGATATAATCATAGAGTGCAAAATAATTTTTTTCGCGATCATATAACCGTCCATCAATCGTTTCAATCGGCTTCGGGGCGATGAAATTATTTTTCGCGAGGTACTGCAATACCGTCAATTCAAACGCGATGGCCGATTCAATTTTTTCGGTCTCAAAAATTCGTGCGATATAGATGCCGGTTTCGGTCGCAATTTTATATGTTTCGTGTATCGCACCAACACTCAGCGGAACGACCGAGGTTACGGTACCGACATGATAATGTCTGAGTATTGATTCAGTTTCCATTAATAGAATAGACGCCCGAAGTTTTATTGCCAACGACGGAGATTTCGAATCCGACGGTCTACGGCGAGACGCACCTGTTCAATCGGTGCTTTTTCCGTTTGCGCCAATAATTCTGTTACCTGATCAACCATTTCGTCCTTCGTCATGTTCGCTTGCCGGAATGCGCCCCCAGAAAAGCAATTTATACAGTAGTCGCTGTTGGCGCTGCCGTCTGTATTCGTGCCGAAATCTTCAGTTTTTGCCAGTGGCATACTGCAGCTTTGACACACTGGGATGTCATGAAAATTAATCATCGTGCGTATGATTATTGAGTCTTTCCCGGGTCGTTGTTTTGATTTTGTCCCTTTGCCGAGTTTGTTCGTTCGAAATAGCTTTTTATTTTTCGTTCTATTCGCTGGCCAATTTCATTTTCCCATTCATCAGGATGTCCACGATAGGAACGCTCGACTCGCCGACCCCATTCCTCAAAATGCTGTCCTAAGCCTTTTCCCCATTGTTCCCAATCTTCCGTGGTACGATTTTCAAAAAAATCCCACCAATGTTTTCGACGACGTTGTTTGAATATTATCGTCAAGCCGAAAATGATGATAAAAAGAGGCCAGAGGATATGCCAAATCCCGCCCGTGATAACACCGATATTCTTTAGTAGTAACGTCGCGCCGAAGGCAACGAGGATGAGCGCAATAAACATATTTTCAAATGGATACTCTTATTAAATACGTGTTGTTTAGATCCATGGTTTATTTTGGCTCTTCGCTTTTTCGTACAGCTTAGTAAGTAACAATAACCCCACAATCAACGTCAGATAATGCAGCGACCGATCCGTATTAACGATTGTCCGTCCCCAGGCCATGAGTCGAAACAATGATGCACCAATCAGGATGATCGCTCCGAGCGTCACAATGATGTCGTATTTTCTGGCTTTTTTGACAAAGATGCATACAACAATGACAGCCAAATAAACAGGTATGGCATATTCAAGGGCGGCCTGGAACCAATGAAATAGCGGTATTGGTTGGTTCATATATATTCCTCGACTTTTACTATACCATGTTTTGGTAAAAAAAACAGCTCAAGCATCGGACTGATGCGAGAGCCAAACTAGCAGCGCGAAAGACCTTGTACCCGGGCGAGCGCCTGGCGGAACCAATCGAGCAGTTCGGTCTCGTTGCCCGTCATCGGCGTCTGTTCGAAAATGGAACTCACCTCGGCGATCGCGTCCGGATTGGCCAGCACCCGTTCGCACATGCGTCGGATCCAATTCGACAGCTCATCAACCGAATGGCCGATCTGACGAGCCGCCGCCAGCGCCATCATCGCTACCTCAAGATCCTGCCCATGATGTGGACGCATCCGGGTGCGGTACGTCAGCAGCACAAACAGTTTGTCAGCGCTGCCATCAGCTTCTGTCAGGTGCGCGCCCTGAATCAGATGCCCAAGGAAAAAGGACGATGTCGTCGCTTGCTCCATCAACCCCTCCTGGCGATAAGCAATAACCAACCGACGAACGTGAACACCGGACACACTATCACAACTGAATTCGATTGTCCAGTGTTGATCGTCTGTTTTTTTCGTTGCTGGCTTCCGACAACAATCTTTGCTAATCTATATTGAGGCAGATTAACCACTAACTACGAACCTATGAGTAAACAAGTATTTGACCAAATGGTTACATTAGCCACTTCGGCTTTCGGTCTCGTTGCCGCATTAGCTTGGAATGAGGCAATCCAAACGCTTTTTAAGGAAATCTTCGGTAAGGCGGGCGGTATTATATCGCTGTTCGTCTATGCCGTGGCTGTCACCGTGGTGGCCGTCATAGTGACGTCAAGACTAGGAAAAATCAAAGAAAAACTTGCAAAAAAGGAGCCGGAAAAAACTATTTAAACCCGGTGCTTATCCCTTTTGACCTTTTGATTCGAGCATAGAGCATAACGCCGGCGATCGCGCCCAGCGTGTCAATGCCAACATCAATGGGCGTGCCAACCCGACCAACTACAAATGTTTGGTGCCATTCATCAGTTAGCGCATAGCAAAACGCGCCGATGATGCTGATAATATAGACCTCCCGATTGGGTAGCTTTTTGCATATTCCAAGTCTGGCGAATAACACTGCTAAGACGGCGTATTCGATCATGTGCCATATTTTTCGGAAGAAATAGTCCCACGTCCCGAGCGCCTCAACGGTAACGCTTGGGAGCGACGAGAGCAGAAAAACAAATACAGCCCAGATAATCGGCGGCAACCAGACAATAAGTTTCGTTTTCATACGTATTATTTCTTGACAATGCCCAGGAAAACCAATATGATAGATGTGTCTTTTTTTATCTCTTGATTTTGGAGCGGTAGTTCAGTTGGTTAGAACGCTGCCCTGTCACGGCAGAGGTCGCGGGTTCGAGTCCCGTCCGCTCCGCCATTACAATTAAAAAACCGTTTGAGACGGTTTTTTATTTTTACCGCGTTAGCCGTCGAGTTCATTGCCCAGGCCGTCAAATATGACGACACGCGACGTCCCGTTTGATCGGGCGATGCCAACAATTTCAGCCAGGCCGTCGCCATTGATGTCACCGGCGGCAATATTTGACGCCCCGACAAAACTTCGGTCGTATAAATAGAAGCTCGAAACAATGTTTAAACCAAAGTCTTTGTAAATCTTGACTAACGATGCGGCTTCCGGACCCGGCGTGACAATCATCTCGCTGCGACCGTCGCCATTGGTATCGCCGGTCGTCACCGCCAAACCACCGCCAAAATTCTTATCAAACGCGAATACTCCTGGATTAATCTGGTGTCCTGTCCCGGTGAACATTTCGAGATGCGGGCCACCGCGTTCCGGCCCGGTAATAATCTCCATCTTACCGTCGGTATTCAGCTCGGCCGTGGCCACCCGTATGCCGCCACGGAAATTAAGGCCATAGGCCATGAAATTTCCGATCATGCGTCCGTCCGCCCGATGAATCGTGATGTGCGGCCCGCCACCCGCTCCGGCGGCGACGATAATTTCTCCTTTTCCGTCACCGTTAACGTCACCGCAGGCAAGGTTTGCGCCACCCATGAACTTCCCGTCAAGCGCGAAGAACCCGCTGCCGACGCGAACATTTCCATAAGCGTCAAAAATCCGAACATGCGGTCGTCCGCCGGGTCCTGGCACCGTGACAATTTCATCGCGTCCATTACCGTCAAGATCACATGAGGCGACACGGACACCGGTCCGCAGCGCCTGGTCGTAGGCAAAAAACTGACCGACGACCGCACCCTCACCATCAAAAACGCGCACCTGTGGACTAAGGCCGCTGCCTGTTCCGGTTATAATCTCATCTTTTCCGTCGCCGACGACATTGCCGACCGCGATATTGAAGCCCCCGCGGAGAGTCGGACTATAGGCATAAAAGCTGCTGCCAAAATCTGCTGAAAAGATAATATCCGGAACCGTGCCGCTGTCATTCATCAGGCCGAATTGAGCGACCAACAGTGACGGTTGGCCATCGGAATTTTTAACCAGAATATCGTACCGGCCGGCAGCCATCTGATCGAGCGGCAATTCTGCCACCAGTTCAGTTGAACTGACGACATATGTTTTCGTTGCCATCAACGTACCGAACCAAACCGTCGCCCCATTACGGAAATTTGTACCGGTTATCTTAATGCGCAAGCCGCTGCCCGTATCCCAATTCGGTGACACCACGTCAGGTTGAACGCTTGAAAGCGCCGGCGCGCTGTAGGTATAGGGGGCTGAGCCGGAAATATTTATCTGCCGCAAAACATCGTTAAACGAATCGGTGGCGATAATAACATTTTTCTTTTTATCGACAAGAAAGCCCTTGGGATTATTAAAGCGGGCCACGCTGCGCGAGCCGTTTTCATAGCCGCGCACCCCCGACCCGGCGACTAATTTTGTGATATACGTGTTCGTTTCGATAATCCGAATTCGCTGTGAGCCGACTTCGCTCACATAGATGTTGCCGGCTGAGTCGAGATTGACGTACTCGGGATATGAGAACATCGATTCGGTCCCGATGGCATCGCGGTAACCGGCCGAACCCGTGCCGGCCACGGTTATGACAGTGCCATCCGCCACGGTAATACGGCGAATCGCGTGATTATTGGTATCCGCCAGAAACAAATAGGCGCCGTCAGCGCTGATCGCTAAGCCATACGGTTTGTTGAACTTAGCCTGGCTCCCCTTCCCATCAGCAAACCCGGCTTGGCCGGAGCCGGCGACCAGCTTCGTTGCGCCGGTCGCGATCGTTACCCGGCGGACCCGGTTGTTGCCCGAATCGGTAACATATAAATATTTGTCGTTGGGCGATATCGCGATACCGGCCGGATGGTTGAATCGGGCCGCCTCTTTGACGCCTTCGCGGTAGCCGTTGTTGTCATCGCCGTCGGTCGGCGCCAGTCCGCCGCCGGAAACCAGCGAGGATGTTTGGGTGGCGATGTCGACCTTTCGGATCCGGTTATTCCAGCGGTCGACGGCGTAGAGAGTTTTGCCGGTTGATTCAATGGCCAACGCGGTAACATTGCTGAAGCGCGCCTTGCTACCAGTCTCATCTTTGTAATTGTCGACGCTGTTACCAATCAAAGCGCTGGTAGTTTTTGTGGCGTAGTTTATTTTCCGGATCTTATTATTTTCAGCGAGATACAGCCATTTCCGATCCGGACTCAAAATAATATCGCAGGGTCGTCCGAACAGCGCGTCTACTGCGGCGCCGTTTCGATTGCCAAAACGCTCGATACCAGCAAAGAGCGAGTTTTGATGGGATGGATCAGCGAGATTAAACTTCTGGATAGTGCCGATGCCTGAATTCGCAATATAGACACTACTTCCATAAACCACCAGGCCGCTGGGATAATTTATCGACGCCATAACCAGATCGCGGGCCAACAAGCTTGTCTTATTGTTTGACAAGTCAATTTGCCGCAATTTGTCGTTTAAGCCGTCCCCGTCGCTAATATACAGTTTTCCGGCGGCATACGCGACGCCCCAAAGATTTTGAAATGACGCCGCGCTGCCCGTTCCCTCGGCATAGGCCGCTTGCCCGGATCCGGCTATCGCTACCACCTTACCCGTGCTTCGGGTAACGCGCTTTACTTTATGGCTGCCATAATCGGCTACATAGATATATGTTCCGTTACCATCGATTGCGATTTTCTTGGGAGCATTCAAGTCGTTCGTGAGAACGCGCAATATGCCGCCGCTGGTTGATACCGTCTTGATCGCATTATTGCCCGTATCGGCGATATAGAGGTCGTCGCCGTAAACAAGCACGCCCTGCGGATTGTTCAAGCCCGAACTGACCAGCGTCGAAACAACGCCATAGGCATTGATCTTTCGGATAAGATTATTCCCCGAATCGGCCACATAAATATTTTTTTTGCTGTCAATGGCGACTCCCCGCGGCAGGGCGAATTCCGCCATATTCGCAGCGCCATTGGCTGACCCATACGAGCCCGTTCCGGCCACGGTATGGATTTTACCGGCCGTGTCGATTTTTCGAATCACGTGATTGGCGGTGTCGGCGATATAAAAATTACCGTTCGCGTCAGCCGTTACATCTTCAGGAAAATCGAGATAGGCGCTGACCGCCGGACTCCCGTCGCCGGCATACGGCCTCCCGAGATACGTTGTGGTATCGCCGTACGCCGCCTGGACGTTTCGCGTAATAAAAAAACTCCCAACGAGAGCTAAAAAGACGAATGTTATTTTTTTCATGTTAGCAACGATTTAATGTTTCTAACTAGATTATACCATACAAATAGAATTTTTTCAAATATTGGAGCGCTATTTTGTATGTCAGTGTCAGCGGTCAACGGAACAACGATATCGCCTTCCTGGTCAGTCCTTCGCAGGGTGATGTTTCTTTCATTCAGCTGCTTGATGACTGATAGCGAAGGGTGGCCGAACCGATTATCCGCCCCGACCTGGATAATCGCCACGCTTGGATCAATCATGTCGATTAAACTATTTGAATATGATTTTTCGCTACCGTGGTGGGATATTTTAATGTATTGGACATTCTCAAGTTCCTTTATTCCAAGAAGGGCGTCTTGTGACTCAGGCGTCGTATCGCCAAGAAAAAGTAATTTTATGTCAGCTAACCGATAAACACAGATTATCGACTGAGCATTCGTATCTTTATACACAACGCCCTTTTTTGGCGAGAAGATTTCTAGCTGGCCTTGGCTCGGAAAAGTGAAATTCATCCCGGCAGCAGCCTCGATGACTGAAATGTTCTTTTCCTTGAGGACAGCGCGCCATTCTTCGATCATTGGCGATTCGGCCGTAAACGCCGGCTGGATGACATAGGTGATGGCATAGCGCCGGGCCAGTTCGATTAATCCCGTGAGATGATCGCTATCCGGGTGGCTGACGAGAACCATTTCGATCGTCCGATCGTTGACGGGAAGATATTGGCCGAGCTTTTTTACCACGGTATCGTCCGGTCCGCCGTCAATCACGATTTGTGTGTTTTGTGGACCGTTTATAAGCGTAGCATCGCCCTGGCCGACGTCGAAGAATATTGCTTCTGGCTTCGCCGGCAGACTGGCGAATTGTCGTACGCCGATCGCCACGACAGCCAGGATAATGAGAAAATATATTTTTTTCAGGTTGCGCCGATGTTTCATATTCGTTTATTTTTCGTTCGAAAGCACTTGAGTAACGCTCCGATGATTATAAATCCGTAGGCAAACCAAACCATGCTCGGTGGTATTTGAATGCTTTCCATTGAGGCATACCGAAATTGAGCCAGGAGTCGGATAGCCCGGATCATATAGTCAAGTCCAAACCAGGGAAAGACGCTCAGCCACAGACCCAGTTGGTTCCAGATCAGACCCACGACAACCGCAATAAACCCAGTCGCCATCACCAATGGAATGATCGGCAATATTATACAATTGGCCAGCGGCGAGATTATAGAGACGCGTCCGAAATAATAAATCAGCAATGGCAACGTCATAATTGTGGCAGAGAGCGTTGAGCGAACTGATTCGCGCATTGAAAAAGATTCGGGCACCCAGCCGAAAAACCGATCCATTTTTTGACTTAGATAGACAAGTCCGATCGTCGCCAAAAATGACAGCTGAAACCCAATGTCAAACGCTAACACCAGCGGGTTAATCAACACCATTACCCCCGCTGCCAACAGAATAATGACACTGAGGTCGGTCTGTCGGCCGAGGTAACGAGATAATAATACAGTTATGCCCATAACGGCTGCCCGGACAACAGATGCCTGAGCACCGGTGAGGATGACAAAAACGCCAAGCACACCGACAACAAACCAGAAGCTTCTCTTTCGCCCAATCAGCCTCTTGGTCATGCCTAGAATACAGGTCGCAATGATCGTGATGTTATAGCCGGAGATGGCAATAATATGTGATAGCCCGGTGCGCTTAAAATCCTCATTAATATCGTCTGGTATTCCCTGACGCGACCCAACAAGTAAACCGGCCAACAGCGAAGCCTGCGGTTCGGGCATGATAGCGTTTAAACGATTGAGGAATTTCTTTTTTACTGCGAGGACGGTTCCGCTAAATGAGATTTCGTTCTGAGAACGTCGCTCGATAATTTTCGGCCAATTGCAGATGGTATAAATATGCGCCACCGCTAAATACCGGTCATAGGCAAAATCGTTGAACGGCTCGGGTTTCTCCAATTGACACGTTACGCGCATGATTTCGCCATACGCTATTTCTGGATAGAGCGGCAGTTTGAGCAATACCCTCCCCCGCATTTCCCGATGTACCGGTGCCAGAGCGTTGGTAACAGATAAAACGATTGTCTGCCCGGTCGTCCGACGGTCCACCTCGGTTTGAACACGTCCGATAATTTCAACCTTGGAATCATTGTAATATTCAATATTGCCGGGCGATGACGACGGCAATCGGTACGCATAATAGGTTGCGCCAAAACTTGCCGCAATTATAAACACCATCGCGGCCAGGCCATATCGACTTTTCAATAAAATAATGGCAAACGACAAGCTGGCCACAACCAGCGTCAGGCTTTGCGGCCAACTATAAAACGAGCGCACCAATACGCCCGTCAATAAACCAATGAAACAAAGGCTGGTTATCTGGGATTTATGCAACACACAAACCGCGTCGGTCTCACCTGCCGCTTTTTTTCAGTTTAGAAGATATTTATATATTTGCCAAGCGACTCAAGGAAATGGAAACGCGTCGCATAGACGAGCACTGCCAAGATAATGACCAACAGCGTCCGCAGGATTGTCGGAACATGCTGGACGCGGATCTTAATGAAAACATTCAGCAAGAGGGCAAGCACCAGGAACGCGACCAGCACCAGGAAGAATATCTGCGTATACGATATGACCCGGTCGGTTGAGCTGGTATTTTTTACGGTCGTAGCCGTCTGGGTAAATGATATCGCAATCGGACTCACGGCTGTTGGAACGTCGTTGGAAACAACAGTGGCCGGCTCAGTTGGCGTGCTGGGTTTGGTTATGGGTTTTGTTGGCGGCGTGGTTGCGGCCGGTTTCGAGTCGGGCGGCGCGATCACGGTAATCGGCATGGTAAAGACGCCACCGTCGATCCAGGCAAGGTTTTCAGCCACCAGGGCGAAACTTTCCGAATACTTCCCGGGCTTCGTCGGCGCCTGCACGGTAAATTCAAAACGTTCGGCTTGCTGGGGCTTCACCTCGGCCGATTTCATGATCAGCGGACGGTATGGCTCGACCCAGTCTTTGGTAGTAAATGGGCTTGATCGCCCGGCTGGATTCGTAACGTTGACGGCAATAAAATGGTCGCCGGTATTTCGCCAGGTGGCTGTGCCGGTATTTTTAAATTCCGCCCAAATTGACGTTGCCACGCCGCTGGCGAGCTCGATTGATTCCGCGCTCTGCGTGACATATGACGCGATATACGTTTCAGCGGGTTTGGGTGCTGGCGGAGAAGTTTGGTTCGTCTGAGGCGGTGCACTCGGTTGGCTTGGCTGAGTGGTCGGATTCGACGGCTGCGCGATCGCCTTGACCGGCGCGGTTTCGACGACCGAACCGAAGAACTGAACCATAATCATCGTATCCTTGCCTTGAAAATTACCGTTTACGACCGCGACGCCGATGTCTTTGTATTTATCGTTCAGGATATTTTTCCGGTGGCTGGCGCTGTTCATCAACGCGTTCATCGTGCTCTTGGCGCTGGAAAAATCCTTGGCCAAGTTTTCGCCGGCATAGAGATAGCTATAGCCGGCCTTTGAAATCCACGTCCATGGCCGCGAGCCGTCCGGTCCGGTATGGTCAAAATAGCCGCGGTCAATCATGTCTTGCGCTTTTCGGGCCGCCGCCTGGGCGAGCTTGCCATTGCTCTGTAAGGCCACTAAACCGCTGTTTTTCCGTTCAACATTGGTCAATTCGATAATCTGGCTGGCCGTGACTGACGCGAATTCGCCCGGGCTGGGATATGACAGAAACAAAAAACCGGTGAGAAATATTTTCACCGCAATGACAATCACGCTGTAGGCACGCAAAAGATTCGGGTGGAGAATCCCGGGCTGATGCCGATTGCCGTCGTGCGGGATGAAGTAGTGCTTGAAATACTGCGACCCGCGTTCGTGGATCAGCTGGATATTTTTATACAATTTCTCGGCCATACCTGTATTGTACAAAGTAATTGCTCAACAGTAAAGGATACTATAAATTTGTCTTTTTGTCAATGCTAAAACGACGGCACCTATATTGCCGTCGTAATAATTCATAAAAACTTTCTTAATTTGTATAACCACCGGAACGGACAGATTTTCCAGCTTTTACTAATGCGAGTGATTGGATAGCATTGTCGAGAAGATTATAGAATTTATGCACTTTTTTTATCTTCCTGTTTTTTCTTATATTCAGAAATGGCCTGATTACATATACGCATAAATTGCTCTAATTGACCAATATTCATTCGAATATTTGCAACTCCCTGTACCTGAAGCTCATGTTCTAGTTTCTGAACAATTTGGAAAAATATTAATTCAACATTTCCATTTTCTTGTACATTTATTGCGTTGCCATCTGATGCTATTCCAATGGGCTTGCTAATAATTGTAATTTTTTGTTGCTGATTTTCTGCCATAAAATTAAATAAATGAATTAATTAATGGTTTTATCAAACCGACAACCTGCTTTTTTGTCATACTGTTTATATCTTTTTTAAATTTATCATATACCCCATCGACCTCTATCAATAACAGCTTGGGAGATCTTTTGCTAAAATATAGTCTTGCATGACCATTTTTTTTCAACACCAAGTCTTCCTTATAACTCTTTAAAATACTCTCGTCATACATTTGAAAAAAGTCTGTATAAGGATCATATGAAATGAACCAATCATTAAAATTAGGGTATTTCATGATGATGGAGAATTAATCCTGTAAGTCAAGGTATAATTCTTACCAGTATCTTTATCACCATATTTAACTATAAGCGTCGCATCACCTCGTTCATATCCACCAGGTAGATTTAACTTTTCAATAAAATTCTTTTTTGTGTATTCTTTTACCTCTTTGGCGGTTTCTATATGTTTTTTTGATAAAGAATTCTTTGATTTTGAAGTTCTAGTATAATCAGGATATAAAAGTACATTTTTTAAATTATAAAAAACAGTTGGACTTTCTTCGAGCGGGTGAGAACTGTTATGTACGGCCTTTTTTTTCGTACATATTTCTACATTGCGTTTTTCGCCATCTATCGCAAAATATGACTTGAGGGGCTTTCCGCAGGTTTCTTCAAAACTTAGATATTTTTCAGTATTATCCATGTTCCTTATATACTGTCATTTAAACACATTCTATATTATCGTCAACCCACTTGCCTCTAAGGGATAAGAGCGAATAACAGCATGCTTGATCAGGGAGTGCCGTATTGTTATATCGGCGACGCGATCACAACCAGTCGTTTCGTGGTTGAGAATAACGGCGTGCAGGTGTAGAGCGTGAGCCGTGGATCGCTCGTGGCTGATTGGATCGAGAAGTCGTTATTCGCGACGACTTTCGTTTCCGTAACTTTGTATTGATACTTTACTTGGTTCCAAAAGACAATCACTTCATCCCCGACCGTCAACTTATCCAGCAAATAAAAGGTTGTGTTATTCGGCGGCCGGTACTGAAAACGATGGCCTGTCAAGACGGTATTGCTCCCAACATCCGGCGTAGAACCGCTTGGAACGCGCCAAACGCCCTTATACAGCGTTGCTTCGGTCTTACCCTCAACTATCTGCGTATCCACCCCGATCTTCGGTATGACGAGCCGATTCTCTGCAGGTGGCTCGGAATTTTGCAGTGAGGGCAAACGATCCGCTCGGCGCACCCAACCAACCTGGTACTGAACGGCCGGATATAACGGATAAATTACAACCACAGCCGCGAGAACGGCCAGAACGATAAATACTATTTTCAGAAGGCGGCTGGCTCGTGAAGAAACCAGCCGCTTCGTATTATCCGACATGCAGTCGTATTATGACCGTTTTACTTTTGTGGCTCGAACACTGCGCCGAAGACCAAGAGCCGAGCCGGCCAGTGTTATCAAGGCGCTACCGAAGATGATGTAGTCCATCAAGCCGGCGCCTGTCTGAGGCAATTCCGGACCGGCTTCCGCGCCTTTTACTTCGACTGATTTCACCTCGAGTTTTTTCTTGGCTGTAACCGGGTCGGCATTGTCAGCGCTGGCCGTGGCGATATTATCGTATGTTCCGGCTGCAACCGATGTTGCGATATCCACCTCATAGGTTACCGTGACGCTCTTCCCTTGCGCGAGCGTGCCGAGATCCCAACTCCGGGTCGTACCGCCGGTTTCGACGAAACTGAATCCGGCTGGGAGAATGTCGCCTAATACCAATTGATCGGCTGGCGCTTCGCCGGTGTTCGAAATCTTCACGGTGTAGGTTACCGTATCGCCCGGATTCGCAAATGATACATCGACCGATTTCTCGATCACCAGTTTCGGCACGGCTGTCTCACCTTTCACCGTTCCCTGTGTAACCGCAATTGTCGCCTGAGCGGTCAAGGTCTTATAGTTATCCGCAGTCAGCGTCGCCGTATTGACGTAATCACCATCGGCGGTGCCGGTTTTAACGGTCACCGGATAGGTGAAGGTCAGCGTATCGCCGATCGCCAGGTCGCCGCCTGAGACGAACGTCCGGCTTGAGCCGAGAACATCTGAGTAATACAGCTCAGTTGGCATGACATCGTTCAAAGCGAGATTCTTGGCAGTCGCGTATCCAGTATTTTTCACCGTAACCGTGTAGTTTACTTCATCGCCCGGATTCACGGCCTTGGTCGCGTCAACGGTTTTGGTCAGGGTGAGGATTGGAACATTTGTGACCAACGTATTTTCGCTGTCTGTCACCGGAACGTTTTCTGTGCTATCTATGGTTACGGTATTTGCGATATTCGTACCGTCAAGCACGGTTCCAGCCACAGTAACTTTTAACATGACTGTGCCGGAATCTGGCGGTACTTTATTTCCCAGTGCCCAGGTTACCGTCCGAGTGGCAACATCATAGCTACCACTATCAGCTGAAACAAAGGTTGTATCAGCTGGTAAGACATCCGTTATCACGACATTTGTCGCCGGACTGTTGCCGCTGACTGACCAGGCAATTTCATACGTTAACTCGCTACCAGCGAGTACCGGGTCCGGTGTGTCTGATTTAACCACGGTTAATATCGGTGACGACGTGATGGTGGTTGTTTTGTCAGCGGTCGTGCAGTGTTCGATGACATTCTGGTCATCGCTCAGTTTCGCGAATTCAGGTGTATCCGAACTTTCAGCCTGGCCGCAGAATCTGGCGGTATTCATGATCTCCGTCCCATCGGCCAATGGCCAGGCAGCCTGAACGGTCACCGTAACGAAACCGCTATCGCCGGGATTATGCACGCCCAAATCCCACGTTACTGTTCCGCCGGCTTCAGTCCCGCTGTCAGAAGCTGCCACGAATGTGGTATTGGTTGGAATCGGATCAGTGATCTCGAGGCTGTCGATCGGTGAATTACCGCTGACCGACCAGTTCAGGGTATAGTCGATTTTCGTTCCGGGATTAGTTAGATCGATGGCTGATTTCGTCAGAATTACATTGAAGTCAGACTTTACCGTTGTTTCTGCTGAAGCATATACTGGTTTCGTTTCTTTCGAGAATATCGAGGCTTCGTTGTTATAAATTATTGTGCCGTCGCGCAATGGCGTATTGACCAGTACCGTGAGCGTAACACTGCCTTTCGCGCCCGGGTATTGCGTGCCGAGATCCCAAGTTACGATTCCGCCCGACACACCGCAGGTTTCGCCGCCGGTACAGATACTATAGGTAGTATCTGTCGGCACAGTGTCTGTAATGGTTAATCCGTTGACGGGCGCGGTACCGGTATTTTCCCAATTCAACGTGTAGGTGAGCAAACCGCCAGCTTGGACCGCATCGGGTTCGTCGGTCTTTTCAAGCGTGACTTCATGATGGTTCTGGAGGTTATATACAGTCACCTCGGCTTTTCCGTTTGAACCCAGCGTGACTATGTCCGACGGTTCATACCCATTCAACAGGTAATAGTTCTCATCAACGATTTCGCTGATTTTATACGTGCCTGGAATAAGCTGATCGAGTTGAACAGGGGCATTCTCAGAAATCTCTATCTGTTTATCAAACCCTTGATTTTCATCAACGACGTGCGCGGTAAATACGGTGTTGTCATCAACTGGCTGTTTATCCCAAGTGAGAACGTCTTTGAAGACGGTCAGGTGGGCATATTTCTGCTTGTTCACCACATAGACGTCTGTAGTCTGTCCGCTCTTCACTTTGATATAGCCGTTGTTCGTGATTGATACCAGGTCATAATCTCCGTCCGGTACTTCGGTGATCACATATTCGCCCACCGGAACATTGTCATAGGTAGCATTGGTCGATTCGCTGACTGATTTCTGGTCAGCTCCGTCAACCTGAACCGCAAATGTATGATTGTCTGCCGTTTCGTTATTCTCGGGATCGAGAACATTTTTATGAACAACAATTGTTCCGGTATCCTGTTCATTGATAAACGTGCAGGTACCGCCTTCGGTGGTCACATTCATCCTGGCGCCAACAGCGCTCGCCCGAGTGGCGTCTTGGGAGCAAATGCCTGCAACGCCGGTATTTGTATACCCATCAGGGCCATTTTCAATCACGGTATATACGCCGGTCGGCAAACTTACTGTTTCGCCGTTCGCGTAGGTGTGTCCATTAACGGTAAACGTCCAATCATTCGGATCACCTTCGCCGACGACCTGCTTCTCAAACGTCACCTCGCCGGTCTGTCGAACGTTAAACGCTATGCAATAATAGGTGTGTTCAAGCTCGGGATTGCCGATCCATTCCCAGTTGTCGAAGTTCAGCACGTCGGTATGGCAATAAAACTCAGCGCTATACTGCGGTTCGTTCGTGTTAATGACCGAGGCAAACGGGATATACTCACTTTGCCAGGCTTCACGCACCCAGATTTTTGGCGTGCCTTGCAAATCGCTGATCGTTGTTGAAGCCAGGCCGGTATCATCAGTCGGTCCAAAGGTATGCCAATCCGGCGAGCTTGATTCGCCCGTGTTATCGCCGGGATTCTGAACGCCGTCATACGACCATTGAAACCGCCAGTCTGACGCGAAATGGCAAGAAGGATGTATGTTTATCCAATCCTGGGCAGTGGCCGCCGTAACATCAGGCCCGGCCGGGCTGTTCACGCCCCAGTCAGGAAGGTCGGACTCATTGTCGCACACGATTTTGCGCGCCACAATCGTCAGTGGTTCGGGCTCGTGATAGGTATTCGTCATCGTGCACTCGGTCGTTTGGCCCGCCGTGACATTGACGTTTTCACAATCTGAGCTGAGAACGTAGTTCGGTTCCGTTGTTTCTTCGACTGAATACGGGCCGGTTACAAGATTATCAAATTCGACAAAATTTTGTCCGCTCGCTGGATATTCATACTCGCCCTGCCAGCCGACAATACGAAAGCCGAAATCATCCGGTTCAGCCGGTCCGCCATTTACTACCTTGGTAACTCGAAGGGCGCCGACGGTCGTAGAATTTACAAAGCGACAACTGATTGTCTCATCGGTATTCATTGTTAAACCTGATATCGTTCGGGTGATAGGATCGTATATACCGACTGGCGTTGTACCCTTTACGCACTGGGCGCTCGACAGCGCGGTGTCAGGTTTCAGGTTTGTTTCTATTACCGAATATGTTCCGTTCTGAACAGAAAATTCAAGCGATCCGGTGTTCGTTGTAGTTTGGGCATCGGGATTCGAGGGCGAACCATTGACGTCAAACGTCCATCCACTAAGAAGTGGATCGGGCACTGAACCATCAAGCTCTGGCACTCCATCGCCATTCGTATCAAATTGTTTTTGGACAAGAATTTTACCACCGCAAAGCGTATGAGCATATTCCGCCAGATCCTCGGCCAACGTTTCGAAATCCGAAGTTATCACATCAGACGTTATTCCGGTATTCACATTTGTTCCGGAAATGGCTTTCAGGTTGTTTATATCAAGATCATTACCAATGCCTAATGCAAGTACTCGAATACCGTCGGTCTTCGCGGCATTGGCTGCCGCAACTGCTGCATTGACCGCAACTGTTTCGGTCGCCCCGCCGCCATCCGACGGCGGCGTTGTTCCGATCGTATTCGGATTCCCATCCGAGGCAAACACCAGTAAGTCTGGTTTCGCAGCTCGATTTGGAAAGAGGCTATGCGATTCAACTAGCGCATCTTCCCAGTTCGTATAACCACCACTGGACGATGTGTTGATCCGGTTTTTTATATTAGTAACATTATCCGTGAACCCGAGCGTTGGCGGAATAACATTTGTATCGAACTCGACCACGCTCATCTGGGTCGGTGTTCCGGGTAAAAAGGCGTCAACAAATGCATTGAACGCCGTCTTCATCTGCCCGAGTTCGGTCGAGTCAATACTGCCTGAACTATCGATCACAAGACCCATATCGAGGCCGCATGAACTTGGAAGAACCGGGTTTGGCAGCGGCACAGCTGGCGGCATGAAATCAACCTTTGCCTGAAGATAATCAACTGATACTGTTGAGCTTTGACAAGTATTTCCTGGACCTAAATCGTCATAGGCCATTTTTACGACAAAGTTTGCATCAGTAAAATTTGCCGGTGACCAGTTTCGACCCCAGTCATCGGCTGAACCGCCAAAATCGAGGATCGCATCTGTTCCGGTCAGGGCGTCTGTCTTCCAGTTGCTTGTGTAGTTACTTCCGTTATTCCATGACAGTTTCATCTGCAGCACGCATCCACTGACGTCCGATGACTTAGCTTCCGCTTTGACACTGATACCCCGGATGGTAGAGCCCGCTGGAATGGAAAAACCGAAATCTTGATAACCTTGCTCATTGCCTTCGTCATCGTCTTGGGCATACTGACCGTTATCCGTGAGTGCATTGCTGGCATCACCGAGAGAACCCTCGCCCCACTCATTAGGCGAATGAGTATCTGTCGGCAGTTGATAGCCAGTATCTGCCAGTAGCGACGCCGGCACAACTGCTGTATTGGCTGTAACTTTTGATACGTCATTTCCAACGGTCGCAGCGGCTGCCTTTTGCGGCGCCAATAGCATCGCCGGCCCGAGCGTATAGTAAAAAACCAGGCTCGTTTGTGCAACTATATTAAATACTTTTGATATTTTATTTTTTAACGAACGCTGGCTTGCTAATTTTTCAGTCTTCATTTTATTGTCTCCTTCTTTAAATGAGTAAGCTATCTCTTTAAATTGCCACAATTGATATATAAACAAAAACTAACCAGTAGTTGGTTAGCTAATATTAGCGTATATTAGTTGTTTTCCCGTCATAGGCGTTGGGTATCACAGGTCAGTTTTGGTATTATACTGGATACTCCTAATATGTCAATGGGACAATACGTGTATTACTTTTTGTCAACATTTTGGTCGGGTTGATTGTCTGGTGCTTGTTTCTTCCGCTTTAACAACACCCATAACCCGACGATGATCAAGACGACCGACCACATGAAATCCCAGGTAAGCGTTGTTGAGAAAAACTGGAGCGCGCTTACACCTGTCAATATCCAGGCCGGCACGAGAAATCCACGCGAACGATTGCCCAAATAATGAGCAGCGAAAAATGCCAGCCCGACCGCGAGTGTATAAAAGAAAGCGGTTTCGCTCGTGTATTTCCAGTCGACCAATGTTTCAAAAAGGAAGAATCCGCCGTAGAGGACGAGGATCGTGCCTGGGATTAAGACGCCTTCAATCCCCCTTTGACCGCGCTTTGAAAAAAACAGCGCCCAAAACGCCAAGCCCGGCACAATCAGAACTGCCGGCCAAAAATCACCGAGGTTTATATTTACGCCCATCTCTCGTAAAAGAAAGACGACGCCGACGCCGACGATAATAATGCCCCAGATTGTCCGTGAACTAAATTTATTGCTTGTTTGTGATTGTTCCATAATTCTCGAAAAGTATTAACATACCTATGATACACGAATATATACTTTTTGAAAAGAAAAAGGGGGCGTCCGAACACGGTTGTGTTCGCTGCCCCCACGCTTAGACGAGAAACGGGTTCTCGACAATCGCCTCCCGCGCGATGCCTTTGAATGCCTGAACAACGATCCTGTTCGGGTTGATAACGATGGGTGCGAGCCAACGATCCACGCCGGCTACTCGCGTCCGAACAAGTTCGGTCGCCAGGCCCGTGCTCCAAACCGGCGTGGCCGGACTGGCGACGATCTTGCCATTCGCCCTAGCCGCGAGCCGCTGTTGCCGATTGGTAGTCCGGAACACGTTCAGATCATCCCGATGAGCCAGGAGACCGCCGGGTTGCGACATACTCACGAGTCGATACCGGACCGTCTTCCAGGGCGTGATGCCGCCCTTGGTGAACCATGGGATCTCAGCCGGGACATCAGCCGTCGTCGTGTGCGGCACGAAGATGAGCCATGGCTCCCGCGGCTTCTTCGGATCGAATAGCCGGATTCCGTGTCCGCCGTCCTGGATGTGGATGGTGGGGCGCTGGGTCGGTGCGTCGATATGCAGTGGCCGCATGGTCAGAATGTTCGACCGCGGCAGCACACCGGCGTCCTTCCGATAGCCCCAGTACCACATATCATGGAACAGCGTGATGGCCGCGACGACGGTATTCTGCTCGCGGTCATAGACCTGGCAGACCCACTCCAAGTCCTGCGGATGGCTGCCCAGACCGAGGGGCAGCCCTTTGTCGTCTATCGGGTGATAGACTTCGAAGAAGAGGTACAGGTACCGTTGCCGGCCGGCCACAACCTCGTAATAGAGCCAGGCCGGGAAATCGCGCTTCTCAGCCAGCGCCGGATTGTCCGCGACAGTCAGCCAGTCCGGGTCAAAGACGTCGGCCCGGGTGATTGAATTCACGCGCTGGTTCCTCGCCGCTCCCTTTCCGCGAGGGTCGTGGACGGAGTGATACAACAACGGCGCGTTTCGGTAGACGATCTGCCAGTTGCTTTCAGTTGCAGCCATCTGACTCACCTCTTTCTGTTGGACCAGTCCCAAGCTATGCCGTATTGCCGTTTCCGACAATGTTTGCTCCGTGGATAACCTAACAAAGAACCTGCTAGCCTAGCATATTTTCATATTTTGTCAATGGAAACCAAAAGACGGCTGTGTCGCCGCCCTGGTAAAGTATATCGATATTTTTAGTGGATGAAGATTGGCGTGCCGACGTCGATCTTATCAAACACTTCATATGATCCGGGCACTGGCAAACGGACGCAGCCGTGCGATACTTTGCGCCCTAAATGGATTTCGCCCTCATAAATAACACCACCACCGCGTAACTTCCAGAACGGCAATCCATGAATACCGTGACCTTGCCTCGTGAACAGCATGAAGTTCGGCATCCAAAGTCCATACTTGCTGGAATATGCTACGCGCGCTTTGCTTAGTACCTTGAATTCGCCCTTCGGTGTGTCCATACCTGACTTGCCGCTTGAGACCGGAAACTCGGCGACTTTATAACCGTCTATAAATAGCCTAAAGATTTGTTTTGCCAAATCGATCTCGATATATTTTGGCAGGTCAGTCCGTCCTTCTGACAGGAGCCGGTCCGGCAGCGTAATGACTTCAGCCTTCGGACTTCCGAGGACGTTTCCAAGCGCAATATTGACGCCGCCACGAAAGTCCGTCTCATAGGCGAAATAATTCAGTGGCAGTTCGCGTCCGTCTGCCTCAAAACCGCGGACATGTGGACCGCCGCCGGAATTGGCGCTGACAACGATTTCATCATACGTATCGCCATCGATATCGCCCCCGGCGACATTTACGCCACCTTGGAACGAGCTCGGAAAAGCTAAGAACTCACTTTGTGCGGTTGTCGCGTTCTCGGAGCTATATACTTTTACAATCGACGACTCACGGCCATTCGCGCCAATAACAACCTCTTCTTTCTCCCCGCCGTCAATGTTGGCGCAGCCGAGTGAAACACCGTTTATTTCTTTATCGCCGAATGGACGAAATTCAACGCCGGTAGAAACGCCAAATCGATTAAACACCCGAACGTGCGCCTGGCTGTTCCGTCCGCTGCCAACAAGTATCTCTTTTAACCCGTTGCCATCGACGTCGCAGGCCGCCACTTGTACGCCGCCGCGGTAGTCTTCCGCAAAGGCAAAAAAACCAGCTGTAAACTTTTCCCTTCCATAACCGTCAAAAACGCGTATCTGCGGTCCGCCACCTTCGCCCGTCCCGGTAATAATTTCGTCACGGCCGTCGCCATTTAAATCGCCGACCGCCACGCGCAAACCACCTCGGAAGTCTTCACCATAAACAAAGAAATTTCTGATCTCCGTACCGTCGAGTCGTAAGATACGCACTTGTGGTCCCCCGCCGGGTCCGGCACCAACAACAATTTCCTTCATGCCATCGCCACCAAGATCGCCAACCGCAACCGTTCCGCCGCCTTTGAAATTTTCATCAAAGGCATAGAACTCGCGTTCCGTTTGCATCGTGCCTGGATTGACGATCCGTAAAAGCGGCGCCCGCGAGGGTTCAGCGAGAGCCGGACGTGAAAATAAAAAAACAGCGGCGAATAAACCAACGCTGAAACCAAAAATGGTTTTGAATGTTTTCGACATTGTTTTTTGTTTTTGTTTTATGTAAACCAACGTGGGACTGCGGAGGAAATCAGGGGAAATGGGGGCTAGGCGCTACAGTCCCAGCGGGCCTCTCTTGGGCCCTGAGGCTAGAAATACGTCTAGCCCCTTTTTGTGTTTGTTTTGATTTCCTCTACCGTAATATTAGCACATTTTCATGCCCTTGTCAATCCTCTTAGCCAAACAAAAGAGGCGCGTTGATACGCGCTGTATGATTCAATTTGAATTTATCAATCCGTCCGGCGATAAATATACGAAATCATTGTCTCGAGCCTCTTCGGCTTATCGCGACGATTAGAGAAATATGTTTCTGCCATACAATAGGTGCATTGTTGCGACAATTCAATGTGTTCGCGTTTTATACCGGCATAGAGCAATTGCCGATGCAGAATATCATCAAGCGAGACAAAGATCTTTTTATCGCGTCCATACACAAACTCGGAATACGCGATATAGCGTGGTAAGGCGTTCGCGTCGATTTCAAAATGGCACTTCCGTATGCCCGGCCCGATACCGACATGGATATCCCCTTTCAAGCAGCGGAATTTCGTTGTCATAGTGACGATCAGGTTGGCCGCAACATTCCCAACGACGCCGCGCCAGCCCGCATGCGCCAATCCGATCACGTGTTGTATCGGATCGTACGCAAAAATTGGAAAGCAGTCCGCATTCGTGATGCCCAGCACGACGCCAGACAGATGCGTGACGACGCCATCAGCGATCGCCGGACTGACGTTTTTGTATTGTTCGAGAACCGTAATATCCGTCCCGTGTTTCATGAGCGGCAGATACAACCGTTTTATCGGCAGGTCGTGATCTGTAAAATAGCGCTCCCGATTCGCTAGCTGATACTTTTTTGTCTCACCCGGCGTCGTATACCCCATTGAACCATCAGACTGTTCAGTGATACCGCAGATGACTTCGGGATGATTTTTTAGAATATTGAACGTTACTGACATTCAATTATTTCAGAAATGTTTTTGTTGTCTGCCTGATTTCTTCGGGTAAGCCAAGAATGCAATCGAATTTTTCTACCTCATCCGCATTTACCCAGGCGAAGTCTTCAAATGCTCCAGCCTCAAGTTTTACCTCACCGCTCACATATTTGGCTGCAAACTTGACCAAGGCGACTGGGATGCCGTCTGGCCGGACAAACGCCACGCTATTAATATACCGAATCGTTGGTTCAATTTCAACACCGGCTTCTTCCCGCGCTTCGCGCTTCAGCAGCTCTTCCACCGCGTTCTCATAATCCAAAACGTCACCATTCCGGCGAGTCGGATTATTGAGATCAAATTGTTCCCATTCGAGCTTCCCGCCCGGTACGCAGTATTTGCCCGGATGAACTTTTTCAGTCTGCGCGCGCTTTAAGATCAGGCAGCGGCCGTCACTCTCGCGATAGATCACGACGTTGGCGACGAAATAGAAGAGTTTGTTTGGCTTGGCATCGCTCAGGCTTATTTTTTCGGCCGGCATATTTTGGTTTCGTAAATAACAGTGGCTTCAAAAGAAAGAATTGATAAATTGAGCCATGCTCGGTAAAAATAACTCGGGCTGGTTTTTTAGCTCCTGGATGAGTTCTTCCTTTTTAAACCAGCGCACTTCAGCAACTTCTGATTTTTGCAGGCGGTATTTCTTCAGCGGTTTATCTATTTGCATGAAGTACCACTGGCAGAAATAGTGGTACTCGCCATAAATTTCAATTTTCGGTCCTTGCCGTAGATTCTCAAGCTTAATGCCCAGCTCCTCTTCGGTTTCCTTTATGATATTGTCATCGTAGGTTTCACCAGCCTCAACCGTACCGGCCACGGCCGGCCCCCATTTGCCCGGGTCGTGTGATTTTTCATTGCTCCGTTTCGCCAACAGAATGCCGCCGCGCACATCGGTTATCCAAAGCGCGGCCACGCGGTACATATCCTCCGCCGTCATTTCCGTGCGTTTTTTCGCGCCGATTTCGTGATCGTTCTCGTCAACGATGATTACTTTTTTTATAGAATTCTTAGACATGGCCAAACGCGTATTATACCGAAAATCACCAGGCAATCCCGGTGGTTTATCGATTGCGAATTAGGAATAAAGTATAGCCTAAATTTCTATTATCGTCCAGTCTTGAACCAATCGAAGAGCTCGGTAAATCGGACATAAAAGCCGAATGGATCAGCCACGCGAAAGTCCTTTTTCCCCCAACGCTTGAGCGTTAACGGCTGCGCGAGCTGTTCCGGCGGCACAATATCTTTGACCGACGCCCACAATCCTTCAACGTTTGAAACCGGAATTGTTATTTCAACCTCATACCCGCGCGGCGTTGTGGCCGGTATATCCTCAAAAAAGCCATGTTGGGCAACTTTCTCTGAGTCCCCGTAAAAATTGATGTATGTATCGCCGATCGTGTCGGATCGCTTTAACACCATATATCCGAGATCGCTGCCGCCGCCCGAGGTCGGGTCGTAGTTCAGCTGGGTAAAACCAAACAACGAATAAAAATCCCTGGCTTTAGCGAAATCAGGGATGTGTAGCTCAAGCACCAGATTGTTTTTTATTTCGTTCATTGCCGTCTCCCGTGACGTCCTAAATATTTCTTGGTCTCTTCTAATATGTACGTTTCATCAAAGTCTGACCTTTTATAACGATCATATTGTGACTTCATTTTATCAATCAAGGAGTCAATCGGAAGAAAGGTTATCTCGCTCCCAGCCTCGGGATCAGATTTATCGCGCCTTACGATATCGAATTTTATTAACTTACATAAGAAATAGAGTGTTGTTTTCTGGGCAATAATATCCTCCCGATTAAACTGGCTGACAATCGATCCGATGAACATTTGGACAGCCGCTTCAACGCCCGCTTCTTCAAGTAAACCCCGATGCACCGCGGCCTCCAGCGTTTCGTTAGGATCAAGTGACTCTCGAATGAGTAAATATAGGTCTTTAAACGTAGTACCCGGCACATCAATTGAATGAAAATGGTGGCAAAGAACTTCACCTCGATCATTTACTACGATCGCGCCAACGGAAAGATGATAGGGATGCTCTTTTGTTGAAATATAGTAATTCGACATATCTTGATCGCTATTTCCCATGACAACGCTCGATTCTATCGTCTAAACCACATATATTCCAGCTTGATTCTATCCGGGTCTTCAAAATAAACGGCGTAATAATCTTCATAATATTCCGGATAGCTTTTTGGGCCGCCATATAAGACAGGAATATTGTGCTTTACCAAAAAGTCTTTATAAAATGCATTGATTTGCGATTTGGTTGTCGCCCGAAAAGCGATATGATTCAAGCCGATTTGTTTTCGGTGATATTTAATCCGGGCATGTTTTGCCGCAACCTGTTTAATGCTGAATGTATTGCGTCCGCCGTTGTGCCAGTTGCGATAATTTTTTCTTGTCGATAAAACCTTGAAACCGAAATATTTAAGCAACTGATCATAAAATGGACCCGACTGGCTAATATTCTTTACTCCGATCTGAATGTGATCAATGCCGAGGCATTTTTTACTTGCCATTATTGTTACTTATTTTCATTTTCCATGGCACTTCTTGAACTTCTTTCCTGAGCCGCACGGACAAGGATCGTTTCGGCCGATTTTAGTGCCGTCTTTCATCCGCAGCCTGCCCGCTTTTATAATGGTGCCAGGGATCGGACCCGGTTTTGTTATTGTCGCGTCATCATTTTCAGATCCGCCCTTTTCGCCCGGCGGTGGGGCTTGGATCTGCTGGAATTGACCGCGTCCTTCTTCCATGGTTTTAGAGGGTCCCATTTCAATTACCGGCGCCGTCGTCTCGGGAGCATTCTCTTGCTTGACCTGGCCGATTTTGAAGATCGTATGAACGACTTGGTTCTGAATACTGCTGATCAGCTGCGAGAACATGTCATAGGCTTCTTTCTTATACTCAATCAGCGGATCGCGCTGGCCGTAACCGCGCAAGCCAATCCCCTTCCGGAGATAATCCATTTGTTCCAAATGCTCAACCCAAAGCAGATCAATACTGCGCAAAAGAACGCCGCGTCTGATTTCATGCATTAATTGCGGATTATTCACCCGCTGCTCCATTTGCTGGATTGTTTCGTGAGCCAGGTCGTTGCAATAATTGATTATTTCGGTCCGTACCTGGGCCAGATGGAGCTTGTCGCGGGCGCTTTCAACTATTTCCTGCAGCCGTTTCAAAATATCAGGCCGGGACGGAAATATGGTATTGAGCACCTCACTGACTTCTTTGAGGTTCCAGTTTTGGCTGTTTTCATCGGCGGTATGGAAGGAAATAACTTGTTCCACTTCAGCGTTGACCATTTCCCGTATTTTTTCTCGCAGTGCTCCCTCATGTTCGGCCGCCTCGAGTATGTCGTCACGTTTTTTATAAATAACTTCGCGATGTTTGTTAATGACATCGTCAAATTCGACGAGCCGTTTCCGGATATCAAAATTATAGCCCTCAACCTTTTTCTGGGCCGATTCGATGGACGAGGAGATCATCCGATTCTCGATCGGCATGTCATCCGGGACGCCGAGCCGTTCCATGACGCTTTTCAGCCGGTCCGAGCCGAAGATCCGCATGAGATCATCCTCCAGCGAAACAAAAAATCGCGACGCACCCGGATCACCCTGCCGACCAGAACGTCCGCGCAGCTGGTTGTCAATCCGCCGCGACTCGTGGCGTTCCGTCCCGATGACGTACAACCCGCCGAGTTCTCGCACCTTTTTTGCCTCCCCTGGTTCGGGTGGATTACCGCCCAAGACAATATCGACGCCGCGACCAGCCATGTTTGTCGCGATGGTGACGGCGCCGAGCCGGCCGGCCTGGGTAATAATCTTCGCTTCTTTCTCGTGCTGTTTTGCGTTCAACACTTGGTGAGGAACGCCATTTCGTTCGAGAAGTTCGCTCAGTATCTCATTCTTTTCAATAGAGATCGTTCCAACGAGAACCGGACGGCCCTGCGCTTGATTATTCTTGATGTCCTCCATGACCGCCTGATACTTCGCCTGTTCGTTTTTATAAATCAAATCATTCTGGTCCTTCCGGATCATATCCTTATTGGTCGGGACAATGACAACATCGAGGGTGTAGATTTTCGAAAATTCCTCGGCTTCGGTGGCTGCCGTTCCAGTCATACCGGCAAGCTTCTTGTACATGCGGAAATAGTTCTGGAACGTGATCGTCGCCATGGTCCGGCTTTCTTGCTGAATCTTCACGCCCTCCTTGGCCTCTATCGCTTGATGCAAGCCTTCCGAATAGCGCCGCCCGGGCATGAGCCGGCCGGTGAATTCATCGACGATGATCACTTCACCGTCTTTTACGACGTAATCCTTGTCTTTTTTATAGAGCGTCTGCGCCCGAAGCGCCTGTTCAATGTGATGGATCAATTCCAAGCCGCCGATAACGTAAAGGTTGTCGAGTCCGAGCCATTGTTCCATTTTCACTACGCCAGCATCGGTCAGCGTCGCCGAACGCATCTTTTCATCGATATTAAAATCCTCGTTTTCTTTCAATTGCGGGATGAGTTTTGCAAACTTATAATACAGGTCAGTTGATTCTTCGGCCGGCGAAGAAATGATCAGCGGCGTCCGGGCTTCGTCAATCAAAATACTGTCGACTTCATCGACAATCGCGTAATAGAGCGGCCGCTGGACTTTATCCTCTTTCCGTCCAGCCATATTGTCGCGCAGGTAATCAAAGCCAAATTCGTTGTTTGTCCCGTAGGTGATATCAGCCTGATAGGCCTCTTTCCGCGTAACCGGTCGTAAAAAATTATAGCTTTCCTGCTCGGCTTTAAACTCAGGATCAAACAGAAAGGCCGCCTCGTGCTGGATACAGCCGACTTTCATTCCAAGGGCATGATAAATTAGTCCCATCCAGACCGTATCGCGGCGCGCCAAATAATCGTTGACGGTCACCAGGTGGGCGCCCTTGCCAGCCAGGGCATTGAGATACAGAGCCAAAGTGGCGACAAGGGTTTTTCCTTCACCGGTCCGCATTTCCGCTATTTTTCCCCGATGGAGGACGAGTCCGCCAATCAATTGGACGTCAAAATGACGCATACCCGTACGGCGACGCGACGCCTCCCGAACCAATGCAAAAGCCTCCGGCATAATATCATCCGGCGACTTTCCGTTCGCCAGGGCGGCTTTCAGTTCTTCTGTTTTGGCGATGATGTCTGAGTCAGATAATTTTTGCAACTCCGGCTCACGCTCGCTCAATCGAGCGATTTCCGACTGTAGTTTTTCAACTATCCGCTTATTGGCATCACCAAAGATTTTAGCCAGGAAGGCCATAGGCACGTGAAACTAATCTAATAAACTGTTCCGGCGTATCAGCATCGAGCGACAGCTTTTCCATCGGACAGAGATCTCGCAAATTACGATCGAGAATCCGGTCAACCCGTTTCAGATAGCTTACCGGCCGGTGGTTACGACGCAAAATCTCCAAGGCTGGCTGGCTGATCACCGGCGTATAGACCCGCCGGATACCCGTTGAAACAACCAGAAAGGCGGCCGCTCGTCCAATGACTTTATCATAAATATCAGCCCGGTCAAGCTCTTTTCCCAGTTGATGCACCGCTTGCAGCAACGGACTGATCCCGCTCATGTTGGAACGAAAAAGAATGCGTTCGCGCTTCACAATCGTGATGGACCACGGTCCGGCCTTAAATTGTTCCAGCGCTGATTTCGCTTTTGTCATTCCAGATTCCTCTGTAGGTAAGGCCGGAGTAACGAGATCATCCAAGGAATCAGGGCGATCTGGATGACGATACCCGGCCAGCCAATCCGAATTACCTGAGCGACATAGGCGACTGGCGTCATTGGACCGACGATTGCAGCCATTGGCAAGAGAGCGAGCCGACCAGCCACCATCGCGGCGAGCAAGGCAAGCCAGACAGGCATGTTCATTTTTTCCTTCAGCCACCCGGCAACTACACCATAGACAATAAGCTCAGCCGTCACGAGTGGCAAAAGACTGGCGATGGGCAAGCCGGTAATCGCATGGCTGAGCAGCGGTGATAGTACGCCGACGGTGAGCCCGACCCGCCAACCAAAAAGGAGTGCGGCCACAAAAACAAAAAGGTGCATCGGTAAAAATGTTGGCCCGGCCAGATGAAATTGATGGGCAATAACCGGCGTAACAATGGCCAACGCCGAAAAGGTAGCGCTGAATAACGCCCAACGAAGTGGTGTCAGTCGAATTGTTGGATGTGTAAGTGCTTGGGTTATAGACATGTGATTGTTCTTATTGATTATTTTGTCGAAGGATGTTGATCGCTAATTGATACGCGAGTTTGGCCGCTAGAAAATTCGGCGCTTCAAACTCGGAATCGGACTAAGTTCGTCGGCATCAGGCAGCTTTTCCAGATTGAGCGACTCAGCCGGTTCGGGCTGATGCGAACAAAGGCTCGGCTTCCCTCCCCTTCTTTCGAATACGAGCAGCGTACCATGTATTTATTACCAGCCAAAAAGTTTTGAAATGTCTTCGGGCGTCTGCCGCCGGATATTAATTTTCAACTCGCCGTTTCGAGCGACGATTTTTGCTGGTGAAGACAGCAGGCAATGGTTGCAGGAAAGCGAATCCTGATAGGCGCCGGTGCAAAGAAAAGCAATGTATTGCGTATCGCCCTCGTCTAAATATTCGAGATCCGGCAGCAGTACGTAGTTGCCGTGAGCAATGTATTTGTCGTCCGAGTCGCAACTCGAGCCAGCCAGCCAGGCTCGCACGAGGTGCCGTTTCGAAAAATTTAAGTGATTAACCGGCACGACGTGCCATTTTTGATGCAGCGTCCACGTATCGGGTAAATCGTTCATAAAGCTGCCGTCGACGATTTGCCATTTGCGAGCATTACCGCGCGGGATGTCTTTTTCACCCATCACCCGGAAAATCGTGATTTGAGCGGGCGCGACCACATAGCGTCCCCATTCGCAGACGATGTTCGGGTGTGGAATTTCTGCTTTATCGGCCATCGATTGCAGCAATCTGATCATCCGCCGAGCCACACCCTCAAAACCAAACCTCTTCTTCAAGTCATACGGTATCGGCATCCCGCCGCCGATATCCAGCGTATCGAGCGACGGATTCTTTTTTTTCATTTCGACAAACAGTTTCATGCACTTTTTCACCGGGGCGATCATGTCTTCCTGTAATTCTATCTGCGAACCAATGTGATAATGGAGCATTTTTAAATTACGGATTTTTCCGAGCTTGATAAGCTCATCGGCCAGTAGGCCGTAGCGGTCAATCTTCTTGTCCCAGTGCGAGCTGACCGAGACGTCGAGATCAACCCGTACGCCGATATCACCTTTGTACTTGCTAAAAAAATTGAGCTCACTCATGTCTTCAATGACCGGAATAATGTTCAGATTCTTGCCCTGAAGTTCTTCGATCAAATTCAGGTAATCCTCTGTTTTTGGTCCATTGCAGATCACGCGGATGCTCGGCAGAAAGCTGTTCTGCTCCCATAATTTTTTCACCAACCATAATTCGTTATACGACGCCGTTTCGAGATTCGCGCCCTCGGACACCATGGAGAGCAGAACTTCCTTGTTCTGATTCACCTTCATGGGAAAATGGTAGAAGAACTTGCCCCGGTAGCGGTAATACTTGATCAGGAGGTTGAAGAGATCAATTACGTTTTCGAGTCGGTCTTTGATAATAAACGGGAAAAGGATTTGCAAAGAGGTCCCGAATTTTTGAACAATATCTTTAATGTGATACTGATAGTTGCCCTCTTTGACGATCAAATTTCCTTCCCGGTTGATATCAAAATATTCGGAATGGTAATCTTTCGAGCCCAGCCGCCAAAACTTTTTATGGCGCTTAAGCAATTGAAGATTCATCGGCTGCTCAAGCTCAATGAGGCCGTTGCCATTCTTCGTTTGAGGTTGGATAACCTCGGGCGGTTTTTCGATCCGGTCTGGTTTGATTGTTCTCTCAGAAGCCTTGCTACCGTTCACCGCCGGTTTGACTTGATTGATGGTGATGACTCCTTGTCTGGCAACGGCTGAGGGATCGGAGGTTCCTTCCGTTGCGCATTAGACAGTGAATATGTGGATAAGTTAGTCACGCCGCAAAACGTCGGTCAGGCGCGGCGCGCGTCGGATTTTTGCTTGCCGTTTTTCTTTCAAACGCACAAGTTGTATTTCCAGTTTGTCGATCGCTTGATCGATCGCCGCGCGCATATCGTTTGCTTTTATTCCGATTTGGAGCGTCTTTTTTTGTAATAATAGCCAAATTTCTACGCGATTGATGTTCCCGGAACGCTGATTATGATCGACATCAAGTTCGATTCTCGCCTGTTCAATTGACGGCGAAAACTTCATCAGCTTCAATACTTTTTTCTCAGTGTACTCTTTGAGTGAGGGAGTAAGCGAGAAATTTTTTCCAGAAATAATAACGCGCATGGTTGTTTCTCTGTTTTCGGTGATAATTATAAAATTATTTGCAACTTATGGCAAGCGGGTTTTCTATTTTCCGTTTTACCAACCGACTATGAATGCTTCAGCCGCGGTTTCGGTTTTGTTATATTTGGCTTCTTGTCGTACCAGGGACGAACAAAATCATTCGTCGTCGGCTCGGAAAAAAGCATGGCTTCGATCTCGGCCGTTTGCTGTGTCGCCTTTTCTGTGCGAATTCCAATTACTGGAAAGTTACCGGCAAGCCCAAGCGTATTCGCAACTGTAATGCCTACTCGCAGGGCGGTAAATGGTCCGGGCCCGCGATTCACTACTATCGCATCGAGCTGATGTGCGCCTATTTTATGTTTAGCGATAAACCCTGAGATCAACCTGAGAAGCGTGTCGCGTTGATCAAAGGCTATTTTTTTCGTAAAGGTTATGATCCGTCCATTTTTTAGCAACGCTAAACGAATAACGTTCATTTCGGACGTGTCAATATATAACCGCGTGAATAAGTAGCGAACGAACCAGTCGACCGTTAATGACGCAATCTCTTTCTCGTGTCCGGAGAATACGTGATCGCACTCGTCGAGCCGGAGAAACTTCTTCTGAACGCTACCCAGTTTCCGATATAAGGCTTGGACTTCTTTGCTAAAAACTCGCGTATCTTTATTACCGATAATTAATAATGTGGGCTGAGTAATCTGTCGGGCTTCCCGGATCAGATCGTGACGCTTCGCGTCGCGTAAAAATCCCAGGCCGATTTTGATTATCAGTTTTGGATTACGGATATCGCGTAGAAACAAATATTTCGCCTGACCCGCCTTATATTGATCGCGCCAGCGACGCGTGTGCGTTTCATATATCCGGGCGACTGGTGCGAGGCCGACTAAGGCGGCAACGCGACGATCTCGACGCGCCGTGAGGGCGGCCAGCGCCCCGCCCATGCTATGTCCAACGATACCAACGCGTGTTATCCCCTGTCGTGACAAGAAGTCCAGACTTGCCGAGACGTCTTGGAGATAACGCGTGTAGGTAATCTGATCGAATTGACCATCCGATTTGCCCTGTCCACTAAAATCAAAGCGCAGTGCGGCCAGTCCGCGTCGCGAAGCCTCGACACAAATATTCTTTAGGTAATCTCTTTCTTTTCGATCGTTAAAACCGTGGCAAACCAACACGGCGGCCCGAGTTTTATAATTGTCTGGTTGATGAAACACGCCAACCAGCTTCTGGCCGCGTCGATTATGATAGGAAACGAAACGTTCCATAAATCAATTTGATTTCGGCTTTGGTAAATGATCGACCACGATTATTTTTTTGTTTTCCAAAACGTTAAAGAGAAAACGATCGGTTAACTGGCGCCGATATTCGTATTCCTTCATGGTCATCAAGGTATAGTTTATGTCGTGGTCAAAATACTCTTGAAATTTTTTCAACAAGCGATTGAACTTAACGCGATTAACCTTTCCGATTAAGAGGAGGTCGGTGGCGATATCCTTACGACCGATAAACTGCCCGGTTAAGGCAAGATACTTTACTTGGCCGATATCCTTGACCGCCCGAGCAAAATCGTTCTCCAAAAGTATTTGCGCTTTGATCATGAGGAGTTTGAGTTCGTGGAACAACGGAAAATCTTTTCGGAGAGTATAATATTTTTTATTGTTTCTATCGACTTGTTCGACGATCCCAATATTTTCTAAATTCTTTAATTCTTGCCGGACGCCGTTGATCCGCTGTCGTATTTTCCGAGTCAGCTCCCGTACGAAATATGATTGCTCTGGATTAGCATAAAAAAGACGCAGCAGTTTCACTCGTGTAGCTGAACCAAATAATTGTTCAAGCATGCCAGATCCTTTTTTTAGAAATAATGCTCCTCTATCAGTATTATAAACGCCGCCGACGCTAGTGTAAAGGAGTTGGTTGCGACTTGCGTTTTAGGGCGATATATTGTATAAATATAGATGTTGAGAGCTTTCAATTTTCATATGCCAACGACAAAAATTGAATTTAGCCCATTCCTTCTGCATGATCCACGATCTGAGCGGGAAATTATTTCTTTACTTATCTCCCGCCCAACCCCTCAAGAATTACAATCACTCGGCCAGTTATTTATGGTGGTTCGAGTTTCGCCCGGTGATGAACAGGTAAAAAAAATTGTCGAATCACTTGAAACCGAGGGGCGTTCAATCTACTACCAGCAGCTCGAGTCTAATATTGAGCTGGCTTTTGAGTCAATGCTGAAAAAACTCAACGAGCTGCTCAGTGGTTACCTAGAACATTCTTCAACCGAATGGCTTGATGATTTCAACGCCGTTATTGGCGTCCTCAAAGGCTCGGATTTATTTTTTACCCAAGTCGGCAATTTGCACGCCTTTCTGGTCCACCGCCAGCGGATTGTCAATATTCTCGAAGCGGCCAAGGGCGTGGATGGCCGCATTAACCCCCTGAAAATATTTTCGCAAACCATTTCAGGGCAGCTCTATGAAAACGATTCCCTGATTATCTGTACGCCGAGCATTCTTGACTACCTGTCGCTCGAACGGATCCGCGCCGTCATCCAGTCAACCTCGACCCAGCAAGCCGTCTTGAGCCTCGAGAATCTACTGGCCCCGAATGCCGGTGCCCATGGTTTTGGGGCGCTCCTGATCCGTCTCGTGCCGGAAACAGTCGGGGTGATGACCGAAAGCCACGCCGCCCAGCCGATTGTCGGGGGCGCGTTGTCACAGGCATCGATGAATACGTTGATCGACCGCGAACACCAGACGAACGAGCTGCTCTCGCCTTCAATTTGGACGATTGCCCAAAAAAATATTCAGTCGTTTTTTTCTCGCCTCCAGCCCTGGCTGAAAAATATTTTCCGATCGAAGCAACGAGGCGATCAGACGGCGTCCCATCAAACGACGCAATATTACGCGCCGGTCCGCGATCGCTGGAAACCGCCTCGAAGCAGCCGCTATCCGTCGCGCACCGTTTTTGTTCTTGGCCGGATATTCACTGGTCTTCAGTTTCTTTTCCGCGGCCTCGGACGGATGTTTGGCTGGTTAATAAACGCGATTAGCGGCCGTAAAAATCTCAAGCAACGGTTAGAGCATTTTCCGGCCAACGCCACGACCGCGGCCTCAAAACGCATTATCCTGTTTCAGCGTTTAACAAAACAACGGAAGATTGTCCTCGTGGTGGCGGTTCTCTTCATTTTCATCTTTGCCCAAAGCGTCATCTATCTCAGTCAGCGTGACGACCAGAAAAAACAGCAAGCCACCTACCAGCAAGCCCTTACTGACGCCAATAAGAAACAGGAAGAAGCCGATGCCGCCCTGCTTTATGGAAACGATGATTCTGCGCGCGATCTCCTGAAGCAAGCCCAAGACCTGATCGCGTCTATCCCTCAAAAACTACGCGCCAAACAATATAAGAGTGAAATCGCTGGGCTCGAGACGAAAATCAACGCATTGAACGAGAAAACGAAGCATATCACCACGATCGCTGATCCGAAACGCCTGACTGACCTCGCGGCTGATCAAACAAATGCCACGGCCGGTGGTTTCGTTGGGCTATTTGGCAAGGACCTGACCGTCTTCTCAACCACGGAAACCCTCGTGTACAAAACAAACATTGATACAAATGAAACCGCCATCCTGACATACAAAGACGCGTCAGATAAGCTCGCCCACCTGGCCACCGGTGTAACCGCTCGGTATGGCCTGGTCGCCCTGGCCGACGATTCATTGATACAATTTGATTCGAATACCAACACCTTCACGGCCGCGCCGATCCAATACGAAAACCAGGACCGCCAACTTGTTGGCATGGCTGTCTATGGCGATCGGTTATATTTTCTCGATACAAAAAACGATCAGATCTTCCGGTATACCAAGGCCGGAAAAGGATACGGCGCCGGCAAAGGCTGGCTGAACGGAAAAGACGTTTCGGTCACAGACGGTACGTCCATCGTCGTTGACGGCTCGGTCTACATTACTCGATCAACGGGCGATTTGTCGAAGTTCTTCCAGGGAAATCTCGATGCGACTTTTAAACTCCAAACGATTGAGCCGGCGCTCACCAGCCCTGCCAAGGTGTGGACAGATGAAAATACCGGGTATTTCTACATCCTCGACCCCGTGAACAAGCGCTTGATTTCATACACGAAACAAGGCCGTTTAAAAAACCAATATACCGCCGATACATTTGACCAACTGAAGGATATGGTGATTGTGCCGAAAGATAAGAAAGCATACCTCTTGAACGGCACGATCGTCTTTCAGATTGACTTAACGGAATAGCCAATTTTATATTTCGCACAATAGCGTCTATCTGCCATCTTGACCCGCGCTTCGATGCGTCGGGACAAGCACATGATTCGCAAACGTTAGGTGAAATTTTTGTACCATTTCTAATTTATTCGTAAAAACTCTAATAACCATGAATAGAGAACGCGCGCCTCAGCTCTCCAAAAGAGAACAAACACTCCTCGAGGTTGATGTTGCACAACGAACCTGGCAAGAAGCGCTTGAAAGGCTGCCGCAAAAGGAATTGTCGGAACTCACCGGGCTCACTAACAACCTCGATCAAAGCGAGGAAGAAATACAATCCTTCTTGCGGGAACACGAGACGCGCTTATCCCCTGAAGGCAAGTTCTTTCTTCAAATGACCATCAATTTGAGGAGAGTGAAAAACCGGTTGAATGAGGTTAAGGAATAGACGAGTACAAACGCACGGCACAAGTACATCAGCTAACGGCGTGTATACGATATTGAAACATTGCATACACGTAAACGTTAGTTGAAATTCTATAAAAAAACTTCCAGCACTTGCTGGAGGTTTTTTATATGGACGATGTATAGAGTTATTTCAGCGTCACGCTCGCGCCGGCTTCCTCAAGCTTTTTCTTCATTTCCTCAGCTTGGTCCTTGGCCACGTCTTCTTTCACCATCGTTGGAGCGGATTCGACGAGCTTCTTCGCGTCCTGCAAACCGACGCCAGTCAATTCTTTGACAACCTTAATCACGGCAATCTTGTTTGAGCCGATCGAGGTTAATTCAACATTGTAGGCAGTCTTTTCTTCTGCCTCAGCACCGGCCGCGCCAGCCGCTGGACCAGCCGCCATCATCATTGGAGCGGCCGCCGAAACGCCGAATTTATCCTCGAGGATTTTGACGAGTTCTGATAATTCCAGGACGCTCATCTTCTCGATCTTTTCGATGAGATCCTTGAATTTTTCAGGAACCTCGACTTCTTTCTTTTGTTCGTCTGACATAGGGTTTTAATTCAGAATTATTAATTCAAAATTACAAGTTTAGGAAACCGGCTTCTTATCAGCAATGCCCTTGAGTGCGTACACTAAGCCTTGCAAGGTGCCGCGTAACACCTGGACAAACCCGCTGACCGGTGATTTCAGGGCGCCAACGGTCCGAGCCAGGAGCATGTCACGCGACGGAAGATCGGCTAAGGCTTCAATTTCCTGGGCGGTCAAATATTTCCCCTCGAGAAAACCAGCCACAAAAACAATCTTACGATCTTTCGAAAAAGTCTTTATCAGTTTCGCGGCAGTCACTTCATCCTGACTGAAGGCAATGCCCATCATCCCCTGCACTTTTTCCGGCTCAAAACCGTCGTAGTGTATGTTTTTTAGGGCCCGCGTCAGAATAGTTTTTTTCGTCACCAAAAGCTCGGCCTGCTGGGCACGGAGATCTTTCCGAAAGGCGTTTGAATCTTTCACTTTCACACCCTCAAACGTCGAAATAACGGCAAGTTTATTGCCTTGTAACAATTCTTCGAGGCGTTTCGAGTCTTGTTCCTTTTTCTGACGTGTTTTTGGCATATTGGTTGTTAACAAAAAAATCTGCTGGCCGCAGACAAAAAATACAAATGTATTTATACCTCGGAAGGCTGGTGTATTAACCCAGCACCACTCACGTACGTTCGGGTACTGGGGCCCTCTGTCTGCGGTAATATCCACAGTATACCAGAAGGATATCGTCTGTCAAATCCTCGCCGGATTCATATCATCCTGTGATTTATCCCCGACCTCCAGGCAGAACGACGGATTAGGGATGTATTATTGTTCCCTGGAATGTTCGATTGGTCATAAACCGGCTAATTTCCTGTATTTTCCGGCCGTTTATTATCACCACGGTTAATCGCTCCTGCTGGGCCAGCCGGGAGGCCACCGGATCAAAGGGCGTGCTGAGCCGCGGCGACCATTTTTTCGGAATAATATTTCTATAGACTGACCAGGTTGTGTCGGTAATTTTCTTCGCCTTCGCAAACCGCGTCGGGTCTTTCGTATACACAAAATCGATGTTCGTCAGATTTAATACGGAGCGGCTGCGATAGGTTTTTGCCAGCAGCACCGCGTCTTTGTCCGTTGAGCAGCCCGGCTTCCAGCCCGCCGCACAAATAACCGGCCGATTCGTATGGATTCGTTTGGTCGGATTAAGAAGCACTTCTTGATACGCCTGTTTCCCAAAAATCACCCGGAGAAACTCGGCGTGAAATCTGGTTGCCGCGATGCCAAGTCGATCCAGATCGATCGGCTGCGGGCGGACGATTTCTTTCACCGCCCGATTGTATTCCTTATTGAGCTTGCCGCCGCCCGTGACGATGATGACTTGGCGCCTCTCTCTCTGAATATACCCGAGTACTAACCGGCGAAACTTTCGAATAAAAGCGATATCAATAAAGCCTGGCTTGGGCGCGATGATTGAACCGCCTAACGAAATGACCAGCGTCTTTTTCATTGAAGATATTTTGCTTTATTGAGCTTGTGCTCTTCGAACGTTTTGCTAAATATCGTCTCGCCCTCAGGCGTGTTCAAATAGTAGAAATACTCATTCGGCTGCGGACTGGCCACGGCGGCGAGGCTGGCCAACGACGGATTGCAGATCGGACCGGGCGGCAGGCCTTGATGTAGATAGGTATTATACAATGACTCTGTTTTCGTGTCGTCGATCGTCGGCTGGAGCGCGCTTTTGCCGGTAACATAATTGACCGTCGCGTCTGACTGAAGCGGTATGCCGGCAGCCATGCGCCGGAGGAATAAATCCGCCACGATCTTTTTATCTTGATCGGTCCGCACCTCTTTCTCAATTATTGAAGCCAAGGTGACGCCCTGAAAAAGCGTTAAACCCTGCGCGCTGATTTTTTGACGGAGCTCGTCCGTCACCTTATCGCCAAAATTATCAAGCATCTTCTGGACAACCTGGCTGGGTGTGGCGGTGTCATAGAGCCGATAGGTATCCGGAAAAAGATACCCCTCCAGGCCGGCCGTTTTTGGCTTGTCGGAGAGGAATGAATACGCTTCGCCGGGTATGAGCTTCCGCGAATCGGTCGTGGCCGCCGCCTTCAAAAAGTCCTCTTTTAAGGCCGAGAGGCTTTTGTTTTGCAGGCTGGAAAACGTCTCGCCATACTGTTCGGCGATATCAACCATGCTCCATCCCTCAAGAACTTGAAATTCCACCTCGTTTTCCGTAACGTCGCCCTTGGTTATCTTTTCGATGATGGCACTTGCTTTCTGGCCAGTATTTAGCTCGTATTTTCCGGCCTGGATGTCGCTTCCAACCCCCTCCATCCAGACGTAATATTCAAAGGCGGTCGCGCTGCGGATAAGACCGGCGGTGTGAAGGTTTTTGCTTATTTCTTTCACTCCCTGGCCCGAAGTGATTTCAAAGGTGACGGTTTTCACGCTGGCTCCCGTTTGAGGTGCATTCAATAAGCTGGTGAAATATAAAAACCCCAAACCCGCAAAGACCACGATCACGGCCAGGATGATGATAATAATGGTAAAAACTCGCATGTTAGAGATAGCGGTTTAATTTATATTCTTTCAGCCGGTCAACGAGCGTTTTCACGTCGCCGGAGCGATCTTTTGGACAAACCAGCAAAGCGTCACCCGTATCGACGACGATCAGTCCTCTCACCCCGACAATCCCGGCAACTTTTCCGCGCGGACTGTAAATGAGCGAATCCTCAGTGCCGACAGTGACGACGCGCCCCCGGGTAACATTATTTTTTCCCTCAGAGATGAGGTCCTTGACCAAATACCATTTGCCCGTGTCGCTCCAGCCAAAGTCACCGGCGGCCACGGCGATATTCTTTGCTTTCCGCGCCACCGCTTCTTCGATGGTCAGGGACGGCATGGCGGTAAAGTACTGTTGTAATCTTCGAGTAAAGGCGGCACGACCGTAATACTGTTGAATACGGCGGCTCAATGCGTAGACGTTGGGTTCGTGCTTTTCAAATAGCGAGAGTATCGTGGACGCCTTCCAGACATACAAACCAGTATGCGCGTACACGTTTGGGTTTTTAAAAAGCCGCGTCAATTGAACGCCGGACGGCTTCTCGATCCACCGGAGCGAGCGGGAAAACGCTTGGCCGCCGTAGCGCGTCATTGTCCGGCCACGCTCGATGTAACTCAAGCCCGGATCGGGCTTTTTGACCGATGAGGCAATGGCGACAATCCACAAGGGGTGATGCTGCAAAAATTTCTCCGACGCGCGTAACGCATCCCGAAAACGTCCAGCCTCGGAAAAAACGTCGTCAACCGTCAGACTGGCGATCACTGGGTCGTCCTTACCGCGCGCCGCTGCCTCAATAATCGCTGTTTCAAGAGCGATCGCCGGGCCAGTGTTCCGGCCGCACGGTTCGGCAATGATGTTTTTTTCGGGCAGCCGCGGTACAAGTTTCCGCACCAATGGTACGAATGGCCGCGATACGGAAATATACAAATCACTCCACCGGTTCAGTAATGGCCTCAGCTCGTCGACTTTCTCTTCCATGAGCGAGCGCGAGCCGAGCAGCGGTAAGAAATGTTTCGGCTTTTTCTGCCTCGAGATTGGCCAGAGGCGCGTACCGCTGCCACCGGCGCGGATGACGATTTTCATAATCGCTAATCGATAACAATGAAATTAGTCTGAAAAAACGGGCAAGTATACCCGCCTATATTGTACCAAAATATTTTAATTTTGTCATGTAATTCAATTTTCCTTCTTCTCATCGCGCACGAGCGGAACAAAAACAAAGCCGGGATAGCGTTTTTCCGTGGTCTGACCGTCTGGTTTCTTCGTTATTAACACCAGGTCCTGTCCGACTGAGCCAACGGGAAGGCAGAGACGTCCACCCGGCCGTAACTGCTGAACCAAATCACCCGGTACCTCGGTCGCCGCAGCGGCCACATGAATAACGTCGTATGGCGCGTTCGGCTCATACCCACGCCAACCATCAGCAACGAGGTATGTAATATGCGGAAACGCATACTTTCTCGTATTTTCCTCAGCAAATGCTTTTAGTTCGGGTATGCGTTCGAGACTAGTCACCTGCCCTTTTTTTCCGACCAGCGCGGCCAGTAAACAGGCGGTCCAACCGGAACCGCTGCCGATATCGAGTACGTGATCACCGGCTGATGGCTGAAGCAGTTCCAGCATTATCGCCACGGTCAGCGGTTGAGAGATTGTCTGGCCAAAGGCAGTTGGCAACGGTGCATTAATCTCCGACTCGTCACGAAGCGACGCGGCGCTTTTTCCGGCGGATGGCAGAAAATCGGTTCGATCGATTTTTCGAAACGCTTCGATTATACGCGGCGTCTTCAGATAGTCGTCGCGGATCAATTCATCGATCAATTTCTTCATGGTTGATTTTTTCCATTAAATATGCTATACTTATGATAGAAACAAAAAACAAAAACACATGCTTCACATTTCGCGCTATTGGCCATCAGCCAAGATTTTCTCAATTGGAGTAGGACTTTTCGGCCTACTTTTTTTCGTTGTGCCAACGGCCCAGGCAACAGTGGCGCAACCGACGCTCGACCTCGTCTATCTCACGAACCAAGCGCGCCTTGAAAACCACTTGCATACGCTGGTTATTAATCAACAGCTCGTGGCCGCGGCGAAACTCAAGGCTGAAGATATGTTTGCAAAAAACTATTTTGATCACGATACGCCCGATGGGAAAAAGCCGTGGTATTTCTTCGAAGCAAGCGGTTATCCCTATATTTTTGCGGGCGAGAATCTGGCGATCAATTACGGCGATGCCCGTACGGAATTTCAAGCCTGGATGGACAGTCCAAGCCACCGCGAGAATATTCTGTTCCCGGATTATCAAGAAATCGGTATTGCCACCACGAGCGCCATGCGTGATGGAAAAATGACCACTGTCACGGTCCAGCTATTCGGGAGCCGAAATGATTTCATTGTGCCGAGCGCTACCCTCGTCAATGCCGCCACGCTTCCGAAAAAATCCGAAACACTGGTTGACGCAAACTATCTCAATCCAGAAGAAAATACCGGCTATGTCGCGTCAGCGGCCTCGATTCTGCGCGATCGGCCGACGTTGCAATCAGCACCGAAGTCCCCCGCTGTCTTGGCGGCCGTCCTGGGCGGGTATTTCCTGCTTATCGTCAGCCTGCTGGCTTTTTTGACCGAGCGGAGGCTCTTTCTTGCCTTCGTGAAAAGAATTGTCACGGTCGTGGCCGTTATCGCAGTCTTTGTGGTTGTGTCATAACACGCCCGCAAGCAATAATATGGCCAAACCGACGCCCAGGACAAGACGGTAATACGCAAATGGTATCAGTGAGCGGTTCTGTAAAAACCGCAAGAAATATTTTATACAAAGGTAGCCGCTGATAATACTGGCGATCAATCCAACCAGGTAAACGAGCGGGTGCTGAGCCAAAGCTCCTTGTTGTACTAATTCAAGGATTTTTTTTAATCCCGCGCCAAAAATAATGGGGATGGAGAGAAGAAACGCGAACCGGGCGGCGGCCGCTCGCTTCAACCCAGCGAATAAACCTGCTATAATAGTTATGCCGGAACGGGAAATGCCGGGGATGAGCGCGAGGGCTTGTGCCAGACCGACGATAACCGCCGTCCCCGTGCCAATCGTCTCAATTTCTCTATTCTTTCTACTCACGCGTTCGACGATGAAAAACAACACCGCCCCGACGAATAATGTTGCCACGATCACCCAAAGCGAGCGCAACTGTTCCTCGATATTAGCCTCAAACGCATAGCCAATCAGTCCGGCTGGTATTGATCCGATGATAATCAACCAGGCAAGGCGCTGATCATGGTCATGGCGCGGGTCCCAGCGCCGAAAACTTCTGAAAAATCCTGCCAGATACCGAACCACGTCTTTCCTGAAATACGCCAACAAGGCCAGCAACGTGCCGCCGTGAAGAACGACATCATAGCCCAAATCCGAGGCCACCTCAATCGGCCAAAGACGATGTAAGATAATGAGATGGGCGGTACTCGAAATGGGCAAAAACTCAGTTAGCCCTTGAATCACCCCGAAGATCACTGAAAAGAGATAGATCATACGACGATGGATTTACCAAAAATATTATTAGCTTCGCTCACGGCCGGAATAATTACTCAGGTGTTTAAATTTGTCCGGGCGTCCTGGCATGGCAATGTCCAATGGCACATGCTGAATCGCTATGGCGGCATGCCCTCAGCGCATACGGCTTTTGTCGCCTCGCTGACCACGGCCATCGGCATCAGCGAAGGAATTGACTCGCCTATCTTTGCCGTTGTCTTCATCCTCTCAGCCATCATCGTCCGTGACGCCATCGGTTTTCGGCGGTATCTCGGCACCCACGGGCGGATGTTGAATATGCTAGTACGCGAATTGCCGCAATCAGAGGCTTTGAAATTTCCCAATCGTTTAGATGAAAAAGTCGGTCATACCCCGCTGGAAGCGTTTGTCGGCGGATTGATCGGCGTTGCCATCAGCTGCTTGTATTTCCTGTTCATCTTCTAATTACTACTGCTGACAAACGGGACAGTAGCTACTCGACCGGCTGCCCAGCCGGATCTTTTGTATTGTACCTTTTTTGCATCGACGACACAACTGGTCGGAACGACCGTAAACCATTAGATATTCGAGCATATTGCCACGTTGCCCGCGCCCATCACGGAAATGGCGAAAGGTAGTCCCGCGGAGACGAATGGCGGTACGCAAGATCGACTTAATCCGGTCATAGATGGCGCGTTTCTCGGCCTGACGGAGGCTGTGCACCCGCCGAGTCGGCTTGATCCGCGCGGCAAATAAAACTTCGTCGGTATAAATGTTGCCTAACCCGACAACCATGGCCTGATCGAGCAGCGCCGTTTTTATCATCGTCTTCCGTTTTCGTTGAAGTTGGCCGGTAAAATAATCAATACTAAATGATCGTTGGAATGGCTCGGGTCCAAGTTTTTTTTCTGAAAAAAACGCATCTAATTCATCAGTGCGCATGATAGTAAGATACCCGAATTGACGCAAATCATTAAAATACAGCACGCGCGACCCGCTCAATCGAAATATCACGTGTGTGTATTTATTCGGTAAATGTTCTGTTCCACCGACAATCTGATGTCCGCCGACACCCTCGAGGCCGCGTCGCGACGCGAGGATTAATTGACCCGACATCTTGAGATGAATACAAATCGTCGCACCATTATCCAAATCGATTAAAAGAATTTTCGCGCGTCGTCGAACGTCGCGGATATGAGCACGCTTGATCTGTCGAACGAATTGCGCGACCGGGACCTTCACAATTTTTGGCAAGCGCACCTCAATATCAACAATCCGCTTCCTTAGCAGAAGCGGTCTCAGGTCGTTTTTAACTGTTTCAACCTCGGGTAACTCCGGCATTGAACTATCTCACCAAATATGTTTTCTGTATTTTTGCTTTTTTGGCGTGTTGCTGCTGTATAATTTCATATGCCTTTTTCGCCACTGACGTTGCCGAATCGTGACAACAATCGTTCAGCAAAGGAATGCCGTGTTCCCAATGATCCGCATACACCTCGATAAACTGGCCCAGCAAAACAACGGCTTGCCGACGGACGCGCGGCTGTTGATCCCGCAAGCCAATCGTTAGTCCGTGGAATGCAATTGTGCGATACTCGGCCAACGGCAGGGGCAGCTGGAGGTAGGCCTGAAGAGCTGAAAGCCGCACCACCTCGCTCGGGCTGGCGAGCAGCTCAGTTATTTGTTCAAGCAGCTCGCAGTTTTGATGTATTTTCCTTTTCGGCTGAAACGACGATGTTACCACGGCCACGCGTCGAACCGCTAAAAACGTCGAATCAAAAAATTTATTGACCATTCGACGACCCGAATTGCGTACATTTGTCGGATGTATTCGACTGGCAAATGAGGCTTGCCTGTCCTTAGTTTTCGTTTGTCGCGTCCAATGCCGCTTTTTGCTACTGATAGTGCCGAGTCTCATGAAACCACCACGACAAACAATAGATATGACAGGATAAATAGAAATAGGAGCGTCACGAGCGTAACCAACACCGTCAGAACTGCCTCCCGGAACTTCCTTTGGGTAACGAGAAAAACCGGATAGCTGAAAACAATCAGGCCGGACAAGCCGGCGCTAAAAACAAATAACAGGAGAAAGATAATAAACGACGCCGGCGTATCCCCCTGGTTAGAACCAAATAACTTATTTGCGTTAATCATGAACAAGCCCACTAGCGCGATGTAAACGCCTTCGAGCAAACCTGCATAAATCCCATACGGTATCATTTTTGGTTTTTCGCTTTGAAACAACATAGGCGTATTATTAGGTAGAATATAAGGTTGGCTCAATTTCGATTTCCACCCATTCTTCGGTCGCTTCGTCGAATTTATAGGCTTTTATGTAATGCACTTTTTCGTCGGGTGAATATTCTTTTTGAACCGTCTTCTGGGAACCAATCCGACGCGCCCCAATCGCCCGTTCTCCGATGACAACCGGCTTTGTGATACGTTCTAAGCGCATCCGTCCCAGCGGCCCGACAAACTCAATCGTTTCAGCCGTTCCCGGCTCGTCAATGAGATCTTCGGTGCGTTCGTCGAGCACGTCAAACGTATCCTTTATTTTACCCTTTGTTTCCTGCCATTTTTCGTCGGTCATAGTACTTCCACCATAGCAAAAAACGGAGTGGTTGTAAATTCATATCTTGGTTAGAGTAGGACGACACCGCAGATAATAGCGGCGATAGCAACAATTTTTTGCAAAGCCGTCCGTTTCGTAACCGCCTCCTGGAAAAGTCTCGGCCGGTATCGACTGACGACAATTGTCCCTAGAAAAAGAAACAAATACTGGATCTGAGACACGGCGTTCGCCAGGGTTACATACCAAACTGAAGCTGAAAACGTAAAGAGCAGCGAAGCCAACATGCCGATCGTTTCCGACGATGCTACCAAGCCTACTCCAGTCCAACCCCGTGATTTTGCCAGTCGCAGAACAACCGGCACCTGAGAAGAAAAAATAATAAGACCAAATAGTCCGTTGACGAGGGTAATACTGCCAAACACCGTCCAGTAATTATTAAACCCCAGCAGATATTTTACAAGTATGGCGTGGATCGCGTTCGCCAGTGCCGCCGCCGCCATGATACCCAGTACATGACTCCGCATCAGCTCCCTTATGGTCGTCCGAAGCATGATCAGCGCCGCGCCGAAAGCGATCGCTACGACGCCGAAATACGTTTGAAGATGGAAAATCTCTCCCAACCAGATGGCGCCGAAAAGAGCGACGAAGATCGAGCTGATTGCGAACAACGGCACTACACGCGATATCTCCTCGCGCTTCGCCGCTGTGAAATATAGATAATTCGTCGCCAGATACAACAGGCCGGAACAGACTACGACCAGGCAATGAGTCGGCGAAATCCCCTCTCGGCCATAAAGCCACGCCCCTGTCCCGAGAATCACGTACACAACACTCATCGGCACGAAAATGTGTTTCTGGTTCGTGAAATGCTTCGAGACAACTGTTTTATCAATAATGTTCGTCACCGACCATAACAGACCGGAGGCAAGCGCTAGCATCATGCCGACATTCATGTCTTTGTGTTATTCTTTTTCGGTATATAATATTTTTTTCCCTTCAACGCATCCGGTAGATACTCTTGTTTCCCTTCCACGGGCGTATAATCATGGGAATATTTATAATCTTTGCCGTAGCCGATATCTTCCATGAGTCCGGTTACGGCGTTGCGCAAATGAAGCGGCACGGGCTGGTTCATGGTTTTTTTCACGTCCGCTTTGGCCGCGAGTAGAGCTTTATAGGAGGCATTGGATTTGGGGGCAAGCGCCAGGTAAACCACGGCTTGGGCGAGATTTAATTGCGCCTCGGGCAAACCGACGAATTCGACCGCCTGGGCGGCCGCGTTCGCCACCACGAGCGCCATCGGGTCGGCATTGCCAATATCCTCGGAGGCCAGAATTACCATGCGCCGAACGATGAACCGCGGATCCTCCCCTGCCTCGAGCATCCGCGCCAGCCAGTAGACCGCCCCATCCGGGCTTGAGCCGCGCAGCGACTTGATAAAGGCGGAAATAACGTTATAGTGCTCCTCGCCTTTCTTGTCATAGAGCAGCGAGCGATGCTGCAACGCTTCTTCGATTGTCTTGGTTTGGATGTGGCGAATGCCCTGCTTATCAGGCGGCGTTCCTTTGACGGCGATTTCAATCGCGTTCAGGGCAGTCCGGCCATCGCCGTTCGACGCGTCAATAATCAGATCGAGCGCCTTTTTTCCGATCTTCACCTTATAACTGCCCAATCCCCGCTTCTTATCTTGAAGCGCTTGTTTCAATATCCGGCCGATGTGCTCGCCTTGTAAACGTTTCAATATATACACGCGGCAGCGCGATAACAGCGGGCTGATGACTTCAAATGAAGGATTTTCCGTGGTGGCGCCAATCAAAATGATCGTGCCGTTTTCCACGTGCGGCAAAAACGAATCCTGCTGCGCTTTGTTCCAGCGATGAATTTCATCGACGAATAAGATCGTCCGATGGCCGTGGAATTTGCGCTCATCAAAAGCCTTTTTTACGATTTGGCGCAAGTCGCCGATGCCGGCGGTAACGGCCGAAATCTGGACAAAGATCGACTTCGTCATTTTCGCGATGATCCTGGCCAGGGTCGTTTTCCCCGTGCCCGGCGGACCCCAAAAGATCATTGAAAAAAGCTCATCATTTTCAATGGCGCGGCGCAGGACTTTGTCTTTGCCTACGATCTCGTCTTGGCCGAGGATTTCGTCCAGCGTCTGCGGCCGCATCCGATCAGCCAGGGGCGCTTCACGGGCCATTTCCTGCTCCATTTTTTGGTCGAATAAATCAGGCATATTCCCATCATAGCACAACGCTAATGACTATGCGACGTTCCAATGTTTACGGGCTTGCCAAAATCAAAAAACGGACGTGTTTCTGTCCGCCGGCGCTCAATAAAGTATCGTTCAGCATCACGATCCAAACCGCCGCTGCCGACGCTGGTATTCCTCGATCGCCTCCTGGAGATCCTGCCGATTGAAATCCGGCCAGTGCTTTTTCACGAAAAGGAATTCCGCATACTCGGCCTCCCAGAGAAGATAGCCGGACAAACGCTGCTCACCCGATGTTCGGATGATCAGGTCGGGCTCGGGTAATCCTGGCGCATAGAGGTTTTTCGAGATTGTGTCTTCGGTAATCTTGTCCGGGGCAGTATGATTCTTAACGATTTTCTTGACCGTATCGACAATCTCCGCCCGGCCGCCGTAATTCAAACAGAGGTGGACAATGCCGCGCGTATTTTGTTTTGTTTTCTCAACGGCATTTTGAATAGCGGCTTGGAGCCGTTTCGGAAACTCCCACGTCCGGCCCGAAACCACCAGACGAATATTTTCTCGATGGATTTTTTCCAGGCGGGTGGTAAACACCTCTTCAAACAATTTCAAAAGGTATTGGACTTCGCGCTTGGAGCGTTCCCAGTTTTCCGTCGAAAAGGCCCAGAAGGTCATTGTTTTCACGCCGCGGTCCAAGGCCGCGTAACAAACGTCTTCAAAAACGTCGACGCCTTTTTTGTGTCCAAAAAGCGTGGGCAAATGACGTGCTTTTGCCCACCGGCGGTTGCCATCTGGCACGATGGCGATATGGAGTGGAATCGTTGATGTGTTCATACGGCTTCAGCTGCTTCTCGTTGCCAGATAATTCGACAGCTGCAAGAGCAGTGTAGCACTTTTGGCTGATATTTGTCTAGAGCTCTGTACAGCCTGATTCGCTAACGTTAGATAATATTTCGATTTTTTTTGGCAATAATCTCGCGCTCCCGATTTTTCAAAAAGATGGCGGATGCCCCAGACCTGGCCGGCCGGAATTTGCGATTTACCATAATGATTTCGCAGCCATGTCCGCTCGCCAGCCGGCAACCGTTTCAGGGCTTCAATGAAAAGGACCGTCTTCTTCCCTTCTCGGATGTCAGAATCTACCGGTTTGCCGATCTGCTTCCGCGTCCCGAAAACGCCGAGGATATCATCTTGTATCTGATACGCCTGGCCGGCCGCAATTGAGTACCGGCTCAGAATTGATAATTGCCCTGGTTTAGCGCCGGCGATGCTCGCCCCAAGTTGCAACGGCGCTTCAAATGAATACTTCGCCGTTTTGTATCGGTACATGAGCAGGGCTTCCTCAATACGAATTGATTTCTTCGCGCCTTGAAAAACGTCAAGCGCTTGCCCATAATCCGTTTCCAATAAAATTCTATTTATCCGTTCGAGCGCCATAACTTTCTGCGACGGCAATAATTGTGATCCGGCGATAATGAGACCAGCCAGGGAACAGCTTATATCGCCGGCCAGGATGGCTTGAGCGATGCCAAAGCGTTTCGTTTCTTCGCGAGCGAACTTTTGGCGCCGGTATTTTTCAAAATACGCGTGCACGGTCATGCCGCCGCGGCGCCACTCGTCGTCGTCAATAATATCATCGTGAATCAACAGGTGGCTATGGATCAGCTCAATGGCCGCCGCTACATCATCAATGGCGCGGGGCGGCTGTGAACGGACCGCCTGATACCCAATATAAACCAGGCAGGCCCGCAGCCGTTTGCTTGAGCCGCGTAAGGTGAACTCCTCAACCCGACCGAGGAGTTCGCTGAGAAAGGGAGCGATTTTTTTCGTTTTCGATTTTTCGGAATTAAAAAAGCGTTTCAGTCTTTGCTCGACCAACTTTTTCGTACGTTGTAATTCCAGTTCGAAATTATTCATTGTTACGCAGTAAGAGGCGCCCATCTTTTTGTAATTCACGAATACGATTTTTCTCCGACGGCGTCACCTTATTCCATTGTGAAAAATTAACAACGTCCTCGGCCGTCACTAAACCGAGACTAACCAGGCGTTTTTTAAACGCCCGATCGAGATGGAGCAGCGCCGTCACGGGATACAGGCGCGTCTTTTCAATCAAACTTTCGAGACCGGCGCCCACGGGATACCCCCAGCTGACTAGATGAATGCCAGCACACCGGGCGTATTTTTCTGCCTCGATGGTGTGTTTCGTATTCGTAATCAACCACGCCTGATCTATTTTCTGGGGCTGGGCTTGCCGATCAGTGTCCGCACCGGCAACCAGCGCGCGATCAATGTCCTCAACACGGGCTTTTACGTAGAGGACGACTTTCACGTTCGTTTTTATACCCCGATAGGAATGAAATTTACATTCAATGAGGTGCGTCTTCTTGCCCTTCCAAGCCAAGATGTCGACCTCGTGGGAAACGCAGTATCCGCGTATGAAGACGTTTGTTTGAGTACGATAGCCAAGGCGATCAAGCAGGCGCGCGACGTATTGTTCAAACGGAAAACCGGTCGGTCCGAGCTCGAACACCGCCCGTTTCAGGCTGTAGCGCATCGCCGACCGCCGATCCTTCTGGGCCAATTCCTGATGCGCAAAATCAAACAGTTGATTCGTATTTCTAAATTTCGGTTCTAGCCGTTCGGCTTGCCGGCTGAGATGCAAAACAAAACGCTTCGGCACGCCAGACTTCAATAGCGAGGAAACAAATTTGTCCCGGTCAAACGGTTGATAATGACCGGCCGCTTTTTGGATCTTCATAGTACCATTGTACCGTATGACTGGTAAAAAAACAATTATCCTGTGATTGCGTCGAATCTATTTTATCCGCTCGCAGGCATGGCTATTGTTATCGCCGTCGATGAGGTGAACGTCGCGGCCAGTTTTTTCACGGCAGCAATCATACAAGGCCTGCGCCTCGGCTTGGCTCGAGAAATCTTTGCAGTCGTACATGTTTTCCTCGCAATAACATTCGGGTGAATCTTCGAGCACGGGCTGGCTGTTGGTCGCCTGAAATTCAGCCGTCTCTGCTCGCTCGCCCGTTGTCTGCTCCCAAATACTGAGGCGGTCTGAATCGCAATCGCCCCAAAGTCCGCGTTGCTCGGACCGGGCTGTCTGCTCGGTCAAGAAAAAATCCTCTTCGCGGGAAATGTCCGGCGGCACGGCAAACGCACGGGCAAAACCCTCAGCAACCAATACGTGATTTACAAAGACATCATTGACATAGACAAATCGAAGGAGGCGTCCGTAGCGGTCCGTATTTCTAACGTCTTGAACTAAACGAACCGTCTTGCCTTCGACCAGTGATCTATTCTTTTCGGTTGCTTCTTGAGCGTAACAGTCCGGCGGTTTGTGGGTACGCTCGGGGGTATCAACGCCGATATATCGAACCTTCTCGCCGGTGTCTAATTCGATCGTATCGCCATCGATAACGCGAGCGACGATAGCGGTATTGCCAGGATCGTTTGGCACCACGGCAGCCGACTCGACAACCTCGCGAGCCTGAATAGCTGGTTGTGATGGCAATGTCGCCTTCTCGCGCTCCCCCACATACCAAAAAGCGGCCAAGCCAACGACAATACAAATAACCGCGTCACGTTTCCAGAATCGGCGCCACTGCCGTAGTCGTTTGCGGAATTTCAGCGGAGATGTATTGCTCATATGCTTCCTGCAGTGTACCCAAAGACAAATAAATCAGCAATGGCCGCGTTTTCGCCATTGTCGAAATATATTGCAGTAACCGCGCTAACGGACAAGTACCGGCGTGCCCACCTCAGCCCAATTATAGACCCACTCGGAATTCGGTCGGTCGATATTCACGCAGCCGTGGCTCATCTTATGGCCGAAATTATGATGCCAAAACGCGTAGTGTAGATAATAACCGTTAAAAAACCGTAAATTAAAATCAACGTCTTTTATATCGTAATTGTCCGGGTGGTTCGGGCCGTATGACCACTCATAATCCTTTCTTGGTATCTTGGCTAATACAGAATAATTCCCGGGCGGCGTCGGATACTTATTTATTCCGGTTGAAACAAGGAAGGTTTTCGCCAACATACCATTTTCATACGCATACAGACGCTGTTCATCGAGCCGAACCTCAATATATTTATAATAATCCGTCCGGCCTTGAATGGTGTTGCGGCCAGGAACGGTTACGATCTCCTGCCGTGCATCACCATCGACATCACCGATTGTTGTTATCGTCCCGCCAGTAAAATTACTTTCATATGGAAAGAAGTTTTGCGGCAATGGCTTCCCGTAAGCCTCAAACGCGCGGACATGCGGTCCGCCGCCGGCTGCGACGGAAACGAGTATCTCATCGAGGCCGTCACCGTCCACATCGCCGCCCGCTACCTGAAAACCGCTCTGCACCTGCTCAGGCCAACCCTCAAACTGCGCCACGATAGAGCGTTGTGCGTCGGCGCGATATGTCTTAACGAGCGAGCGACCAAATCGATAGATCGAGGTCACGATTTCGGCCGCCGGCCCGCCGTCGACATTGGCGACGGCCACGGCCACACCGCCCTTGTCGCGCTTAGCATACGGATAGATCTCGATTCCATCAGCGACACCCCTTGGCGTGAAGACGCGGACATGCGGTTCGGCAGCGACGCCGACGCCGATGACAACTTCGATTTTCTTATCACCGTCGACATCGCCACAGGCAACGTTGATGCCGCCCTTATAATTCGGATCGAACGGAAAAAAGCCGGGCGTTATTTTGGCAATACCTTTGGAGGTCATGATCCGGACCTGCGGACCGCCGCCAGGACCTGGACCAGTAACGATTTCGTCCTTTCCGTCGTTATCAAAATCGCAGCTGGCTACTTTCACGCCACCGCGGAAATTTTCAGGATAAACGAAAAATTGCGATAGAAGCGAACCATTGCTTTTAAAAATCCGGACCTGTGGACCGCCGCCTGGACCAGCACCGACGATTATTTCATCCTTCCCGTCGCCGTTCACATCGCCGGCGGCAACTGAAGCGCCGCCCTTAAAGCCGGCGTCGAATGCCAGCCAGGACTTTTCAAGTGTCAGCTTCTTGGCGTCGTATATTTTTATTTCGGGTTGGCGAAAGTTTTCTGCCCTAACCTCATGGCCGGTGACACTGAATAGGCCAAGACAAAATACGACCAAAACAATGAGCTTTTTTCCCATATTCGTAAATATAAAACTCTTTTGCCTACGCTGGCGTAGAAGGTTGCGTTGGCGGGGCCGCTGTTTCAGACTTTGGTTTCTTTCCCATGGTGAGCAGGGCGTAGAGAGCCGAAACGGCTACGAGAATGTAAACGATTTTCGTAATGACAGAGGTGTCACCGAAGATCTTCGCCACGAGATTGTAGTCGAAGATACCGACTAACCCCCAATTTAACCCGCCAATAATGATCAGAATAAACGCGACCCAATCAAGAAGATTCCTTTTCATCTTTCTCACCCCCCTTCTTTTTCGATATTTAATGAAAATCGGAGCTTATCCGCCTTAAGCATACATCAAACACCGGGGCAAGACAATGTGTTTACACTAGGCCTGTGAACGCTTCATGAGAAGCGAATTCAGCACCACGCTCACCGAGGAAAACGCCATGGCAGCCGCCGCGATGGCCGGACTGAGCAGCCAGCCAGTGATCGGATAAAATATACCCGCGGCAACAGGAATTCCAATAATATTATAGACAAAAGCCCAAAAAAGATTTTGTTTTATTTTCCGCAGGGTAAACCGACTGATACGGATGGCGGAAACAACGTCGCGCAGATCGTTTTTTATCAGCACGACGTCGCCGGTCTCCATGGCAATATCAGTCCCGGAGCCAAGGGCGATTCCCAAATCCGCTTGAGCGAGCGCGGGCGCATCATTGATGCCATCGCCCACCATCGCGACGAGCTCCCCGCTCGACTGGAGCTTTTTAATCTCGGCGGCCTTTTCTTGAGGCAATACCTCGGCCAGCACGCGATCAATGCCCAATTGACCGGCTACCGCCTCGCCAACGCGCTTGTTGTCGCCGGTAATCATGGCAACCTTTTTCCCGAGCCGATGCAGCGTTTCGACGGCAACGCGAGAATGCTTCTTCGCGACATCAGCCACGGCAATACAACCGACGAGCGTTTTTGTCCGGCCAACCAACATAACCGTTTTTCCGTTTCGCTCAAATACATCGACTTGATCGAGCGCACCAGCTGGTAATGACACACCAAATTCGTTCATCAGTTTCCGGGTACCAATCAGTACAGTACTACCTTCAAGCTCAGCGACAACGCCTCGTCCCGGTTCAGCGCGGAATTTTGACGTCGGCGGCAATGGGATATTTTTTTGCTCTGCTTGACGGATAATCGCCTGCGCGAGCGGATGCTCTGATTGCTTCTCTACGGATGCGGCCAGCGCCAAGACACCATCTTCGTTCATCGCCAGATCAAACGCTCGCACATCGGTTACCACCGGCTCGCCCTGCGTGAGCGTGCCAGTTTTATCAAAGACGACGAGGGTTATTTTCCGCGCGATTTCCAGGGCCTTGCCGTTTTTTATCAGGATGCCTTTCCGCGCCGCAATACCCGAGCCCATCATCACCGCCGTCGGCGTGGCCAAACCGAGCGCGCACGGACAGGCAATGATCAACACGGCGACGAATACGGTCAATGCAAAGGTGAAGGTAAATCCCGAGAGCAGCCAGACGACCAAGGCAATTGTAGCAATGCCAATAACGGCGGGTACAAAATAGAGCGAGACCGTGTCCGCCAGCAATTGGATCGGCGCCTTCGAGCCCATGGCCGCCTCAACAACTTTAACAATCTGCGCCAACAGAGTGTCCTGGCCCACCTTGGTGGCTCGAAAAACAAAACTTCCGGTTTTATTCATTGTTGCGCCGATGACTGGATCCCCCGCCTTCTTTTCGACCGGAATGCTTTCACCGGTAATGGCCTGTTCATCAATCGCCGAATACCCATCGGTGATAATCCCGTCAACGGGAATTTTTTCACCCGGTTTAACGCGGATAAAATCTCCGACGATAACGTGATCAATCGGCACCTTGATTTCCTTGCCGTCACGGATGAGCGTCGCTTCTTTTGCCCCCAAACCGGCCAGTTTGTGAATCGCTTCGCTCGTCCGCCCTTTGGTTATCGCCTCCAGGTATTTCCCGAGCAGGATGAAAATAAATATGAAAATCGCGCTTTCAAAATAGAGCGAACCGATCGTTTCCTGCCGCGACGCCAGGGCGCGAATCAAAACGACGAGGCTGTAGAGATACGCCGCCGCCGTGCCGATAAAGACGAGCGAATCCATGTTCGGCCGCAATTTGATCAGGCCGCGAGCGCCGGAACGCCACAGGAAAAATCCGGCGCTTATCACGCCAGCTGCCAACACCGCTTGGATTGCCGCATTCAATCGTTCGGAAATCGGCGGCATCGGCAGTCCAATCATGCCGCCCATTGAAACATAGATAATTGGCAAGCCGAGAAGCAGTGCGGTCCAAAACCGGCGTCGCATTTGCCGCGTTTCGCCAGCCTTGAGTGCAGCATGATGCGCGTGATCGTGTTCCGGTGAGGTATCGTCGTGCTCCATCGCCTTGTATCCCAAATCATGAATAGCGTGTTTAACCCTCGGAAGCGACGTGGCCGCGTTTTCCAGATCGAGATAGGCCTTCTCATTGGCATAATTAACCGTCACCGAACGAACGCCGACCAGTTTTTTTACTGCCGCCTCAATATTTACGGCGCACGACGCGCAATGCATGCCTGATATCGAGAGGATTGTTTTTGATGAAGGAGTATTTGGCATATATTTTTTTAACTTCCAACGATGACAAATGTGCCCCTGACCATGCCCATGCCGCAGCTGAATTTATACGTGCCTGGTTTTGTCGGGGTAAATTCAATCACTTTTGTCCCATTCTGAGTTAATTGGGCCACGCCGCTAAAAAAGTCTTTGGCCACCAGCGTGCTTGAACATCCGCTCATTCCGGCGTCCGTTATTTCCCACTGGACCGGCGTGCCGGCTCGAGCAACGAGCCGATCCGGTGAGTATTTCGATGAGGTGACATCCATTTTCACGATCTGCTTACCGCCAACAATCGGCGGCAATTGTTCGTCGTTCTTTTGATCCGATTGTTTGGTCACGGCGGCGTTGCTTTTCAACGAAATGTCGCTGAGACTCGGCCAGCCGAGCAGATTGAATTGCCAGTTGATGTTGAACAGCGCGAAGAATAAAACCACGATCCCGGCGACCCGCAAGAAAATACCGGCTCGTTGTTTTTGGCGCGTTAATGCCACGCTGGAATATCCGATCGCCATAAGCGCGGGCAGCGTCCCCAGCGCGAAAAACAGCATGATTAATCCGCCGCGGATCGCGCTGCCGGACAGCAACGCCAGGCTTTGGGCAGTGATCGTAAAACCGCAGGGCAGAAAAAACGTCAGAGCGCCCATCACCAACGGCATGTATCTACCTTTGAACCTCGTTTCGTCAGCCACCCGGCCAGTCAAAGACTTCGGCAAGCGAAACTGGAAATTGCGCAACGAACGGACGCCCAGCATTTGCAAACCGAGTATGACCATAAAAATCGCCACCACCAACGTCAGCAACGTCGTCAGGGTTAGGGATGGTTTAAAAACGCTGCCCACGACGCCGAGCAGGGCGCCAAAAATGGCGTATGAGACCAACCGGCCGATATTAAACATCACGTGCGGCTGGAGTTTCTGCCGAGTGGTGGCTTCTGGCGCGTACAAGCCAAGCCATTGTTTTGACATGGCCAGGATGATCCCGCCGACAAGCGCGGCGCACGAAGAAAAGCCGGCCAATACGCCGAAGACGGCAAACGCGGGCAAAGCGGAATTATTATTGACCGATAAAACCGAGCTGAGGCCGGAACGATAGAGGAAATAAAACACCGCCATCACTAGGCTGGCAATAAGCAACGTTTTCAGTAGACTGCTAGGGACCGGCTCATCATCAACGGCTGCTACACCATTATCAAGAACTTTGTAGCCGTGTTCAGCGATCGATTCGCTCAAACGTTTCGCGTCCGGCGGATTGCCGTCAAATTCGATCGTTACCTGGCCCTTTTTCATTGAAGCGTCAGCTGACATGACGCCGGGGATTTTCACGAGATTTTTCTCTATTAACACCTCGCAGGACGCGCAATGCATGCCTTTGACGGTATAGCAACGCTTTTGATACATGGATGACTATTTTATTTGTTAAAAAGGTGCGTGACCGTCAGTATTTCCTCGGTCATTTCCTGTTTGCGCTTTTCATTCTTCGTGTTCATCGCGCCCTTGAAACACGAATTCAAATGCCCTTCCATAAGCGTCTGGTGGGCGGATTTTAAGAGTCCAATCGCGGCCAGGTTCTGTTGCATGACGTCAATGCAATATTTGCCTTCTTCCAACATCCTGACCATCTTTCCCAGGAGACTCTGGGCTTTTTTGAAATTTACCAAAGCCTTGTTTTTGTGCTGAGGGGTCATAGGGACAATGAAAAATTAATAATTCAGAAGTAATAATTATTGTGGTCCCGTAACGGGACAACCGACATTCTTCCTTCTTAATTCTGAATTTTGAATTGGTAAACTTATCCACACCCCCACCCCAGGTAGGGGTATTAGCAGTATAGCACCAACGGAGGAAAAAATACAACGAGTGACGGGTTACTCCCCCGTTTACTCGTTCATCGCGCTCGAATCAAGTCGCTCTACGGAATTGGCGCGCTTAATAATATAGATTCTTATTTGCCACTAATCTCACTGTTCGGACAATGATTGAAATTACTAACGCGGCAATCCCGAACCATAACACGTATGGGAAGACATCATTCAGCCAGCCTTGATGATAAAATCCATAGAAGTCAAAAGGAAATACCGTCACCAGCCGGTACCCAACGTAGATGCTGACCGCGTCCATGGCTGTTCGCAGGAAGTAATAATACCCCCGACGATCGTAGATGATGAACGTCGCGTAGGCCACAATGCTTAAAATAAATGAAAAGCGTACGACCCCAAGAACGTCTGCCCAGGTCGGCAGAATAAACTGCGCGCCCCAATTCAACAGATTATTCGCGACATACAGCATGACGGCGTGGATGATGACATTGATGATGTATCCAAAAACTCGGTTGGCCTTTGATTTCAGGGGTATTGTTTTAGCTTTATCACTCTCCATCTGGGTTACTTGGCAAATAAGTTGGTATTTTATATACAAACAAATTATTTTTCCTCTTCGATTTTATGTTTTTTTGTTATTTTAAATATTTCTTTACCGTCGCCACTTGCATAGAACTCAATTATATTATCCTCCTGTACGGTAGTTCGTACTTTAATTCTTTTTGCTCCAAAAACGCCCGTGATTCCTTCTCTTTCTAGCTCTTCCGGATTCGCAGTAATATTTTCATATATCTCTATACCTGGCTTAATATGCCTACACTTTTCTAATGTATTAAATATGGTATTAGGAAAATTCTCTTTTTCCTCTGTCCATTTATATTTTCCTCTAGTCCAGGCAATTAAAAGGCCAAAAATTGAAATTAGAAGAAGGAAAAATACCAGATATAAAAATGATTGTATGTAGATAACAATTAAAGCCGGATTTTTTATTTCTTTTAGAAACATAAAAGTGAATGAGGATATTATGGATAAAATGATTAATATCCATATTATTTGTTTATGGGTAATTACAATTCTTGGGGAAAAATATTCTTCACCAGTCTTAGAATGTATCATTTTTTTCTTCCCAATTCGTATTTCAATATAAGAATGAAATTCCATAATCTGCCATATGATAATAATGCCTATAATAAAAGCAAAGAATGATACTGGGGTAGATAATTTTGGATCAAGAAAGGCCTGTTTTAACTGACTAACATTAAACACTGGTAAAACTGTAATCACTAGCGAGATGACAAGACCGAGAAACGATATAATTGGTTGAAAAAAATTGTAATCAGATCTTTGCATATGTTTACGTAACTTGATTAATAAACTTCACTTAGTTCTTCATTAATAAATAATATTCCTATACATCCCGCCTCTTCCACACCACTGCCCCAACGATCGTGCTCACGACAATGATCCCGGCAAACACCCAGACCGACGTCAGGTTCAGTTCGCCTTTGGTCAGCGCTGACTGGGCGTCAAAGTAATGGAAAAACGAAAGATATTTCAGATCCGACAGGTTTTCTTTGAGCGCGGCCACCAGGTTTAAAACGTACATGAGCACGAGCAAACCGCCCATCACCATAGAGACCCGTCCTTTTTCCGAGAACAGGGCTGAGGCCAGCATGGCGAGCGAAAAAACAGCCAGGCCGAAAAGGATGCCAAGGACCGCTATCATGTAGTATCGGCCGGCATCATACGTGACGTTATGCAGTTCAGCCAACGGAATGATCATAAAAACCGTTGTCAGAATAAATATCACGAGCGCAATAAAACCATAGATATATCTTCCGATAAAAAGCTTCAGTCTGGAAATCGGACGGGACAGCACAAGCTCGATCGTTCCCCGCTCTATTTCACCGGCCAACGCCCCGCCCGCGATAGAAATCATCAAGATGATCATCATGAGCGGCCAAATCATGCTGAAATGTTCCATGGCGATATAATTTTCCAAGGTCGACATGTCCAGCCGATCAATGCCAAATGCCTTCAGAAACTCTTGCGGGTAGCTTTGGAAGAGTTCGTTAAAACGCGCAGCCTGAGAAAATATACTGGGATAGATTGCCACATACATTTCGAGAAAGGCGATGCCAGACAAACAATATACCAGAAGCGATATGCGTCTGTCTTTGAGAAACCGAACGATAATTGGCCACATATTATTGTTCATAATATTCAAGAAATATTTGCTCCAAGGGCGCGCGTTCAATCGATAAGTCGGACAACTGGTATTTGCCCAGCAGCTGAACAATTCCGGTCACGTCGCCGCGCACCTCGAGGCTTAATTCGTTGGCTGGTGATTCCAAAAATGACACGTTCGACAGATTAAATCGTGATCGATCAAACCCGCCGGCGGCGTGCGCGTGAATGCGATAGACCTTCTTTTCTTTCAATTCGTCGATGCTCTGCACGGCCACCATTTTCCCCTGCCGGATGATACCGACACGGGTGCAGATCTTTTCAACCTCCGGCAGGTTGTGCGACGAGAAAAACACGGTCGCACCCTTTTGAACGCGTTCGCGCAGAAGTTTGTAGATCTCATTTTGAAGCAATGGATCCAGGCCAATCGTCGGCTCATCGAGAATCAGCAATTTAGGATCGTGCATTATCGCCAGTAAAATGCCAAGTTTCTGCTTATTGCCGGACGACAACTGGCCGGCTTTTCGGGTCGGGTCAAAATCCAGACGCTTGATCAATTCCGCTGACGAATCCGATCGGCTGTTGAATTTTTGAAAAAATCTGATGTGCTCCCAACCGGTCCATTTATCGTACAGCCGGACGTAACCGGAGAGATAGCCGATTCGGTGCTTCAGCTCAACCGAGTTCGCTTGGCTGTCCTGGCCGAGCAACTGGATGCTGCCCGAAGTCGGCCGGATGAAGTCCATTAAGCATCGGATCGTGGTTGTTTTACCGGCGCCGTTCGGCCCGAGGAAACCGAAGATTTCCCCCTGGCGAACGTCAAAGCTGATGCCGTCGACAGCCTTGGTCGAACCGAAGTGTTTACGCAAATCTTTTACCTCGATTGTGTTCATATGTGTTATCAATCGTCAGACGTTGACGCAATGGAAAGTGCGTATTGGTAAATATGGGGTAATATTTCCGGCGGATACACGTTGAGCTGAAATATTTCCTGCAGCGACTTCCAGACGACAGCGATATACGATTCTTGGCTGATCTTCTCCAGCTGTTCCGGTCCGAGCGCCGGCTGGCCAGCAAAACGATCGACGATGAAATAGTGTTCGTGACGACCGCGGTTTCGCAGGGAAACAATATGCCGTGAATCGTGTACTTCCAGATTCACCTCCTCAAGGATTTCTCGGTAGAGCGCTTGTTCCAGCGTTTCGCCTTTCTCCACTCCCCCGCCCGGAAAGTAGAAATACTCGCGCTCTTTCTTTCGTCGATGGAAAAGGAGAACTGAATTCCCGTTCTTAACGATACCAACGGCGCGATCAGTATTTGATTTTAAGGTTGCGCCTTTAAGCAATTTCATACCAGTCCTTTGATAAGTCCGTCAGCTCAGGATTCTCCTTTTTAATAAGGTTCATCTTCCAATCACGATGCCACAGTTTCAGTTGTTTTTCCCTGCCGATTGCATCGGTTACGTCATCCGTTTCTTCAAAATAGACGAGCTTTGTTAAATGATACCTCTGGCTGAAGCCTTTATATATCCCCTGTTTGTGTTCGTAAACCCGCCGTAGTAAATCATTCGTCATTCCTATGTATAACACATTGTCGTTTTTGTTTGTAAGAATATACACATAATACGTCCGGCTTTCCATTGATACCCTATCCGCTCCCCACCGTCTTTCTCTCCCCTCGTTGTCATCCTGAATTTATTTCAGGATCTCTCTCCGGCACAAGCTATTTACCGGTGAGAGATGCCGAAACAAGTTCGGCATGACAGTCTCATGACACCCTCTTTTGACTATTTATATAAAACAAATCGTTATATGTAGGATCCGAACAGAAAACGACATTATACTGATTATTCATTATGTCTTTATATGTTGCTTCAATTGAAAAACTATTTTTTACGTATGACAATATTAGTCCCTTTAATATACTAGTATCCTGTATGATGCTTGGCTGTTTAATATTACTAAATAATTCATCCGTTGAAACAATAGTATAACCACCACTAGATATTACAGGACGATGTTTAATGTTTAATACAAGCTCTGTAGTTGGAGAAAATGGTAAAAAACGCAGATTGATAGCCAACCCTTTGCCATCATTGATGATATGAAATATTTCGTCTTTATTATTTGACCATTGTATTCGTAAATATGGAGTTATTTGAAAATCTGTTTGTTTTCTAATTTCGATTAGTTCCTTTTGTTGAATAACTTTTAGATCGAATGTTTCTCGAGTGTACCAAAATATTATTGTAGCCGTTACAAAATATATTGAACCTAATATCTTTTCACTAATAGTAATATTCCCGATAGGTAAAAATTTATTAACAAGAAATTCACTAGAAAATATTATTATTACTCCTACTATGCCAATACCTATTAGCCATTTTCGATATTCTTTTCGCCATTGGTAATCAATAAAATTACTCATATATTTAATCCTTGAACAACACTCCCTCTTTCCGGTAAATCCGGCTGGCAATGTACATCGTGATCAGCGCGCTGACGATCATGACTCCAATCGTCATAACGATGTGACTGGTATTATAGACACCTACCAGCACCTCTTTGAACAATAAGACGGCATTCACGATCGGAATAGCGAAAAAACCGAGCTTCGCCTGAAAACCAGGCAACATGTTTACTAACACCACCGGCAAGATAACGATGAGGTACGACGGGCCAATATAGCTCTGGGCTTCTTTGTAGCTTTTCGCGAATATTGCCACAGAAAGATTAAGCGCAGAAAAAAGCATCACCAGCAGGATGCTGACCAGGAACATGAGAATAACGGCCTGCGGCTGGAGCGTAAAATTCACCCCGACCGCCGACGTTTGCACCAGGCCCGACGACTGACTGGCTGTGGCGGTAAATAAGTCGCCACCGCCAAACGCAAAAACAGCATACATACTGCCAAGCGCGATGATCTCCGAGGACAGCGCCATGGTGGCCACGGCCAGGAATTTGCCAAAAACGATCTGCAAACGGCTGACCGGTGTGAGCAGGAGCGATTCGAGTGTTTTTCGCTCTTTTTCACCGGCTGAAATGTCCACGGCTGACGTTTGGCCGCCGACGACCGCCCACATGACAATGAAGAGCGGCAAGAGATAGCTCAGCCCGAAGCCGCCAATTTCCTGATCGGACGCCACCTCGGTTGTTTTTAGGCTGACGCCGTTTTGCACAAGCGGGCTAATGCTTTCCTTGGCGAGCCGAGCTTGCAGGAGCGTTTGATTGTACTGTGCGGCCACGGTCGTGAGCCGAGTAAGCGCAGTCGTTGATTTCGTATTCAATGAATTCTGATAGACCTCAAGCTGAACCGGCTGTGCCGCTTCAATGGCTGTTTGGAACGAAGCCGGAAAGACGATGGCTATATCAACTTTTTTGTTCTTCACTTCAGGTTGTATTTCACCGGTCATTTCTGTGACAGCGACATTTTTTGTCGCGCGCAATTGCGAGACGAAATCAGCCGCGGACGAAGCGTTAACCACCCCGACCGTCACCGGCTGATCCTTAACCTGGGATATTTGCCAGGTAACCAACTTCCCCATCCCGATGATGATGCCCGGCATCAGGAGCATGGGTAAAATAATCGTTGACACGAGCGTCCGCCGGTCGCGGATGCCGTCCCGAAGTTCTTTTTTCCAAATAGTGGTTACTCTACTCATGGCAATAATTTCTTTATGCGTTTATACTCGTGGACCCGGCCGCGTTTTTCTTAATTGGCGCCGCGCAATGAAAGACGGGATAAGGCCGGCCATAATAAAAATATACCCGACGCCAACACTAAACCATTTCTGCATATTGCCGAGAATGCCGATCCCGATAAGAAGGATGGAAACGACTTCTAATAAAATTGCCATCATCAAGGGTGACATCTTCACTTTCGGCGCCCGGCTCTTCTGGAGAATAGTAACATCGGGACGGCGATGATTGTCACCGTGAACGAGCTTTACAAATGTTTCCTCTAAATCCTGGGTACCGGTTTTTGCCTTCAGATTTTCAACCGTATCGACGGTCACGATTCTCCCCTGATGCATAATCGCCACCCGATCGCACAGTTTCTCAGCATCCGTCATCTCGTGCGTGGATAGAATGACCAGCTTCCCCCGTTCGCTGACTTTTTTCATAAATCGAATGACCGTTTGGGAAGCTAAGACGTCAAGGCCGGCGGTCGGCTCGTCAAAAATCATGACATCGGGATTATGGATCACCGAGCGGGCGATGGCCAACTTCTGCTTCATGCCGGTGGAATATTTTCCCGTTCGCTTATCGATGAAATCCGCCATGTCGAGCAGTTGCACGAGCTCAGCCACTGCCTGCTCCAATTTTTCGCCTGATAAACCGTAGAGCTGGCCGAAATAATAGAGGTTTTCCCGGCCGCTGAATCGTTCATACACGCCGATGTCGGTCGTTAACATGCCGATATGGCGACGGACGTCCTCGGGCTGGCTGACGATGTCATACCCGGCAACAACGGCCGTTCCCGACGTCGGCGCGAGCACAGTCGCGATCGTACGCAGGGTGGTCGTTTTCCCGGCGCCGTTCGGTCCGAGCAACCCGAATATTTCACCGGCCTTGGCCGAGAAATTTACGTGATCAACAGCCAAAAAACCGTTGAATTCCTTCGTTAAATTCTTAACCTGTATAAGTTCTGACATGTCTCTTTAGGATAAAAAAAAATGGCTAAAGTGTCAAGAAATAGTCATTTTTCCGTTATTGGCCGGTGGCATTGCCCAACGAAGAGATCTGATAGCCTTTCTGCTCGATTGATTCAAACAAACCATCAAGAATCGAGCCGGTGATCGTATCACCCACATGCATGAGGAATATCGCGCCGGGCTTGAGGTTGTCCAAGACGCGCGTGCGTACTTTTTCAGCGGTCATGCCCGTGCTTTCCTCCCAGTCTAGTGCGTCCGTCGACCAATAGACCGATTGATACCCGGATTGGCTCGCCACTTCCAAAATATGGTCGTTTCGTTCGCCGTAGGGCGCTCGGAAATATGGTTTGGTGGTTTTGCCGGTTAGATTTTTCACCAGCTGCTCGGTTTCCGAAAACTCTTCGAGAATTTTGGCGTCGGAAAGTTGCGTTAAATGCGGATGTGAATAGGTATGGTTGTATATTTCATGTCCGGCGGCTGCGATTTGCTTCACCCCCTCGGGAAATTTTTCCGCCCACGTGCCAGTCATGAAAAACGTTCCGGTGAGCTGATGCGTGGCGAGCGCCTCAAGAATCTTTGTCAGCGAGACGTCGCTGCTGCCAGCGTCAAACGTAAAAACGACCATGTTTTCCTTCGTATCAATCCGGACGATTTCCTCGCCCGCCGGTATTTCCGTTGGCGCTGGTGCATTTATATTATCGGTATTGGTCGGCGGTTCAGAGTTTACTGGCACATTGCTATTTAGCTGATTGTTGGTGTTCGCCACGGTTGGAGTTGAATTTGTATTAACTGGGTTTGAGTTGTTTGCAACCTCTGTCTCCGCCACGTCTGATTGAAAATTGCTTTTCACGACATAATAACAAACCAGCGCGCCAAATATAATCAGGGCGATAAAAAACAACCAGGTCGCTTTTGCATTTGCTGTTTTTGCCTTCATGGTTATATTGTATCGCGACTATTTTCTCTCTGCCACTGCCTGTTCAAACTGGTAACGATCTTTGATGATCTGTTCGAGAACATCAGCGCCGAACATTATTCTCTCCGTTTTCGGGTGGCCAGATTTATCGGGTATTTCGTATGAGAGAAATATCGTCCGTTCGCGGCCCCGGGTCGTGATATCGATATTCATGCCCTGTAACTCTTTGAAGCCGTTCGGGTATGCTTCGACAAACGCTTTCCGTTTCGTTTCCTGGCTCAGCGTCTCAAGCACTTTTACAATAAAGCTTTCCTGGATGCCGACGTGTGTACCGAGATACCGTTCAAGACGGTTGCTGTATTTCTTGTATTTCTCGCTATCTTTCTCAACCACACCATGAAAGGCGTTGCTTATTTCGAGATAGTGCTGTATCAGCTCAGCCACATTGCCCGCGTAGCGCTTTAACGTACCCGATTCAAGGTCGTGAAGTTCTTCAGCCCGGAGATCGCTCTTCTCCGCTAAATATCGAAAATATGCATTCTCATCATACGATTTGTTCGTCTCAATTCCCACCGGGCCGTCTGCACCAAGGTTTAAGCGTTCGTCGACCATTACCTTTTTCCCAACTTTCAGAAACCGTGCAATCTCGCGTTCCATTTCCTCCAAACTAGCGTCCGGTGCCACCCGACTGCCCAGCATGACGTGTGCTGATGTCTCTCGCGTCCTTTTCTTCGGACTACCGACTGCTACTGATACTTCCGGTTTTGCATGCATCCGCATACTTTTTCGCCAGGCATCCATTCTGCCAGGGACAGTGAGCGGAATATCATCATCGGGAATATCAAGCTTTTCTTTTTCCGCGTGGCGCATGAAACGCAACGCCACTGTGCTTTCGACTGACGGCTCCTGTTCCCGATCCGACTCAAATTCTCCCGGGTTGTTTTCGCCCATATTAATAATATTATGGTTTAATCAATTAATGACTCTATCAGTATCATGGCAGAATAAATAATATCTGACAATGTTTATATAAACACGACCCTAATTTCATTATCCGGGTTAATGAAAAACCCCACACGGGTGGGGTGAACGAAGGGGGCGAGCAAAGAATGAGCGCGGCAGCGTGCGGTCGACCGTCAGACGGCGCAGCCCGGTGCGTTTCCCGGCTCTGTCCTCTGGCGAGTGAGTCGAAGCACCGGGCTTCCGACGACCCACAACGGCCCTCCGGTCAGGATTCCGACCTCCTGACCTTCCGTCGCACGCTCGACCTGTACGCCGTCGATCTGAAGCGACGTAACGAGGACCGTACGACAGATCGGCTCGTTGGGATGCGTGGGGATGAAACTGCACAACGTATCGCGCAGACTGATCTGCATCCCCTTGGCCACGATGGCCGACAAGACGTCCCGGCGCGGAGGGAAATGCCGGGCCACTGTTCCGACGACTTCGGTCTTGAAGACGACGGGGGTCAGTGTTCCGGCAGGCGCGTCTGGGATGGCGTGGTGTGGCATAGGTATCCTCCCTGTGGTTTTGCCCTAGGCCAGAAGGCCGTTTCACAACAGCTGCATCTTATTCGAGTCATATAAAAATGTCAATGAGGCGAAACATAAGACGCCTCATTTGGTGATACTCGAAATAATTTATTTCAGCTGGTCAGTTAGATCGCTATAGCCCATCAACTATTCTAGACGCAGCTTCATCCATATTTTACCTAGCTCGTTTCTGCCATTACCATCGGCGCCCGCGCCCCAGAATGAGTCGATTGGAGAATTTTCAATTATTTCTTCATTACCCGATTCTTTTAATGCTTTCTGCACGTCGCCATGCTGACGGTATTTAGCCCGAATAATTTCTTCCATAATCTGAACCTTTTTTTGATCCCAGTTTGAGATACGCTTACTTCTATGCTGACGGGCGATTTCTTTTGCCGCGTAGGCGCTCCGGGCCGCTTGTATTTCGGATTTTATAGCGAAGTCGTCGAATTTCGCCGCTTGGTAGGCGTGTTCCGCCGTCATAAACAAATCGCCGCGGTACTCGACCGCGTGCGCTGAAAAATTTGAAAACATATAATACTTAGTTTCGTAGAAGGAAATTTGGCTCATGCGAAAATAAGTGTTTATGTGTCAATCACTTTCCACCTTTCCTCAGTCGGGGTGGAGGGACTCGAACCCTCGGCCTCGTCGACCCGAACGACGCGCGCTAGCCAACTGCGCTACACCCCGACTGAAGAAACGTGTTTTTTTAAAGTCCACCCTAGCATATCAGATAGCGCCTGAAAAATAAAGGCCCTTTGACGACTTACCAAGATTTATATCATAATCATGTTTTTTGTTAAACCTTAGCAAAATTCGGTGCATAACTGGTGCACATCCTGGCATTGACAAAAGCCCTGTTTTGAACTAAACTCATCGGCTCAGGATTTCGAGGGGTTGCGCATTCCATAAATCAACATCTGGGTCTGCATCAGAAAGGAGTGTCCGCCATGAGGACGCACACGGCTTTGAGGGGAGAAATCCGGTTGGCCAAGCCGACTGTTGATGAGGTGTCTCGGGCTAACATCAACGCCCAACTGCTCTGCCAGGGATTCTCTTTCTTCACGTGCTTGATGTTCCTCATGAACGTGATGGAAGCGGTCCGACTCCTCCCGTGGCTGCAGGTGCTGCACGCCGCCCACTGGCAGGTTCCGTTCGTCACCGTGACGATGTACTGTGCGTTTCTGGCCATGTATGTCTCCAATAAGGAGGTCATGCGCTGGTCGCATACGAAACACATCACTCGCCGCGGCGGCCGCTGGGTTATCGCCTGGTGGAGTATGTTCTTCTTGATCTCGCTAGGTTCCATGCTATTTGAGAACGTAAAGATTCCGAAGCACCTGGCCGAACAGTGCTTCGTGGTCCTGGTTCTCTTCATGGGATCAGAGACGATGAAGAAGTTCTACATCAGGAAATACCTGGGCGCCAAGCCTCCGACTGACGCATAGCCGCCGTTACCAACGCGACGGCTGAGGGTACCACTATCGTACCCTCATTTTTTTATTATTAAAAAAGCCCGAGCGACCACGCGAGTGGCACTCGGGCAGTCACCGCAGATCCCGCTGTGTTACCAGCCGGATAAGGGTGAACACGGAGATGGTGCCGGATGTGACTGGACGGCCGAACTCAGGCAGCCTTGCTTCCTTTCACGCCAGCGCCATACAGGATCTCATGGGCAATGTCATAGATCACCTGGTCAACGGGAGTGCGACAGTCGAAGAGCAGGCCGTCGTGCAAGTCGATCGCCCGGAGCAGTCGGTCCTCTTCCCGTAGGCTGCCCCAGCCGACGATCGCCTCACGCAGTTCGCTCATGTCCTCTTCCGATGCCCGGATGCCATGACGCTCCAGAATAGAGTCAAGGACTTCCCAGCCGCCGGCCAAGTGGGCGATGTTCGAATAGGGCGAGCCGTTCAAGGCTATAAGCAGCGGGTCGTCCTTCGTACCGAACGTGGCTGGCAACACTATGGTTGTCACCTCCGCGACCTGATAGCCTCTGGCCCGAGCCAATGCCCCGTTGACATAGAGCAGGAACTGAGCCTGGCCGATCGGCCGCGGGATGAAACCGAAGGCTCCCTGGCTGAGCGCCCGACGCCGGCATTCGCGGACCTTCGCCTGGTTCGGCACGTCGGCCATGAAGTAAAACGGCGGGATGGGCCGGTCGCGGATCTGCTCGAGCTCGTTCAGCAGACGGTTCGTGTTTGAGTCGAACCAATCCGCCAGAACGATCGCGGGCTGGCGTTCGAGAATGAGCCGCTTGGCGGCGCTGAATTCCGACACGCCGATCACCTGATACCCAAGGAGCGCGGACAGAAACAGGTTGAGCCGCTCGACGTTCGTGTCAAAAAGCAGAACCCATTGCATGGTGCACCTCCCTTGTTGACTCACAACAAAAAGAGCCCCATAGGAGGCATCAGATCGTCCGATAAACGGACGGGCAAAGTAGTTAACCAGTTTGTTGATGGGTGGTTACGCTACTAGGCTCCCAACGGTCTAAAGCGTCCTAATGATGGACCGTTGATCTATGCCTTCGCATCAACACATCCCGGTTAAAGGATGGTTAGGGCGATGGTATCACCGCCAGATATTTTTGTCAAGAGTGTGGCCATAAATTTGACAAATATAATAGTATGATGATATCATACAGTGCTGTTCTTTCCACAACATAACGCATTCTCTCCAACTGAAAGGCCAGGACGCGTTCCCGCCCTTCCGGCTGGAGAGAATCAAAGGATGGTGGTCACAAAGAACCCCCGTGGATTGCGGTTCGTCGCGCAGTCCACCCTTTGAGCCTCCAGGCTTAATCCAATAAGCCTAAACACATGATTCGCTTCCTCTTCTTCCTGGTTCTGACCATCGTCCTGCTAAAACTGTTCCTTCCTGAAGTCGCTGTCCCCGCTCTCTCGATTATTCATTCTGGTCTGGCGATGGTCGGGACAATGCTTCAGAATCTCCTCGAAACCTTTCCTCGCGCGTAAGCTCGAGAAAACGTTTCAAGCCCCTTGCGACCATCTGGTCCAGGGGGTTCAGTTTTTTATCGTAACTTTTTCAGTTCGCTCAGTTTCTTCAATACCTGTGTTTATTTCAGTTCGCGAAGAACGTTTGTTGCCTCGCGAAGCAGGGTTTTTGCCTGATGAAATGAATCGCGCGCATTCTGAAGATCGCCTTTTCCGTTTTTGAACAAGTCGTGTGCGGCGACGGCTTCATCGATTTTCATGTTTGAGAAATCGCGTTCAGCCGTGGCCAGGAAACTGGCGCCGTTCGCTAACGCCGTTGTTGCCCGATCAATTTTCCCTTGGCTCTCTTCGACTGGACGACCAGCCGCCTCTGCATCGTCAACCTTTGCCTGAAGAGCAACCTTCAAGGCATCAAGCGTTTCCTGATACGTCCGCAAACGATCGATGACAGCGAGTCCGCGTATCTGGGGCATAAAAACGGCGTAGACGCGATAGCCAGTTATAATCGAGCGCACCTTTTCACGAACCGCCTCGAAATCAGTGCCCGTTTGGATTTCGGTCTTCAAAGCGTTCAGACCGTTTTCGGCGTCATTAATTCGAATAATCAAGGAATCTCTCAAGGTTGGTTCAAGCTTCACCGCCTGATCCAGTATTTTCTTCAGCTGCTCAAGAGACGCAATGCGTCGGTCAATCATGTCAACGCCGAGCGCCTTAACCTTTTCCAATTTCTCTTCCTGTGTTTTCGCGTTTCGATATTCATTGAGCGCATCGACCTTTTGAACCGCCTGCGTAATGCCGGGCCAGGAGAAAAATAGAGCGAAAACGCCGAGACTGATCAGACCAATTGTTTTACCGCACCGTTTGTTCATATCGATAATGTAAATAATTATATCTCAATGTTATCGTCGCTCGCGTCGAGATTTTCGAATCCATCATATTCGGTATCAACATTTTTACCTGCCGCATCGGCGCTGTTTGTTAACATCTCAATTTCCTGGAGATTGCGGTTGAACGATGCGTTTACGTTTCCGTTATTTCCTTCTTGAGCGCGATTGCTGTTCGCGTTGCCGCTATCCGTGGCATTTGTCGGTACTGATGCTTGATTTGTATTTTCGGTCTTGCTTTCCCTGCAACCAACAGTGAAGCCAACAGAAAGAATAACTAACGTAATGGCGATGATTTTTTTCATATGCGTTTGCGAATATTCATACGGCAAAATTATAGCATAACGGTATTAATACGTATTTATTGGCATTAATTGTATGATTTATTTTTTAAATGTTATTTGGCTAATATTAAACAATTAATAGCATATTATTCATATATCATCAGATAAAATCATTGAAAAACATTAATAATTAACACAATTTTGTTGTTTTTTTGTGTATTTTCGTTATAATTATTGGGTAAATGTTAATAACTAAAAGAGACGTATGCCAAAATCAATGACAAAGTCTCAACTGTTCGCGGTCTTGGCCGACAAATCAGGACGCTCCAAAAAGGAGGTCGCTGACTTTATGAACATCCTCGTGGAAACGGCCTACGCGGAAACAAAAGCCAAGGGTGAATTCACCCTGCCCGGTCTTGGCAAATTGGTCAAGAAAAACCGCGCCGCCCGCCAGGGTCGCAACCCAGCGACTGGCGAGACGATTCAGATCCCGGCGAAAACTGTAGTGAAATTCCGAGTGGCCAAACAAGCCAAGGACACCATTCTTTAAAAAAAAGAATCACGTTTACTACAACAGAAAGGCCGCCTCGTGGCGGTCTTTCTGTTTGTGGCAAAGCTATAGCGCTTTACGTTTTGGGCGACCAGCCCGATGTGCGCTGGCTGATTTTATCCAGCTGGAGACGATCAAGAATCGTATTAATCTCCTCGCCGTGCGCGAGACGCGGCTGTGCATAGTCTTCAATCATGATCGGCGTAAATTCGATATTCGTTACCGTTGATCGGGCCAGCGTAATCTCGGCCACAACGCCCTGCTGCGTTTCAGTCGACCACATTTGATCAAATACGAAATTCCCTAAACTATAGATGATGAGCTTGCCCTGGTATTCCTCGACGCTTTGGACAACATGGGGATGATGGCCGATGACCAATTCGGCGCCAGCCTCGATGGCGGCGTGGGCAAAAGCGGTCTGCCGGGCATTCGGACCGGGGACGTATTCCGTACCCGAATGCATTGACACAAAAACAACGTCAGCCTTTTGTTTTGCTGTTTCAATATCTTTCTTCAAAGTATTGATATTCATCAGGGCAGTCCCGGCCCGACTGGAACTCGCTTCATACGACGCCGGTACGACATCACTGTCGTTGTAGGCGAGAAAGGCAATGCGCACGCCGGCACGCTCAATTATTTTCGGAGTCCGCGCTTCAACACCATCCTTCCCAGCCCCAACATATTGGATTCCGGCCTTCGTCAGATAATCAAACGTATCATGCAAGCCTTTCTGTCCGTAATTTGGCGTATGATTGTTCGCCAGCGAGAGAATGACGAGCTCATTATCCTTGAGAGCGTTTTCAACGCCAGGATCAGCCCGGAACATCATCGTTCCGCTTTTCACGACCGGCCCCTCGGTAATCGAGGTTTCAAGGTTGCCAAAAGCAAAATCGCCCGAGGTTAGTAATCCGGTGGTTTTTTCAAAAGGATACCCGATCCCGTGCTCACGTATTTTCTGACCGACTGTCCGCGAAAGCATGACATCACCAACTGCGATAAACGTGACTTTTCCAGCACGGGTCGGTGAAAAAGCATTAATACCCGAATTGTCTGCTGACGCTCCCTTTGGGGTGCCGGCTATGAAGCTCAGCGGACTGGAAACCTGCGTTTGCCTACTCGCCACAATAATTACTGCGCCAGCAATGAACGCGACTACGCATCCGATAACAACATAAACCGTGCTGAATTTTCGATTGTCGCGATTAATTTTCCCCCGGTATGAAAAGTATTTTTCTGATGTCATTCTTTTTATTGAGTAACCCGTTGATATAATCCGACTAAGGTCGCCGAATCGAGCATGTGCTCTTTCACCTCAGCCACAAACGTTTCCCGGTTTAATCCCTCGACATGTTCAATCCCCAGCGCATAGATCGTGAAAATATACCGATGCTCCCCGCGCGGTGGACATGGTCCGTGGTAGCCAGGTCGGCCAGAGTCATTCGCGATCTCATCCGCGCCGGCTGGCGCTGATGACACCTCTGGAATTTCGCGCACGGTTGGAGGAATGTTGACGATAAGCCAATGCGCGAACTCGCCGATAGTCGCATCCGGGTCAAGGCATGTTACGGCAAAACTTTTTGTCCCTTCGGGTGCGCCCTCCCAAGATAAATGCGGATTTACCCCTTCGCTATCGCAGGTATACTTTGATGGGATTTTTCCACCGTCAACAAAATTATGGCTCATCAGTCGCATCATGGTATTTTTGTTAATAATTAATCAAATTCATTGAGGCTGTGGTTCCAGGTGCAATACTCGCAGTTGCTGTGCCGTTTCGGAATTGCTCCGCGCAGCACCCGCACCGCTTCGCTGAACAATTTTTTGGCGCGGGCGACGTCAGTGCTCAGACGAATGACCTTGGTTCGAAATGTTACTTCACCGTTTTGTTTGACTTCGTGAGGAAAATAGTACAGCAAATAGGCGAGATTCTTTGTCGGATAACCGTTTTCAGATAAAAGCAAGGTGTAGGCGTCGAGCTGGGTCTGATAATACCGTTCTGAGTCCCCCTCTTTTGGCGCACTCCCCCTCGTTTTATAATCAAGCGGGATGTACGTGCCATTATCAAAGAGGCATTCGTCAAGCGCGCCGAAAAGAACGGCGTTCATCGCAGTATCTTTATATTCCATGCCGGTGCGCCAATTGCGCCATTTATTCATCAAGACTAGGTCAGTCATTAATTTTCCTTCAACCTGTCCGGCGAGTTCAGGCGGCATGGTGTCGCGTTTTCGGAAGCTGTCCATGTAGTCTTTAATCACCAGATCCATCCCGCCGGGCAAGGATGGGAATATTCCGCGCGGCCGATGGATACCTTTGTTATGGTGCAGCCAAAAACAGCGCGGACATTCGCGGTAAAGATTCAACCCTGTACTCGGTGAAAGCCGGATCATTTTTTCATTCATAGACGGTTTCATATTATCAAATATGGATATTTGTGTCATCTGTGTTAGCGTACCGTTATTTGATCGGGATCGACGCACTGATCTTTTGTAAACTCCCCCACCCGTGTCCGCTCCAAAGCGGAAATATAGCCACCCACACCGAGTGCCCGACCAAGATCCCTGGCCAGTGAACGAATATACACGCCCGGTCCGGTGACAATGCGCAAGACGACGTCTGGCCAGGCATACGAAACCAACGTAATTTCTTTTACCGTGACCATTCTCGGCTCCAAGACAACGGTTTGATTCTGGCGGGCGTATTTATAGGCTTCTCGACCTTTAATTTTTATGGCGCTATATTTCGGCGGCGTCTGTTCGATCTGACCGACAAATTGTGGCAGAATTTCTTGGATCTGCTCACGACTCGGCGGCGTTTCGATTGCCTGCTTCGTTTTTTCGCCCTCCGCGTCGTCGGTCGTGCTTTCCTCGCCAAGCCGGATAGTGGCGAGATATTCTTTTTCCTTGGCCACCTCCGCCGAAAGTCGCTTCGTCGCGTCGCGGCCGATGGCCACAATTAAAACGCCGCTGGCGAGTGGATCGAGCGTGCCAGCGTGGCCGACTTTTTTTATGCCGGTGCGACGACGGATATCCTCGAGGATATCATTTGAGGTCGGACCGACGGGCTTATAAACGGCGAAGACATTATCCACTTCTTCAGCCTACCGGTGGCGCGGCTCTTTGTCAAAAAAGTCGTCCCGAGACATCCGTTTTTGAATCGGCTGACATATTTCCCATCCACCTTTTATTATATCAATACTATTGGGTATAAAAAATGCCCGGGTAAAGTCGCTTGTGACGAGACTCGACCCGAGCCGACGGCAAGTCCGCAACTTAGGCAACCTGCGCCGTCAGATAGTCCTTCCAGCTCGACTTGACTGGTTTGTCAAAGATACTAGCCAGCCAATACGCACGCCAGAAAGCACTCTTTGCCAACCTAACGTGAGCCCTTATGACGCCCATTGTTGCCGGACAGTATTCGCCTTCTCGCATTGCTTCTTCGACTCGGATCGCTGCGCCAAGGCGTTCTGCCAGCTGGGTGAGCATCATCTCCACCGCGCGATCGTAGTGATAGGTCGTGACTGACCTGGACCCGAAGATAGCTCGTCGAGGTTTTGAATAGATCATATGGGCGAGCTTCTGTCGCAGGTGGATCTCCATGACACCATTGACGATGAGAAGTGGGACGACTGGTGCGATGAGCCACAGCCAGGCGGCGAACGATGGTCGTCCGCTCTCGATTGAGATTATCGCCGCTCCCCCACCCACCAGTGAGAAGAATAGCGCGACTCCGTAGAGCCATCTTACCTGATTTCGGCTATGCCGAAACACGCGCATCACGATGAACCTCCCGTCTGTCGGATGCCGGAACGGTCTTCGCCCTCGAGCATCCGTTGGGAATGAGCCGACCGACGTTCTTCGCCGGTCACCGCTTTACAGGTTTGTTTTCTTTTCAACCCTGTTTGGCAGCTGTCTATTGATACATTCAACAGTTCAGCTATCAACCAAGGCTTATAGATAACAAAAGTATCGAGAATAAAGTCAATGGAGCATCATACCCTATTTTCTGTGTTTGTCAAGCAGCACCCTTCTCCTCGCGGGCGAGTTTTTTCGCGATTTGCAGGTCAAGCACCTTTTTCCTAATCCGAATCGATTTCGGCGTGACCTCGACTAATTCGTCGTCGTTAATATACTCCAAAGCGTCCTCGAGACCCATGTCCTTCGGCCGATTAAAATGTTCGGCGCTGCCGTCGCCCTTCGAACGCATATTTGAAAGCTGCTTTGTTTTACAAACATTTACGTGAATATCATCCTCGCGCGAATTTTGCCCCACAACCTGGCCTTTATACACCTCGACGCCCGGACCGATGAAAAATGTACCACGGTTTTGAACATTGAGCAGTCCATAGAGATTCGACACGCCGCTTTCGTGGGCGACGAGCGAGCCCTGCTCGCGTTCATGCCAGTTGCCCGGATCAGGAAAATAGCCCTCAAACAGGGTATTCATAATTCCCAGGCCGCGCGTATCCGTCAGAAATTCGCTCCGGAAGCCAAAGAGGCCCCGGGTGGGAATGACAAATTCCAAATAACTGACGCCCTCGCGGGTTTGGAAATCGTGCATCTCGCCGCCCCGACTGCCCAGTTTTTGAATAACGGCCCCGCTGTGCGCTTCCGGCACTTCAACAAAAACGCGCTCAAACGGCGCCTGGACAACGCCCTCAACCGTCTTCAAAATCACATGCGGACGGGAAACCTGAAGCTCATAACCTTCGCGCCGGAGTCGCTCGATTAATATGGCGAGATGCAGTTCGCCTCGGCCTGACACGGCCCAGCCGCCTGAGGGGCTGTCTTCTACCCGGAGTGCTAAATCCGTTTCCAGCTCCTTTTCCAGACGCTCGTTAATCTGGCGCGAGGTGCAATACTGGCCCTCCCGGCCGGCGAACGGCGAGTCATTTATGCGCAAGGTAATCTTTACGGTCGGTTGCTCAATATCGAGTAATGGCAGGGCAATCGGTTTTTCAGCATCCGCGATTGTTTCGCCAATCGTCACATCGGGTATGCCAGCCAGCGCGACGATATCGCCGGCCGAGGCCTCAGTCACATCAACCCGCTCAAGACCGGTATACGTCATCAGCGAAACAAGGCGGTATTTTTTTTGAATCCCAGACCGGCTGATATGGGTAATCGTATCGCCTGACCGAATCACGCCTTGGGCGATTCGACCAGTCGCTATCCGGCCTTTGTACGCATCAGCGCTGATCGAGGTGATCAGCAGCTGCAGGGGCTTTGTCGGATCGCCGGATGGCGCGGGTATTTCATTGAGAATGGCGTCAAAAATCGGGGTAATATCGGTCAAGCTGGCTAGGTCAGCCGTTAGGCCCGCCCGGCCTTCTTTTGCCGAGGCATAGAGCACGGGGAAATCAAGCGTCCGGTCGTCTGCGCCCAGCTCGACGAATAAGTCGAATGTCCGATCAAGCACTTCGGCTGGACGGGCATCGGGTTTGTCAATCTTATTCACGACCACAATAATTCGGAGGCCCATGGCTAACGCTTTTTTCAAGACAAAGCGCGTCTGCGGCATCGGCCCCTCTTTCGCGTCGACAAGCAATAAACAGCCGTCAGCCATATTTAACACCCGCTCCACCTCGCCGCCGAAATCAGCGTGCCCAGGCGTGTCGATGATATTGATTTTTACACCGGTCCAGACAACCGAAGCATTTTTTGAAAAAATCGTAATCCCGCGCTCACGCTCCAGGTCATTCGAATCCATAATCAAATCAGTCCCGGCGACTTCTTTATTCAGCCAGGTTTTTGATTGGCGCAAGAGCGCGTCGACAAGTGTTGTTTTGCCATGATCGACGTGCGCGATGATGGCGACATTGCGTATATTCATTGTGGTAAGGCGGTAAAAAAAACGCCGGGGCAGCCCGACCTGGGACTTCATGAGTATATCGGATTTTGGCATGGTGTCAAGCCGTATGCCCAGGGAATAATAACCTTTTGCCCGCCTTTCACCGTTCCCCGATGCCGGACTAAGACTCCAGAATATCGATAATCCCCTGAACCATCGCCGCGTGCCGCTTCTCATCGGCAATAATCCCCTCTAAAATCTTCAGGTCAGCCGGATCAGATATGCTTGGCAAAATAGATTGATAAAGACCCCCGGCATTCAACTCCATTTCTTTCAATTCCACGAATTCTCTGATGAGTGTTGTTCGATGATCATTCATACGTCCTAGTATTTATCCAGTATATTTTGTAACAGTATCCCGTGACGGGCTGACTCATTCAACAGAATATCAAGGATATTTATTATCTTGTCTTTCTTTTCTTCTTCTAACTCTCCAAACTCCCTTGTTTCAGCGATCCGACGTGCCAAGACATCGACAAACTCCTCCTCAAACTTAATCCCACTTTTAATAAGATCTGTACGTGGTTTATGCTCCATATGATTCACTAAAGTAGCTGGTTAGATTTCCACGGCCGCAGCCACGGCTTTTATTTGATGATAAGCGGTTTTTTCCAGATTTTTACGGATCGACGTCAGCCAAAAGAAGACTAAAACAGCGATGGCCGCTACAATGGCTAAAATAATAATTTGCTTTTTCATGGTTTCAGTATATCACGCGATGCCCTTTACCGCAAACAAAGCTAAGAAAAAACGGGGCTCTTCAATCAAGCCCCGCCACGGTCCAGCCGTCTCAGACGACTAGCCGCTACTCCTTCGCAGCCCCGGCTCCGCCAGCCGCAGCCTCGACGGCCTCGCCGCCTCCGCCGCCCGCGCCAGCCTCGCCGACCACCGCGTCGTCACCGGTCTTCTTGCCCGGATCGGCCTCGTCGACCACCGCGTCGTCACCGGTCTTCTTGCCCGGATCGGCCTCGTCGACCACCGCGTCGTCACCGGTCTTCTTGCCCGGATCGGCCTCGTCGTCGACGACCTCATCGGCGTCATCGCCCTCGAGCGCCTCGACGAAGATGGTGTCGCCGTCCTGGACGATCGCATCCGGCTTGATCTCGCCGTCCTTCGCGCTCACCAGGCGTTGGGTCTCCGGATCGAACTCCACGCCGGTCGCCGCCAGTGCCTGCTGCGCCGTCATGCCCTCCAGAACATCCGTCTCGTCCCACGTCTCGATCACCGCGACCCGAATGGCCATGTTCTGACCCTCCTCCCTGTCTGGGTGTGCGTCGTGGCCGAAAACCTCGGCCTGGGTACAACAATGGACATCCTACAACAACCGCTGAAAATGTCAAGTTAGCAAAAAACCATCCGCGTTAGGATGGCTTTTTGCCTATGAAATGGCCTGTAGTATGATCAAATGGCTGACAAACCGAGCAGCGCGAGAAAGACAACTATCACTAAATAATATTTTCTGGGTATCTTCACTTCCTCAGGTGCGAGCGCACCGCGGCGGATAAAATACACTGAAAAATTCACTATACCCAGACAGAGAGCGGCCGTGCTCACGCCTAATAGGACGATCAAGGAATTTTGTAGCGCCGGTGTCAGCGGCTGATCGACAGCCTTTTTTAATATCACCGCTATTACTACGACGCCAATAAACAGCAGTGTGCCAGCCCAGTAAAAAATTTTAGCGAAAAGCTTTTGCATCGACCGCTTCCGACTTATTGATGTCCGCATAGTGTCTTATTACGCGTTATGATTATCGTACCGACTAGTCGAAAACCTTGTTTGACAAAATACTGAGAGGGATCAAAAAAACTTACGATATCTTTCTGCGTTGACCCATTTCTTTCTTTGGCCCTGGTATGGGCTTGAGTTTATATTTGGTTTTTCTCTTTTCAGCTTCAACTTTTAAAGCAATGCGCTTCTTCACCTGATCAACGATTGAATCAAGGTCCCAGTTCGCCTTTTGGAGGTAATCAAACGCACCTAACTGTATTGCCTTGGCGACCCGCTCCGAGCCGGTCAGGTGGGTCAGCAGAATTACCATTGCGTACCGCCCCCAGCGATCTTTGCGCAACTCGGTTAACATGCTGATACCGTCCATCTTCGGCATCTGAATGTCTAAGAGGATGATGTCAGGATGTTTCTTCAGCGCGAGATCGAGCGCTTCTTGCCCGTCCTTGGCTGGATAGACCATGAAACCAGCGTCCTTCAGCGCATCAGTAAGAACTTCGAGCGTGGCGATATTATCATCAGCGACGAGAACCGAATGTGATTGGTTGTCCGCTGAAAATTCGCTTGGGGGAGTTTTTTTCATATCGTGTATATTTTATAAATTTCTTACATCGGCAGCGTGAAATAAAACGTACTCCCGTGGCTTTCCTCGGAAGCAACGCCGATAGTTCCATTATGCGCCTCAACAATCCCCTTGGCAATTACCAAACCGAGGCCGGTGCCTTTTTGGCCTTCTTCGTCCGTGGCCCGAGACCGGAATTGGACGAATTTGTTAAACAGCTGAGGGATATTCGCCGCGGCAATACCATCGCCGGTATCGGTAATCGCCACGACGACCGTGTCCGGGACGGCTTGAAGCTTCGGATCGTTTTTTGCCGGCAGGAACCAACGGATGTTTTCGTGCGCCGCTTCCTCACTCCAGGACCGTCCTTTTTTGTGGACGAAACATTGGATTGTTACCATCCCACCACCATGCGTGTATTTAAGTGAATTGGAAATCAAATTACCGAGTACCTGGCCGATCCGGACAGTGTCGCCATTGATTTCTTCCGGCAGGTTTGCGGCCAGCTGAACCTGGAGATCGATTTCCCGATTCTTGGCTAACGGTTCATAGAAGGCCACTTTGTCTTTTATTGTGGTGGCGATATTCATCGGCTCGAGGTGGACCTCAAACCGACCGGATTCGAGCTTTGCCACATCGAGCAGGTCGTTGACCAGGTTGAGCATGCTGACCGCGTTTTTTTGGATCAGCTGATTATACTGACCTTGGGTTTTCTGGCTTTTGCCGGTTTTCTTCTTGTCGAGATACTGCGTCATCATTTTTATCGCTGCCAGCGGTGACCGGAGTTCGTGAACCATCATCGAAGTAAAGTCCTCACGCAGTTTCTCTAATTCCTTATCATGGGTAATGTCATGAAAAATTACCACGCCGCCCAAGACCTCGCTGGTATTCAAACCGATTGTCCCTTTGACCGGCGAAACGAATATCTGAAACGAACGATCGCCAATAATCACGTCGTCAGCTAACATTGTTTTATCAAGCTTGACGCTTTCCTCGAGCCGTCCGCGAATATCAAACTTGCCGCCGAGACGATCGATAAAATCAAAAATGGTCACCTCCTGACGGTCATTAAGCCCGATGATTTGCCGCGCCACCGGATTCACCACCACGACGCGGTAATCGCGATCAGTCATCACGACCCCCTCGGTAATGCTCGCCACCATGGCGTTCAATTTTCGCTGCTCGATTGTGATGACCTCCTGCAAACGCGTCACTGCCTGGGAAGCCTGCCGGGTTATCTTATAGAGTATCGTGGTTTCTTCTTCCTTGTACAAACCCGCCGTGGTATGCGCGACGGTCAGAACACCAACGACCTTTTCGCCGATGACCAGCGGGATGTTAAAAAACGACTGCACGGGTGCGTCGGTTTCGTCGACGACGATCGCACCTGACAAGACCTCCTCGACCGTCATCTTCTGCATGTCCTTATTCAGCAAGGCCGAGAGCGATTTTTGCATCCGATCCTTTATGTCGTTGATAAATTTCCGTGAGACCGACTTCTCGAGGTGGACCTTGAAGATGAGCTTTTCCGGTTCCAGGAGCATGTACGAAACTGCGCTGTACTCGATAAATTGGTGAAGCGAACCGGTAATAATATCAACGATGTTCTGAACGTTGAGCGAGTAACCAATCCGATCGCCGAGCTCTTTTAAGATCGACAATTCAAACATGCGCCGTTCCATGTGGCGCGCTTTTTCTTCCAATATTTTACGCTGACGAAAAAAATGCCGGCAAAAAAAGACTCCAAAAACAATCGCGACAATGCCCAGGAGTCCAATAATAATGGATACGAAATTCATAGTATGTATATCAACGGCCGCAACCGTTGTTTATGACAACGCCGCTACCCTGTCCGTTTGGATTATTTTGTGAGCTTTTTCGCTTCTTGCTGCGCCTCATTCAGAACGCGGAGGCTCCAGACGAACGTCACAAACCAAATCAGAAACACGGGCAGGCCCAGCCAGACCATTTTTTCGTCCTTGAGCATTAAGACGGTCGTCACCACGCCGAGACAATACATGCCAGTGAGCATGGAAATGACCAGCACCTTCGTTACTTTGCCAACGAGCGAGCCCTTCACGAGCCGATACACCGCCCGGCCGCGCACAAAAAGATAGACACTGCCGCCGACAAGAACCGGCCAACCGACAAAAAGAATGATTGATCGCACAATAGTCTCCATAGTGTTAGGTATCAGTTAAATAGACAATTTTAAAATAGCTATTTTTGTATGCCTGGATAGCGCGCGAAAACTGACCCGAGCGCATTTTTAACGATCTGGCCTGACAGGTCGACATACTTATCGACCAACTGCTGGATAAGCTGCTGCGGATCGCCGTCGATCCCCGACACCTTTCCATCATTTGTTACCTGAATACCCGGCACGCTCCGCGCTTTTAGCACGGCAATGTCAGGACCAAGGATGATCGCTTGTTTGGCAATAATTTCTGAAAGGAGGTCTTTGTATTGCTGTTCGAGTTGTTCTGCCATACGTCGTATATTTATTTATTATACTTCACTTATCTATTATAACATATTTTTTCAATCTTCGCAAGTATATAAACAAAAACAGAGGCAATATTCTCTGTTCTTTTTATTATGGCAGGCCACTCCTGTTCAGTTTCCCACCCACGCAAAGATTATAAGGGTTTTTCAGCGATATTTCCAGAGCGCGATTTGAGACACGTTGGTCTGGGCTAAAAGCTAATTTTATTTATTATCTTTTTGACTTGCCACCATTTGTCAATTTCGCAAATATATATTTCTTTTGCAAAAAAACTAAATTTCATCTCTCTCATTTTCTTTACAACCACTGGAATATCTTTAATATTTTTCAACCATCCCACTGTAAAATGAGGTGCAAATCCTATCGACCTGCCGTAATTTTTTATTTCTTGTAGTTTTTTACCAGAATATACGATCTTCAAAAAAGACGCGAATCCCGGCATTACGCCTGATTTATAAGAGTAAATATTTTGGAAAATATTGTGTTGTAAATGAGTCAAATCTTTATTATTCTTTACTTCAAATTCTACACAGCCAGGATATTTCTTTAGGGCGCGAAATCCTGAAGAGCTGATTTTAATCTGTTTTTGACCCTTGGTTATCTGTTTTAACTTCTTAACAATAATATTTATTCCTTTCTTTGATATTTTCATATGCCACAGACTCAAATGAGAGAAAAGCTTGACATTATCTACCACAAAATAATTTGGGTGATTGCCAATCTCCTTTTTGATTTTATCACCAATCAATTTACTTATTTTTTTGGGAGGTAGAATCACAATATCTATAAGCATGGCTTATTTTAATAACAACTTCTAAAAAGCACTGGGGGGTCGCTCGATAAAAGGTTGTGTTGGCAGGAGCGGAGGGAATCGCCCCGTACCAAAGCATATTAATATCAATCCTCATCAGCTTGTGGCAGGGGCACTAGGATTCGAACCTAGAATAAAGGTTTTGGAGACCTTTGTGATAGCCATTTCACTATGCCCCCATCACTAACTGACGAGCAAGAATATAATTGAATTTTATAATGTGCGCTTGGTGCGGGGTTCTACCGCTGAACTACGCCCCCAGGTAATAAATCTACCCTTTTGTTTTAATCTTCAGCCACTCGCTGGCCGTGGTTTCTTGTTCAAAAAACTTCAGCTTGCCCGTCGCGTCCGGCAGCGCGAACAGAATCGTCTGAATTACCACCTTATACGAATGCGCCGCTTGAACAATCGCAAGCGCGGCCACACTCGCCTCTTTCAAGAGCCAGCTCATCATCGAGCGGAATCGAGCGGCGCTCGTCTGTTGGACCGGCAAGCGACCAAAGTCAATTGCGATCCCCCAGCGCTTGTTTGGAAATTGCGTATCTAAACCATTCAGCAGTTCTTCCAACCAAAGCATCTCGCCGACCGACGCTTCATGACTGGCGCTGTCAGCGCCTAAGCGGATTTCAATTATTCCATCAACGACCTTCCAGGTCGTGCCGGTCTCTGGATGGCGGGCATCCGTGTCGGTCATGCTTATTTTGTTTCTTTATGAACAGTATGCTTGCCGCACCAGGTGCAATGCTTCTTCAGTTCAAGCCGATTTTTCAAGGTCTTCTTGTTTTTGTGCGATTGATAGTTGGTGTGTTTGCAGACCGTGCATTCGAGTTTGATGAGATTGTCCTGGGACATAAGGATGGTTTATTAGAATAATAGATGATTGATTTATTGGTTTATCGATTGATTAGTTGATTTGTTTATTGGTTTTACTGGCTATTTCAACTGTTACTGATTTGTGAGTTTATATGAGCAATGAACTTATTTAAAGCTTTTTGCCAGGCTTTCTGATTTGGTTTGTGACGTTCGTCTGGAGCCGGAGAGAGGATTCGAACCCCCGACCTTCGCTTTACAAAAGCGTTGCTCTACCAACTGAGCTACTCCGGCAAATTACCAAACATTTTGACATTATGCAATACCTTTCCCGTAACTTATACCTCGTATCGTGGAATGATGTCAATCGGCGGCTCTTCGTAGGGATGGGCTTTCTTCAAGGCAACAACGACGTCCTTCACTTTATCCTTGTGACAAAGCACCTGGATTATCTCCTCGTCGACTTCTTCAGGCTTTCCGATGATACCAATGGCTGGTTTTGCCCCGGCCAGCGGCGTGAACCGTCCGACTGAAACCCAAGAACCGCTGCAGTGCGAGTAATTACCGACTTTCCCGGCCCCGGCATCGCCTAATGCCTGCCGAACGCGCACGGCATCCTTGATCGGTACTGCCGTCTCAATCTTCACGTAATCTGATTCTTTTAGCATGAGTTTATTTTAACAAAATATCGTCAATCGTCCTAATCGCGAAGCTGCGGTTTGATAACCGACAGCATCGTCTCAACTCGGGTCGTCCAGGAATGTGGTTTTACGGCCGCTTTGCGCATCAAACGCTGTTCTTGGCTGTCGGTCGCCAGCGCCTCATCGATTTGCTGGCTGAAATATTCGTCGTCCGAAGCGACCCGAATCATGCCCGGAAACATCTCCAGCCCGGCCACCGGCGTCGACACCACCGGCAAACCGCACGCCAGGTATTCATAGAGCTTCAGGGGATTCATCGACTTCGTAAAGGGATCAATCTTATGCGGGATGATGCCAACGTGAAAATGCGTCAGGTACTTCGGCAATTCATCGTATGGCTTCTGGCCGAGGAAATAAACATTGGGCAGCTTTCGCAGTTTCGACTCATCGACATCTGGCCAGACGACACCGACAAACACGAATGATTTGTTGGGATTCTTCTCGGCGACGCGCTGAATCAGTTTTAGATCTATCCGGTGCTGAATCACGCCGACATACCCGATAATCGGGGCCGGTATGCCAATAAGGTCGTCAGGAAAATCAGGCCGGCCTTGCCATCGGTCATAATCAACGCCGTTTGGGATCCAATGGACGTTCGCTTTGTTTCCGAACAGTAAACGCAAATCATCGGCGACCGTAAAAATGCAATCCGCTTTTTCACTGATCGTCGCGTAATTGCGTTCAAGTTTCTCACGCTGCGCTTGATATGACGAATGATTGCGCCAGTCGTCGACGGCATCAAAAACGGTGAGCCGGTCTGTAAATAGATTGAAGGGTTTGGTGTAGAGAGGCAAATACGACCAGAGCAGCGGCCGATCGAGCCCGACTTTTCGGACGGCCCGCTCAATGCTCCGCATGGCCAACCCTTCTGACACGACCGAATCAATGGTGGAAAATGTGTAGAGCTTGTCGCGGTGACGGCCTAGCCGCGAGGCGTCGATTTGGACAAGCCGATTTGTAAAATCCCGATACAACACCTTGCCTTTTACGCCGAAGGCCTGTGACTCCAAATATGATTTCAATCCCCGCTTCATGGAAAACGGCAGATAATCAATTGCCAAGACTCGTCCAATCTCAGGCCGGGCTAAAAGATTTTTTAGGACGTGAAAATTCCGGTTGACAATGCCGCTTTGCCATTCCTGGAAACTGGACATGTTCAGCATTAATACATCGATCGGTTTCATGACAGTCGTTCAATCAATTGTCGCAAGGCGCGGGCGCGCGTCTCCCAGTTAAACTCTTTTTCAACTCGCGTTCGGCCGGTCTGCCCGAGCCGAGCGGCGAACGCATGGTCAGTCAGCAGTCGGTCAATTGCCTGAACCAGCTCTGACTGATCACCGGACGAGACGAGGAGCCCGGTTTGACCATGTACTATGGCTTCGGCAACGCCGCCGCTCTTTCCGCCGATAACCGGTTTGCCATAGGCGTTTGCTTCTAAATACACTATACCAAATCCTTCGACATCCCGATTTGAGAGTTCGCGTGCCGGCATGCAAAAAACATCGCAATTTTGATAGTAGGCCGGCAGTTCTTCGTCCGGTATCCGGCCGGCAAAAATCACCCGCTCGGCCACCTGATATTCTTCAGCCAACTGGCGCAGCCGTTGCCCGTCCGGCCCAGTGCCGACGATCACATAGACCAGTTGCGGGTGGCGACGAAGCAATTCACCCAGCGCTCGGATAACGCTGTCTTGGCCTTTTCGTTCTTCGAGCCGTCCGACGGTCAGAAGCACCTCTCGTCCGTCTAGATTATGACGCCGGCGCACTGTTTCGATCAAGCCCTGACCAGCCGCCGTACCGAGCAAGCTGCAGGCGGGCGTCAAAACCAGAATCTTGTCAGCTGGTACGCCGAGTCGAATAATCTCCCGTTTTGTAAACTCACTGTTGGCGACAATCGCGACGGCGCGATTGAGTATCTTCTGGATCAGTCGTTTCTTGCGCGGCCAGGCCTGTGGCGAGGTAACATCCAAGCCATGCGAATACACAATATAGGGAAGGTGGATAAATTTTTGAAGCATAAATACGGCCGTGCCGATCGGCAGAACCTGGCCAACATGGATGCATTCGATGTGCTCGCGCCGGACCAACCGAAAAAGGGTTACCAGCAAGGGTAGCCATTTCGGCCACAGCAAAGGCAGACGGGTATAAAAATTTCGCCGGATGATACGATATGGTTCGCGGCTATCAAAAAGATGGGCTTGCTTTTCCGGCGGAGCCAGGACCAGGACGCGTTCGGACGGCAATCGGCGGATAAGGTTCGTATATACCCTCGCTACCCCGCCCACGCGCGGCGAATAATCGAGTGTAATAAAAAGAGAGCGCTTCATGAAAGTCGCCGCAGGACGACGTGAAAAATCCGTTTATACTCGTTTTGGCCAAAGCCCCGAAACAGGAAAAGTGCCAGAAAATATATCACGACGCCCAGCGGAATTAATATGATAAACGATACTCTTTCCTTCAAGGCCAATAGAATGCCAACCATAATCAGGGCTGAGACCAGCGTTTTGAACACAATGGTGACGAGATACCGCCAGTTCACGGTGATAGTTTGACGGACGACCGACAAACCGAGGGCAAAAAGAATGAAGGTCGAGACCAGCGAGGAAATACTCGTGCCGATAAACGTATATTTCGGTATCAGGATTAAATTTAAAATAATATTAACGACCATGGCAATGCCGATATTGATCGTATTGCGCGTTTGGCGGTTACTGGCGTTTAACAATGCCCCGATCGGAAAGGTGAGAAAAACGAAGATCAAGCTAAAAATCAAGATTTGTAACGGATGGATTGAGGTACCGAAGGCATTGCCCCAGAGCCGGAGAATGAGTTTTTCGGCAACCGCGAAAACGCCGAACACGATCGGCATGACGATCACGAGCAGATAATACGATGCCCGTTCAAAGGTCCGCGCCAATAAGGCCTTTGACGAAATAAAATACGAACTCATCGCCGGAAAGACAGCCGCCCCAACCGCGATTGGAATGAACTGAAATGAGTATGTGAGTTTATAGGCAGTGCCATACCAGCCAACAAAACTGTTGCCGCGGGCACCGCTGAGCATGTTGAGCAGGACTGAATCAATCGAACCGTAAATGACTGTAAATATGCTGGCCACGGCGAACGGTAGCGCAATCCGCAGCAGCGCTTTCAAAACATTTTTATCAAGGTAAAATCGCGGGCGCCACTGCACCTTGCGAATCAATAAAGTCGCGGTGTACACAATGTTAAACATGCTCCCGAAAAGAATTGCCAGCACCAAAAAGAGTGTACCCTTGTGCATCAAAATAAATAAAACACCCAAGCCCATCACCACGATTTTATTGAGAATGACGCCCAGCGACTCGTATTTCAGAACTTGATAGCCGCGAAAGATTGAATAAAAGCTCAAAACAAAGGTATCAAATATCATGACAAGGCCTGAGAGATAGACTAGGTGTTTCGTCTCAGCCGGATAGCCTAAAAATGGCAGATTGATAAACAAAAAAACGGCGCCGTACGCGAGCACAGCCAGAAGAAGTTTCAGTGAAAAAGTGGTATTTAAATAGAGGTGGGTTTTTTGCGGATCCTTCGCAATTTCACGCGTCAGTACCGGATTTAATCCAATGTCAATAAAAACGCCGACAATGGTCGTTAACGACAGCGCAAAGAGATAGCGGCCGATTTCTTCACTACCGATCGACCGCGAAATGTAAATAAAATATACGAAGGAGAGTACCTTTTGGGCGGTCAGGGCAATCGTCAGGTACGAGGTATTCCGGGCTATTCGATCTGGGTGATAGCTTGGCGTCATCGTAAAGTAATAATTCAAAATGCAAAATGTATAATGAATGTTTCCCGCCGCACAAGCGGCGGCGTACCATCATTTTTACTTCTGAATTTTGAATTTTGAATTATCTTAGCGCTTCTGCCACTGCGGTGCGCGCCGGGCTCGTTTCAAGCCATATTTCTTCCGTTCTTTCACCCGTGGGTCGCGCGTCAAATAGCCCAGCCGTTTCAGGGTCGGCCGGTTCTTCTTATCAAGCAAAATCAATATTCGAGCAATGCCCAGTCGACTCGCATCAGCTTGTCCCCGCTTGCCGCCGCCCTGGACCTTGATCGAGACGTCCCCATCGAGCGTGGCACTGACAGCCTGAATCGGCATTTTGACAATATTCTGGGTTTCTAAGGTCGAAAAATACTGTTCGACTGGCTTGGCATTCACTGTAAACTTGCCTTCACCCTTGCGATAATACCGGACTCGGGCGACTGCCTCTTTCCGTCGTCCGACGGCGAAGAGGTAGGTAAAGCGCTTCACCTTTGGTTTTTCAACGACTGGCGGCTGCTGGACGGCCGGCACTTCTTTCTTGATCACCGTTTTCCGAGGACGGCCGCGTTTCTTCGGCTTTTCGTCCTTTGCTGTCTTATCGCTGGGGGTTTTGGCAGTACGTGGCATACGTTAAATAAATTTTAATCGATTGAGTCGTCGGCTGCGGAGCCTGTTTTTCGGAAGCATATTTTCAACCGCTTTATAAATAATGACGCTGGGTTTGGCTTTTAGAAAATGGGCTAGTGAAACGCCTTTCAGGTGTCCCGGATAGCCGGTGTGGCGGTAATAAATCTTTTGTTCCGGTTTTTTCCCGGTTATCTTCATCGCCTCGGCGTGCGTTACGTTCACGATGATGATCGGGTCGGCTTCCGGGGAATACTCGGGGCGATGCTTACCTTGCAACAGCCGGGCGATTTGAGTCGCTAAACGACCGAACGATTGTCCGGTGGCGTCAAGCGTATGCGTTTCGAGTGTTTTAAAGGTATGCTTATTTTTTCTCCGCATGCTCTTTCCCTTTATGTTCTTTCTTATCACCGGTCGCTTCTTTCGATTTTTCTTCCTTGTCTTTGCCCTTCCCCTTCTTCGTTGGCGCGGCCGGACGATCAACAAATTCGATCACTGCCATCTGAGCGCCATCGCCAGAGCGCCGGCCTGTTTTCACGATGCGCGTATAGCCGCCGGGGCGCTTCGCATAGCGCGGGGCAAGCTCATGGATGAGTGTATTCACCGCCGCCCGATCGGTCAGCAAATCCAGGGCGTGACGTCGTGCGGCCAGGGTTTGCTTCCGCGACAGGGTGACGAGCCGCTCGACAAACGGACGCAGCCATTTCGCCTTGGCCACTGTGGTCTGGACATGCTCTGACATGATCAGGCTCACCGCTAAATTGCGTCTGAGCAAACGGCGTTGCGACGTGGGACGATCGAGTGTTTTTTTCTTACTTCGATGGCGCATAACAGATAAACGTGATTATTCCTCTTTCGTTTCAGTTTTTTTCGGACGTCCGCGTTTCTTCTTTGGCTCGGCAGCTTTTTCTTCCTTCTCTTTCTCTTTCTCCGCCGGTTCCTCGGTGGCCTGCTCTTCTTTGGACGCGCCAAGGATGAATTCGAAATGATCTTCGAGAATTTGGGTTGCTTGCGTAAAGGCTTCCACCGGTGAAATCGTGCCGTCGGTGGTAATATCAAGGACGAGCTTATCAAAATTTGTCATCTGACCGACCCGAACACTATCCACTTCAAAGTTGACGTTCCGGATCGGCGTGTAGACCGCATCGATGGCGATCATGCCGATTTCATTCTTTTCTTTTTCGCGACTTTCAACGGGAATATAGCCGCGACCTTTTTCAACCCGGAGCTCAACCTCAAATTCAGCGCTTTTATCCGTCAACGTGGCGATGACTTGATCAGTGGTAAATACTTCAATGCCCGCCGGGCATTTGATATCCTTGCCGGTGACCTTTTTCTCACCCTTGGCCTTGATGGTCACGGTTTGAGGCTCATCGGAGTGCATTTGTAAACGAATCGCTTTGAGATTCAAAATAATTTCGACCACGTCTTCTTTCACATTCGGCAGCGTGGAGAATTCATGATTTACCCCTTTTATCTTGACGGCGGTGATGGCTCCGCCTTCCAACGAAGATAGGAGCACCCGGCGCAAGGCGTTGCCGAGCGTGGTACCGTATCCGGGATAGCAAGGCTCAATCGTGAATGTTGCTTGATGGTCGGCGACCGGAGTGATTCCTAATTTTTTCGGTAAAGGTATCTTTTCCATAAGAGTGGCTTATCTAATTATTTATCGGGAATAAAACTCGATGATCAGTTGGGGTTGAAAATTTTGTTTCAGTTCAGGCATGGTTGGCACGGCCGTGACCGTCGCTTTGACGGCGGACTTATCGAACGTCAGCCAGGAGGGGGTTTCATGTTTTTCGAGTTTCTTCAGCGCTTCCTGGAAGGCCGGTCGTTTTTGCTTCGTTTCCTTGATGGTAATCACATCCCCGGTTTTCACTTTATATGACGGAATATTGACCCCGCGGCCGTTGACTAACACAAAACCGTGTCCGACGATTTGTCGAGCCTGGTCGCGCGAGGCGCCGATACCCAACCGGTAGATGACATTATCAAGCCGCAGTTCGAGCAGGCGCAAGAAATTCTCGACTGTTTCGCCCTGCTGCTTTGTGGCTTTTTGGAAATAATTAAAGAATTGCCGTTCGCTCAAGCGATAGAGGCGTTTCGCCTTTTGCTTTTCGCGAAGCTGCATACCAAAATTTGATTGCCGCGAGCGCCCCTTCACGCCGTGGAGTCCCGGCGGATAATTCCGCTTCACGATCGGGCATTTGCCGCTGAAACATTTCTCGCCTTTCAGAAAAAGTTTTTCACCCTCTCGGCGACACTGCTTGCATTTATGATCAATGCCTCTAGCCATAATAAATATCCTTCGCCTTAAACTCGGCGCACCTTGCGCGGCCGAGGACCGTTATGCGGTACCGGCGTTATGTCTTTGATTGATAATATGTTTAAACCCTGAGCGTTGAGACCGCGGATGGCCGCCTCGCGTCCAGAACCGACGCCCTTTACCTTTACGTCGACTTCGCGCAAGCCGTAGTCCCGCAGTTTGTCCATCAGCGATCGGACAATGATACCGGCCGCATACGGCGTCGCTTTCTTCGGACCCTTAAATCCGTTTTGACCGGCCGAAGACCAGCCCAGCACATTCCCCTCAGGATCGCTGATTGCGACGATCGTGTTATTGTAGGTCGCGGAAATATGAGCAATCCCGCGGGTAACGAATTTTCGCGTCTTTTTTTTCTTGCGATACGCCGGCTTCGCCTTGGTATCGGTTTTTTCAGCCTCGACGGCTGGTTCATTTTTTTCTTCCGCTTTCGCTGGTTGTTGTTCTGCCATGGGTGATCGTTAGATTATGTCTTTTCGGCTGAGGGTCGGCGGCCCGAGCCCATCGTATGACGGATGTTGCCGCGGACCGTCCGGGTGTTCGTGCGGGTGCGTTGGCCGCGAACCGGCAGTCCTTTGGTGTGCCGGGTGCCCCGGTAGGCTCCGATATCCTTTAATCGCTTCACATTGCCAGTTCGCACGCGGCGCAATTCACCTTCAACTATTAAATTCTTCGTAATATAGTCGCTCAACGATTTTATTTGTTCGGTGGTCAGATCCTGGGTGCGGATGTCGGGCGATATTTTCGTCGCCGCCAATATTTTCAGCACCGAGGAATGCCCCACGCCATAGACATAGGTTAGTCCGAATTCGATGCGTTTGTTCTGTGGGAGGGTAACTCCGGCGATACGTGCGGCCATAAAACGTGATAATGATATTAACCTTGACGCTGTTTATGCTTCGGGTTTGAGCAAATCACAACTAGCCGTTTTTTCCGTCGAACGACCTTGCACTGCATGCACATTTTTTTTACCGAAGCGCGAACTTTCATGGTTATTGTCGGTATGTTATTCTGCCTTTCGTTAAATCATACGGGGTCATTTCCAGGCTCACCCGGTCGCCAGGAAGAATCTTGATGCGATTCATGCGCATGCGCCCGGAGAGATGAGCCAAGACCGCGTGACCATTGTCTAAGGTAACGCGAAAGGTGGCGTTGGGCAATAATTCCTCGACGACACCGCTGGCTTCGACAAAGCCCGGTTTAACGCGGGGTCGTGATGGTGTATACGGCTTTCGTTTCTCCATGGATTGCGAAAACGAAAAATTCTCGTCAAGATAGCCCGACAGAGAATTTCTTTGATTCTACCGCTGTTCGAGACAAAATCTTGACATCTGGTAATATTTATTTACCCAAAAGCATTGTACTATAGCCTTTTTTATCTGTCAAATCAAGGGTTTGACCGACGTGGGTCGCTCTGATATACTGGTCAGGCTATGTCGGTCATCGAGGTAAACAATCTCGTCAAAATATTCCCCCAACCCGGCGGTGAGCTCACGGCCGTTGACGGCGTCTCCTTTTCGATCAAGAAAGGCGAAATTTTTGGCTTACTTGGCCCGAATGGCGCCGGTAAGACAACCACTCTTGAAATCATCGAAGGCCTGCAAAACCCCACCCGCGGCAGCACCTCGGTGCTCGGCCTTGATTCACGGAAAGAGGTACAGAAAGTGAAACAACGCATCGGCATCCAGCTGCAATCCTCGTCTTTTTTTGATTACTTGAATCTGATGGAAATCCTGAAGCTCTTCGGAAGTTTTTATCCGAAACAGGCCGACGCGGCTGAACTGCTCGAAATCGTCGAGCTGTCGGAAAAACGAAAAGCGCTCGTCAAAGAACTCTCAGGCGGTCAGCAACAGCGTTTCTCAATCGCTGTCAGCCTGGTGAACGAACCGGAAGTCGTTTTTCTCGACGAACCGACCACCGGTTTGGATCCGCAAGCGCGGCGGCACATGTGGGACTTCATCCGAAAAATAAATAGCCAGGGACGGACCGTCGTCCTCACCTCGCATTATATGGAAGAGGCAGAAGAGCTCTGCGACCGCGTCGGCATCATTGACCATGGCAAAGTCGTGGCGCTTGATTCGCCCGCGAATTTGATCAAACAGCTCCAGGCGACCGCCCATCTGCATTTCAAGATCGAGAAAAACGTGGATCCGAAAATATTTCTGACAATACCGGGCGTGAAGGAATCCGAAAAAAACGGCGAAGACATCTATCGCCTCCAGATCACTCATGCCTCTGAAACCCTGCCGCCGCTGATCCGTTGGGCGCTTGAGCAAAATAATCCCTTGCGCGACATTGAGATTACGCGCGCCAACCTCGAGGACGTGTTCTTACATCTAACCGGGAGCCGGCTCCGTGAATAACCCGACCTGGCGGCTGTTCGTCGCCAATATCAAAATGACCTTCCGGGATCGACAGTCGCTTTTTTGGTCGCTACTGTTCCCGCTTTTGTTTTTGATCATCTTCGGCCTGTTCCGTTTTGACACGCCGCAGAAATTTAACGTCCAGTTCATTGATGAAGCGAAGAACGACACCTCGCGACAATTAATCAGCCAGCTCATGGGGCTTAATGTTTTTTATCAGAAGGATTTCGGCACAATCGATGCGGCACGCGAGCAAATGAAAAAAAGCGAGCTGGCGGGCATCATTGTTATTCCAAAAGAATTCGGAACGGTCAATCCGAAAGAGCAAAAAGAACCGATTTCCTTTGACGTCATCATCGACGGCAGCAATCAACAGAGCCAGATCATCGTCACTGTGGTTAACCAGTTCTTAAACGACTACACCCTCCAGAGCACGGGCACGCCGAAACTTTTTCTCGTCAAATCTGAAGGCGTCCAAGGCCACAACATTAAATACCTCGACTTCATCATGCCGGGCATTCTCGGCATGGCGATCATGTTTTCCTCCATTATCGGCATTGCGGTCGGCATCACCCGGTATCGCGAACGAAAAATATTAAAACGGCTGATAGCCACGCCGATCAATATCCGCAGTTATTTGATTTCTGAAATCGGTAATTACCTTTTCCTCGCCCTGATTCAAATTGCCTTGATTATCGGGGTCGGCCGGTTTGTCTTTCACGTCCAGGTCTACGGCAGCTATGTCTGGCTGGCCCTGACAACGCTCGTGGGAACAATCGTGTTCTTGAACATCGGCTTCTTCGTGGCCGGCCAGGCGAAGACCGTAAATACAGCCGAAGCGATGGCGAACGCGATTACCACGCCGATGATGTTTCTGTCCGGCGTCTTTTTCTCGCCCGACATGCTGCCAAAAGCGGTCGGAAAAATAGTTGACTTTCTGCCCCTAACCTCTCTCCTAAAAATATTGCGCGGCATTTCGATCGACGGCCGCACGCCGTTCGATTATCCGACCGCCTTGGCTATTCTCGGCGGCTGGATCGTGGCGTCATTTGTCTTGGCCTGGAAAGGCTTTCGGATACGAGCGCAGTAATTTTCGTTTAGGCATTATATTTCCGGCATATTCCGGATTTTTTATTTAAAAACCTGTGTTATAGTGCGAAAATTAAAAGGCCCGACGGATTACGTCAGGCGCGACGGCTGGACACTGCCAGCCCTGAGGGTGCGGCGCCAGCGGTCAAGCTGGCTCCAGAAGTAACCAGCCAGGCCGCCGCCTATCAGCGCGATTGCGTCCAAACCGGCCTTCAGTTCCCAGGACCAGAGGGTAACGAGTGCCAGCGGGCCGATGACTGCCGCGCTGAAAACGAGCCAGAGCACGATCCGAGCGGGCTGGTTGTCGACGTTGACGAAATATCTCGGCCCGATGCTGAAGACCAGTCCGATCAGTCCGGAAAAGCCCGCCAGGCCAGCCGACCAAACCAGTCGACCAAAGATGCTGCGATGACTGGCGGCTGTTAGGGCGATCCCGATCACGATCAGAAAGAACACGTCGTAGAGGACCAGTTTCCCCCACTGCTTCCACGACCACATCGTCGAGTTCATGCACCCCTCCGTGGTTGGATGAAACGAAAACCGACGCGGCCACAATATCATGGCCGCGCCCGGTATGTCAATCTGTGGTCGTCTTTTTAAAACGCTTCCGTCCACTTTCCTGCCGCCGGCTTTACCACTGCTGGATAGGTACCGGAAAATGTCGAGTACCCATTGTGATATTCAAGCTGGTCCATGGAAAAGCCGGTCACATCGGCTAGGCGGTTATTTACAAGGTCCTGGAAAAAGTCGTTCGCCTGGCGGAGGTATTTTTCCGGCACGTTGAAAATGCCGATCTTGCCCTGGGTGATATTAAGGCGTACGGTTTTATTTGACGTTCGCTCGACCAACACCTTCACGTAGACGGGCGCTTGAATATATTTATTCAGCTTAGTTGATATTTCTAGACCGCCGTCAATAAATTTTACCTGAGTATTCTTTAAAATATCATCTTCCTGGCGCGGCCAGAGCTTGAGAAAGGAAGTCATCTCTTCGGACGTACGGTTGGCGGTAACTGAAACCACGCCCGAATACGTCTGGTTGCAGGCCAGGCATAATTCCGCCGCGCTGCCCTCAATCGTCACCGGCATTTTCTTTTCCAAACTGGTCAACGCCTCCTGGCTGGCTTTTATGCCCAGGTCTTTTGGCGTATTGGTACCGAGGATATCGGAGAGACCCGGTATTGTAATCAGTCCGGTGGCGGCGATGCCAACTCCGAACACAACAATGATAATAGCCAAGACGATCAGCGTCGTGCGGAGACGGTGATGTTTCTTCGTTGGTTTTTCAATTGGCTTAACTGGCTGCTCTACTGAGCCAACGGGTTTTTGTTCAACTGGTGTTTCCATACAAATTTGTATCTAATTAATAATCCAAATGTTTTACTGTCGTGGTTTTTCTATGACTTCGTTGTCTATGCTATAAAATAATGTTATTAGGGATAAAATGGAGTTGTTTTGGTATTATAGGTTGAACAATCAATATATGTTCCATTATCATATATGGCAATCGAATCAGGACATTCGTCTGGGTATGGTATGTGTTTTGGCATACCGCCTATATCGCATAGGTATTCGGCATTTGAATCAAGGATATAATAAGGCAGGTCACAGCAAGGATACATCACCCTGATTTTCCCGTCAGGGCGTGATTCTACTTGAACAGGATCATAGCGCGGCGCATTAAATCTTTTCAGGTGACACGCCTTGATGATAGCCTCGGCATTCGGAATTCCTTCTAATTTATTGACTTTTGCCACAACGTGAATTGCTTCTGTATTTTCATTACTATTAATTGTTGTGTAGGCGAGATAACCAAAGGCTATTACAATAATTAGTCCAATAATGATAAGGAGGAAAAACCAGATTGGCGTTACTGGCCGGCTACTCGGATTCACGGGTTTTTGTTCGGCGGGTGTTTCCATAAAAAAGGCTTAACTAATAATCGTACTAAATATTATTCTAGCGACGCAGTCGCCTACCGACATTTTTAATTCTTAATTTTGAATTCTTAATTGCTTATTATACCGGCCGCAATGTTCCGGCCCAGACCTGCCAGGCGAGCAATGACTTTGCTACCAGGCTGAGGATGATATAGGCACGCTCGCCATAGAGATAATCGCGCCACGGCCCGACTTTCTTATACTGGAGAATCATGTTTATTGCGAAGACATTGAAAAACAGAAAGATAGAAAAGAAAATCCAATAGACAAATGTCGGCGCTTTGGCATTGCCGCTGCCTGACAAAAACAGATAGAGCGCAACACCCACCCACGGGATCGCGCCGGCGATACAGCCGAAGATATATGACGTCCAATTAGTCTTCTGGGTTGTTTGATTGTGCACTTCCATCACCCAGCCGAATAAAATCATCATCATGTTAAGAAAAAACGCGAACATAAGGCTGATGCCATCGTACATTCCGACCAGCATAGAGATGACGACAATCATGATCGAGGAGCTAAAGGCATACTCGATCCAGCGCGCCAGGTTCAGGCCGCGCTTCAAATTGGCGACGTACCAGTCGTAGATCCGTGGCAGTGAGATCATGAGATGGGCCAAGGCCGAGAGAAACAAAAAACCGGCGACCAACGGACCGAGTTTAAGACTGAATATTTGGTTGAGTACCGGCTCAAGCTTCCCGGCTGATCGGCTGTATTCAACAAAGGCGGTCGTGACTGGCACACTGAAATCATTGCTCAAAATAAGCATCGCGATCCCCTGGCCGAGGTGGAGAACGAACATGGCCAGATTAAACGTGCGCAACCGCCGAAAGCGCGTGTCAGGTTGGACGAAGGCGGTAGTGGTTGGTGTTTCCATAGTATTATTATGACGTATTATTGCCTTCATTGTATCAAAAACGCCGGAAAAAGAAAGTAAAATGCCGGCGGCATCAAAAAAGTCTTGACAAAAACTTGATTTCTCTTTAATTTGTCGATATTCTTATAGTAGAGTGTTTTGTATCAATGCCCGCTAATCCGTCGTTTCTGCGACGGCAACACCCTTTCGGGAATTGGAGGACCCGCGAAAGGACCAAGCGTAACACACGACATCGGTGCTTAAACACGCTGATTGTAGTGACCGTCACCTCTTGGAGGGATTCCCCATGAGGAGAACGCAGTTCTGGATACTCGCACTGTTCGCGGTTGTGTTCCTGATCCCGGCCACGTTCTGCAGCGCCAACACCAATACGGCCATCAGCCCGCAGGTGTTCGACAATGACGCGCAGGTCGTGACCATCGCCCCGGACGCGCTGACCGCCGGCACATCGACCGCCGACGCCGTCAGCAGCGAGACCATCATCAGCACTTCCACCGGTATTACCTGCGAGGCCGCGGGTAGGGTGGACCAGTTCACGGCTACCACGAGCAAGACCTATGCCGAGAACGAGCTGACGATCAACAACAACACCGCTGAGGAATCGAGCTGGATCGCGAAGCAGACCATCGCGGTCACGGTAGGAAGCGAGGGCAGAGCCAACGCGACCTTCCTTGCCGGCACCCTGGCTTCCGTTCCTTCTTCCTTCGAGGTCGGCTTCTCGGGTAACCCGCTGGTCGCTACTTCGACACGGCAGGAGGCGCAAAACAGATCCAACGCGCAGACCGACGCCGCCCTGATCACCGACACGAAGACCGCCGCCGATGCCCGCGAACAGAACGCGAACACGACGACGACCCGTACCTACAAGAACGACGAGAACTCGATCCCGATGAGCACCACCGCCAACACCTGCGACGACTTCGCGGTTACGGCGGGGCAGAACACCGACGTGGCCAACATCGCGAACGGCCAGTACGTCGGAACCATGGCGCAGATCGCTCTCACGACCAACGCGGCCTGGCAGGGACGGTACCACGTCATCAAGCCGAACTTCAACGGCATGACGCGGGCCTGATCTTCCACCACGGCCGCCGGCTGACACCCGCCTAGGGTAGCCACGCCGGCCGGGCAGCCTCGTACGGACATCCGTCCGCACAAGGGCTGTCCGTTTTATTTTTAATTAATGTGAATACAGGAAATTCAAAATTAACAATTAAAAATGATAGAATCCCGCCGTTAGCGGGTACAATAATTTTACCTTTTGAATTTTGAATTTAATCCTGGTCAGTTACAATGCGCCCGTGGTATATTGAGTTAAAGAGTATTTATTAAACATCACCCGTATGAGTAGAAGGCAAAAATTCAACGAGCTCGGTATCGCCGTCCTTACTGGCCTCGTTATTGGCGCAGCTGTTATCTTGATCGCCGTCATATCCTGGCAGGCGGTTGTTTATTTTCGCGGCACGGATGTAAATCAAAACACGACCATTCAGCCAACGAATAACCCAAAAAATCAATCGCAAAATAATGGAACTGACATTATCGAGGAAGTAGCTGAACAGAAATCAGTGGTCGGCTTTTTTAAATACCTGGCCGAAGACTGGTTACCAGTCAAACAGGTGTCAGCCAGCGAACTCCAGGCCCTGCAAAAGCACGAGTATGCCGCTGACGAGCTCAAGGATTTGCCGGTGCCCGACTTCTCCGGAATCGGCGGCGTGATTATCCCGGATGATAACAGGAACGCGAACGCAAATGACAATACGAATTTGAACGTTAACGGCGACGAGCCGGTCTGGTCGAATCTGAACGATACCGGCAACACCGACAATGAGAATATAAACACGAATGCGAGCGAACCCGTTATTATCAACGTCAATGGAAACGAAAATACCAATCAGAATCTCAATGTGATTATTGACAACGGTAATCTCAATAGTAACCTAAACACGAACGCCGGTAATGAAAACGCCAATGCCAACGCGAACGAGAATACGAACCTGAATATCAATCTCAACACAAACTCGGGGAATGAAAATGAAAACGGCAATGCCAACCTGAATACCAACCAGCCTAACGCAAACCTGAACGGCAATACGAATGTGCCGCCGAACCTCAATGTAAATCTCAACGGGAACGCGAATCAAAATTCCAACGCCAATCAGAACGTTAACGCCCCGATCGTCATCGAGCCCGTACCGCCGATCCTGGTGGATGAAAATGATTGGTACGCGCACGTTCCAGAGGGCGCTCTCTTCGTCGACCCGAATTGGTACTGCTCGGCCGCGGGCATGCGGGTGGTCGCGCAGGTCGGCGACGCTTCAAAAGACCTGGGCCGTTTCCACGGCGACTGCACGAACCCTGAGGTAATTGTCACGGGTAAATTCACGCCATCATACATCGGTGCGTTTAAACCGAGCGATAAAATCCTGTTCACCTTTTATACCGACCACTATACCTACGGCAAATATGAAAACACGTCAAATACGAAAGACTTCTGCCAGGTAAACTACTTCAAACAAGCGGGCCTGGCCGACATCTACGCCGCCCAATACACCTGCGATGACGGCTTGAAAATCGGGATCCGCGATGATATCCAGTTCACTGTCTATATCTTTCCGAAAACCTGGCCGGTGCCTGATGACGTCGAGTCAACCCTCGCGGAATTTGACCAGGACAGCGACGGCGACGGCCTCACCAACCAGCGCGAGCGCGAGCTCGGTACCAGCCCGATGAAGGCTGATACGGACGAAGACGGGTTCAACGACAAGACTGAGGTTCTCTCGAAACATGACCCGCTGAAGAAATAATATTTGCGAGCTATATAAAAACCCGCTATCAAGGCGGGTTTTTCATAAGCAGCTGGGTTACAATTTTTTAACGCAAATCCTTTTTCTTTTCTTCAAATTCCTTTTTCTTAATCTCGCCTTTTGCGTAGCGCTCTTTGAGGATATCCAGGGCTGATTTGTCGCTGTTGCGGTCGCCTTTATTTTGGCCGGCCAGCCATTTGGCCAGAGCGGCAATGCCAAAAATCACCAGGACCCAAAACAGAAGCATGAAAATCAAGCCAACCGGTGCGAAGCCATAATTCATCATATGATTATCTCCTAAAATAGTTAATAATTTATCGCTTTCTTATACTAGAACCGTTTCCCAAATCAAGCAAGCGTTGACGTTACCGATCTAATCATACGGTATAATTTTTTGTAATCAATCGACTTAAAATCGGTGGTATCAAGACGGTAAACCTGGCCGCCGATATCCAGGCTTTCGTGGTCGCCCGTCAGCAGCATGGCCCTGAACTCATCCAGATTTAAATGGTCCACGTGACCGGGATGGCGCTCGCCTGACGCCGTACGCGCCTTAAACCGTTCAAACAATACCTCTCCCTTAGTTTCGCACATGATCTGAAACGGCTCGAAACCGTATTTTTTCTTCAGCGCTAGGAACTTCTCGTTTTCAAATTCTGGTTTGAAGTTGCTTTCGGCGATGAATGACACGCCGGCTGATAATAGCGACTCAATGAAGTAGTGCAAAATGCTGTACGTCGCCACGCCTACCTTTCTCGACCACTCGCGGTTGCTCCAGCCCAGGTCGTCAAACAGGGATTCCTTGATGACGTCTTTGCCGACATACGGCAAATGGAATTCTTTGGCGATTTTCTTGCCCAGGGTTGTCTTGCCCGTGCCGGGCTTGCCCGAAATTATGATCAGCAATGTTTTTGGCATTTTATTAGTACCAAACCAAGTAATTAAGTATTCCGATACGCCTCCCAGTCTTTTTTGGTCTGCTCGAGCCACGGTTTTCCTAAACGCCGGCTGATATCGAAATTGAGGCGTTCGTATTTATTGAGCTTCTTTTCAATGTCAGCCTCCATCTGGCGTTCGCTCGCCCAGGCGATCCATAGCATATGGAGTGTTTTGTCCTGGTAGAACGCGAGCGCGTCGGCATCATCTACCACTTTCATCTCTGTCGAATTAGACTGGTACGATATGTTTTCACGGATCGCGCGCAATGTATTATCAGGCAGACCCAGCTGGTTGAGAAAACCCTCAGCCATCGTCAGGTTAAAATTCTCGTGTTTGTGGTGCAGCGTCATCTCATCGGCTTGATAGGTTTTGCCGATATCGTGCAACAGGGCGCTGATTGCCACGACCGCTTTGTCACAATGGATTTCGTCGGCAATTTTCAGAGCCAGCTTCTGAACATTGACGCTGTGGTTGTACATCACTGACCAGTGGTTGAAACTGTAGTGCGGATTATCCTGAAACGCTTTCTTTACAAACTCGCGGGTCTTTTTAATTAGTGCGTTTTGGTCTGGCATATAATATTATCTTTCCTACTTCGTAACTTCTGGATGAAAGTCAACTTGATAATCTGGTATGCCAAGCGATAATCCATACTGCTTCGCTTCATTATATTGCTCTTTGCTCGTTCGATCAATCTTGAAGATTCTATTTCGAAAAATAATATAATGGATCGCCTGATTTTTAAAGTCAGCATACCAGCTGTGTTGAGAGTCGAGTGATTTACTCAGCTTCTCGGCAACGATATCCGCCTGGTCATTTGGAATTTCAAAAGTGAGCAGACTCCATTGAGCCACCCACGGCGTTTTGTGTCTGTCAGTGACTGGCTCGATTTTCGTCTTGAGTATCGTAACGTCTTTCAAAACGTCAGTATTCTCAAGGCTTTCTTCAATTATGACGCCAGTGTATTTATTCAAGTATTTATTTATGGCCTTAGCTGTATGCGGACTGAGGTTTTTTGGCAAACTTGAAAATGAAAACCACTTTATGTCATCATGTTTTTCAGGCTCCATATTTTTTATCTCGCCTGAAATATATTCGAGGTGGTAGCAAAACGCCAGCCAATGCTTTTTGTCCGGACCGAAAAATACCTGTTCAAACATGACAAAGCCGGCCACCCTGGCTTCAATGCCAGTTTCTTCTTTTACCTCCCGGACAATGCAATCCTCGAGCCGTTCGCCGACCTCAACATTTCCACCGGGTCGCTCCCAATAGTCATTGATTTTCTTTTTGATCAGCAATATCTGATTTTGATCGTTGGTTACTATTCCCCAACAACCGACGCCGATGTAGTCTATTCCTTTTTCCATAAGATTATCATTTCATTAACGTTTGCGTATCATCTGCTGTGTCGCGGTAGCGCATGGCAGATAGACGCTGTTAAGTGATGTTTTTATGGGCGCTGGCATATCGAGCAATGACGATTAAGTGAGTATAGTCGAGCTCCTCTTTTTTCAGTGATTGTATTTCATGCTTATGTACAATCTTAAAACCAGCGTTGTGTAAAAGCAGTTCGATTTCGTCAGGTGAAATGACATTAACAAACAGCTTTTCGTCTGGTTTAAAGGGCTCATCGACAAAAACCTCCTCGGATGTTCCAGATTGTAATTGGATGTAGATTGCACCACCGTGTTTGAGAAACCGTGTAAACTGCCCTAGAGTTTTTGGAATGTCCTTTTTAGGAATGTGAATAAGTGAGCAAGAGGCAATAATGCCATCAAATTCATTTTGATCGAATTGAAGACTTCGCATATCTCCTAGACGAAATTCGATTTCAGGGTATTTGCTTCTTGCGATATCAAGCATCTTTTCTGACATATCAACACCAACGATTTTGAAACCCTTGTTCTTCACGTACATACAATCAACGCCATTGCCGCAGCCAACGTCTAAAATCTTTCCATTGGTCGGTAATAGTTCCAAAAACTCGTCGATATGTTCAGAGGGTTCTGAAAACACATTGGCATAGTCCTCGGCTATTTGGTTGTATACGTGAACTGCTTTTTGGCTATTGTCCATATATATTGAGTGAAAAAGAGGAGCGGATCCCTCGGGCAAGTGGCTATCTACACCAGCCCACAAAAATGTCACTTAACGTTTGCGTTTCATACGACTGTCAGCTGAAGCTTTAGCGAAGGCTGATGTCGTATAGACGCTGTTGTATGGAGTTTTGTAAATTTTCTATTCTCTGATCTGCTCAGTGAAATCCTTAAGCAGGTTAAGACTTTCTCGTACAGCCGGGCAGTCAACATCTGGGTATTGTGGTAAAGCTTCAGTAATAGCATCTGCGTTTCCTAAGATTTCCCTTTTTGCTTCAGCACAACGTGTTTGATAGTCAGGAGAATCAGGGTCTAGCTCTTGCCCTTCAAGCGCATAATGAAGGATTTCATCAGTCTTAGCAAATAGCGAGGATACATCTACCAAGTGTATTTGTAATGTTCCTCGCCGTATCTCTGCCGCCACATCGCCAAAAAGTTCTCGCGCTTTACGAGCTTTCCATTCTCGCATGTCTATAATATTTTCACGGCCTTTTTCCATAGATAGAAAATTTACAAAATTTCGGACAACGTTTCGGGCTAGCCGAAGTTGCGAGTGAACGTAGCGGTATAATCTCGCGGAGCGAACCGCGAAAGTGGTCGAGCAATTTGGGTGAGCGAGTCAATAGTTTGTCTAAAGGTGCTTTGATAGCTCTTCATCAGAGTATTGGATGTCGATTTTTGAGGGATCTACTGAATTTGCTGATGTAATGGAAATCGTCATTTTATTTTCGGGGTTGACATTCGAGATAACAATCCACTCAGTTTCCTTTCTAAGAACCAATACAGTGTAACGTGGTCTCTTATAACCATCCATGATGTTTTTTCTATTTCTTTTAAAGAGGTTCTTAATTAAATCATACAAAACCGACGCAACAATGCCACCGAAAATATTAATGAGTATTTCAACATCATATGCGCCAGCATGAACACCCTTTTTCTCAAATTTACAAAAATCGACATCTTGCCGAAAAGCATCAGAGAGTATTTTCTTCTCTTCCTCGTCAATTATTGGAGAATAATATACTGTTATCTTTCCCATTTCAGTGGTAATTGGCTCGCTCACCGGCTAGCCCGTGTTAGGCGATGTATTTTTCACAACTAGTTACTTTGTGCGATTAAATGGATAATGTCTTTCGCGATTTCTTTCAACGAGTCAGGAAATGGTATATGTTTATTTACTTTCTTGCCGTTTGTAAAAAGATGAACATGTGAACCAGACTTTGGATCTTTATCATATTGCTTCAAGGGTACTTTATGCTCGTCGGTTAGTTTAAATGAATACTTTTCCAAGGTACTATTTTGGCCGTGTTGCTCAACCAAGTAGATGTAAAATGTATTTTTAATGATACTCAACGTCTGGATGCAGCTTAAAGCTGTCGTGCTTTGGTTTGTTGACTTATCCATTTGTATACGGCCAAGACATATGCTATTAGCTTTTGTGTTTAGCTCTAACCCACTATTTAAAGATGATAATTCATCTGTAAGCGCTGTTATTATTGGAAATTTATCTCTAGGAATCTTATCAGTCATGTTGTGAAAAATATGTCAGCTAACTAGAGTATATACGAACTCGATATTATATTTATACTCTCATTAGCCCTATTTTGTCCACCCAAAACTCAGTATTCATCAATATAAACAAATCCATTAAAGCGCTTGACTCCCCTTTATTACCGGTGTACATTTACGTGCTCTTTCGCTGTTTCGAAAACCTAGTCCTACCACCTTCAGCCCCGCGTCGCGGGTGATGAAAGGAGTCCGATCATGCGACCGACCTTGTCTATCCTTACCATCTGCGCCGCGCTCGTTCTCACGTTTGCCGGCTGCAGCCAGAACGGAACCGAACCCGAGAAGCACGGTACCATCGACTGCCGCTCCTTTCCGCCAGGCGCGGCCATCTGGCTCGACGGCACTGACACCGGCCTGGTGACGGACGCGGCGCTCACCGGCGTCGACTATGGCGACCATGTCGTCACCTTCACGATCCACGGCTACTACGCGCACGCCGAGACGGTCGTGGTCAGCGCCTCGGTTAATCCCGCCGTGTACCACAGCTTCTCTGAACACCGGCCGGCCGTCCTGCGTTTGCTGTCAAACCCGCCCGAGGCGTACATCACGCTGAACGACTCGCTCCTGTCCGTCATGACGCCGGCGATCATTCCCGACGTTCCCCTCGGCTTCGACGACAAGTGCGAGGTGTATCTGCGCCGGCCCGGCTACTATCCGCATTTTGAGACTGTTGCCTTGTCCGGCGAGGACACGACCACGGTCTCGGCCACGTTCGAGCCCTGCCCGGACATCATGCTCACCCAGGTCCGCGGCGACAAGCTGTTCCTCATCAGAGCCGACGGAATCGAGTGGAGCGTGCTGGCTTCCGGCTTGAGCAACCTGGGCTTGTACCGGGTGTCGCCCAACGGCCAGTACGTCGCCTACACGTCAGCGAACAACAGCATCGTGATCGCGAACCGGGACGGCAGCATCAGGACGGAGATTCCGAATCCGCACGCCAGCGACGACTATGTCTGGTCGAATTCCGGCGACCGGCTTGCCTTTGGCGCCTATGTCGACGGAATCTACCTCTATGACGCGCCCTCGAACGTCGTGCGGAGGATCTACCAGACGCAGGGCTTCGTCTACGACCACAACCCGACGTTTTCGCCGGGCGATTCGCTGATCGCATTCGTGAACCATTCGTACGGAACCCAGGCCATCATCCGCGTCATGCGCGTCGACGGGAGCGGTGTTCACACCGTTTACATGCGCATTAGCACCCTGCAGAATGCGTCGCTGCAGCTCTGCTGGGTAGCGCCTGACGCGGTCCTCTGGGCCGACTTCTACGGCATTTACTGGGTGGATCCGCTCTCCGGAACCGGCGGAAAAGTGGTAGCGACGGCGAATCTGACTTCTGTCGCTTACTCGCCCGACCGGACCAGATACGCGTTTGCTGAGTCTGGCGACCAGCGTGGGCTCTACCTCGGTACCGTCGGACTGTGGGACCGCCGCCGCCTGCCGGATACCTACGCCGGATCGCCGCTCTGGCTGCCTGGCAATAACTGCCTCCAGTACTGGGGAGACGGCCACCTGAAGCTGGCTTTCTGGGACGGAGCCACACATATCATTGCTCCGTGAGTCTGAACAACGACCAACCGCCTTGGCCCGACAGCCTGGGCGGATTTTTTCTTATTTACCAAGTTTGGCTAAAAAAAGCCAAAAAATATTGTGGATAATTGGGCTTTATCTAGTGTTTAATAAAGTGTATGATAGTATCATACGGTTTCTAATTGTTCGCCCTTTCCCTAGCCTTTACCCCACGGAGGTTTGGAAACATGCTGGAAGTCGGACAACTAGTCAGATTGGCTGATGAAAGCCAGGCCGAGGTGCAAGATCTCTTAAGCGCTCCGCCTGATGCGCGATTCCGGGTGACCGAGGTCGATACCGACACGGACGACGAACACTGGCCAGGCTGCCCTTCGTCACACGATTGCTGCTGCATGCCGCTGACTTTCCAGATCGTCAGACTGGCTGGCTTGAACGGACGCTGGTACCCCTCCTACCTATTCACCGCCGTCACGCCGCCAGCCTGATCCCCTCCTTTCAATCGCTCTGTCCTGTCTCGAGCTTACCCTAGGGTAAGCTTTTCATTTATGCTCACCTTTTTCCTGCCCGCCTCCCAGAACCTCGTAATCGACCCCGTACCGACGCGCGAGCGTCTGGTCCGGGGTAAATTTCGGGGAAAAGACGGCAGGGAGACTTGTCTTATTAATTAAGTGGAAGACGGACAGAAAAGAAGTGATTAAAAAACGGGCTTTTAACCCGTCGATGATAATTACCTATAGCCAAGCCGACTCCTGGTTGCTCGCCTGATCTTCTCCCGCCAGTGAAAACCAGAGGACGGGTTGGCTTCCACTAGGGTCTGAGGACGAGGCGAGCAAGCAGCAAACGGTTTGGATGAAATGAACGCGTTGTTTATCGTTGTTGCCTATTCAACCGGGACTTGCCGGACATCAACCTCTTCTTTTGCCAGGAGCTCTTGTTTCTTGGCTTCAGCCTGTTCTTCTTTTTTTGAGCCGAGGTGGCCGAGCATGATCAGATTTTCAGCGATGACCTCGGTCCGGGAACGTTTGGCGCCGGCTCGATCGGTCCAGGCGCGTGTCTGGAGACGGCCCTCGATATAGACCTTGCTCCCCTTCTTCAGATACTTCCCACAGATCTCGCCGAGCTTGCCCCAGGCGACAATATTGTGAAATTCAGCGCTTTCCTTTTTTTCTTTTGATTTCGCGTCCCACCAGAGGTGGTTGGTAGCCAGGCCGAAATTCGTGACAGACTGGCCTGACGGCAGGGTTCGGCTCATCGGTTCACGAGTCAAATTCCCGATGAGGCTGACTTTGTTTAAATTCATAGTGCCTCGTACGTGCTCCCGGCCGACTTTCTTCGTTTCAACGCGCTATCCCCAGGACTGAGCGACGGCTCTCTCGTGCGACGGCGATGACATCCTTCCTAGCCATCGGTCTCAGCCAGCACCCGGGTTGAATTTGCGACGGCGCTGATTAATGCGACGGCGCTATTCCCTACTACAAGTTTAGCAAACATGACGTGGCTGTCAATAAAAAAACAGCCTGAATCGTTTCACACCGTTGATCGCTACGATATTTTTTTAGCCGTGCTTTTTGTATTTGCGAAACGATTCGTCTTTCTTCATCACCTCTTCGATCAAGCGCCGCAGATAATCAGCCTTTGTCATTTTCGTGTTGTGCGTCTTCCAGTGCAAATACTGTTCGATCTGATGGGTGATCCGGAGCGTGAATTTGATCGTCGGCGCCTCGGTAAATTCTTGGTTTTCCAAGCGGCCGAGCATTTCATAAAACGCCGTATCAAGCGTGGCCGCGGTGTAGGTCTTCACAATAACGTGGCTCGGAATATTCTTCGTGGCCAGAAAAACTAAGGGATTGTTCGCCTGACTCCCCTGCTCGATGAAATAGAGCGTCGGCTTCTTGGTCGAAATGCCATAGGCGAGCAAATACCCGATTTCAGGATCACTGCCTGACCCTTCGATCACGATGGCGTCCATCTGGTCCAGCATGCTCTGACCGAGCTCGTTCGCCCGCTGGCGTAAATTCGTGGCGATGTCGCTGCCCGCCTGGAGATTGGTCAGGACAACCAGGCCGGCTTGCTCGAGCAGCTTCTTGATCCGGGCTTGGTTCTCCCGGTTGGCGCGCTTCTCACTTTGGCTGGCAAAATAGTATATCTTCATGATTTTTCCGACCGGATAAGAATTTCGTGGGCGATATTTTCATTCATCCGCTGCCGGAGTTCAGTGCGTGAATGGTTTTGGCCGAGCGCCCACATCACCTTTGTTAAGGCGATTTCCGGAAGCATCGGCGGTAACACGATCAGTTTTGTTTTTTTCGGGATCGGCGCCTCGGTATCGGCCAGGAGAAAAACCGGGCTGCGCCGGCGCACGCTGAATTCCTCGAGGACCGCATATTCTTCCGGCTGCAAAATAACGTCAGTCGCCCTGATAATCACGCCTTTCAGCGCCGGGCTTAAGAGCTCGAGATTGGTTTTGAGATCAAAACCCGGATGCACGTGCATCATAAACACATCCTTTTCAATCGCCGGCCGGAGCAGCAGCGCGCTGCCTTGCCGGCGTTGCCGCTGCTCGGACAGCTTTATCCCGAAATCTACTTCGCCTAAATTATCGCCGAGCCAGGCAGTCAGTTCGCCCTTGGCCCCGGCCGCACGCACCGCCTGTGTGGCCCGCAAGAGAACATTGCCGTACATGACGCCAACTTCGGCAATGTTCAACGTAGCGACCTGGATCGCGTTGATAAGATTCGCCCGTATTCCCAACGCATGATAACGATCAGCGATGGCTGGCCCGGCCGAACCGGTCTCTTGCGCCCCAGTCAGAACCACGGGTTTACCAAGATTACGCAGCATAAAGCTCAAGGCCGCGCCGGTATAGATGATCGAATCGAAATTATGCGTTATAACAAAGCCGTTGTACGCCTGATAGCGCTTCTGGATTTCTTTCGCCAGCGCAATCCAGGTTTCGACGGCCACGGTTTTCCGGTCGTCGCCATACACAAAAACCGTCTGCACGTCAGCCAAAATTGCCAGCTCGGAGGCTTCCGCCAGCCACGGTTCAATATCCGACTTTTTTGTCACCTCAATCAAAGCGTTGTCATGGCCGACCAGAGTCGAGCCGCCGCAGAAAAGGAGGCAGATTTTCGGGCGTTTGAACGCCATATAGAGCGCCGTCTTTAATCCTTACGACGGCTATAGTATACCGCATGGTTAATCCCTGTAAAGTCCAATTAAAATGATCTGTTCGGTGTGAACAGATCAGCCGTTGAGCAGCCCGACGAGGAACTGACGGGGATGCATGATGAACATGATCAGGCCGACGCAACCGGGAAGAACGAGAAAGATCAGGATGCAGAGAGAAAAGCCTTCGTATACACTCCCGCGCTCCTCCCTCACTTCTCGCACCAGGAGGACTGGAACGCAGACGAAGACCCATAGGCACTGAAGAAGACATTGAGTCGTCCGCTTGATTGTCGCGAGCGCGCACAATACCATAGGCCCCTCCTTTCCAGCAGCAATTATGATATTCTGGTTCGATTGTTTCGTCAACCAGCACTACGGTGCGTTCTCATATTCCGTTATCCGAATAAAAAAACGTTTGAGCGTTTTATATTATCCGAAATTAATTATTTGTCCCAACCGCTGCCCTGCCGAACCAGCAGCTCGGCCGCGCGGGCCGGCTCGGCCATCAACGCTTTCACGGCTTTTTCCAGGCGCGCCACTTGCGAGCCTTTTATCAATATCACGTCGCCGGCTTTTAGGCGCGTGAGCATAAACGCGCTGGCCTGTTCGACTGTATCAAACGAAAAGATATTGTCCTTGGCTAAACCCTTGTCCGCGGCTGCAGCGGCCGTGCGCTTGGCGTGGTCACCGACTGTGACCAGGACGTCGGTGCACGTAGCGGCAGTCTCCCCGACCTCCCGATGTCCCTGGACCGTGTATGCGCCAAGCTCAGCCATATCGCCGAGCAGCGCATATTTCTGCCCTGTCCGAGGCAACTGGGCGAGCGTTTTCAACGCTGAAATCGCCGCGGCCGGAGACGAATTGTATGAATCATCGATTAGCTGCGTACCGCGCTGCCCGGGAATCAGGTTCATCCGGCCGGCTGGCGGACGATACTCCTTCAGCAATTCGCTGATCTCGACCGCGTTGAGTTTCAAGGAAAAACCGACGGCCAACGCTGCCAGAGCCGGATAGATCTGGTGCTTGCCAAGCACGTGCGGCAGTGACACGGGAAACGTACTGCCGGCATAGGTAACCTTAAAGCTTACGCCAAGAGTGACTGCATTACCGGCCTCAGACCGATACCGGAGGTCGTGCGCCCGGACCATGGCTTCCTCGCCGAAACCGTAGGTGACGATGTGGGCGGCTGTTTTTTCGCGCATCGGGATGACTAAGTCGTCATCGGCGTTCAGAATAGCCGTGCCGTTCGTCGGCAATGCGGTGATAAGCTTGCCCTTTTCGCGCGCGATCTGTTCGATTTTTGAAAAAAATTCGAGGTGGACCGGGCCGACGGCCGTGACCACGCCAATGACCGGCCGGGTGAATTTCACCAAATAGGCAATGTCGCCGGGATGATCGGCCCCCATCTCGAGGATAATAGTATTCGGATAGTCGACCGCGCTCCCGTAGGCCAGCCACAGGCCTCGCCCGATAATTCGCAGCCAAGCCAGCGGGTTCTTTTTCCCCGTCTCAGTGCCGAGGATGGTTAATGGGACGCCGATTTCGTTATTATAGTTTTTCTGATTGCGCCGGCAACGATACCGTTTCTGAAGAACCGTAAAAATCGCTTCTTTGGTCGACGTCTTGCCAATGCTACCGGTGATACCGACTACCGCCGGCCGGTAGCGCAACAAAACGCGACGAGCGAGTGTGCGTAAAACATGTTGCAGGATTTTTTTCATTGTTGGCGAGGGAAAACGGTGCTTATTCTTGCTCCGTCCGAGTCGGCGGAACTTCGTAATAGTTTAGCAGAAAATCCGCAATTTCGCCAAAAAGCGGCGCGGCCGAGCTTTCCGCCCACATGACGTCGCGCGGCACATCGATTCTCACAACCATGGCAAATACCGGGTCCTCCACCGGACCGAAGCCGGCGAAACTCCCGATGTTTTTACTTGGATCGTAGCCGACGCCGTCTTTCTTCGGCACTTGAGCGGTCCCGGTCTTGCCGGCGATATAATAACCGTGCACGCCGGCGTTTTTCCCGTGCCCGTTTTCGACGACTTGGACGAGCATGGCGCCGAGAGTCGCGGCCGTTTTTGAAGACAGCACTTGGCGTACCTCTTCGGGTTCGGTTTTCTTATGATAGTCGTCCGGACTGATAATTTCGTCGACGAGGTACGGTTTCATGAGTTTACCCCCGTTGGCGATCGCCGCGTAGGCGTCAATTAATTGGAGCGGCGTCACCGTCAGACCCTGGCCAAACGACGCCGTCGCCCGGTAAATATCCTTCATTTGATCAAGCGAACCGATATCGCCGGCCGTTTCCGTTTGGAGCGTGACGCCGGTTTTTTCGCCAAAACCAAAATCCTGCATGTATTTCCGAAACTTTTCATTACCGACTTTTTCGGCCGCATACATGGCCCCGGTGTTGATCGAATTCTCCAGCACCTGCGTCATCGTTTGCTCGCCGTAGACTTTGTTATCGGCATTGCGGATCGTGTATTTGCCGATTTCGACGCTGCCGGTATCAGTATATTTCGAATTTGGACCGACCGCGCCTTCGTTTAACGCGGCGGCCATCGTCATGGCTTTAAAAACAGAGCCAGGCTCATATTCGGCATAGATCGCCCGATTGATATAGACGCTCGCGTCTTTCACCTCATTATATTTATTTGGGTCGTAATCGGGCGCATTGCACATGGCTATAATCGCGCCGGTCTTTGGATTTATGACAATCGCGCTGCCGGAATCAGCCCCGTGTTTTTGAACAGCCTTGGCCAATTTGTCACAGACCGTGAATTGAACCGTCCGATCGATGGTTAAAACCAGGCTGGAGCCGTCAACTGCTTCCTGAATCTTCGAATTACCAACCGTTATCCAGCGACCGTTGGCGTCCATTTGGGCTTGGAGAAAACCGGTCTGGCCGGCCAGCTCTTTTTCAAAATAGCCCTCGAGACCATACTGACCTATTCGTTCGTCACCCTGGAAGCCGACAAAACCGATAATATGGCTAAAGTACTTCCCCTCGGGATAATAGCGATAGCTGTCTTCTGAAGACTTGATGCCGGTAATATTCAGCGCCTTAATTTTTTCCATCGTCTCGTCCGGTACCTGCCGCTTCAATGGCTCGTAGAGATCATCTTTCTTTTCCAGGCGCGGTAGTATATCCTCCGGCTTCACGTCTAGGAGCGGTGCGATGGCGTCGGCAGTTTTTTTCGGATCTTCGATCTGTTTTGGTATTGCATAAACGAGATGGTATGTTTTATTTGTCGCCACCGGATACAGCCGATCGCCCGTGAATTTGTCGTGAACTAGGATTTCACCGCGTTCGGGGATGAGTTTTTCATAGATATCGTGCTGATCAGACGCCAACGCAGCATAGAACGGATGTTGCATCACCTGAAGGATGAATAAACGATAGATGACAAATCCAGAAAATAAAAAAATGGCCGCCGCGAGAAACGTTAATCGGTCAAATCTCCGCGCTGGGGGACGTTGCGCCGAGTAATGTTTCCGCCAGACCTTTGCCATGAGAAATTACCGCCTCGTTAAACCATTATTTTTCGAGCGCGACAGCGCCAGTTGTCGTCTGGACATATTCGAGCTTTGTCCGAGCAATCAGCTCAAGCCGCTTCGTCGCTGACTGTATCTGCTGGAGCGACTGAAGGTCAGCCACCTGCAACTCAAGTTTTTGATGGCTTTCTTTTAATTCCGTTATTTGGGTATTGAGATCTTTGACAGCAAACCCGCTCGTGGCTGTGCGATTGACTTGGAAGAGGTACAGCGAACCAAGCACAATCGCGATAACCAAGAATAAGAGATTGACCGCCGAACGAGAACGAAAGAGGCATTGCCAGAAACCCTGAGGCTGTGCCTTTTCGTGTTTTTGTTTATTCAGTTTGCATAACCAGAAGTATTTTGACATGGGTGTTTATATTTTTTCGACTACCCTGAGCTGGGCGCTGCGACTGCGCGGATTTTCATCAATTTCCGATGGTGACGGCTTGATCGGCTTTTTCGTCACCAAGCGTATTTGCGCGCGATGGCCGCAGACGCAGATCGGCGTTTCGGGCGGACAAATGCAGTTTCGGCTTTCCCGTCGGAAATATTCCTTGACCAACCGGTCTTCTAAGGAATGGAACGTGATGATGGCGAGCCGGCCACCGGACTGAAGGATGGTGAGCGCGCTGGGCATGACCGCCGCCAGGCTGGCCAGTTCATCGTTGACCGCGATGCGCAGCGCTTGAAAAACCTTTGTGGCCGGATGGCGCTTGCCCACTCGCGGCTGCTTCGTATGTGAATGGAGCTTATATGTATATACCCGGAGTACCGCCGCGGCCAGGTCGCCCACGGTTTTGAATTTTTGTTTTTGCCGTTGTCGGACAATTTCGTCGGCGAGATGGTTTGAATTAGTTTCTTGGCCGTACTCCGAGAGTATATTGTAAAGTTCGTCGCGCGAGGCCGTGTTTAGAATATCAGCGGCTGTTCTTTCTTTCCGGCCTCCCCGCCGACCGCTTTGGCCGTTCGGCTGGCCGAATCTCATATCTAAGGGTGCATCAGGCGTTAGAAAGGAGAAACCCCGGGTCCGATCCGAGAGCTCAAAAGATGATAGCCCAAGGTCGAGTAGAAAACCACGAATTGGAAGATGAGGAAATTGTTCACCATAGATCGAATGAATGTTTCGGAAGTTGTCTTGGAACAGATGGACGCGATTGCCGAATCGCTCTACACGTTGCTTCGTTTCCGCCACGGCCGCCGGATCAAGATCGCAGCCGATCAGTTGTCCGTTCGGCGCCGTCTGATCAAGTATTGCCTCGGCATGTCCCCCGCCGCCAACCGTTCCGTCAATAACATTGTCATTCGACCGCAGGTTGAGTTGTTCAACCGCCTCGCGCGTGAGGACTGATTTGTGAAACATACGATACGCTGACCGGCTTAGACGCCGAGCTCCCCGAGGGCTTCGGCAATATCACCAGAGTTCTTTTCGGTACCGAGCTTATATTTTTCCCAGACAGCAGCATCCCAGATTTCAAACCGATTGTATAAACCAGCCATGACGACCTTCTTTTTTATGGTCGCGTATTTGCAAAGATACTCCGGCAGATTTACCCGGCCCTGCTTATCGATCTCAACGTCCATCGCGCCGGCCAGCATCAGGCGGGAAAACGCCCGGGTGTTCGCTTGGCTGATCGGCAGCTTGGCTAATCGTTCAGCCAGCTTTTCCCACTCCGCTTTTGGATAGAGAAAGAGACAATTATCGAGCCCGCGCGTGACCACGGCGCCCTTTGTCAGATCGCCGCGAAACTTCACTGGTATGGCCAGGCGTCCTTTGTCGTCAATCGTGTGATGGTATTCGCCGATAAACATGCGGAACGTTTTCTTTTATAACTTTGCTTATACACACTTCAATGGGGTTATCCCCACTTTTATCCACTTTCAACCACTCTGATACCATTTTACACCACTCAACCACACTCGTCAACACCTTGGTACAACAGTTTTTATGTGGAAAAGTCAAGTTTATTCTATAAATTACCCGGTTATGCATTTCTCACACAACATGATGTGGTACGCATCAGTAGAAACCACTATTTTGAAAAATAAGATTTAATATATTTTATTTTTTATTTATTTGTGCTATAACTATTGACAGGATCCCTTTTCTATGCTACGCTTCCTTGTTTTTGAAGTTGTGCTGCATCGATGCTAGACATCAGACCACGGAGGGAAGACTGACTTAGGGGGTTGACTCGATGAAGAAGGGACAGACCAAGGAAGTACGGAAGCCCTGGAAGCCTGGAAGTCGCTACGCTGGCCGTAGCACCAACGATCGGCGTCGAGCCGCCCTGCGTCAGGCCACGCGCCACCTCGATAGACGAACCGCCGCCATCTGCTTCCATTTGAGCGCGGCCATCGATCGCATTCGCGCGACCTGCCCGTAGGCAACAGCTCTGTCTGCCAGATTCCCCGCCCGCGCTCTACTCGAGTTCGGGCGGTTTTCATAGAAAATACATATTGACTTTTTCGAAATAATATGATATACTTTATTTTGTAATACAAAAAATAATCAAAATAAAAATGGAAAACGCAACACAGTCGCACGTTGTTGTCCCTCCGTCTGCTTTGCATACTTCCCTATCAAAGATAAAATCAACCGCCCCCACAAATCGGAAGCGGCTTTTTTTATACGTCTTGATCGGGTTCGCCGTACTGATCGTTCTTGGCGCTGGTGCCGTCTTCGCCTCAACCAAAGGATATATTATCCTCCCCTTTAAACTACCGTTCATAACATCGTCAGTCGTTGAAGAGTATCAGGAAAAAAACCTCTCCCAGGCCCTTGATAGCCTGCTCGCCATAAATTCCGGGCGCTATCAATACGATCTCGTCATTGCAAATGAACCAAAGGAGGCGGGCGTTCTGCCGCTTGATTTTAATTTGCTCCAGCCGGATGAAAATACGAATCAAAACGGAAATTCTAATCTGAATTATACATTTGATGATTCATCCAGCGGAGACTGGCTCGCCTCGATCTTTCCAAAAGATTCAACACTCAACCTTCTCCTAACCGGTCTGTTTGATAAATCTGGCAACGTGAACGCAGCTACAAATACTGACGTCACAAAAAACTCGGCTCTCGGTTTTCTCTTGCCCGGTCTCGGCAATACAGCTGGAAGCAACAATACGGTGCCAAACAGTGAAATGGAATTGAGCGGCAGTTATGTGGGGAATGATCTTTCTGTTGAAGCCGGTCTCCAATTTAAAGTTGTCGACCAAGTCCCCTATGTAAAAGTTACCAAGCTCCCGGCCATACCCGGCGCAGATCTCAGCACGTCATACCAACAGGTCGTCAATAAATGGATTAAAATTGAACGGACATCATTTACTGATACCTATTTCCCATACTTCCAACTTGGCAATTCTATTCTTCAAGGGAATAACATACCATCCCTGGATCAGACGTCCAGCCAGCAAATAATGAAGGACCTACTTCGCATCGCGCTTGAGCACAAGTTTATAGTCATCAAAGAAAAACTGGCAAACGAAAAAATCAATGATGTTGAGCAACGGCATTGGCGGATGTGGTTCGATGCAAATAAAACTGCTGAAACGTATCAGGCGTTTGGGGTATACCTAAATGAAAAATATCCAGATCTGGATTTATCAAGCGACCAGGAGATGATGACGTATCTTAATTCTGAAAAATTCCGACAATTCACTGACCAACTGAAAAATAACGCGGCCATCGACCTCTGGCTCTCAACGAAAGACTGGCTGCCGACCAAGCTGAGCCTGTCATACAAAATTGCCCTTGATTCCCAGAACGAAAATCTCAAAGACCGGCAAATACGGCTGACTGGGACCGTCGCATTAAAAGACGTCAATCAGCCAATGACCGTAAAAACGCCTGCTGAAAATGAAACAATAGCTCTGGATGACGTTGTCTGCATAATTTCAGGTATCCCGGCTGAAAATTGTCAGGCAGCCGTGCTTGCAACAACACAACAGCAGCGGATTTCGAATCTTCAGGCGGCGCTGGATCTATATAGAACTAAAAAAAATGCCTACCCAGAAACACTTTCGGCTCTAACCACCGTGATAGAGGAAAGCTATAATGAATGCCTCAATAAAGACACGAGCACAAATACCAATGGCAATACAAATAATGTAAATTCAATTAATTCATCGTTATCTTCAAATTCGTTTGAATGCGTTGGCTACAATTATATTATCGACAATCTTTCTTTTATCGATGTCTATACGAATAAGCCATATGAATATGCAGTGAAAAAAGACAGCTATACGCTCAGCTACCAAATGAAGGAGGTCGAGGGCATGCCAGACTACGGATCATCATTAAATTATATCGACGGTACAAACACAGCGACATCTGCTTCGTCGTCGCTTGTAGCAGATGCACAGGAAGAAAAAGAAGCTGCGGATAGAATCGCTGATGATGATAAAGACACCTTGACGAACGCTCTTGAAAAAATATACGGTACGGATCCGAAAAAAGACGATACCGATAGCGACGGCTATAAAGACGGCGAAGAAATAAATAACGGTTACAATCCAAACGGCGACGGCAAACTTGTCATCGCTCCGAGCGACGCCACGTCCAGCCCGAAAACGCGCGACAGCGCACGCCTCTCCTACCTCCGTACATTTCAATCAGCGCTCGAACTGTATATCAATGACACCGGCGACACGCCGTTTGTCGAGGGCGAAAAGAATTGGTCAGCGCTCAGGGAAAAATTAACACCCTATCTCGCTTCTAGTTTCTCGCCGGCATCCCAGCTCGGCTGCACGGTCAAGGCCGCGAGCGGAGATCCGTTTGCCAATAAAACGTACCAGGACTGTTTCATATATTGCGATAATGGGACAGACTATCTCCTTGCCTCCTTTATGGAAGGCACGGCCGATCTTTCAAGTGACGTTGACGCCGCGCTGAAAAGCTATGACACCGCTGGGGAGTGTATTACCAATGCCGGACCGCTGACCGCCAAACCGTCATTTACCTGCACCGATCCAATCCTCTGTCTCGGCAGACCATAACGTTTTCTTGGGGTATTAAAAAAGGCGCGGCTCGTTCCGCGTCTTGTTTTATTACCACTAAAACCCGACGAGTTGTATCTCCGTCTCCAGCTCAACGGTATATTTCGCCTTTACTTTTTCCTTAACCAAAGAAATAAGTTGAAGTACGTCGTTCGCTTTTGCCTGACCAACATTTACGATGAAATTGGCGTGCGTCGGTGAGATCTGGGCGTCACCGATCCGCGTGCCTTTCAGTCCGAGTTCGTCAACCATTTTGGCGGCAAAATTGCCGGGTGGATTTTTGAAAACACTGCCGGCTGATGGGATTGAATAATCCTGCTTTGAGGCCCGCTGGTCCATATATTCTTTTACCAAGGCGCGGCTGTCGTCACGATTGCCTTCGTGCAGATGAAGCGTCGCCGACAGAACGATGTCATGAGTGTGCTTTATCAGGCTGTCGCGATAGCCGAACCGACAGTCCGCATTTGGTAACACCCGTCGTTCTAATGAATCGGTCAGAATCTCGATAGATTCAATGACGTCTTTCGTTTCTGAACCGAACGCGCCGGCATTCCCCCGGATCGCGCCGCCGACTGTGCCGGGTATGCCCGAAGCAAATTCAAGTCCGACCAGCCCCTGCTCAATCGTCCACTGGACGAGCGCACCCAAACTCAATCCGGCCGAAACCATCACTCGGTCGCCATTCCGCGTGCGTTCGCTGGTATCAACGTGGATAACTAGGCCACGCAAACCAGCGTCGGCCACTAATATATTGCTCCCCTTCCCAAGCACGAAAACCGGCAGCTGGTGTTGCCGAGCCAGCGTTATCGCTGATACGAGGTCATTTGTTGTTTTCGCGGTATAAAAATAATCCGCCGGTCCGCCGATACGATAGGTGGTGTGCCGCGACATCAATTCGTTTCTTTTCACGCCGGGAAGTTTTTTATCTATAGCGTCAGGCATTCTTTTTGTCGACTAAATGACGGGCCACGGCGTCAATGGTGCCCGCGCCCATCACTAAAATGACTGAGTTCGTGGTTGCCTTCTGGCGCGCCATTGTTTCAGCGGTCTCAATATCCTTGGCATAGGAGACGGCCACTTTCCGTTTCTTCAAATCCTCGACAAGTTTCCGCGAGCTGACGCCCGCGGTGGTGTTGTCCTCGCGTCCGGCCACATCATAGATCTCTGCCAAGATAAGTTCGTCGGACAATTCCAGGGCATTCAGAAACTCATCGTATAACGCCTTGGTGCGGTGGCGATGATGCGGCTGAAACACGGCGACTATTTTCTTTTCCGGATAATACTCGCGAGCCGCCTGGAGCGTGACGCGAAACGCCGTCGGGTGATGCGCGTAGTCGGATATCACCGGCGCACCCTGACATTGACCGACAATTTCAAAGCGTCGCCAGAGACCGTGAAAATTTTCGAGCGCCTTTTTCACCACGGACGGTTTGATTTTAAGGATCTGACTGGCCGCGATCACCGCCAATGCATTCATGACGTTATGACGCCCGGGCACCTGAAGGACGACCCGGCCGACATGAGGCTCGGTAAACACCACTTCCCCGACCAATTGCTCGAGTACCCCGCGGTACTCACCCTCACCAATTCCGAACGAGGTCGTCAGGCGCGCTGACTTTTTTATAATATTCTCTATTCGTGGATCGTCGGCGTTCGCCACTAGCCAGCCGTCTGGTTTGACCTGATTGACGTATTTCTGGAATGTTTTTTCGATATCCTCAACGTCCGTATACACGTCGAGATGGTCGGCCTCGATATTATTCAAAATCGCCATGTTCGGGTGGTACTGAAGGAACGCCCGGCCGAATTCGTCCGCTTCGAGGACGAAGTATTTGCTTTTGCCCAGGCGGACATTGCCGTTAAATGTTGCCAGCCGACTGCCCACTAACACGGTCGGGTCGAGACCAGCTTCAACCAGCACTTGCCCGAGCATGGCCGTGGTCGTTGTTTTCCCGTGCGTGCCAGAGACGGCAATTAGATATTTATCTCGGGTATACTGTCCGACCGCCTCCGGATAGGACAGCGCCACGACGCCACGGCGTTTCGCCTCGCGCAATTCCGGATGATCGGGCTGGATGGCCAAACTATAAATAACGCAATCGGCATCAACAGGCAGATGACTCGATGCCGGCGCGCCGATGACGACCGGGATGCCGCCGCGACGAAGGCTTTCAGTAATTATCGACGACGTCAGATCGCTCCCGCTGACCGGCTTACCCTGCCAATACAAGATCTGAGCGAGACCGGAAATGCCGATCCCGCCGATCCCGATGCAATAGACGTGATTCGCGGTATTAAGTTCCATGCTTTTTTTTCACGAGCGAAAGAAGTTCACCAGTTAAGGCTTGGCGGGCGTCTGGCCGAACCAGTGTCCGGATATTTTTTTCAAGTGTTTGCCGCCAGGTTTTATTCGAGAGCAACCCGATAATGATATTGACAAGGAAGTTTGGATCAAGGGTGCGCTGATCGACAATGACGCCGGCATTGGCGCGATGGAATATCATGGCGTTTGCTTCTTGGTGTGTTGCCGGCATTGGAATAATGACGGCCGATTTTCCCAGCGTGGCAACTTCCGTTAAACTGCCTAAGCCCGCTCGGCAGACGACAACGTCGGCGACCGCGAAAGCATCTTTCATTTCATCAGCCAAGAACTCATAGCCATGATAGCGCCCGTTATTTATGCGGATCAATTCTTTTTGCCTTCCATAGAGATGAATAATTTGGCAATGTTCTGTCAGTTTTAGGGTCGCGCCGACCATCAACTCATTTATTTTTTGCGCGCCCGTCCCACCGCCAAAAACCAGGACCGTCGGCACGGCCGGATCCAAGCCAAAGAGCTTCATACCCCGATCGCGGTCGCCCTGCAATAATTCAGGACGGATCGGATTGCCGATCCAGCGCGTTTTTTTACCGGGAAAATCTTTTAACGACCACTCAAAGGTTACGGTAATGCGACTGGCCACGCGTTGACAGAGCTGGTTGGCAAAACTCTTATTGACGTCTTGCTGATGAATCAGCGACGGTATGCCCAGGAACCAGGCTGCCCAGATAACCGGTACGCTCACGTACGCTCCAGCCCCGAAGACAACATCCGGCCGGTATGCCCGCAGGATTGAGATCGATTCAAAAAAACCGGCCAGCACCAGAAACGGATCGCGCAAATTTTTCAATGAAAAATAACGACGATATTTGCCGGAATGAATTGATCGAAACGGTATTTTTGCCGTTTGTGCGAAGATTTCTTCGGGTCCTTTGTGCGTCCCAATGAAAAGAAAATCCGCTTCCGGATGTTGCAATCGTATTTCATTTGCGACCGCTAGTAATGGTGTCACCGACCCACCCGTGCCACCGCCGGTCAGTAGTATCTTCATACCTAAACTATATCAAATATCACAGTTCCGTCAACGACCCGCCGGCCGTGAATTTCATGTTTTTAATGACGCTCGGGCATTGGCGTGATAACTGTTTGTTTTGATATGTTTGCTAATATGCCCATGGCAATAAGTGAAAACGCCACGGCCGTACTGCCGTGACTGATGAATGGCAGCGGGATGCCTGAGATCGGCACGACTCCGACCATGGCAGCAATATTGAAGACCGCTTGAAAGGTGATCCAAATCGTAATTCCGACGGCAACATATTTACCAAAATTATCAGGGGCGCGCCGGGCAATTCGAAAACCTCGAAGCATTAAAAACAGGTAGAGGCTAATCAAAATCACAGAAAATATAAAGCCGAGCTCCTCAGAGATAATCGCGAATATTGAATCACTGTGCGCCTCTGGCAGATAATTATATTTTTGACGGGAATGACCCAGACCTAATCCGAAAAGGCCGCCTGACCCGATCGCCAAAAGCGCTTGATTAATATGATAGCCGATCCCTTGCGGATCCATTTCCGGGTGAAGAAAGACGGTGAAACGCGCGGCCCGATAGGGTGCGATTTTAATGATCAGTAAAAACAACCCAATACCGATGGCGCCAAACCACGACATATGGACAAGGTTCGCGCCAGCGACAAAGAATACCGCCACCGACATAAAGACGAGCACCAGCATCGTGCTGAAGTCCGGCTCGAGAATGATCAAGCCAGCTAAGACGCTCAAAATTACGACGAACGGAAGAAACCCATACGAGAAACTCTTTATCCCGCTGCCCCGCTTTTGGAGCCAGCTCGAGAGATATAACAAAAAGGTCAGCTTGGCCATTTCCGCCGGTTGGAACGTGAACGCGCCGAGATTGATCCAACGATTGGCCCCCTTCAGACCCAGTCCGATGCCCGGAATAAACACCAAGAGGAGCGCAATGATCGTCATGACCAATAATGGAAACGCGAGTTTATCCCAGATATGGTAATCAAGTCGTGAGGCCACAAAAAACCCAACCGTGCCGACTAGAATACCATAGAGCAGCTGGTGCTTGATATAGTAATTCGGATCATTGAATCCTTCAAAACCGACCACCGTGCTGGCCGACGACAGCATCACAATACCAATGACAACAATAGTACCAAGCAAGCCAAGCAAAACGTAATCTGGGGCGTGCCAATTCCGTTGCGTGACTATTCGATTGCTCCGACGTACAGGTAGTGGCATATTACGATAACTTTTTTACGGCTTTAATAAATTGCTCACCGCGATCAAACTCGTTTTTGAATAAATTGAAGCTGGCCGCTCCCGGTGAGAGTACCACTTGGCTGCCGGGTTTCGCCAGACGAGCGGCTCGGCGAACCGCCGAGTCCATCGTTCTTGCGGGATAGACCGGAATACCGCGGAAATGTTTACGAAATTTATTTGATGCGGTACCGGGTAACAGCACGACGGCGTGGACATGTCGATTTACCATCCGGATGAAATCGTGGCACGGGAGATTTTTATCCTGGCCGCCGGCGATCAGAATTATCGGTCCGCGACCGGTTAACGCTTCAATAGCCGTTTTTGCCGCGATCGGCGACGTGGCGGTCGTGTCATTGATATATTTCACTTCGTGGAGTAACCGAACGAGTTCGAGCCGGCCAGAAACACCCCGGAACGTCCGGATGGCTGAACAGATAACCGCTCTTGGTACGCCGAGGGTTGAGGTTAAGGCAACGGCCGCAACGACGTTCTCTATATTATGACGGCCGGGCAATTGAATTTCCGTTGTGGCCATCACCGGTTTTTTTCGCTTTCGCGCCTGATACCAAATTGTCCCAGCGGAAACATACGCACCCGTCCAGGTGGCTTGATTCTGTTTCTGCAACGAAAACCATATCACCCGGCTTTTTGCTCGTTGACCGAAGCGGCGCGTGATCGGATTGTCATAATTCAGCACGACAAGGCCGTCCGGTTTTTGGTAACGGAAGATAACCGTTTTCGCTTCCTGATATGACCGGTATGAGCCGTAACGATTCAGGTGATCGGGATAAATGTTGGTGATCAAAGAAACGGGCGGGCTTATCCGATGCTTAGCTAGTCCTTCGAGCTGCCAGGATGAGAGTTCAAGAACCACGGGGGTTGATTTTTTCACGCGCGAAATAATATCCAGCATGGCGGTGGTACGGATATTGCCGGCCAAGAGCGTGCCGGGCCTGTGCTTCCGAAGTATTTCATAGACCAGCGTTGAGACCGTGCTCTTTCCTTTCGTGCCTGTTATGCCGATGAAGCGGCCGCGCGCTTCTGCAAAAAAAAGTCCGGCTTCATTATCAATCGGCACGCCATGTTTTCTGGCCACTGCGAGAAAGGATGAGTTATTCGGCACGCCGGGGTTTTGGATCACCAGATCGGCCTTAGCGAAATCTTCACTTCGATGCCGGCCTAAAACATAATGAATTGGCAAGCCCTTAAGTTTGTCCAAAGACGGCCTGAGAATCCGCTGCGGCCGCAAATCTGTAACCGTGACCGTTGCGCCTTGGCGCGCGAAATATCGGGCGACTGACACTCCCCCGCCGTGCAGACCCAGGCCCATGACCAGAACGCGTTTTCCCGTCCAATTTGTTTTCATCCATATTATGATACCCCAATTTCATAAAAAAATAAACTGTTTCGGACAGTAAGTTGTTTTAGTTACATTTTCTGAAATCGACGCTCAGAATAATGCCACCCTAGGTCGAACATCTCTATCTCTATTGCTCCCAATAAAAATCATCTTCTTGATAATTGATTTTTACAGCTAGATACACATAATCGTTATCCGTATTATTTACCGTATAGTGACGGTCGTTTGGTTCAATCACAATAAGATCACCAATATCGGCTGCCATCTTTTCCCCATTTACAACAAAGTAACCGTTTTGGTCCAGGAAATAAAAGATTTCAGTTTGTATTTTATGATAGTGATTCCTCACTGATACGCGCGGTTTTATTTTAATGAGCTGGACATGGTTACCCGGAGAATTCAAATCCTTTTCAGTCAGAAATACTTTTTTACTGTATCCTTCTTTTTCAGCCCATAATTTTTCGGCCGCTCTTATTAGTTTCATAGGGATAAATTAATAGATAATTAATTGTGGTTCTGGAGTTCTGCTTGGAGCGATGTTAAGGATTTTTCCATATCGAGGATAATATAACTCAAACCTGCGCGCTCTAACAGCATAATGTGTTCATCAGGAAAAACGCGCTGAAGCCGTCGCTCCATGGCTTCCATGTCATCGCCCCTGTCACGCAGCTGTATTCGTTCGCGCAAGGTCTGATTTGAAGCTACGCATAAAAAGACTTGAACGGCAAACATCTGACCGATTTTTTTCAGTTCCGTAATATTAAAATCGGCGTGGTTAGTGCCTAGCTCCAGAATAACAAAATCGTCATTCAACTCCCGCAAATGACGATACATGTCCCGATAGCCGTCCAGTGTTTTCTCCTCCGGCACCCGTCCCGCTACTTTGTACGACATGACGAAGGGCAAAACGTCAATTATTTTTTTATCGGGAAACTCCTTGTTAATTAAGGTTGTCTTGCCGGCACCGGGCTTACCGATGAAGACTAATAGCTTCTTTGCCGACATATCAGGTCTTGTCTATTAAAATGATAATCAATCCGGCGACCGCGGATACGGCCGAAATGACCCAGAAACGCATGACGATCTTCGTTTCCGGCCAGCCGATCGCTTCGAGGTGGTGGTGGATCGGCGCCGAGAGAAATACCTTACGCTTGAGAAACTTCCGGCTGGATAGCTGGATGATCACGGACAGCGATTCAATCACGAAGAGTAGGCCGATCACGGGCAGCACCAAGGCGGTATTCGTCAGCATAGCCACAACTCCAAGGGTCGTGCCGAGCGCCATCGCGCCGGTATCGCCCATGAAAAAACGGGCCGGCGGTATATTGAACCAAAGGAAGGCAAACAGGGCGCCAACAATCACCCCGCAGAAAGTGGCCAGTTCGTACCGGCCTTGCGCATAGGCAATCACGGAATACACGACGAACGCAGCCAGTAAGGTGCCGCCTGATAGTCCATCAAGACCGTCGATTTCATTGACCGAAAACGAGGTGGCGACGATCACAAAAATAAAGATCGGGATATACCACCAGCCGATGGAGTAGTTGCCAAGGAACGGAACATGCAAGACATCCCAATCGAGCTTGAAATAAAACCAGTACGCGCCGACAGCGGCGATGGCGGTATAGATCAGGAGCCGGTGGCGGATCTTCAGCCCACCACCGTACGCACCGATACCGCGGACGTTCAATAAATCGTCGACAAGACCGACGATGGCGGTCGCTACCAACGCACCCAATGGCAGGAGCGTGCCCGACCGGGTCAGAAAATTCAGCTTCTGAAAAAACTCCAGACCGCTGTACTTTCCTAAATAGTAGATGAGCACCGCCAGAAAAAACGTCGTTACCCAGATCAACAGTCCGCCCATGACCGGCGTGCCTGATTTCTTTTGGTGGAGACTCGAAAATATCGGCGCCGCTTTGTCGTCGCGTATTTTTTTGCCCAGCTTGTATTTGTACAGAAAATGGGTTAAGGCCGGAGTCCATAGAATCGTTACGACAAACGACAAGACGGTGAGCGAAAATATTTTTATTATTTGATAATCCTGGGCGATGTTCATCGATTTTCGTTAGGTGAGCAACTGGCTGACGATGAGCCAGCCGGAACCAAGTAACATGAGACCGCAGAGATCCAGGCTGATCAGCAAGGCGTAGCTGAACAGCTTGACCCGTTTATATAGTATAAAAGAAAGAATAAAATTAATAAAGAGAAGGCCAAGACCGGTGGCCGGCAGGGTGAGTATTTGGTACCACGGTCCATATAGATCGATGCCAAAATAAATGTTATAATGGAGGGGTACAAATTCCGTCTGTTGGTGAAATTTCGTATACACAAGCCAGCTGACCAGGCCGGTGAGAACGAGCCCCAGACTGACCGTTACCAAAACGATCCGATCGGCAAAAAACTCGCGGAAGCGCATTCTAGCTTTTTCATTATTGAACATATCAACCATGTTTAAATTTTTCAAAACACACTACTGGGTCGTGGTCCTTGTTATTTTAGCGATCATGTTCACGGCCGAAATCACGAGCGCGATTCAATCGTCGCAGATCATCGACGAAGCGCCACACATTGCCGCCGGGTACTCGTATGTCCGCCTGTGGGATTTTCATCTCAATCCCGAGCATCCCCCGCTCATCAAAATGATGGCTGGCTTTCCGCTCCTCTTCATGAAGCTGTCACCGCTGTCTGAAAATCCAGGTTGGCTTTCAAATAACCAGTGGTATGCCGGACAATGGCTTCTGTATCATAATACCGTGGATCATTTCTGGCTGCTTTTCTGGGGTCGCCTGCCAATCATGCTTCTCAGTATAGTGCTTGGCCTGATAATTTTCAAATGGGCCAAGGAGCTTTTTGGCCTTGGCGGCGGTCTGTTGGCGTTGCTTTTCTATGCCTTTGACCCGACTACCATCGCCCATGCCCGCTGGATTACGACCGACCTCGGCATTGCCCTGTTCATGTTTGCAACGCTGTATATGTTCAGTCGTTATCTGAAACGACCGACGCTGAAGCGCTTGCTGTTATTCGCCTTTATCCTTGGCTTAGCCTTGGTTGCGAAATTTTCAGCGGTCATCCTGATACCGCTCATGCTGGTCTACTATCTCATCGCGCGCTGGCAGGGCTGGCCGAGGAATGTGCTGCCAGCAAGCACAACCGGGCAAAAACCGAAATGGCCGGCTCGATTCTGGCCGAGCCTCCTCATGATTCTCGTCGTTGTTTTTTTCACCGTCTGGGCGACGTATGGCTTCGAGGTCAAAACGACCTTCAGTGATCCGGAGGTATCGGTTGGCTTCGCTCCCGGGAAATCGACGCAGCAATTTGATAAGCTCTGGCTCAAATTCGTCAATCAAATTACCGACACCAATACCTCCCTTGGCCATCTGACGGAACGGCTGGCGAAAACGGTTCCGGTGCCGGCCTATACCTTTGCCAAGGGCTTCGCCGTTCTGGCAAATCACAACTACTGGGGACACAGTTCATACCTGCTCGGCCAGTATTCGCGCGTCGGCTGGTGGTACTACTTTATCATCGCCTTCCTGGTTAAGACGCCGCTGGTTACCCTGCTGTTCACGTTCGTTTTGCTTTCCCTTTTTGTGGCCTGGCTGGTGCGGCATTCCCGGGTCGTTGAAGGATCCACTCCCCCACCCGCCGGTTGGTTCCGCGATTTCTATCACAAACTTCGGCGAGCACCAATTGACAAATACATCTTGATCCTAACGCCAGCCGCGTATTTCATCTGGACCCTAACCAGCAAACTCAATCTCGGCGTCCGTCATCTCTTGCCTGTGTATCCGTTTATCTTCGTCTGGATCGGTTCCTTCGCCACGTTCAAATTATCCCAGCGCTGGCGCAAACCCATGATTACTGCCTTGATCGTTCTGACCGCCTTCTACCTCGCCTCTTCGGTAGCGATTTATCCAAATTACCTCTCGTATTTCAATGAGGCGGTTGGCGGCGTAAAAAATGGTCACAAGTATCTTCTCGATTCAAACATAGACTGGGGCCAGGGCTTGATCGGTCTGAAGAAATATATGGATAAGCACGATCTTAACTTCATTTACTTCCACTATTTTGGAACGGCTGAACCTCAGGCATATGGGATCAACCACACCTCACCGCCGACAAATGATGAGATTAAGCGCCTGCCTGATTTTGAAGGGGCCGTGGCGATCAGCGTCTCTGGATTATACTCTGAATCGGGCGAATATTCATGGCTCAAGTCGTATACACCAATTGCCATCATCGACGACTCGATCTGGGTATACGACATTAAATAGATACTGTTAGAAAAAGACCGCTCGAGCTGAGGCCGGGCGGTCTTATGATTGTGCCGATCTGGCGGTTTCCCTGAGGCAGCGCCAGAAGGCCAAATCATATGACTACTGCGGAATAACCGGAAAGAGCGTTGCGAATACCATCGCCACGACGACGAGCGCTTCTAGGCCAACAACGAACCAGGCCTTTTTCGACGCTACCAGGCTCGCGTCGCGCCAGCGCCAGACACAGATACTGGTCGCGATCAACAGACCGATCTGACAGACGAGCGCCGATGAGAAGCCTTCACCGTGCAAAACGAGCGCGACCGATACGACTGCCGCGACCGATGTCAGAGCAATCGCTCCGGCGAGCCGAATCGTACGGTTCAAGCCAGTTAACCACCCGATTACTGCGATGATGGCCAGTAGCCACTGAGCGACCAGGTGATTCTCAAAGACGCGAAGCAAACCCAGGTACAGGAGACCGGCGGCGAACATGACACTACCGCTGATCGCGAGAAGTCTTTGGCTCGTTGCGCACTGACATGACCGATCCAACCCCCTGACCGACATGCCGACCCTCCTCCATGAATGAGATCGCCGTTGATATAGCCGAACTCAACAAATAAAACATGGGCACATTAAAAAGTCAATATTAAGTATTTGACGAATATTTTCATATGTGATATAATATAGATAGAAATAAAAACGTTTTTTATGTTAAAACAGGAACAAATCCAGGAAATACTCCAGAAATCAAAGATTCTGCCCGAGGCAGATCTTAATAAAGCTATTACTGATGCCGCCAACGAGAATGTATCGTTGGCTGATTATTTAATCGGAAAAAAGATCCTGACGGAGAACGGTTTATATGAGGGTATCGCTGGGTATTTCAATCTTGCGTTCGTTGATTTGAAGCGAAAAGCCATCCGCAAAGATTTACTCCAAACCATACCCGACACGATTGTCCAGGTCCATCAGGTCGTCGCCTATGATCAGGAGGGCGGTACGATCCAGTTGGCCATGACTGACCCGACCGATCTTGAAATTATCGAATTCATAAAGAAAAAAACCAACCTCGAGCCAAACATCGCCGTTACCACGCCGAGTTCGATCAAAGAGATTATTAAACAATACCACAAGGGCATAAAAGCGAAGTTTCAAGAAATCACGAGCCCGGGCGAACATGAAGAAGCCGCCGCTGACCAGGGTGACCTGAAAAAACTGGCTCAAGATTTGCCGATCATTCGGATTGTTGAAACGCTCCTCGAATATGCCATCTATGAAAGCGCTTCTGATATACACATTGAGCCGACCGAGCGCGACGTAATCGTGCGGTATCGGATCGACGGCATCCTACGCGAAGTCATGACGTTGCCGAAAAAAATACAATCAGGCGTAATCGCTCGGATAAAAATACTTTCGAATTTAAAGCTCGATGAACATCGCCTACCTCAAGACGGCCGGTTCAAAGTCAGCACTGAGGAATACAAGGTTGCCTTCCGTGTTTCAATCATCCCGGTATATGACGGCGAAAAAGTCGTCTTGCGGTTATTGAACGAATCCGCTCAAATCCTGAGCTTGGAACAGCTCGGCCTCCTGACCAGCGCCTATAATCTGGTGAAAAAAAATATCAGCAAGCCGCACGGCATGATCCTTGTAACCGGTCCGACCGGATCAGGGAAAACCACCACGCTCTATACCATCTTAAATATCCTCAATAAGCCTGGCGTAAACATCTCCACCGTCGAAGATCCGATCGAATACCGGATTCCGAGAATTAACCAAAGCCAGATAAACCCGAAAATCGGTTTCAGTTTTTCGGTCGGCCTGCGCGCCTTGCTCCGTCAGGATCCGAATATCATCATGGTCGGAGAAATCCGCGACAAAGAAACCGCTGAGATTTCCGCCAACGCGGCCATGACCGGACACCTCGTCCTCTCGACCCTGCATACGAATGATGCGGTCGGCGCCTTGCCGCGCTTACTCGAGATGGGCATCCCATCGTTCCTGGTGGCGACAACTACCAATTTAATCATGGCTCAGCGGCTGGTCAGAAAAATTTGCCCCAACTGTATCATGAGTTACACCTTGAGTACGAAAGCGATTGAAGAGCTGGAGCGACAAATAAATTTCAAAGAACTTCTCAATGCTCTCGCCCGCGAAGGTACGGTGACGCCCGCCGTCGCCTCGCCAGAAGCGCTGCTATTCTATCGCGGCAAAGGCTGCCGAGAATGCAACCAATCCGGCTATAAGGGTCGGCTCGGTATCTATGAAGTTATTGAGGTTGACCATGAGATCGCCGAGCTCGTGACAAAAAATGCGACGAGCGAAGAATTACAGCCGCTGGCCCGTAAAAAAGGTATGGTCACCATGCTGGAGGACGGTTTTATAAAAGCAAAAATGGGTATTACGACCATCGAGGAAGTGCTGCGTGTAACGAAGGATTAATCATGCCAGTATTTTTGTATACAGCCCAAAGCGCCACGGGCGCAATGAAACGCGCTCAGAGCGAGGCGGCCGACCAAAACGAACTTCAAGAACAGCTGAAGAAAGAAGGCCTTCTGCTTGTTTCGGCAACCGTGGTTGATCGTCACGCCTCGACAAAATTATCCTGGCTCGATAAATTTAAATCCGTTACGCTCGTCGATAAAATCTTCTTCACACAAAATCTCCAGGTTATGGCCCGGACAGGTTTCTCGATCGCCAAAGCGTTGAAAACCTTGAGCCTCCAAACGGGCAATAAGTACTTTGCCAAAATCATCGATCATCTCCGGCAAGAAGTTGAGACCGGAAAAACGCTCGCCTCAGTCATGCACAATTACCCGAAAGTGTTTTCGCCGGTATTCGTGAATATGATCGAAGCCGGCGAGGTCTCCGGTCAGCTCGAAACCGTGCTCGATCGGCTCACGATCCAGATGAAAAAAGACCACAATCTGCTGGCAAAGGTAAAAGGCGCCCTCACCTACCCCGCCTTCATCTTAGTCGCGATGGTGGGCATTGGCATTGTCATGTTCATCTTCGTCGTACCGAAAATCACGGCCATCTTTTCGGAAAGCGGCGTTGAGCTTCCCCTGATCACACGGATTATAATTTCCGTCAGCAATTTTGCGGGCAAAAATATCCCCCTCGTGTTTGGCATTCCGATCGCGCTTGTCCTTATCTTTCTCCGCCTCATTCGGACAAAGTCCGGTCGGCGCCTCTATCATCGGATACTCCTGCGGACACCGATTTTTGGAAAAATTGTAAAAAAAGTGAATTTAGCCCGCTTTACCAGAACCTTGAGTTCCCTGTTAAAGACCGACATTCCGATTGTTGAAGTTTTCAGAATCATTTCAAAAACGCTTGGCAATGTCTTCTATCAAGAAGCCATGATGGCCATCTCAGACAGCGTGAAGCAGGGCGTGCCGATAACCGCGGTTATTGAAAAATACCCACGCCTTTTTCCCCCGGTCGTTACCCAGATTATCAATGTCGGCGAACAGTCGGGTACGCTGGACACGCTGTCGGAAGAAATCGCAATTTTTTATGAAGAGGACGTCGAGGAAACAATGGCCTCGCTGGCCACGATTATTGAACCAATAATTCTTGTCATTATGGGCGCGGCGGTAGGCATTATGGCCGTCGCCATTATTTTACCAATGTATAGCCTGACTAATGCCATTTAAAAAGAACTTCGAAAGACGGCAATATGGCTTTACGTTAATCGAGATTGTGGTCGGCTTGGCGATTTTCGCTGTGATTATGGTCGGCTTCTATACCCTGATGGATTATGGAACGAGGATACTCTCTGATAATCGGGCGCGCATCGACGCGATCGCGATCGCGAACAAACGGATGGAAATAATACGAAACCTCACATATGATAACGTCGGTATCACTGGCGGCATCCCGGACGGTACAATCCCTCAGACCGAACAGCTCGTTGTAAATCATCTCACCTTTACTCTCGAAACGGACATACGCTATGTTGATGACCCGTTTGACGGCACGGCCAGCGGCGGCCCGCCTGACACGAACAGCGCCGATTATAAGAGCGTTCGGATCGAGATAACCTGGCCACGGATGCTTATCAAAAAGCCGGTTGTTTTAGTCACCGATGTAACGCCAAAGGGTATGGAAAAAACAGTCGACGGTGGAACAATTCTGCTGACAGTGTTTGACGCGCAGGGGCAGCCCGTACCGTCAGCCGCCGTGCATATCGAAAATACCGATGTCGATCCGGTTGTTTCGTATGATACGACGACCCAGGCTAATGGTACGCTGGTTTTACCCGGCATGCCCCCATCAATCGAAACCTATGATGTCCGGGTAACCAAGGATGGCTACAGCACAGATCAAACCTATGAAATAGACCCTGTTGCCAATCCCAACCCCGCACATCCGCCCTTGTCGGTGTATTTGAATGTTGTGACAGAGGCGAGCTTTGCCATCGATCTGCTCGGCACGGCGACTGTCCGAACGCTCGATCAGGCCAGTCAACCGCTCCCGAATATCGACTTCACATTGCGCGGTTCAAAAATAATTGGCACCGACGGAGAAAACAATCCGATCTATAAATATACCCAGACATTCACCACAAACGCATCAGGAGAAATCACGATCTCTGATCTTGAGTGGGATACCTACCATTTCAGTATCGATAATGATGGGATCGATTACGATATCGCTGGCGCGAATCCGCCGCTGCCGATAACGCTTGATCCCGGGGCCACAGAAAACACTGATATCACCCTCGCCACGCCACACGCCGATCACACCTTGCTCGTCACCGTCCGCGACCAAGACATGGCCCTGATGCCGAATGTCGCGGTTCAGCTGAGCCGGGTGACGCCACCATATAATGAAACGCAAACGACCACGGCCTGGGGACAAACGTTTTTCAGCCCCCTCGTGCAAGGCGACTACACGCTCCATATCGAGGTAACTGGCTATCAGATTTATGAAGAAACTATTACCGTCGACGGTCAACGAACCGTCGAGGTCGTGATGATCCCTCCAGTCTAAACCATGCTTACCAAAACAAAAAAAACTGGGTTTACGCTTGTTGAAACACTGGTCGCGCTTACGATTTTTAGTCTCGCTTTGGCAGCTTTATTAACCTTCTTTTTCCAAGGCTTGCGCTTTCAAACCTTCGCCACCGAACAACAACAGCAGGTCGAGTACGCGCGTCGAAGCGCCCAAACGATGGTCAAAGAATTGCGCGATGCGGCACCCGGCGACGACGGTTCGTATATTCTCAATCGGGCAGAGGACCAGGAAATCATCTTTTTCAGCAATATTGATGGCGACGCAGCGATCGAACGCGTCCGGTATTTTCTGGATGGGACTATTTTTAAAAAAGGGGTGGTCGAACCCAGCGGCATTCCGATTGTTTACGATCCGGCCACCGAGTCTATCACCACGATCGCCGAATACGTCCGGAATGGGGCGACGCCAATCTTCGTGTATTACAACGGTGATTATCCGGGCGACATGATCCATAATCCCCTGCCGACACCAACCCGTTTAACCGAAACCAAGTTGCTAAACTTTTATTTACGAATTAATGTCAACGAAAACCAGGCGCCGAATGAAACCGAGGTCGTGACCGAGGTCCAAATACGTAATCTGAAAAATAATTTATGAGTCATCACGTGTCACATCATGAGTCCCAAGGTGCCATTCTCGTCATGGCGCTCGTCTTTTTGACTATTTTTATGTTGATGCTTGGCGGTATCATCAATCTCGTCCTGTCGCAAAATAAGTACACGATTCGACAAGTTTCCTGGGAACGCTCGCTCGCCATAGCGGAAGCTGGCGCAAACTACAGCCGTTGGCATTTAGTCCACGCCTCAAATGATTACAGTTTTTCGGGTACCTATAATTACAGCGATCCTCAGGGTGGCGTGATCGGCCAGTACATGTTAGAGATAACAGAGCCCGTTACCTGTACCACGATGGTTACGGTCAAATCAACTGGTTGGACGCTCGACTTTCCTAATGTCAAACGAACGATCGAGGTACGGTATAACCGGGCATCGTTGGCTCAATATGCTTTCTTAACAAATTCCGATATCTGGATTGGCGAGAATGAAGACGTCCAAGGACCGCTTCACTCCAATGGCGGCATTCGAATGGATGGCACTCAAAATACCGAATCGACCTCAGCGAAAGAAACGTATACCTGCCAGCCAATGCATGGCTGCGATCCGGCTGAGGAAAAGCCGGGTATCTGGGGCAGCGGAAGCGGCGGCGCCGACGGTTTATGGCGTTTCCCCGTGTCTACCGTAGATTTTAATGTCATCACGACCGATTTGGCAGATCTAAGGACAAAAGCACAAAACGGCGGCTACTACTTCGAGCCATCCGGCGCGTATGGTTATCACATCTTATTTAAAAATACCGGCGCCTTCGAGCTCTATAAGGTCACTCAGCTAAAATCGGACGTCTACGGGTGTGACACTCAGGGAAATTGCGGTTGGGATTCGAACGACATTAAACATGAAGATTTCGTCGACCGGTATGATTTAGCGGTTGACGAATGCGGCATCCAAAATCTGATCTTCGTTGAAGATAAAAAAGTATGGGTTGACGGCGTGTTAAAAGAAAAAGCAACCGTTGCGGCCGCTCAATTTCCCGATAGTGACGACACTAATTCGTCAATCATCATTAACGGCAATCTGACCCGGGCTGACCCAACAGACACCATGCTCGGCTTGATCGCGCAAAAAAATATATTAGTGCCCCGCTACTCCCCGAATGTATTGGAAATCCAAGCGGTGATGGTCGCCCAAAAAGGCGCGGTCCAGCGTTTCTACTATCCAGGTGACGTAAAAAACAGAATCATGGTCCGAGGCTCGATTATTACCAATAATGTCTGGACGTGGTCATGGGTGAATGGGGGTGGCACCGTTATATCCGGGTATCAAATTACAGAATCTTATTTCGAGCCGGCCTTAATCTATGCTCCACCGCCGTTCTTTCCGGCCACCGGCGAATATAACTTTATTTCCTGGAAAGAGATCAAGACCTAACAACCGCCTGGTTCTTGAAAGAGAAAAAAGGTATACTAATATTCAGCAGACATCAAAAAAGTTATACCCAGCGATGTCATCACTCCATAATAATTCAAAAGCTTTCGGCTTAGATATCAGCGACCTGACGATCCGGGCGATTCAATTTACCGGCCAAGGCCGCACGCTTTCAATTGAAGCGTACAATCAAATGCCGGTACCGGTTGGGCTCATGAAATATGGCGAGATCTTGGAACCGCGCGCCGTCAGTGAAGTTATCAAGAAACTTATTGCTGGCCCCAAAAAAGGCCGTTTTACGACGAAGCGCGTTTTTGCCTCATTGCCCGAATGGAAGTCGTTCGTGAAGATCATCGAAATACCGCAAGTCGACAACAACCAAATTGCGGAAACGATCCGCTGGGAAGCAGCTCAACATATCCCCTTTACCATCGATGAAATGTACCTTGATTGGCGCGTGCTTGAATCAAACCAAACTGCCAACACCCATCGCGTCCTCATCGGGGCAATCCCAAAAACGGTCGCTGATGCCTATACAGCCGTCCTCGAGGATGCTGATCTCAAGCCGATCGGTCTGATCATTGAACCAATGGCAATAACCTATGCTCTGTCACCGCAAAAAACGGAAAAAGATTTTTCCGCCCTCGTTTTAGACATCGGCCTGCATCGAACCAGCAGCGTCATCGTCGATCGTGGTGTTGTTACGTACAGCTCATCGACAAAAGACATTTCCGGTTATGCCATGACTGAACTCATTGCCAAAAAATTAAAAATTACCGATCAGGAGGCTGAGGATGCAAAAAGACTCTGCGGCCTTGACCCAACCCGCGGAAAAGCCGTCATACCAAATACACTGTTGCCTTACCTTTCAAAAATCCAGAAACATATTGCCACGATTCTCAGTTTTTATAAAACGCATAATGCCTTCGGGTCAGATATCCAGCAAATCGTGCTGGTCGGCGGGGGGGCCAATTTAAAGAATATTGATCTCGTGCTTAGCCAGCGCTTATCCCAAAAAGTGGTTATCGGAAACCCATGGCAGAAAGCCGAGTCACTCCGAAAAACAAATATTATTTCCCCACGTCAGGCGGCCTCGCATTGCACTGTGATCGGGCTCGGCTTGATCGGAATTTCTGAATCATATTCAAAATAGCCGTGATTATCTTAAATCTTCTACCACCCTTAAAAAAAGCGCAGCTGCTCTCAGAAAAAAACTTTTCCCGTATTCGGCGGATTATTATTTCATTTTTTGTCGTTTGCGCCTTAGCGGTCGCGCTGACCTTAACCACGCGTTATCTGATTCAGACCGAGGTTCAAAAGGTGCAAAGCGAGATCGACGGATTAAAGCAAACACTTCAAACGAGCGGCCACGCTCCCACGGACGACCTGGTGAAAAAGATCAACCAGAAAGCGAATATACTCTTTACCGTCCAGAAGAACTACATCAAGTGGTCGACCGTTCTCACAACCATCGGCCAAGCGGTTGGTCAAAATGTTACCCTTCAAACAATTGGCGTCACTCCGGAGGATAACAAAATTACTATCAGCGGCACAGCGCGAACGCGTACTGACCTCATCGATTTCCAAAATAAATTGAAAAATGTGTCTTTTCTAGAAAACCTCGACTATCCAACGGCTTATCTTACGATAAAGGAAAACATCCCCTTTCGATTTACGGGCGTCCTTAACCAAGAGAAAATTCCAAATTATGACATTACGCGTCAATAAATCTTTCTACCTCGCTACCGCCATTATCCTCGTGATCGTTGGTTCAATTGTTTTTATCTTTATCCCCTACCAAGAAAAAAATGAGGAAATTTTACAGACCTTGAACGAAAAACGGGTTGATTTGACGCTCTTAAAAGAACAGGTACAAAAAATCGACACCACCGATATTACCGACGAACTCACGCAGGCAGAAAACCAACTCAACTCCTATCTGATAGACAAATCTAATATTTTACAATTCATTTCTACGCTCGAAGAAATTGCCCAGAAACACTCGTTGGTAATAACCATTGATTTGGACGAGTTTCCGGATGATAGCACGAGCCCGGTGATTGAACAGCCGATTTCATTAAAAGTAGACGGTAGTTATGCCAATGTCATCGGGTTTGTAGCTGAGCTCGAGTCACAGGAATATTATCTGTCCTTCCAACAACTGAACGCGTCGGTAACCACCGGTCCGGTAACAAATAAAACAAACTCGCCGATCCAGCCACCGCCGGCCGGCCAGACTTTTCAACTTTCGCTCGGTGGTAACTCATATTGGAGATAAACATGAAAATTCCGACAACCATTCTTAAAACCTACGGTCCGAAAATTGCCTGGCTGGTTTGCAGCCTCTTCCTCATCTGGGTGTTATACAGCCAGTATCGCATCATTGATGAAGCAATTTTTCACCCACCGCTTGTCCAAGAAAATCAGGTAACGGCCCGACAGAGCAAAATAAATCAAAAAACACTCGAATTGTTGAAAGATAATCAGTCTATAAAAAAAGACTCAACTCATCTGACGCTTCCGACGCATGATCCGTTCGCCCCAGCCTCGGGCAACACGAGCGTCGAGACCGAGTAGAGTTGACACGTTTATCAATCGACGATATACTGTCTTCGTTAATCTACTTTTTTAGAGAGAACGCATGGCACACACAAAATCAGGGGGTTCGACTAGTCTCGGCCGCGATTCACAGAGTCAGCGCCTCGGGGTGAAACTTTTCGGTGGCCAACCAGCGAAAAAAGGGAATATTCTGATCCGACAGCGTGGAACAAAATACCACGCTGGCAAAAACGTTAAACGTGGAAAGGACGACACTCTTTTTTCATTAACAAACGGGGTCGTCGAATTTTCCAGGAAGAAACGCAAGCGCTTTGACGGCACGCTGAAAACTGCTGTGTACGTCCACGTCAAACCGCAATAACGACTCAATCAATATGAAAAAATCCGTCAATCACGGATTTTTTCATATGAGAATTTCCTATTTTTTTGACCCAGCGCACGCCTTCACAAAGGCAAGAAATAACGGATGGGGCGCTTCCGGGTGTGATTTATACTCAGGATGAAATTGGGTGCCGACAAAGAATGGGTGGCCGCGTAATTCAATCGCTTCGACCAGCTTCCCGTCCGGTGACGTGCCAGCAATAACCAAGCCCTTATCTTCCAGCCGTTTGCGATACGCCATATTGAACTCGTACCGGTGACGGTGGCGTTCCTGAACGGTACGGATGCCAGACCCATAGGCGGCGGCGGTTTTCGTCTTTGGCGTCAAGCGGCAAGGCCAATTACCGAGCCGGATGGTCCCGCCATACTGTTTCTTGGCAAGATATTCTTTTTGTTCCGGCATGATATGGATAACCGGGTTGGGTGTTTTCGGATCAGCTTCCAACGTATGGGCGCCCTTTAATCTGGCAACGTTTCGGGCGAATTCGATCACGGCCATCTGCATACCATAGCATAATCCGAGATATGGAATATTGTGTTCGCGAATATAGCGAATCGCGGATATTTTTCCTTCGGCGCCACGGCTACCCCAGCCTTGCGGCACGATTATGCCGTCGTAGCGGGACAATTCTTTTACCGCGTTGGGACTCTTTTCAAATTCTTCAGAGTTTATCCAGTGAAGTTCTGGTTTCAAATGACGCGCCCAGGCTGCGTGCTTAATCGCTTCGATTACAGAAATATAGGAATCAGCCAGTATAAAATTACCCGTAGCAAAATATTTTCCGACAATTCCGATCCGGACCGGCTTGGTCGTTTGGTTCATGTTTCGAAGCAAACGTTTCCATGAGCCAAGCGTGTTCGCTTTCGGAGCAATATTGAGAAGCTGGAGTATTTTCTCGGCGAGCTTCTCTTTTTCATAATTGATCGGCACGTTATAGATGTTATCAACGTCAATCGCCGCTAAAACATTCGCCGGTTTCATGTTACAGAAGATGGCAAGTTTTTCTCGGCGCGGCTGATCGAGTGGCTTTTCAGCGCGACAAAGCAAAAAGTCGGGCTGAATGCCGGCGCCGTTGAGCGTACGAACGGCATACTGGGTCGGCTTGGTCTTCATTTCGCCGATCTTGGATGGAATCGGCAAATAACTGACCAACACGAAGGCAATATCATCTGGACGCTGGAGACGCATCATCCGAGCCGCTTCGAGAAACAACAGGTTCTGATATTCGCCGACGGTGCCGCCAATTTCAATTAACACAATATCGGCTTTATTTTTCTGTCCGGCCAACTCAATGCGTCTGATCACTTCCTCGGGAATATGCGGTACGACTTCTACACACTTGCCTTTATAACCCAGATTGCGTTCTTTTTGGATAACCGATAAATAGACCGCGCCCGTGGTCATGTAATTATCCCGGCTAAGCTCGGTATTTAAGAAGCGTTCATAATTGCCGATATCCTGGTCCGTCTCTAAACCATCCTTGGTCACGAAGACTTCGCCGTGTTCGGTCGGATTCATAGTGCCGGCATCGACGTTCACGTAGGGGTCGATTTTCAAGGCCGTCACCCGATACCCCCGCGATTTCAATAACAGTCCGATTGATGAAACGGCAATTCCCTTCCCCAGGCCCGAGAGTACGCCGCCCATGACGAAGATGTATTTTCTACTTTTCATGTTCCGCCTCAATAATTATTTTTATCGCTAGCGTTTCTTTGCCCAGCGTGAGCGTGACCTCGTGTTGACCAACCGTTTTGAGATGTTTCTCGAGATGAACGGTTTTTTCGGAAAGACGAACGCCTTTATCGCGCTGTATCCGCTCGACGATCTCATTCGGACCAATGCCGGCAAAAAGCGTTCCTTCGGGCGTCGCCTTGAGGCGAAAAACCAGGGTTAGATCGCGTACTGTTTCTGCTACCTGGCCGTATTTTGAGTCAGCGCGCGACTTTTGCTTGGCTCGCTTTTTCCGAAATCGCTCCGTTTCTGCTAGCAATTGCTCAGTCGCCGGACTGGCGAGGCCTTGGGGAAATAAAAAATTGCGGGCATGCCCTTCGGCAACATTTTTCACATCACCCGCTTCCCCAAGTGTTGGGACGGTTTTTCGTAAAATAACTTTCACGCGACAATTAGAAGTTAATATTTAATTACAAAATTGTCTTCTTGTCCGGTCGGCTCACTCCAATCATCAGCCAGACGGTCAATTCGGCAATTACCCGGTCTGTCTCTGAGCCAACTCATGAGTGCCTCCAGGGCTGGGCGCTCGCCCTCAGCCTCAAGTGAGACCGTGCTATCGTTATTATTCATAACGTAGCCAACGAGGCCGAGCTCGAGGGCTTTTACCTTGATCATAGAGCGAAGATTAACACCCTGAACCTGGCCATAGACTTTTAACGACATACGCTGTTTCATGGTGTTGTGGTGCTTAATATTTCTTTCGCCTTATCGAGTTGAGGATCTTGTCCGGCATCATACTGGGCTTGCGTGTACGAGACCGTGATGTCCGGCGATATGCCTGTTTTATTAATCGACCGGCCCTGCGGCGTCAGCCATTCAGCCACCGTGATTTTTAGGCTCGAACCGTCATCAAACTCAGTATAATCCTGAACCGAACCTTTGCCAAACGTCTGCTCACCGACGAGCGTTGCCACTTTATAATCCTGCAGGGCGCCAGCCAGTATTTCAGCCGCTGATGCAGATCCTCCATCAATAAGGACGACAGTTGAAAGATCCTTTAAGCGGCTTTGCCCATCCGACTTATGGACCCGTTTCTGGCCGTTACTGAATTGTTCGATGACGACGGTATCGTTGTTAATAAACTCCCCGGCCACCGCAACCGCTTGATCGAGATATCCGCCTGGGTTATTTCTCAGATCCAAAACTAAGCCCTTTGGCTCTTGCAACAGAAGGCCGTTGACCGCTTTTGAGAATTCGGACGCAGTGTCCTGGCTGAAGTCCGCCAACGAAATATAGGCGATATTGCCATCAAGCATTTTTGACGTCACACTGCTCGTGATAATCGTGTCCCGGGTAATCGTCAGGGTAAGCGGCTCAGCCGTGCCAGTGCGCTCAATGGTTAGTTTTACCGTGCTCCCCTTTTCGCCGCGGATTAACGCGACGGCCTGGTCTACGGTCAGACCGGCGGTATCGGTTTCGTCGATTTGAAGGACAATGTCGCCCGCCTTGAGACCAGCTTTTTCAGCGGGAGAACTAGGCACTGGGGCAATAATAACGATCTTCCCATCTTTGGTACCAATTTCTGCGCCGATACCCTCAAACCGGCCGCTTATTTCGAAATTAAATTCTTTTGTCTCACTCGGATCAAGGAACATCGAGTAGGGATCGCCGAGTGAAGCCACCATCCCTTTTAACGAACCGTAGAAAGCGTCGGTTTCACTGACCGGCTGCTTCACATATTCATCGGAGATATAGCTCCAGACGTTCCAAAACAGCGTGTAATCGATATTTTTGTCCTTCAGACTGTCGGGAACATGCTGGATGATATTTGAAAAAAGACGGGCCCCGGTCAGCGATGTTGTCCGTAGGTTGCCGATTACATAACCGGCAAAAAAGACGATCGCGAAAAGAGAAAATACTAAATAGCCGATAATTATTTTTACGGCTGTATTCGATTTCTTTTTTATCGGTGGTGGAAGTGGGATCGTGTTCATGTTTCTTGTACGCGCTCTATCTTCGCACCCAATTGGCGCAAGCGGTCATCAATGGCTTCATAGCCACGGTCAACCTGGTAAATATTCTCGATGCGACTCGACCCCTCAGCTAAAAGGGCGGCAATGACCAAAGCAATACCCGCGCGGATATCCGGACTTTCGACCGTCGCCCCGTACAGTTTAGCCGGTCCTAGCACGACAACTCGGTGGGGATCGCACATGATAATATGGGCACCCATTTTATTGAGCTTATCGATGTAAAAAAGCCGGCCTTCATAGATCGTCTCGTGAATCAGGCTAAGGCCTTTCGCCTGAGTCATCAGCACGGTATACGGGGCCTGGAGGTCAGTAATAAAACCTGGATACTCGTGGGTTATTAAATTGACCGCTTGAAGGTTCGGCGAGCGATGGACCGTCACCGTGTCTTGGCCGAGATCAAAGCGCACCCCGGCTTGTCGAAGTAATTTCCAGGGGACTTCGAGATGGTTTGGCTCGCAATTTGTTATCACGACTTTGCGACCAACGGCCGCACCGAGTATGGCAAAGGTACCGGCTTCTAAACGATCCGGCATGATCCGCTTTGATCCGCCGGCAATTTTTTTCACGCCCTCGATAATTATGGTGTGCGTACCAGCGCCCCGTATTTTGGCACCGCGCTCATTCAACCATTCCGCTAAATCTTCGATCTCGGGCTCGCAGGCGGCGAATTTTAACGTTGTCGTGCCATCCGCCAAGGTCGCGGCCATCAATAACGCTTCGGTCGCTGTCACGCTCACACGGGGAAATACGAAGGTCGCGCCGGTAAGTTTTTTCGTATGAAAGTGATAGTGCGTTTCTTCTTCTTTTACTTCGACGCCCAGGGCCGCAAACCCGTCAAGAAATATATCGATTGGCCGCTCTCCAATGACGCAGCCGCCGGGATGAGGCATTTTTACCTCGCCGAACCGGGCTAACAGCGGGCCGAGCAAAACGACCGAGGCGCGTAGTTTTCTAACAAGTTTTTCCGGTAGATTTGGTTCGCGAATCCCCGCACAGGTAATTTCATAGGTGTGGCGGTCGATTGGCTTTACCTCGGCGCCCATCTCTTTCAAAATATCAATCAATACTAAAACATCGGCGATCGCTGGGATATTTTCTATCCGGCAGGTTTCGTCGGTTAGGACCGTCGAGGCAATGATTTTCAGGGCGGAGTTTTTTGCTCCGTACACGCTGATTTCACCCTCCAGGAGCGTGCCACCCTCAATCCGAAAGTGTTCCATTGCTTGTTATTGTCACCGGCTGTGAAGACTGGTAGAATAGATGAAGCTATCACACTGCATTGTACCTGGGAATTGAAAAAACGTCAAAATGACTCGAAATAATCGTCGCCTCCTCTACCTGAGTTTTATACTCTTTTTTTTCGTAGTCGCGCCTATTTTGGTTCTTTATTCATCGGGCTATCGACTCGATTGGGCGCATAAGCGTCTGATAAAAACAAGCGTTATCAATCTGAATACCCGTCCGAAAGGAGCCGAAATCTGGCTGAACGGCACTGATCAAGGGGAAAAAACCCCGACCGTCCTGACTGGTATATTTCCCGGTACCTACGACATAAAGATCGTGAAGGACGGTTTCCTGCCGTGGCAGAACACGATTACCGTGCGAACAAGTCGGGCGAGCGTTTTATACAGCATTATTCTCTTCCGCGACACCACCAGCCAGCTTTTAGTAAACGAGGACATTATTCAGCTGAAAAAAACTTCAAACAACGACCAACTGCTGGCAATTACGAAACAGGGCGCGACGACCGAACTGAAACGCCTGAATCTCCGTGATGGCTCGACCACCCCACTGGTCACCCGACCAGGCACCATTACGATCGAGACCGACCCGCAATATGATCAGGTCGTCATCTCCCAGTCTGAGGTTGACGATTCCTTTGAGCTGGTGAAAACAAACCAGGAGAATTCGAGTGTGTCACTAAATTATCTACCAACGGACATATCAAGTCTCCAGTGGCTGGACCGCGACACGTTGCTTGGACAAAACGACGACCAGCTGTGTCAGGTTCAACTGACAAATGATACCGTTGCCTGCTCTCAAAAAAACGTCTCGCAATTCTTCGTTCGAGGCACGGACGTGTATTACCTGACGAACGACGGCCAAACAAGCTATCTCTATCGTACCACGAGCGCACTTGAAACAAACCAACCGCTATCGCGCCTACCCTCGAGTAACAACTATAATCTCTTATCAACGGAGAACAAACACCTCATTCTGGCCGACAGTAACGCGCATGATTTGTACCTGATTGAGCCGCAAGATTCAACCTTTCGCCAAACCAAGAAAAACAATGCGGCCAAGGACGGCTTTTGGCTGAAGAACATCGAACAATTCATCTACTACAACGATAACGAAATCTGGCGCTATGATCCAAAAACAGCCGAACATCGGCTGCTTCAACGCGTCAGCGACCCAATTCATTATGTCACCCAGCTCGCTGACCTCCCCTACCTGATCTTTTCCCGGGCTGACCGTATCGAATCGCTTGAGCTGAGCGAATACGCCCCGACCTACACCATTGTTCCACTGGTATCGAATGCGCGCGGTTGGTTTACACTGACGACTGAAAATACGCTGCTCTATCAAGAAACGAATGAGCGCGCCCGTTTATGGAGCCGGCTGTTATTTTAGGCTTTTGACTGCTTGCGGGCAAGATAATCGGCTAATGCCTCTGACCAGGGTCGGAGGTGTTTCATTTTCGTATTCAAAAGCGTTGAGTTTGCCGGACGTTTCGCCGCTGCCTTGTATTCTTTTGAACTAATGGGCTTCACGTCAACCTTGAGCTGGGCGAACTCAACGATCTTTTTCGCAAATTCATACCAGCTGACCGCCCCCTCATTCACAAGATGATACGTGCCGTATTCCGGCTGCATTTCGATGAGCTCCCGAACGGCCCTGGCCAGATCGAGCGAATAGGTCGGCTTGCAGATTTGGTCGTTCACGATCGTTAACGGAGTCCCCGTCTTGGCCTTTTCGAGGATCGCGTCGACGAAATTTTTACCGTTTGGACCGTAGAGTCCGGATGTTCGAATGAGAAATATCTCATCGGTTTTTTTCTTGAGAGTTTTTTCAGCTTCGGCCTTCGTCTTGCCATAAAAACTAATGGGTTTTGGCTGGTCGTTTTCTTTGTAGCCGGTTTTCGTTTCGCCATCAAAAACATAATCCGTACTGAAATGGACGAGCGGCGAATTAATCTTCGCGCACGCTTCGGCGAGCATTTCAACAGTCGTAATATTCCCCCTTTTCGCTTCCTTCTTTTTCTTTTCGGCCATATCAACAGCCGTATAGCCGGTAGCATTAATGACTAATTCCGGGTTTTCCGCAACCATCTGGTCGAGGATGGATTCGTCAGCCACGTCAACCTCGGGTAAATCCCAAAGTACCAGCTCTTCACCTTTAAAAACATTGGCCAGCGCCGAGCCGAGCATGCCCTTGTGACCGGCGATAAGAATTTTCATGCGGTATTCTTTTAAATGTTTTTATCCGCGCACTGATTTGCTTATAGTGTACCGATTCACGCCTTGACTGTAAAGACAGCCGCTGACTCCTTACGCGCCGTACTGTTTTTTATAGTATTCCAAATACTCCCCGCTCTTGAGTCTCTTCCACCAGTCCTGATGATCCTGATACCACTCAATCGTTTCCTTCAGCGCCTGCTCGAAATTCCAGTCCGGCTGCCACCCGAGTTCACGCAGTTTCTCGGCATTGATGGCGTAGCGACGGTCGTGGCCGGGCCGATCCTTGACGTATTCGACCATTTCCTGGCCGACGCCCATTTGCTCTAATATCATCTGCGTTACTTCCAGATTGGTAAAGCGCTCGCCCGTGCCAATGTTATAGACATCCCCTGGTTCACCTTTCTGATGGATGACGTCGAGTGCTTGGCAATAATCAGGCACATAGATCCATTCCCGAATGTTTTGCCCGTCGCCATAAACCGGAATTTTCTTGCCTTCAATTAAGTTCGTAATAAACAACGGGATAAGCTTTTCCGGGTACTGGTAGGGGCCGTAAAAATTGCAGCTGTGTGTGACAATAACCGGCAGGCCATACGTTTTCCAATACGCCCGAACCAAATGATCGCCCCCGGCCTTCGATGCCGAGTACGGGCTATTCGGCTCGAACGGGCTGTCCTCGGAGAATTCTTCGTTTGTTGAACCGAAGACCTCGTCAGTCGAAATTTGGATATATTTCTTTATCCCGTATTTTTTCACCGCCTCAAGTAGGGTATATGTCCCGAGTACGTCCGTTACGATAAAGCTCTTCGGACCGGAAATTGACCGATCGACGTGGGTTTCGGCCGCGAAATTAATGACTGTATCGATCTCCTGCCCCATGATTGCGTCAATCGCCGCTTCATTGGCAATATCGCCCTTGATGAATTGATAGCGCGGATTTTGTTCGAGGTCGCGTAAATTCTCGAGATTCCCGGCATAGGTAAGCTTATCAAAATTTACCACCTCAAATTCCGGGTAATTATTGATCAGATAGCGGATGAAGTTCGAGCCCATAAAGCCCGCGCCGCCGGTGATGAGAAATTTCATTTCCGATGTATTACAATGTGAGATAACGTAAGCCGAGTTCTTTAGCCTTCTCAGCCGGATACACCCCAGTGAGATCGAAGACGACTCCGCCGGCCATTTTTTCGGCTAAATCTTTTATTGGAATGTCGTGAAATTGCCGATGCGGAGACAGGACGATCAGCGCATCAAAAGCGTCGCCAGCCAACGGGTGTTGATTGTCGACGTCAAATTCCTTTTTTACTTCTTCATCATCAAGAAATGGATCCCAACCGGTCACCTGCGCGTTGTTTTTTTTCAATTCTTGGATAAGTTCGCGCGCTTTGCTGTTCCGCGAGTCCTTCACGTTTTCTTTAAAGGTTAAGCCCATGATTTGGATTTTTGGCCTCGTTTTTCCCGTCTCGCTCAATCGGTTCAGAACTTTTTGGGCAACGATAATCGGCATCGAATCGTTGAGTGACCGGCCAGCCAGGATCACCTGCGGCTCATACCCTAGTTCCTGGGCACGATAGGTCAGATAATACGGATCAACGCCAATGCAGTGCCCGCCGACCAAACCCGGCCGATAGGCGTGGAAATTCCATTTGGTTGAAGCGGCCGCCAACACGTCTTTGGTCCGGATGCCCATTTTTTCAAAAATCAGGCTTAACTCGTTCATCAGGGCAATGTTTAGATCGCGTTGGATGTTTTCGATCACCTTCGCCGCCTCCGCGGTTTTAATGTTGGGCGCCTTATGAATCTTGGTAAACGAGCCATATACCTCGGCGACGACATCACACGTTTCGGCGTCCATCCCGCTTACTACTTTCGTGATCTTGTCGATAGTGTGTTCCTTATCTCCCGGATTGACCCGCTCGGGACTATAGCCGATCTTCCAGTCACGGCCGCACTTCAAGCCGGACGCCCGTTCGATGATCGGGACACATATTTCTTCTGTCACCCCGGGATATACGGTCGATTCAAAAACGACAATTGTGCCTTTCGACATATTCGCGCCGACCAGCTCAGAAGCTGACTCAACAGGCGTTAAGTCCGGCTTTTTATCCTTTGTAATCGGCGTCGGGACAGCCACAATGACAAAATTGCTCTTTTTGAGAGCGGCCGGATCAGTCGTATAGTCAATTGTAACGCTCTTTAGTTCCGCTTCAGACAATTCGTCGTTCGGATCCGTTCCTTGACGCAGGCGCTGGATTTTCTTTTCGTTCAAATCAAAACCGATCACCGGGTAATGTCGCGCCAATGATACAGCCAGCGGCAAGCCGACATAGCCGAGTCCGACTAAACTAATAGTTCGGTTTTTCTTATTCATTACACAATGGATATTAGGGTATTAATTCAAAATTTAAAATGCAAAATGCAAAATTATTGTTTCCGCCCTAGGTGGTTTCCTACATTTTTAATTCATAATTTTGAATTTTTAATTGCTTTATGTTCCAATCTCCCAGGCCGACAGATAGGCTTTTTGTTCAGGGGTCAGCCGGTCGATCGTCGCGCCCATGGTTTTCAGCTTTAGAGCGGCAATGCCGGCGTCAATGTCATGGGGCACTGGATACACCTTGTGATCAAGCTTTTTATAATGTTTCACGACGTATTCGGTCGAAAGCGCCTGGTTGGCGAAGCTCATGTCCATGACCGAGGCAGGATGACCTTCGGCCGCGGCGAGATTGATGAGTCGACCCTCGGCGAGCACATTGATTCTTTTCCCGCCGGGCAAGGTGTATTGAACGACGTATTCACGAACCTCTTTTATCGTTTTGGCGATTTTCGTTAATCCCTTGATATCAATTTCAACGTCGAAGTGACCGGAATTGCACACAATGGCGCCGTCCTTCATTTTCCGGAAGTGGGCTGGCCGCAAGACATTAATATCGCCGGTCAGCGTAACAAAGACGTCGCCTTGCGGCGCGGCCTCAGCCATCGGCATGACTTCGTAGCCATCCATGGCCGCTTCGATGGCCTTGACCGGGTCAACTTCGGTGACGATCACTTTCGCACCCAGGCCGTCAGCGCGCATGGCTACTCCCCGGCCGCACCAGCCATAGCCGGCCACGACCATATTCTTGCCAGCCAATAAGACGTTGGTGGCCCGGATAATGCCGTCGATCGTGCTCTGGCCGGTGCCATAGCGATTATCGAAGAAGTGCTTGGTCATGGCATCATTCACGGCAATCACCGGAAATTTCAGCATTCCTTGCCCGGCCAGACTCTTTAGCCGGATAACGCCGGTGGTGGTCTCTTCCATGCTGCCCCAGATATTCTTTGCTAAGTCTTTTCTCTTTGAATGGAGCAAGGATACCAGATCAGCGCCGTCATCCATAGTGATATTCGGCTTTTGGTCGAGCGCGGCGTTAAGGTGGCGATAATAGCGGTTGCGGTTTTCCTTATTAATCGCATAGACCGGGATGCCGAAATCTTTTACCAGCGAGGCGGCCACGTCATCCTGCGTTGACAGCGGGTTCGAGGCGCAGAGAATAACCTTTGCGCCGCCGGCTTTCAGCGTACGCATCAGATTGGCCGTTTCAGTCGTTACGTGCAGACAGGCTGACACTCGGACATTGCGTAGGGGTTTTTCTTTAGCGAAGCGTTCGCGGATTGTCCGCAGGACCGGCATGAATTGCTCAGCCCATTCGATCCGTTTCTTGCCAGTTTCGGCCAGACGGAGAGATTTTACGTCGAATTTCATGTAGGCGTTTTATGATTAATGATTTACTGACTGAATTGAAAGGTATTTAACATGCCGTTGGTGAACATTGTACCGTTGCTGGTAAAAATGTACAATTTATCCCCATTGCGGACGCCGATATAATCCTGGCCGAACTCCGTCGTATCAACCCTCTTGGCCACCTTACCATCAATCGTTGTCGCGGTAACACTTTCAACGATACCGGTTTCAAATTCAGCCGCCCACTGGTCAAGGGTTTTTGCGGTTACATCGAATTCTATCCCTTCAACGGCTTCACCCGCGCTACCCGAAGCCTCAAAAACAACGCTGTTCGACCCGATATTCCGAGTCGTATCAATCATCCAATTGGCTGGATATTGTATCGAGTACCCACCAGTCTGGTTCATATATGTCTGCCAGCCGGCGGTGTTTGTATTGCTATTTGTATTCGAATTCACATTCGCATTACTATTCAAATTCATGTTTGTCTCGCCCGGGCAGGCGGCAAATTGACAGTCCGGCGGGATACGGCTGACGTAGGAGCCGTCCGAACAAAGCTTGGCTTCCATCGTACAGGCAACGGAATTTGAATTGGCGTTGCTGTTTTTGTTTGTCTCCAATCCAACCGTGCTGTTCGTATTCGTCGATTTCGTCTTGGTGGAGAGATAATATAATCCCGCGCCCACGATCAGGGCAACGAGCACGATAACAAAAAGTCCGACCACCGGTGAGTATCCTGGCCAGGACGTTCGATGTGTCTTCTTCGGCTCAAGTGTGCTTGATAATAAATTTACACGACGTAATTTTTGATTTTTTGAAACTTTTGTTGCGGGGCGTTTTTTTGCTGGCATGGATGTTTAATAATTTTTATAAACGGATTTCCTCTCGAAAATTTTCTTTATACCGCTCGCTGAATTCCCGGCTCGTGTAGGTATGTTGTTGGGTGCCGTAGTATTCGATCGGATACACCGCCGACACCGAACCGAGCCGTCCGGCTTGTTCGAGCGAGTAATGGCCGAGCAGTCCTTTGATAAATCCCGCCCGGTAGGCATCGCCGGCGCCGGTCGGATCCTTGATTTCACGCGGCTTGGCAATAGGGATAGTATAGCTCGAATCAGCGGTTTCAATCAATGAGCCATGCTCCCCTTTCGTCGTCACAATCAGCTCGGTTTTTTTCAGGATGTCGTGCTTGGTTGCGCCCGTTACTTTCAAAACCAGGTCGATTTCATAATCGTTGCCAATAAACACCCGGGCGCCCGTCACGGCAAATTTCAGTTGGTCAGGCTTCAGGGCGGGAATTTGCTGGGCGGGATCGAAAATGTATGGAATATTCAACCGTTGATATTCACGGGCATAATAGATCATGTCCTCAACATTGCCCGCGCAAATTATCGCAAAAAGTTCCCCTTCCGCGTTTTTTATTTTTTCAACATCCGCCCGGCTGGCCTGCTTCATGGCGCCCGGATGGAAGCCGGCAATCTGATTATTGTCCAGATCGGTAATAATATGCGCTGAAGCGGTGAAATCTTCGTTCAGAACAATTTGGTCAGTAGTGACGCTTCTTTCTCTCAGCCAGTCGCGATACTGGGCGAAATCCTTGCCAGCCGTTGCCAAAATAATCGGCTGTTCTTTTAAGAGCGCCAGATTGTAGGCGATGTTACCGGCTGTGCCGCCGAAATTCTCGCGTAACGTATTCACTAAAAAGCTCACGCTTAAAACGTGAATTTTTTCCGGTAAAATATAATCCTTAAACCGGCCCGGAAAATCCATGATCCGGTCAAAGGCGAGCGAACCTGAAACGAGAATTTTCATATAAGAGATGTGAAATTCAAAATGTAAAATTAATGTGTCCGCCCGGTGGACTCCTCCATTTTTATTTTTGAATTATTTATTTTTAATTTCATTATTCCAGTCAAATCCGATCTTCGGGTCATCATACGGTATGCGTTTTTCATCCGGATTTCTCGGATCATATGCTTCAGTCGTATGGTAAAAAAGCATCGCCGGCTCAGCGCTCAGCACCTTATATCCATGAGCCACGCCGACCGGAATGCGGACCAGCTTGTAATCGTCACGGCCGGCGAAGACAACCTGGGTCTCGCCCTTCGTCGGCGAATCGGAACGCAGGTCGTGAAGAACAATCATCGCTTTGCCGGTCGCCACAAACCAGAGATCTTCCTGGCGCTCGTGGAAATGGAAGGCCTTGATCACGCCCGTATTCGCCACCGTGAACGTCGTTTGGCCGAACTTGCTCAAAAGCCCGTCGTCATCCCGTAATACCTCCATGAGGAAGCCGGCTTTATCGGCGTCTTCCCCGCGATCAGGGATGTCCTGATGAACGGTTAATGTTTTAATCTGTACACCATGGATCATGGCCGGTTTCTTTAATAGTATTGGCAACAAGCTGTCCCGCCTCTAACAAGCTTTCAAACGATTCTCCGCCGTCGCCCCACCACCCTTGAAGGATGCTGTAGGTCATCACGCTTTCTTTGATGAAATGGTTGTTGACATCGGTGATTTCAAGTTCGCCGCGCTTTGATGGCTTCAGCGTTTTTACAACCTTGAAAACGCTGTTGTCATACATATAGAGGCCGATGACAGCCAGGTTCGATTTCGGTTTTTTTGGCTTTTCTTCAATATTGACAATACGATCGCCATCAATTTCCGCAATGCCGAGCGATTGCGGGTATTTCGTCTCTTTCAGAAATATTTTCGCGCCGCTGGGCTGCTTTTCGAAATCTTTCACCGCTGAACCGACATTATCAACGATGATATTATCGCCCAAGACCACCACGACCTTGTCATTGTCGACGTACCCTTCGGCCAAACCAAGCGCCTGGGCAATACCACCTGGCTCTTCTTGCACCTCATAGGAAAATTTTACGCCGAATCTCCGGCCAGAACCGAGTAACTCCAGCAAATGTCCGACGTGACCCCGGCCGGACACGACGAGGATGTCAGTGATGCCGGCATTTTTCAACGTGGCAATCGGGTAATAAATCATCGGCCTATTAAATACGGGCAGTAAATGCTTGTTGGTCACCCGCGTCAGCGGAGCCAGACGCGATCCCGTGCCTCCAGCGAGGATAATTCCTTTCATGTTTTATTCTCCTTTCTTATGGTTGAAAGATATGCTACAAGCATAATAACGAAACTGGCGCCGATAAGCAAAACCAGATAATTCTTTTTTATTTGCATCAGCGCAAAGGCCGCTGCCAGGACTGCCACGATCACTAGAAAAGTGCTGTTTCTTTTCATCGGTTGGTCCGGCGAGAAATCATCGCGCGGGAAGAAAAGCGTCAACAGACCCAGCCCGACAACCACCGTAAGAGAAAGCGTCAGGTTAAAAAACGAGCTTACCCGCCCCGGATCGAGTATTTCAATCATCCAAAAGAGGCCATACGTTACGACGCTTACTTTAAAGGCAAAATCGAGAAGCTGTTTTACGATAGATCCGGTCATGCTCTTATATCTTCTTAAGGTAGTTTTTTAGATCGGTCAACAATGTGGTCCACGTCATGGGCTGGCGGTAGAGATCGATCGTAATTTTCCGTACATTCAGAACGGCGCCGCGTTGGGCCAGACCTGGAGCTGAGATTTCAAACTTAATCGTTCGGTCGGATATATATGCCTTCCGGAGATCGAACGTCTGACTACCGGTTAACCAATCACCATCCATAACCGGCGGAGTAAAATCCTTGGTTAACACATAATCGAGCCTTGAAAAATCAGTCACGTCCGATACGCTTACCAAAAAACTGGCTGGGTAGAAGCAGCTCTCGGACGTAAAGGAAAACGCGCCGTTGGCCGTGAGCATGGCGTTCCCCTGAGGCAGTATAATGGTATGCAAATTATTTTTTTGTCCGCCAGTAATCTGGCTGACCGCCGGTATCTGTAAATCGTTCAGTAATATGTTTTGTGAATCAATGGCTATACTTTGATGTCCGGCCGAAGAGAGAGGTAAAACAGTAAACTTGTCGGCGCGGGAAAACAAACGTATCGGTTCTTTATTCTGATTTTCCAATACTTTGATCCGCTGATCAACAACAAAATAATGCAGAGTCGAATGTATTTTCTTAATAATAAGATCATCGCTGATATCAAATTCTAATCGATAGATTCCTTCAGGTAGGCTCGGAATATTTACGGCCACATCCTGCTCGGCCGAGCTGCTGCCGGTAGCGCCCTCCTCACCGTCATCCGGACGGTCGACATTTTGAACGCGTTGGGTATCGCCATAATAGATATTCAAATGAAAACGGTCCGGACCGACGTTTTTATTAATATCCTGATAGACAATATTTAAATTTAGAGGTTCATCTTTTATATACGTGTAAAATATGTGACGGCCTTGAAGCGGCGTCGTTATGTTCAGTTCCGCATCCGATTTTTGATAATCGGACAGGCGGTAGTCTTTTTTATAATCAATATTATACTCCGCCGTTATCGAATCACGGGGAATGTTTTCGGTGAAATCTTGGACACTGGCATATTTTTTTCCTGATGCAGTTTTCTTTTGGGCCAGCATCAAGGACTGCGCATCGTCGTGTAAAAACTCCCACTCACCGCTTCGTAAAAGACCAACATCGAAGGGCTTTAATAAATAGTCATATGTGCCGACCGTGCGGTGAACGCCGAGTTCAACCAGGGGCTGGATTTGATTTTGATATTCCAGCGTCACCTTTGCCGTCTCGAACGAACGTGGCATTTTCATAGAAAAATATACGGGCTGATCAATGATCTGGCGGCTGCCCGTTTCTATATCGCTGAGGCGAGCCGCTGGTTCCAGCTCAATCGCCCCCCGCGACGCTTGACCGACGTTTTGGACGATCCGTACGTGCCCCGTCGGCGCGACATTAACATTAATCACCCAGCCTAATAAAAAAACTGGCGCAAGCAAGATAAGTATTTTTCCGACGACAATAACGGTTCTACGTTTCATAGTTATTCAATGCACGAGTAGTTTGCGTATCTATTATACAATAATCCTTCAACTTTACAAATAAATGAAATGTGGTAGAATTGATGCGTATTTCTGATTAATTTTTAGATACTATTACGAATGCCAAAGTACCTTGTTACGGGCGGCGCCGGATTTATCGGTTCCCATGTGGTAGCAGCGTTGATCGAACGCGGCGACCCCGTCAGAATCATTGATAACCTTTCGACCGGCAAGAAAGAAAATCTCCATCCGAAGGCGGAATTTATCAACGCGGATATCCGCCAGCTCGAAGAAATTAAGCCTTTGTTTACGGGATTCGATGGGGTCTTTCATCTCGCTGCCCTTCCCCGCGTCCAGGTCTCGATCGTGAATCCGACGGAGACGAATGATATAAATATCACTGGTACCTTGAATGTCCTGTTGGCGGCACGGGACGCTGGCGTAAAGCGGTTGGTGTATTCAGCGTCGTCTTCGGCCTACGGCGATCCTGTCACACTTCCATTGCAGGAAGAAATGAAACCGAATCCGAAAAGCCCGTACGGACTTCAAAAGTACGTCGGCGAGGAATATGCAAAACTGGCAAATCTATTTTGGAATATTGAAACGGTGTCACTCAGATATTTCAACGTGTATGGACCGCGGATGGCCTCAGAAGGCGCCTATGTAACCGTGATTGCCATCTTTAACCGACAGAAGGCAAATCATGAACCGTTGACTATAACGGGCGACGGCACCCAAACGCGGGACTTCACTTTTATCGACGATATCGTACAAGCCAATGTCCTTGCCATGACGAGTAAAAAGGTCGGCCACGGCGAGGTTATAAATATCGGCAACGGAGACAATCACAGCGTCAATGAAGTTGCTGAGATCGTCGGCGGCGAAATGACGCATATTCCCGCCCGCGTTGAGCCGCACGATACGCTGGCTGATAATTCCAGGGCACGGAAATTACTCGATTGGCAGCCGAAAACCAGCTTTGCCGAGGGCATGAAAAAAACTATCGCTTGGTATCAAGAACACGCCCATGAATCCAACAACCGAAAATAAATTATCAGTAGCACATTCCGTCATCATCCCGGCGTACAATGAAGAAGACGCGGTCGTTCCGCTCTATCGCGAGATCAAAGTTGTTATGGATCGACTCGGTCAACCCTATGAAGTAATTTTTGTTGATGACGGGAGCACGGACCGAACATTTGAACGACTGTCAGCGCTCTCCCCTATCAAAATCATCCGCTTCCGGAAAAACTTCGGCCAAACCGCCGCGCTCGATGCCGGCTTCAAACATGCCCAGGGGAAGATTTTTATTACCCTGGATGGCGACGGTCAAAATGACCCGGCTGACATCCCCAGATTGCTCGAAAAACTTGATGAAGGTTATGATGTCGTTTCTGGCTGGCGGAAAAACCGTAAAGACACATTTTCGAAAAAATTCGTATCTCGCGGCGCCAATGTCATGCGAAAATTTTTTGTGGCCGACCATATTCGTGATTCCGGCTGTACGTTGAAAGTCTATCGGCGTGAGTGTTTTGACGAACTCGATTTGTTTGGCGAAATCCACCGTTTCATTCCAGCGATGCTTGCTTGGAAAGGTTTTAAAATCGCTGAATTGGACGTAAACCACCGCCAACGGACCACCGGCCAGACAAAATACAACTGGAAGAGAATGGTCAAAGGTTTTGTTGACATGATCAGCGTCTGGTTCTGGCGGAAATACTCCAGTCGGCCACTCCATCTCTTCGGCGGCTTTGGGGTGTTACTGGGCGGAGTGGGATTCCTCCTCGGTCTCTACTTGGCCATCATGCGGATATTTAAACTCCTCAGTCTCCAAAACAGCATCTGGCCGCTCGTCTCGGTGTTTTTAATCCTCGCCGGAATACAATTGTTTATTTCCGGTCTCCTCGGCGACATTGCCATCAAAACATATTACAACAGCAAACGCAGCGTCTATACGATCCGGGATATTACCGACAATTCATAATGATTGATTTTCCGTCCGGGCGTAGCATTTTGGTATTAAATTACGAGTTTCCGCCTCTCGGCGGCGGTGCGTCGCCCATCTCATACGCGATAACCAAAGGATACGTCGACGCCGGCTATCGGGTCGACGTCGTTACGATGGGATATGTCGGTTTACCGACGTTCGAACAGAAGGACGGCATCTCCATCCATCGCGTCAAAAGCTGGCGGAAGAAAAAAGAACTCAGTACGTTCCCCGAACAGTTGATTTATCTTATCACTGCTTTTTTTACGATCCGCACCTTATTAAAGAAAAATACATATGCCTATTGTCATTGCCACTTTCTCGTCCCGACTGGCATACTCGCCTACGTGTTTTCCAAGCTAGCAAAGCTGCCCTATATCGTAACCAGCCACGGCAGCGATGTGCCCGGGCATAATCCCGATCGATTTACTCTACTCCACCGTTTCACCACACCAGTAATTAAGGCAATCATACGCCGATCACGGTCCGTGACCGTACCATCAGATTCGTTAAAAAAGCTTATCGAAAAAAATGTCCTTCAGGGCCAGCCGAACGATAAGATTATTGTCATCCCGAATGGTTCCCATTCGCTCATAAAACCGGGCTTGGCAAAAGAAAATATCATCCTCTCGGTCGGCCGGATGCAGCCAATGAAGGGCTTCCAATATTTAATCCCGGCTTTTCTCAATGCTGGCCGGAACGATTGGAAACTGTATTTAGTCGGCGACGGACCATACCGAAAAACCCTTGAGGGTTTAGCGGAAAACCATGGTAACATCATTTTTACCGGCTGGCTCGATAAAGCTGATGGCCGCTTGCATGACCTGTATAATCGAGCGAAAATTTTCGCGTTGTTATCGCAGACGGAAAGCCAGGGTATCGTGCTGGTGGAAGCGATGAGCACTGGCTGCGCCATCCTGGCCTCAAATCAAGCAGCGATCAAAGAGACCGTCTCCACGGACACTGGCCTGATCGTTAATCCGGAAAATACTTCCGAGGTGCTGCAAAAATTATCCCTGCTTATGGCCGACCAGAATTTGCGCAATAAATTCTCACACACCTCGCGCCAACGCTTCCTTGAGAGATATACCTGGGACACAATAATGAAAAAATATCTTCGTTTAATAGAAGTCCGATGAGCGCACGCAAGAACGCAATCACAAAAATCGCTATTGTCTTTCCCAAAGACTCAGAGGCGATCTTCAATATCACTTCAAAGAGACCGTTTGGCGGGGCTACAGTCCAGCTGTATTTGTTGACACGGGCATTATGGCATTATCCGAACATCAGCGCTTATGCGTTTATCGCTGACTATGAAACAATTGATTTCCCAGACCAGCGTGTTTTTCGACTGATAAGAACATTTTCAAAAAACGACTCGGCGGTAAAAAAACTCGTTCGTTTCCATCAAAAAATAGCGAAGGTTAAGCCGGATATTATCCTCCAGCGCGGCTTGAGCCCGTTTTCCTGCCTACTGGCTTTGTATTGTAAAATAAAGAAAATCAAATTCGTCTATATGTTAGCCAGCGACGTGGAAAGCGACGGCCGATATCAAAGAAGCAATAAACCGTGTCTGTATTTTCGCCTGTTGAAATACGCCCATCTGCTCATTGCCCAAAACCGATTCCAACAAGAGCGTTTGTTGACAAAATACCGTTTATCAAGCGAGATTCTATACAGTGGCTATGACATTCGTCCAGACCAGCCGCCGAAAAATGATACCGTCCTTTGGGTCGGCCGGCGCGATCCCATGAAACACGCAGAGGAATTTATCGAGTTAGCCCGGCTCAACCCTGCTTTCCAGTTCATTCTGATTTGCCCGCCCGGCAGAGACGACGAGTACAACGAACAAATAAAAACCCTCGCTCGAGAGACTGCGAACGTGCGACTGCTGGAATTTGTCGGTTTCAATGAGATTGAACAATACTACCAAGAAGCCCGGGTCTTGATTAACACCTCAGACTATGAAGGTTTTCCGCAGACGTTTGTTCAGGCTGCTAAAAATTGGACGCCGATACTGAGTAAAAATGTTGACCCGGAAAGCTTTATCACCACCTCCCAATGCGGTTATGTCGCCAACGGTGACCCAAAGAAACTGAATGATAATTTGCAAAAGCTCTTTTCAGATAATTCCCTGTATTCTACTCTCTCGGCCAACGCCTACCATTACGCGAAAAAAAACCATGACATTAACAACGTCGTGACGCGGCTATTAACCTTGCTTCATGTCAATGACTAAAACACACGTTTGCTTTATTCAATCATATGCCTATCCGCTCTTCAGCGGTTCTGCCACCGTACATGGCGGCTCTGAAATACAATTGTTTTTTCTGGCCAAAGAGCTGGCCACAGACAAGGCATTTACTGTTTCGTTTGTGGTCGGCGACTTCGGCCAGCCGCGTCGCGAGCAAAAACTTGGCATCTCGATTTATCGTTCGCTAACTCCAAAAAACAGTGACTCCCCGCTCACGAAAGTCGGTCAGGCCTTCAAATACCTTCTCCTTTTCAGAAAGATAAACGCCGATGTCTACGTTACGTCATCAGCCAACAGCACGGTCGGGCTCGTCACATTTTTTTGCAAATTGTTTCGGAAAAAACACATCCACCGGACAGCCAATCAAAAAGAGGTCACTGGCGAATTTGTTTCCGGCAATGGCTGGCTGGGCAAAATCTACCGGTATGGATTGACGCGGGCTGACGGAGTGATCACCCAAAACGTCACGCACCAGAGGCTACTGGCCGATAATTTCTCTATCAGGTCCTTGGTTTTGAAAAACGGCTTTTATCTTTCTGGCGCGGCTACCCCGGCCGGAAAAAACCATGTCCTCTGGGTGGGACGTTGTATTCGAGAAAAAAATCCTGATCGATTCCTCGGGCTGGTAAAAACCTTCCCGCGACATCAATTCGTCATGATCGCGCCGCTTGTTGATACTGAAAAAAAATTATGGGAAAATATTAAAAAAGAAGCGCAGTCGTTGCCCAACCTGAAGTTTATTAATCAAATCCCCTTCAGCGAAATCCAAAAATACTTCGATGCCGCCACCGTGTTCGTAAATACCTCCGATTCTGAGGGTTACCCGAATACCTTTATCCAGGCCGGGCTCGGCCATACCCCGATCGTGTCGTGGAAAGTTGACCCGGACAACTTCATTGTAAAATATAATTGCGGATACGCCTGCGCCGGCGAAGAGACCGCCCTGACCGAGCGACTAGGAAAACTATTGACCGATCGAGCGGACTGGGAGCAAAAAAGCATCAATATGTACAAATACGTCTGTGCCAATCATGATATCAATAAAATCAGCGGAACGTTTAAAAACGCGGTTCTGTCATTAGTTGATAAAATATGAGGAAGTATCTCGCCCAATTTGCTTCACGGATTGTCGCCAAAGGCCGTTTTCGGGAATTACAACGGATGCATGCCTATGAATACCGTCCGCTCGAGGAATGTCGCCGCTGGCAACGTTCTTTGCTGTATTCCGTGCTGAAATACAGTGTGGAGAATTCTCCGTATTATCAAAAGATTGCCCGGGAACGTTCGATCACACTGACCGAAGACGGCATTACCGAAGAGCTGGCGAAATTTCCGGTCTTAACAAAGGATATTATTATCAATGAACGCGAGCGAATAAAGGTCGGCAATTTCAAAAAGGCGTTCTTTCGCGATACGACCGGCGGCACGACGGGCGAACCGGTGATGTTTTATAAGGATGTGTGTAGCAAAGAGTCTCGGACCGCTTCTTCATTACTGTTTTACGAGTGGGCCGGCCGGCGCGAGGGCGAGAAACTTGTGAAACTGTGGGGCTCGGAAAAAGAGATCCTGACGGGCAGCAAGGGCGCTCGGGGCTGGATCAGCCGGTATATCCTAAACACTACTACCTTGAATGCGTTTCGCATGACCCCGGACACAATGCGTCACTATGTGAGCGTCATCAACCGTGAAAAACCGAAGGTGATTGAAGCCTATGTCCAGTCCCTGTACGAGCTGGCGAAATTCATCGAAGCCAACCATTTGCCCGTTTTCTCACCGAAAGGCATTATTGTCTCGGCCGGCACGCTCTATCCCCCATTGAAGGAGGCGATCGAGCGCGTTTTCAAGGCCAAGGTTTATAATCGTTACGGTTCTCGAGAGGTCGGCGGCGTTGCCTGCTCGTGCGAAAAGGACGAGGGACTGCATATAAATATTTTTACCTCGTATATCGAGATATTAAATGATCGCCTCGAACTCTGCCCGCCAGAAGAACTGGGTGGTATTTATATCACCACGTTAACCAACTATGTCATGCCATTGATTCGCTATAAGATCGGCGACCTGGGCGCCTGGTCAAAGATCCAGCACTGCTCTTGCGGTCGTGGTCTGCCGCTCTTGCGGCGCGTCGAGGGTCGCGAGATGAACGTCTTCCGGACACGTTCCGGACGCATTATACCCGGCGAATTCTTCATTCATTTCATCGGCGTCGTTTTCAATAAAAACTACATCTCCAAATTCCAAGTGATCCAGGAGGATTATGACTTGGTCATCATCAAAGTCGTGATCAGCGACGAGGCCGGCTTCGTGCGATACCAGGACGACATTGTCGCCTCGATTCGCACGGTCATGGGAGCGGATTGCCGCGTGAAATTCGAACGCGTCGCCAATATTGAGCCGGCCGCGAGCGGAAAATACCACTACACGATAAGTAAATTAAAATAACCTCCAATGCACCCGAATGAAGCCTATCAAAAGAAATTAGAAGAGTGTTCAAAACAGAAATTCACCGATCCAAGCTGCAGCTTTACCTATTTTGGTGATACTGTCTCCAAGCTGATTACCGGCATGAATAAAAAATACTTGGTCGACCCGATCGTTGATGTTGGCGCTGGCACCGGAGCGATGGTCGCCTTATTGCGCCGTACCGGACACCGCGATGCGGTCGGCATCGACCTCTGTCCAAAGACCGACCTGGTCCAGGAAGGATTGATTACGGATCTGAAATTCCCGGACGGTAGCTTTATGACCGCTATTTGTACCGAGGTGTTAGAACACTTGTCGACGGAGCAGCTCCGCGCCGGGTTGAGCGAAACGTTCCGGGTACTGCGACCGGGCGGCCACCTCATCGTCACCGTCCCCTTCAATGAACTATTGGAAAAGAACTCGATCACCTGTCCGAATTGCGGCCACCATTTTCATCGCGTCGGTCACCTGCAATCATTTGATAAAGACAGGATGTCAACGCTGCTGCGCGAGTCAGGTTTCAGTCTAAAAAAAATCGGGGTGTTCCCGTTCAGTATTATGTCTTCCCTGCCCGGCTCGCGGTACTACTGGCGGTTGTTCATGCGGTTTGATAAGCGCATTGGGCTTAATAAAACCATGTTGGCGGTAGCGCGAAAAGATTAGCCCTGGTGGCCAAACCATCGGCTGATAAAGGAAAAATCCTTAAATTTTCGATACACATATATCTCGTAGATCAGATTTCGTGCCGTATACGCCGTGACCGTGGCAATGGCCGCGCCGGTAATCCCGAGCGCCGGAATCAGCAGGAAATCCAAGCCGAGATTTATCAAAACCTGGACGATATTTGTCGTTTGGGTAAATTTATACTTCCGGCTGGCATTCAAAATCGGAATGTAAAAGACATTATAGAGTTCAAGCACGCTGCCGATTAACAGAATTTTCAGGACAATAATCGCACCATCGTAACTCGCGGAATAGATGGCGTGAAATATTGTCGGCAATAAAAGATAAAATCCGACAATAAAAACCAGGACCAATAAAAATATCTTTGGTCTTTTGTTAAACACGTAGTTTTGCACCGCTTTGACATCCTCGATCGTCTTACTGATAGACGGTAAGAAATAGGAGTTGAGGATAAAATACAATCCAGTTAAACCCTTGAAGGTCTGATAGCCAAGGTTGTAGATTCCGATCTGGTCAACGGAGACGAACAGGCGCAAAACGAAATTGTCTCCCCAGTTCGTCAAATAAACGGCCGTTGAACCGACAATATTCCACTTGGCGAAATTAAACATTTTCTTGAAATGCGAGCGTTCGACGTGAAATGGTCGGAGCAGACTGAAATTTATGAAACGAAGATAGATAGCGAGTACCGCCAGGGCGGCAATAAAATACGTCAAAAACAAGGTAGACACGCTTAAGACGTGAAAGCGATACAGTATTACAATGGTCACCACGCTGACTAGTCCGTAAAAAAAATCCACCGCGGCGTTTTTTGTCTTTTGATTAAGCGCCAGAAAAATATTCTCCAGGAAAAACCGGATGGTGATTCCGAAATAGGCCAGGACCAGAAAAATAAGTTCGCTGCTATTAAGCTCGGTGAACGTTTTAATGTACGTACCGCCCAGCAGCGTGATCAGAAGAAACAGGCCGGCTGACAAAGCGACGAGCACTACCTGAACGGAAAAAGAATTATTGATCTTGCCGGTTTGTTGCGCTTCTTGATTAGAAAACACGACAAACGGTGTCAGGGACGAAAAGACAAACAAACTCGCAAATAAAAAAACAACCATTTTACCCAAGGAGTAGATGCCGAATATATCGGGCGCGATAACCACCGCTAAACCGAACGGGATGAGCATCTCAAACACCTGGCCCGAGGCCTTCAGCAATGAAAAGCGAGCCAACACCTTTCCGCTCGCGAGTTGTTTGGACAGCTTCGTAAGCACCCTATTGATACAGTTTATCGAATTTATAAACAACCACCTTGCCGTCGGCTGATTTGTACAGCGTTTTTTTATCAGTGCGCTCCTCAACTAAGTACCGGTAAACACCCGAAAACGGATCGGTGGCTGGTTGTGAATAGCTCAATTTCGGATAAACAATAAGAATGATGTCTTTTGTCGCCAGATCCGAAACGGTATATTGTACCGAGCTGTCGATGAATTTCTTTACCAGGGCGAGTCGAAACAGTTGATTTTCTATTTGATACTTTTCGATGTAAAAATCATAAATCGTTCTTCCGGCGATGATTGTATCAGGATTACTAGAATCTTTTATTATATTAAAGTATTCGTCATGGTTGTAATTCCATCGATCAAGGGTGAATATTTTACTGCGATCACTGATCGGACAAGTATGAATAACGCTGACGCCGCAAACTCCATTGATCTGCAATGGGAACGCCGCCGATAGAAATAAAAGGGCAAACACACCGATAAACAAATACTTTCTGCCTCTTTTTATGACACGAGAAATATACAAAGAAATCAAATACAAGGCATAAATGACGGTCATGATGTAAAAGGGGTATAAAAACATCATGTATCGTGGATCGCTGAACATGCTGCCGTTAAATAAAAATAGGTACATCGGTAACACGGAAAAAAAGGCGGCATATGACATTTTTATCAATGAGGGGATTTTTTTATAGAATATTATCGGCAAGAAAAATAATGGCAGGGTTAAATACCCGCCCCTGAGATAAGTATAATTGTAGTCGAAAAATTTCCAGTACACCAGTTTCCGGCTATTGAAGTACCAATCCCCCAAAAAGTGAAAACCCGAAAAGAATAAGATTAAGAAAGCAATAACCGCCACGGCAACCAACACCACCGGATACAAAAGTTGTTTGTGTCTTCGCACCAGCAGAACCGAGTAGGCAAAAATTATCGGTAAGATGAAGATGCCGGTGTAGTGGGTTTTCAAATCGAGAATTAGCACGGCGATAAATAGCAGAATTAACGGATAATTTTCTTTGATAAGCGTGGCATAGTACCGAAGTGTCTGGCCCGGATTGAGCAGCCGTGCGATCGGATCTTTCTCAATTTTCAAGAACAACCTGTCCAAAATCAGCACCATTATAAAAAATAACAGGATATGAAACGAATACATCCGCGCCAGCCGTGAATAATAGACAAACATGTAAAAAACGGACAAGCCAAAAAGGGAGAACAATACGGTAATTTTTGAAAAATGCCTTCGCATCAGAAAATAAAATACGACCAAGGTTGCCATTCCGCAGAGCACCGAGAACAGCCGCAGATTAAAGTAATTCATATAATCACCGCCGAGCACGTCAACAGTCCAGGCGGCACCAAGGGAATATGGCAAGGCGCGACTGTAAAAATCATCGCTTAAATTGCTGTCGGCGCCGTATTGCATGTCTTTAAAAGACAGATTGCCATCGACAATATACTTGATGGCACCGTAACTCAGAAATTCATCGTTTTGTATTGGCAAGACGCCGAGATTATTAATCCGGATAAACCAGGCGTTGATGCCGATAAGAATAATGGCGATAACAAACGTCGCTCCATTGACATATGCCCAGCGCGTGACCGGACCGATAACCGGCAGATGGTTGAGCACTGGGTGTTTACTCAGAAATACGTTTTTTCGCCGCGCCTCTTTGGATACCTCGTGGCTCTTCTTGTCGTAATCCCTTTCAAATTTATCGGCGCATAGTTTCAGCGATTTGTCCCGTCGCCAATGCAAAATTACTAAGCAGACCACCGGAATCGCCGCCAGCAGATAATACCAGTTTTGCCAGAACAGGCCGTTGGAATAAAAGTCCCCCAGCTTATAACATAACCAAAAAAACATCGTGACGATCGCCACAACCCACAGTATCTTATTAAAGCTGATTTTATTCCAACCTTGATCCTTTTGACCCTTTGTTTTTCTAAGGTCCAGCATTATCGACATACAAAAATAATACAATATTATGAACGAATTGTGAAGTATCGACCCCGCCGACCGGATTAGAACAGTTGCAGAAAGAACGCCTAGTAACTATACTATTGTTATCGAAGTTGTCTTGGAAGATATTATCAATTTGATACATAACGCCCCGCGTTCGACCAACTGTAAATCATATGTCTAGAAAAATATTCGGAGTTTTTACCGCCCTGGGTTTCGAACTGAAACTCACGTCACTCATAAAGAAAATCCCGTCGGTAAACGGGTGGCTATTGCGTAAAGGTTGGAGTGATAAAAATGACGCCTACTATCATCGAATCTTTACCTCCATCAATGATGTTTTTCAAAAAAAAGGCGTTTACCTCCCCAACACCCGCATATTGGAGCTCGGGAGCGGCAACCTTCCCCGCCTCGGCGACTATTTCATCAAGCACTGCGGCGTCAGCGAGTTTGTGGCCAGCGACCCATATCGACGCAACGATGCCGCCGATACGGCTTTATCCGGTCTGGCTCGTTTGAAATTTATCAAACTGGATCTGGCTACCGAACATCGAACAAAAACACACGCCGGCTACTTCGATATTGCCATTTCAAACGCCGTCCTGGAACACATTTCCCGGAATTCATGCGCGCAGGCCGTAAAAAATATCAACCAGACGCTTAAAATAGGCGGGTATTCATTCCATCAAATTGATTTGAAGGATCACCTCAACGGCCGCGCGGCGCCATTTAATTTCTACAAATACGACGAGTCCACCTGGGAATCATCGACAAGCGGCACTATTTTTTATACCAACCGATTACGTTGCTCGGACTGGATCGGATTGTTTCAAGCCAGCGGTTTTGAAATACAGTACCTATTCAAATATCGAAATCCGGACAGCAAATTCCCGAAAAAAATTAGTCCCTATTTTTCAAAATACGACGTGAACGACCTCAACGTCAGAACGCTGGATATCCTGGTAAAAAAAATGCACGACGTTTAGCCTCTCTTGCTTCTAGAACAGTTGCGCAACCTCGCCATCTGCATTGACACCCTTCCCGAGAATAACTTCTTATCCGGTCACAAACCCGAATTTCAAAGAGATAGCCAAATATCACCTCTTATGTTATGATAGGCAGTGATTACGCTTAACTAAACGTATTTTTTATGCGTCTTTCAGCCACAATATTCAAGCGGCATAGCGCGTTCTTCGCGTTCTGCTTTTTCATATTGATCAGCGTCGGATATTTTCTGCCGACAGTATTAGTGATGGGGCATAAATTAATCGGCGACAATGACGCTTGGCCAATTTACGCCCAGCAAGTCACAATCCACAATCAATTACTCAACGATGGAGCGGTAAGTGCAATCATCTATGTAATAAAAAATATTTTTGAACTCAGCACGATCCGGGCTCTTTTTTCGTTACTGTTCGGCAACCTCTTGGCCTATAATCTTGTTTGGCTTGGGTCCTTTATCTTTGCCGGTTTCGGTGCTTTTCTTCTGGCCCGCTATCTGACGAAGAACTTTTGGGGCTCAATGATCGCCGGATTTATCTTCAGTTTTGCCCCCTTACACGTCGCCTACAGCATGGGCTTTGGCGGAGCGACTCACTTGGAGTTTATCCCCTTTTACGTCTTATTCTTTTTTAAGCTTTTTGATTCCGGACGCTTGCGCTATCTCGTTCCATCGGTAATATTTTTCGCGCTTATTGCCGTTAACGAGGTTCACTTTGCGGTCGCCGCCCTCTTGCTGAGCGCCGGTCTGATTATCTATTACGCCTTGGCTAAGAAAGAGGTTTTCAAAAACAAGCGACTCATGATAACGCTCGGGGCGGGTATCGTGCTCTCGTTTCTGCTTTTGATCACGAAATACAGCGACTGGATAAGAATCGCCACCTCCCAGAATAATTATCTCGACCCCGGACTCGAACAGGCGGTTAATTATTCCAATGACGCGGTCGGTTTTCTTACCCCAGCTTCAGCCCACCCGATCTGGGGATCGTTTTTCGCCGACCACGTGGCGAACACGTTCACGGGCAATCCGGCCGAATACTCAGTCTATGTCGGCTTTGCCGCCTTGATTCTCGCTCTCATTGGCTGGCGCTCACGAAAACATGATGTTCAAGTTCGGCTATGGATTATTCTCCTGGCCGCTTTTGCCATTTTTTCACTGGGACCGTTTCTCCATTTCCTCGGCACGGTCAAACCGAGCGTCCCCCTACCCTATCTCTTTTTGTACCATTACGTTCCGTTTCTCGAGAATATGCGGACCGTAGGACGTCTATTCGTCATCGGTCTACTCTCGTTGTCTGTCCTCAGTGCCTTTGGCTTTTCATATTTACTTGAGAAAAAATTTAGCGGTCGAAACACGAAACGGCGGCTTCTGCTTGGGATAACGCTATTGCTTCTGATCGAATTCCTTCCAAGCACAGTGACGAACTCGGTTACTGTGCCCGCCGCGTATAAAAAGCTTGGCAATGAACCGGGCGATTTTTCCGTCATCGAATTACCTATCATCTCAAACTATTTATACGCTTCAAAAGTGAAGTACTACAACACGTTTCACAATAAGAACGTCATTGGTAAGTTTGACTTTGCCAGAAAAAACTGGGAACGGCAACAAGCTGACCTAAATACGCCCGGAATAAACAATTTGCTGTATTTTATCCCGTCAGGAAAAGAGAACTCTGACATAATTTATTACGATTATTCGCGTATTGCCCAGCCGTACTTGTCCGAACAGAACATACGATACATTATCGTTGATAAGCAATTCGTCGGCGAGGGCAAGCAGTTTTTGACGCTCGAGCAGTATAATGAGATCAAAAAGTTTATTGAAACAAACCTCTCTGTCATCAATAAAGAAGATACCGGGGATACCCTAGTGTACGAACTTGATACCCGACCCTTGCCAAAACAGCTCTATCTATCGCTCGGCGACAACTGGTCCGATCTCCAGTACAATGACGACCGCGTGAAGTACCGAACCCTCCAGCCGAATAGCACGGTGCTGGTGAAAAATTTCTCCACAACCGATGAGAACGCCAAAATCGATATCACTCTGCGTACAACGAACGACATCGCTACGCTTGACGTTATCTATGGCAATAGAACCATCGGACGAGAAGAAATTGGCCCGTACCTGAAAACTGTCAGACTCGATTTTGACGCTTTCCCGGGCGAGCATAAACTAACTTTTGTCGTTCATGATCCAAAAACAAATAGTTCTCTTGACCTGGATAAATATCCTGTGACCGTTGAAAGGATACAAACATCAGAAAACCCGATCGAGACTGACGTTTTAGAGAATATCGGGAGTGCAAATTATACGGCCAGCAACATCTTGTGGTACCCCTTTGCCAGTCACGACCAATCGACCGTCGACTCGGCACGATTTCTAACAACCGACGATTTGATGAACCGATCGGCTGATGCCGCTGACGGTTCGCCGCTGGTGATCAAAAATAACGAGCCCTTTTTACGAGATTTACTGAGCCAGCCGATTCAACATCAGATTGAAACGACGGCAAGAATCAGTCACGATCTGTATGCTTCCGGTTATTACCCCAGACTGGCGCGAGAAAACCTTTCTGGACGGAATATCAAATATCTGGTTATCGATAAAAGATATCTGAGCAACCAGGAAATCGCCTATATCGACAATCTCATAACGGTGGCTAATCCGGCTTTCGAGAAACTGTTCAATGCAAAACAATACAATCTCTTTCGACTCGCCTCAGCCGATCAAGAACCATATGTTTACATCGACAAAAATTGGGGGTCTATCTCAAGCAGCAACGATCGTGAATTGAAACGTTATGTCAAAAACGACGCCACGATGGTTTTAAATAACCCCAGCGCCAAAACAACGTCGGCCACCCTCGATTTTTGGTCCTTTACCTGCTCAACAAAGAAAACATACCTCCTGACACTGTCTCAGGATCGGAGTGTAATCGGCCAAGCCACCATCGGACGGGAGCACGAACATGTCAGTATGCCGTTCACTAACATAACGCCGGGAACGCACGAGCTTAAAATCACCTTGACCGATCAATTTGGTGATCCACCGCCAGCGGAAGACAAGTGTACACGGATCTATAATGTCAATTTCGTTAACTCACCAAACGCACCATGAACTATCATGACGTAGGCTTGGTACGGAGCGCCTGGTGTAACTATCCCGATCCGCCGTACCATCCACCGAGTCAATATCCCGAGTTGGTCTCCCTCCCCTATCAACCAGACCGCGATGCCGCGAACCAGGTGTACAACCAGGTTCGTGAATTATTTATCCAGCTCGGCCTTGACCGCAGTCACGTCGGAACGCCGGGGTGGAAACCCTTTCGCGAACTCATCAAGCCCGGACAGCGCGTTGTTATTAAACCGAATCTCGTCAGAGGAAATCACCCGCTTGGCCACGCGGGCGTGCTCAGTATTATCACCCACGCTTCGGTTATCCGTCCGGTTATCGATTATCTTTTGCTTTCCACGAACGGTAATTGTCAGATAATTATCGCTGATTGCATTCTCCAAAGCTCTGATTGGAACGAGGTCATCACCGAGAGCGGGCTGCGCGACTTGGTCGAGTATTATCGCGCTCAAAACATACTGCTTGAATTGCTGGATTTACGGAAGGAAATTTCATATTTCAACTCAGAAAAAATTATTTCGAAGCGCGATTTCAAAGAACGCGATCCGCGGGGATATGCCAGCATCGACTTGAATCGCTCAAGCGCCTTATATCCGATTCGTGAATATTCGGAACGATTGATGATAACCGACTACACGCGGGGATCGGTCAGCCAACATCACCATGGCGAGGTTAATGAATACTATATCGCCAAAACCATGCTTTCGGCCGATTTATTTATCAACGTGCCGAAATTAAAAACTCACCGCAAGGCCGGTCTCACCGTGGCCCTAAAAAATATCATCGGCATTAACGGCGATAAACGTTGGATCGCCCATCACCGTGTCGGAAAGATCGGCACGGGCGGTGACGAATATCCGAAAATCGCGTTTTGGCGACTGGCGAAATCCCGAATTTTTTCTATGTTAAAGCGCCATCAATTCGTCGGCGTCTGGCTGGCAACGGTACTGAAAAAGGTGCGCCGTGTTTTGGAATACGGACATAATAGAATCGCAACCGCAACTGATCAAGCGGATTATGATAAATTCAAATCCGTTTATCCTCAGGCTGATCGAAAGACTTATCAAATACTCTTTCCGCCACCAGGGGTTTTTTCTGAGGGCAGCTGGTATGGAAACGACACCGTTTGGCGGACGATCGCCGACCTTAATTACATCCTCTTCTACGCTGATCGGGAAGGCCGTCTGCATCACGACCGGCAGCGTAATTATTTTTGTCTCGTCGATGGAATCACCGCCGGAGAGAAAGAGGGGCCGATGGAGTGCTTGCCCAAAAAAGCGGGCCTTGTCCTGGCCGGCTTTCACCCTCTAGCGGTTGACTTCATAGCGGCAAAAATCATGGGGTTTGATTACGCGAAAATACCGTCATTAAACGAGATCCGGAAAAATTCAATGATCAATTTTGCGGGTATCACTTCCGAAAATGTCAATATTATATCATCGCAACCAATCGATGATATGAATTTACAATTCGCTGCGCCGATAAACTGGCGCGGTCACGTCGAAATACAACCTCACCATAATCCCCACCGACATGGGTAAAGCAACCACCTACCTGTCCGACCTTATCCACGCCTCCCGTTCCCGCGTCTCCCGGGATACAGTGATCATGTTTATCGGCAATTTCGTCAACGCCTTACTGGTCTTTGGTTTCTCCGTGCTCGTCTCGCGTAACATGTCGGTCGAGAATTTTGGTATCTATTCTTTCGCCACCGCCATCCTGGTCGTCGTCGTTGAATTGTCCGACTCCGGCCTGACCACAACCGTCATCCGCTTCGCCTCGCAGCATTTGACTGAGGGGCGGGAACGTCTCGCCAAAGCGATTTTTTACGTCTCGCTGCGCTACCGGGTGCTTTCATCAGCGCTCTTGTGCACGGCCGGCTTCCTTCTTTCAAACTGGGTGGCGGATTTTATCTTCAATAAACCAGCCGTCGCCGCTCCCTTCCGCCTGGCGCTGATCGCGGTTTTCCTTATTAATATTCAGAACTTCATCTCATCGGTCTTGTTGTCATATCGACGCTTTGCGATCAAGGTCTCATACAACATTTTCATCAGCGCGATGAAAATCCTACTCCTGCTGGGATTCGTCTATGTGCTGAGACATGAATTGACGCCCAACCCGGCCGTCAGCATTCTCGTCATTGCCACGGTCTTCGGCCTCATGTTCGGCGCCTTTATCGTTCCGTCGTTTCCGATCCGGCGGCCTGTCAATATCGAAGAATATCGCGCGGTCCAGCGGGAAACATTCCACTTCAGCAAATGGATCACCGTTTCGCTGGCCGCTTCAATGATCTTTATGCGACTCGATACCTTTTTCCTGACGCGGATGACCTCACTTAATGACGTCGGTTTGTATAACGCCGCCATGAACTTCGCCAACTTTTTTAACATCTCGTCGACCGCGGTTACCAGCACCTTTTTGCCGCACCTCTCGCGCTATACCGGTGAGCGGCTGAAACGCTTTTATGCGACTATCTTGAAATTTTTCCCACTGGTTGTAGTCTCGATTATAATCCTGGTCTTTTTCTCGCCGTTTCTCATCAATCTCATGTTCGGCCACCGCTATGAAAACGCCTCGCCGATACTGCGCATTTTGTTCATCGCCAGCGGCATGAATATGCTGGTAAATCCGCTGATCGTCGTCCTCTATCGATTAAAACGCGTCCGAGCGATCGCCTTCATGAATATCACCCAATTACTGTTTTGCATCGGCCTTAACTTGATCTTTATACCGTCGTTCGGATCAATCGGTGCCGCCTGGACAAAGGTGGCTTTAAACATATTAGCAATTGCCTGGGTTATGATCGTATCGCAGCGCTATTTTTCGAAAATTGTACCGGAGGCGATAACTGAAGAACCGCCGGTTGACCCCGTCGAGTAACCAACCGTCACGAATTTAAACATTTACGAGCCTGACTGAAAAAACTATGGCATACCCTCTCCAGCAAAAAGGCACCTACGCCTCGGAACACTACCTCAGCTTGGAACGCTGGAACTCTTTTTGGTATCAAATACATGAGGTCAGGCAGCTTCAGCCAAAGAACGTCCTTGAAATAGGCGTTGGCAATGGCGTGGTCGCCTACACGCTAACGCAAATGGGGGTGGCACTCTCAAGTTTTGATTTTGACCCGGCGAACAAGCCGGATTACGTAGGCGACGTATCAAAAATAAACTCCTATCATCTGCCAACATTCGATCTCGTCCTCGCTTGCCAAGTGTTTGAGCATATCACCTACGATGATTTCCTCCATAGCCTGACCGCCCTGAAAGACGTCTGTAATCGGCATCTCGTGATCAGTCTCCCCTACACTGCGCGCGGAGCCGTAAAATTCTATTCAGGCTTGACGTTTCGGCCGTTTTTTCGTAAGTTCTCCTGGGCAAGGATATTTATCCTGTGGCCAAAGAAGTGGCAATACGACGGCGTCCATCACTGGGAAATCGGCGCGCGGAACACGCCCCTGCGGAAAGTCCTGGCTGATATAAAAAACAACGGCTGGGACATTAAACGCCACTATCCAGTGAAGGAAAACCTCTACCATTATTTCATCATCTGCGAAAAACGCTCGTCATAACAATAACCACCTAGTGAGTTTATATGGCCAACCTGCCACTCATCAGCGTCACCTGCAGCACCCGAAATCGGGTCGTCTGGCTCAAGCAAGCGCTTGAGAGCGTTCTGCGTCAGCGCGACGCCGAGCTTGAGCTCATTGTCGTCGACGACCATTCAACCGATGAAACAAAAGGCTACCTTGATTACCTCGCCAACAGTGATTCCCGGGTCCGGGTCATTACCAACCCGGAACAGCTTGGCATTGCTGCCTCGGCCAATCGCAGCTTGAATCGCGCCCGCGGGCAGTACATCGCCAAGATCGATGATGATGATTATTGGATCGACGACACCAAGTTAAAAAAGCAAGTCGCTTTTCTCGAAGAACACCCTGACTATGTGGTTGTCGGTACCGGCGTGCGCATTGTTGATGAGAAAGGACAATCGCTTCGCGATCTCGTCCGAAAAGAAACGGACCGGGGAATCCGAGCCGGCATGCTGGCCGCAAATCGAATCACCAATTCGACCGCCGTTTTCCGGCGCGACGCCGCGCTGGCTGTCGGCGGGTATGACCCGCGCTACCGGGTCGCCTCTGACTATGAATTTTATCTGAAACTCGGCCGCGTCGGTAAAATGCATAATCTCCCAGACATCTGCGTCGCCTACCGCGTTTCGTCCGGTGCCATTACGCAGACACTGTCGCGGGCCGAGCGGTTCGCGCTCCACCGGGAATATCTGAAAAATTATCGGCACGATTATCCCCATTATTATCGGGCTCTGTTCATCAGAACGGTCCGTTATCTGCTCGGACAATGACCCAAAAAAAATTTACCATTCTATTCGCCCACCTGGCGTATATCCCGCCCTGCATCGGCAAAACCGGAACGCTTGAATTAGCGCGCGTCCTAGTACAGCGCGGCCACCGGGTTCACGTTGTCTGCAGCCGACAGCCCGGCCAGCCCGTTGAAGAAACACTCGACGGTATCCAGGTCCACCGGCTCCCCTTTTCAGACCAGGAATCGGTCTGGTTGTCATGGCGGTTCGCGTTCGCGCTGATCAATAAAATACGCCGCCTGAATACAGCCGAGCCGATCGATATCGTCCACGTTTTCAATCCTTTTCTATTTGCCGGTATTGCGCTGCTTGGCTTGCGGCTGTTTGTCGGATCAGCGCGGCGAATATTCGACATCCGAACCGGCTCCCTCCGGCCGGGACTCCGACAAAAGGTCGCCGAGGTATCATTTCGTATCGCCCGCCAGCAGGCTGATATTACGGTTTCGCTGGATGAACGCCTTGGTCAAAAATTATTCCCTGGAAAGACAACGCCTACTATCCCCTTGGGCGTTAACCCCGAATTATTTAAGCCCGATCTTGGCAAACGAGCCGAGTTGCGCCAACGCTATGCCGTAACCGATGACGCCACCGTTTTTGTTTATTCAGGCACGTTCGATCGGAAACGCCAGCTCGGAAAACTGGTGGCGGGTTTTATTAAAGCATTGCCGAATCTGCCAAAAAGCAAACTGATTCTTCTTGGCGATGGGAACGATCGACCCGAGCTAGAACGCTTAGCTGGTCGCCTAGCTGGGAGCGAAATCCTTTTTACCGGCCGCGTACCCTACCATGAGGTATCCAGCTGGCTTAATATCGCCGATGCAGCCGTGTCCTACGTGCCAAAAACGGCCATATACGAGCATCAACCACCCCTAAAGGTGCCAGAGTACTTGTCGGCGGGATTGCCTGTTTTAGCGACAAATACTGCCGGTAATGAAACCTATGTAAAAAATGGCTTTAACGGCCTGGTCGTGCCAGATACCATTGATGGAATCAAGGCGGGTTTTCTGGAGCTTTTTGAAAAACTGGCTGAGCTGAAAAAAAATACCCGTTCCTCAATAGAACGGTTTACCTGGCCGCATATTGTTGAGCGTGATTTATTGCCGGTGTACGAAAACCTAATGCACTAGTCTAGTCAAAATCTCACGGAAAGCCCGGAGGTAGCCATTCCAAGAATATTGCTGCTCAATCAGTTGTCGATTGCGCTGGCCGAATTCACCGGCTATTTTTTTATTCGCCAATATATTATTCACGCGTTCGGCAAACTCCCTCGGCTCCTCGGTGTTTAGTAGAAAACCATTTTCACCGTCCTGAATAAGACCGGCCGCCGCTTCCCGGGTTACGACGATCGGCAAACCGCACGCCATCGCCTCAAGCACGGTCAGGGGCATCTCTTCATCGCGGCTCGGAAGCACAAGGCAGTGGGCGCGCTGATAGAGCTGCGGCATGGCCTCGTGTGATACATTGAATATGAGTTTTACGCCAGCTGCGTTCGCTTTTTTTCGGACGCTTATTGGCGCTATTTTCGTTACGACCACGACTGGCGCATGGATATTCGGTGCCGCCGCAAGGAGCAGGTCAACGCCCTTCATTGAGGTGGCCCGGCCGACAAAGAGGACGTGTTCTTTTTCGACCGATTCGGGCCGGAAGAGATCTTGATCAACGGCGTTTGGCAGGATGGTGATTTTATCCGACGGGATGGCCAGCGCCGTCACGAGGAAATCTCTCATCCGGGCGCGTAAGACCACAACTGAGGCGGCTTTTTGGAATGCGTGTCGCTCAAGCCGTGCTAACCGCCTTTGAACAAACGGATTAAATAACACACGTTTTCCGATCGACTGGCGAGCCAGCTTTTTCGCCTTTTGCGAGCGGATCGCGTGACACACGCAGATCAATGGCGCCGGGGACGGCATCTGGCTGAATAATATGGGTGACGATGTTATAATCGCGTCATAGCGCCCAGACAACGCAGATGAGAGCGTCCGCCCGACACGCGGCAATACGAACAACTCCCGAAAAAATGGAAGTTGGCGTAGCGGCGCCGGCCAGGCCGTCGATATCTTTGTCTCACCCACCCCGCCCCGATAGGTAAACACATCGACCTTGAGCGTTCGGTCAGCCTGCAAGCGTCGAGTCAGCTCAAAAATCGCTTCCTGTTCGCCGCCTTGCCGCGTCGTACCGTACAGTTCGTTGATGATCGCAATTCGCATAGGACTGTTAAAATTTTGGTATCTGGCTGAATCGATCAATCAGGATATTCTTCTGCTTTAACCGAAAGACATGGAGTGGCTGTTCAACGTTTTCAAACGTTCGTGGCGGCGTCCCCTTCCAGGCCTGCGCCATGGCAGCAAGCGACAGCTTGCTTTTATTATCCTCAACATACTCATTCGCCCAGGCCGTTGGGATGAGCGTTGGATACCGGAGTGTAAAATCAAAAGCGTACTCAAGGTCTGTCGCCTGAACTAACGCATAAGGGTTTTCTTTGTCGACGCTCATTATGTAGACATTAGGATACTTTTCGATAAGCGCGACAAATTCATCGGCGCTAAAGCCATCAACATTCGGCAGGACGTCTAGTCCATATAAATAATGCCAGGCGTACCCCCACTGCTGCCAATGCCAGCCCGGTTGCATCAAGATAAGATCATTTTTAGTAAAACGGGCGGCCACAGCGTCGAGCTGGGGTTCAACTCCTTGATTGTCTTTATAAAAGAGGATCGGCAACGATACGGACAGGTTAAGGATAAAAAACAGGATGATGATGTTCAAGGCGTATTTCTTACCAGCCAGCAGCTTGCCAAGAGCGACGCCAGCCAAGATAAAAAGGAGCGGGATTATGCCGCCATAAAAGCGGCGCATGAACCAGGGCTGATCCACCGCAATCGCCGGCATGACCAAGAAGATGAGCGAAGGCAGAAAAATGGCTATCAGAAAATACACCCGCTGAGCCAGATACTTTTTATATATCCCCAAATAGGCCACCAGTACGTATGGGATCAGCATATACGCCCAGAAATTATCAATGACATACTGGATTTTAAACCAGCGCCAATTAACGGTCTGATGCGACCGCGCCCAGAACCAAAAGGCTATTTCCGAACCGATCGCAACGAGCAACAAACCGCCGAAGACATACGGCCTAAGCCTAAGAGTCCTCTTTGTTTTTTGAAATTGGCGTCGAACCAGAAGGAGTAACCCCGTGAGTGCGGCCAGTCCGAGAAAGGCATATTTCAACCGCCCGAGAAAACCGAGCGCACCGTTCATGTTTTTTATCGTATAGCTAATATAATCGCCGCCATAGAGCTGACCATAGCGAATCAAGAGCCAGAGACTGCCAAATGCGGCGAGAAAAAATAAGACGGTAAGCGCGCGCGAGCGATTGGTTTGCGGTCGATATTTTATTGCCAAGATTATATTGATCACGATACCGATAGCGGCATAGGCAAGCCCCTCTCCGCGAACCAGCAACGGCAAACATAAGGCAAACGCGCTGATTGCGAAATACTGCGCCCGGCGTTCACGCAAACCTCGCAACAATGCCCAACTGCCAAAAAGCAGCAAAAGAATGAGCAGGTTTTCCGAGTTGGTGCGTCGCGAAAACCAGAGCGTGGTGTAGGCGGTAAAATAGAGCATGATTGTCAGCCAGGCCGTTTTTTCGTCAGCAAGATTTTTGACAATATAATACATCGCGACCAATGTCAGAAGCAGAATCACGATGTTGCCGACCTGGAGTGAATGAAGCCCCCCAAAGTCGTAGAAACCGGCCAAATACGACGTGTAGCCGGGTAAAAATTGGGAGGTAAAGGTGTCATTGCCAAGGTCGCGAAAAGGGTGATACGGCCGTGAAATTACATCGGTAAAGGAGAGTGAATGGCTTTCGGTTATTTTTGCGGCGGCGGCGATATAACCCATATCGTCCCGTCCTTCAGGAATGTCATGATGGAAGAAACCGCTCAGCGTGACGGCTAAAATAAGTACTAATAAAAAAAGAATTTCCTTCCGCTGGATGGTAAGTATGGTCTGCCGACGCGAGACGATCAGCCAGAGCAGCGGCAAGCCAAAAAGCGCCAGCCCTAGGTAGCCGACGATCTCCTTCGTAAAAACCGAAAAGACGCTGAGCCCAGTCAGTCCAGCAATAAGTAAACATGCCAGAAGAACAACGGTAAAAAGAATGGACTCGAGATTAATCCGTCGCATTGCCAAAATGCTTCTTTAATTCATCAAGATAGAGATGGCTGACGTATTTCCAATTATAATATTTTTTCGTGTAGGCGGCAAAACGTTCGGATAGGCCGGCGAGACCCGGGTCATTCAACAGTTCCCGTATTTTTCTGGCAAACGCTCCGGCGTTTTCGCTATCGACAAGGTACCCGTTCTCACCATCGCTGATGGCATCAGCTAAACCTTCGAGCCGGGCAACTACCACTGGCAAGCCCCGGCCAGCCGCCTCGATCGCCACAATGCCAAAACCCTCCATATCGCCAGGTACCCGCCGGTTTGGCATCACAAAAACATCAGCGGTTCGAAACAATAATTCGCGCTCCGACTCACTCACCTGGCCAAGGAGGCAAACGCGTTCTGACAGGTTCTTTTCTGAAACCGCCGCTTCAACGCGTTGGCGCTCGGGTCCGTCGCCGGCGACCAGATAGATCATGTCATCGGGCAAAAGCGGCAAGACTTCGCGGATAAACCACGCTGTCCCCTTGCGTGCGACCAGCCGGCCAACCGAAAGGATTATTTTCTTCCCGGCGAGCGGTCGCCGGACTAGCTTTTCAAGTTGCTCGCGTGTGTACGTCTCAGGGATATTGGGAATCTGAACGCCATTCGGGATATACACGCACTTGTCTCGATCAATCCCGCGTTTGACGCATTCTTCGATGGTGGAACGGCTGACGCAAAAGACTCGATCCAGCTTTCGCAGGCTGCCAACATTCACTTTTTGATAGAGCCGATTCTGATAGGTAACGTCTAAGCCGTGGATTGTGATACAGACCGGTTTCCGCGTCAGCATTTTCAAGAGATAGCCCAGCGGCGCCAATAAACCGTCGCAAAGATATATTACTTCGGCCCGCCATGACAAAAAAAGCCCGGCGATGAAGGCATAGGGCAGAAACCAAATAAGATGTAATTGCGAATGTTTGAGCGCGATCAGCCGCGTCCGGATGGCCAGGTGGGAAACCAAGCCATAGCTGTAATTCTCCATGCCTCCGACCTGGGGCGGATATTTGCGCGTGATAAAAAGTACAGTCATTCTTTGAGCGACTCTTTTTTAATCCGGTACAATATTTCTTCCGACATTTTCCGGTTCCAGCCGATGGCCGAAGCGATTAAGCCAAGAATGAATATTTGAAAACCAAGGAGGATGAATATTGCCGCGATGATCAGGGATTGGATGTGGCCTTCGCCGCCCCGGGCGGTAAAAAAGTAAAAATAGAGAAAACGGAGCACCAGAATAAAACCGGGTAGAAATACGCACAGTCCGAGTGTCGATAAGACGCGAAGTGGTTTATAGATCGTAAACACCCGAAATATGACGATGAGAGATTTTACCAGGTGTTTTGGAATATTCGAAATGAGACGCGATTTCCGCGTTACTTTGCGGGCACGAATTGGCACTTGGGCGATCGCCAAGTTGTGATCAAGCGCCTGGATCAACGTTTCGTGCGTATACGTGTGTTTTGAAAAGATCGAGATCCGCATGGCGGCCTCCCGATTGTACGCCCGAAAGCCGGTTGAGACGTCAAGCGTTTTTTTTAATCCGATCATCCGCGAAACGCAGTAGCTTCCGATCAAATTAAAATATTTATTCGCGGCCGGCATGTGTTCTAGTTTTTTCACCTCGCGGTCACCGATGACGATATCAGCCCGTTTCTCCAAGATCGGAGCGACGAGTTCGGAAATGCGTGACTGGTTATAGTGGTTATCGCCATCCGTGTTCACGACAATATCTGCACCTCTCTGTAACGCCTCTTCGATCAATCGTTGAAACGTGTAGGCCAGGCCTTTATTTACCCCATTCAACAGGACATAATCGGCGCCTGCCTGTTTGGCCAGCTCGACTGTTCGGTCGGTTGATCCGTCATCAATGACAAGGACTTCAACTTTATCCACGCCATTGATCCGGCGAGGTATTTCAGTAATAACCTCAGTAATATTAGCCGCTTCATTAAAAGCGGGTATCGTGACGATAATTTTCATGTTTTTTGGCTAACGACGGCGTTTAACGCCCAATACTCACGTAATGAAAGCCGAGTTTACGCATTTTATTTTGGTCTAAAAGGTTCCGTCCGTCAACTATGTTCGGTCTGTTCATGAGCCGTTTGATCCGAGTCCAATCCAAAGCTCTAAACTCAGGCCATTCGGTAGCGATGATAATCAAGTCCTTTTTACGGCAGGCGCTATAGGCGCTTCCGACGATCGTGGTGCCCGGCAATAGTTTGATCGCGTTTCGTCTCGCCACCGGATCAAAGGCGGTCACCTTGGCCCGTTTTCTTTCTAGTAACCGAATGATGTCGATAGCAGCTGATTCTCGAACGTCGTCGGTGTTGTTTTTAAAGGCCAACCCGAGGACGCCGATTTTCTTATTGCGAAGGGAGCTGAGCATTTTTTTTGCCTTCGCCAGGACGACGGACCGCTGACGATGATTTACCTCAATCACAGCCTTTAGTAACTGAAAATCGTAGCCATTCGATCCGGCCATTTGTTTTAGCGCGCTGACGTCTTTCGGAAAGCAGCTGCCGCCATACCCGACACCGGCATGGAGAAAATGCGGACCGATGCGCCGATCTAGGCCCATACCATAGGCAACCTCCCCGACATCAGCGCCAACGATGTCACAGATATTTGAGATCTCATTGATGAACGATATTTTCGTCGCCAGAAAAGCATTTGAGGCATATTTGATCAGCTCGGCACTTTCAAGATTTGTCACCAGTTTCATTCCGTGAATTGGCTTGAAGACGTCGAGTAGAATGTTTGTGGCTTTTCGGTTATCGCCGCCGATAACGACGCGGTCCGGCCGCATGAAGTCTTTGATCGCCGAGCCTTCGCGAAGAAATTCGGGACACGAAACGATATCGAAGCGACCGGCATAATGACGTTTGATTATTTTCTTGACCGCTTGAGCCGTGCCGACCGGGACAGTGCTTTTATCGACGATCACTTTGTAGTCGGACATATGCCTGGCCACTGACTTAGCCGCCTCGTAGACGTAGCGCAAGTTGGCTTTTCCGTCCGGGCGGGCTGGCGTCCCGACGGCAATAAAAATAACCAGGCTGTCTTGAATCGCTTCAGGATAACTTGTGGTAAAAAACAATCGTTTGGCGCGAATATTTTTTTGTACCAAGCTATCGAGCTTTGGCTCATAGATCGGCAGGATTCCGCGTCGTAAGCCCGCGATCTTCCGCTGATCAATATCAAGACAGGTAACCTGATGCCCTATCTCAGCAAGACACGTTCCGGTCACTAAGCCCACATAGCCCGTGCCGATGACTGTTATTTTCATAGCGTTACAGATTTCTTCTTAGTTAACGATTAAGCCCTGAGGTAACGTCGCAGCGTCGGCACGAGATCCGTTTTTTCCCACGTGAATTCGGCTTCGCGTCGGCCGAAATGTCCGTAGGCGGCCGTTTTCTTGTAGATCGGCCGGCGGAGTTTCAAGTGTTTGATGATGCCACCCGGGGTCAAATCAAAGTGTTTCCGGATAATAGATACGATCCTTTCATTCGACAATTCGCCGGTTCCAAATGTGTCCACGAGGATGCTAATCGGCTCGGCAAAACCAATAACATATGCCACCTGCACTTCGCATTTCTTCGCTAAACCGGCTGCCACAATGTTTTTCGCCACATAGCGAGCCATATACGCGGCCGAACGGTCGACCTTTGACGGATCTTTACCTGAGAAGCAGCCGCCGCCATGACGGGCGTACCCACCATAGGTGTCGACGATGATTTTGCGACCGGTTAAACCGGAATCGGCCGGCGGACCGCCTTTGACAAAACGACCGGTCGCGTTTACAAACACGCGCGTGCGACGATCGAAGTATTTACCGGCGACCGGTTTAATGACTTTCGCAATAATATCCCGTTCCAACTTCTGTTCAGACACGTGTTCGTCGTGCTGAGCGGCGATCACAACCGTCTCCAAACGGACCGGTCGACCATTAACGTATTCGATGGCGACTTCTGTCTTACCATCGGGTCGGAGGTACGGTAAAACGCCCTTTTTACGAACATCAGTTAATTTTCGTGCCAGCTTATGAGCCATAATGATTGGTAAGGGCATGTATTCTGGCGTCTCATCGGTCGCGTATCCAAACATTAATCCTTGATCCCCCGCCCCCTGCTGTTTATATTTCCCTCGGCCGGTCACGCCCTGAGCGATGTCGGCGCTTTGTTCATCAATGGCCACAATCACTCCGCAATCTTCCCAGTGGAAGCCATAGTCATGATTGGCATACCCGATGTCTTTTATCGTTTGACGGACAATTTTTTGAACATCGACATACCCGCGTGTGTGAATTTCACCGACAACAACAACCAAACCCGTGGTCACTAATACTTCACAGGCACAACGGCTGCTCGGGTCCTGACGGAGAAGTTCGTCCAACACCGCGTCAGAAATCTGGTCACACACTTTATCGGGATGACCTTCGGTAACTGACTCTGAGGTAAAAATAAAACGTTCTTTTTTTTGTCTAGCCATACGTTCTTCTTATTATTAGTTGTTATACTTTGATGTCTTGGATGCCGACGACCTGACTACCGCGCATGTCCTCGATCGTTAAGCGCAGGCCCTCATCGAGCGGCACGACTGGAAACCAGCCGAGTTTATTTCGCGCCAACGTAATATCCGGTGTGGCCCGATAGTGCGTAAACGGAGACCCTTTTTCGAAGGCAATTTCAGAGGTCGCGCCGGTGATGGTTTTTATCTTTTCTCCGATTTCCTTTAGGCTTACGGTATTTTCACTGCCAATATTGATCGGGCCGGCGAGTTCCGACTTCATCATTTTTGTGATTGATTCGATCACGTCGGTAATATAACACAGCGTCGTACGATCAGTCGGCTGTCCATAGATGAGCATTTTCTGATTATTCAAGGCCTCTGAAATCAAGCGTGGGATCATGCGGTTGTCCCGCAGGCTCATGCGCGGTCCATAGGTCGGGAAGATGCGGAGAATGCGCGTGTCCAGTTTATGTTCATCGCGATAAACCGTAATCAAGCTTTCGGCATAGCGCTTCCCTTCGTCATAACACCCACGGCTGCTCAGGGGATTTACATACCCCCAATATTCCTCGTGATAGGGCGCCATACTATCCTTATCCGTTGGCCAACCATAGATCGCCTCGCTGGAGGTAAACAACAATACCGCCCGATATTTAACCGTGAGATCGAGAATGTGTTTTGTGCCGATGCCGTTCGTCAAGGCCGTTGCCAGCTGATGGGCGTGATTTTCATAGTGCGAGGTCGGGCAGGCCAGATGGTATATTTCTTGAATGCCGTGGAACGGGATTTTGAATTTTTTCAGCTCGGGCAGAGCCTCAAGGTCAATCGACTCGACAATATCGTGTTTGACAAATTCAAAATTCGACAAGTGGAGCAGGTGCTCAATATTGCTGATGTGTCCGGTGATGAAATTATCAAGGCAGATGACGTTTCCCTGTTTGACCAAGATGTCACAGAGGTGACTGCCGATGAACCCGGCGCCGCCCGTCACCAGTATATTTTTTTGCTGGACCAGTTGTACCACCGACATACGTTAGGATCGTAAATGTTGAAAACGTATTTTAAAAAGAGAAAAAAACATATTAAAGCTGGTTTTTATAACCTTCAGCGGCGAGCCGAAGGTAGCTGATATTGATTGATCAATCCACTCCGTCGGTACCTCAGTAACCCGGTACTTCGCCTGTTTGGTCAATAACAACAGCTCGACGTCAAAAGCCATATTCATCACCTTTAATTTCGGCAGGACGGCTTGGGCGACTTCGCGACGGAACAATTTGGCGCCGCACTGGGTGTCGCGGAACGGCAGCCAAAACAGGAGCTTTGTAATAATGAAAAACGCCTGGCTGATTATTTCGCGGAAAAACGAGGTCCGGGCGACGACGTGCGATCCGGCTAGCCAGCGCGAGGCGATTGCCCCATCAGCCTTGCCCTGCGTGATGGCTTCAACCAGTTTTTGATATTCATGCGGGCTTGTCGCCCCGTCCGCATCGACGAATCCAATTAGATCGCCGGTCGCCTTTTTAAAACCATGCACCACGGCCAACCCTTTGCCACCGATTGCGAGCTCTTCAATTTTTATTTCGCTACCGAAGTCTCGAGCCGCCTGTTCAACGACCGACCGCGTGTTGTCGGTGCAGCCATTCAAAACGACAATAATCTCTTTGTCGCCGGGGCAAAGTTCTCGCACAAACAGCTCAAGCGTCTTGCGGATTCGCTTTTCTTCGTTGTAGGCTGGAATAATAAGGGAAAGTAACATAGTGATCGTTATTTCTGAGAATTTAGGGTAACCTCGACGGTAATTTCCTTCGACGAACGAATGACTTTCAGCTTCACAGTATCCCCCGGTGAAAAATCCTGGACGGCATCGGTAAGATCTTGCTGTTCATCAAGCGTGAGATCATTCACCTTAATAATAATGTCGCCTTTCTGTAAACCAGACTTTTCAGCCGCGCTCCCCGGTTCGACGGCCGGCAGATTTGTATCGCGGTCACCGAAGATGAGCGCGCCGGCTTTCCTCCCCTCGGTATTCGTTGGCGGATAATTGGTCTTGCGACTGAGATCGAGATAATGCACGCCGAGCGTCGGACGAACAACTTCGCCTCTTTTTAACAAGCTGGCTAAACCTGGTTGGATTTGATAGCCTAAGACAAGTTCATTTGACGGCCATTCTTTCGCGGTCACTATTCCCAGTATTTTACCAGACCCATTCACAGCTACGGCGCCTTGATAATTTGCGGTCAGGGGGTCTTTCAATATTGCCCGGCTCCGGTACTGGTCGCTCGACTCGATATAATCCGCGAGTGACGTGTAGGAAAAATGTTTTAACTGGGTGATGTCCGTCGAAAATAAATTCGGCAAGGTTTGACCGTTATTGGTGACGATAAATATTTCATCGCCGGCAAAGATATCATCTGAGGTGGCAAAATCAACAACGGGCAAATTGTTTGTGTCTATTTTTAAAAAATACAGTGCGCTCGTCGGATCAGCCATAATCTTCTGGACGGTAAACACCGTACCCTCGGAATTCACGCCGACATAGCTGGCACTGAGATTGGTAAAGGCAAAACGAGGTGCCACAATCCAACCATCGCTCGTTACCGCTAAGCCGGTCGCCAACTGCTCCCAGGGATGATAGAGGTCGCTGCGCGGATCAGTTGATACCGTAGCCTCCTTTTTCACAAAAAAACTGATTAAGCCACGCTGGGTATTATCCCGGAGTTCGTTAATTTTTTCAGGTGTTAATTCAGAGCCTCGGGCCGAGCGAAAGGTAACCTGACCGGTCTGGTTTGACTGGTTTGGGAAGAAATAGTAGAAAAACATTCCCCCAAAAAAACCTGAAAATATGGCAATGACGATTGATAGCAGGATAATAAAGGTGCGGCTGTTCCGTGGACCAGGACGATGGAGCTCGGTAAAATTCTTATCGCGAAAAAGTGTTTCGATATCGGCGTTTTGTTTTGCTTTTGGTGAAGTCGGAGTCGGTTTAAGTTCCATAGGGAATGATTCAAAGATTTACTTCCAACGCGCCGTGACTAGAGTTAATAATAGCACAGTTGCGCTAATTATTAAATATCGCCAGATGACGCTCTTTTGTAGGTTTCCGGCAAAATAATGCCGGGCTAAATTTACGATTGAATAGTTGACCACCGTAACTATTGCGCCATTTACTAAAAAACTTGAGGGCAAGAACGTAGCCGCCCAAAAGACCTCACCCCCGATCAAACCGGTAATGCCGGCGAACAGAAAAGTGGCGGGGCCAACGATTTTGTTTACCCAATATGTTTGATAACAGAGCACGGCTGATGCCAGCGCGACCCCAAGGCTGATCAGCCACGATGGCCACCCGAGATAGAGTATCAGGCTAAAGCCAACACTGCTGATTGTAAAGATAGAAATCAGATTCAAAAAGCTTGAAATGTTTTGGAGGGCGTTTACCTGATACTTTTCAGTTCGGAAATGGTAATAGAAAATGTTGGTTAGGTAGAAGAGATTGATGATTAAGGCGAGACCAATTAAAAGTTGGCGGATGGTCGATCCTTCGACAAAGAAAATAAAATAATAGGTGCCGGAGAGAAAAAGTATTTGGCTGATGCCTAAGATAACCGTCTCAATTAAACGCGCCTTTTTTGACAACGCGAGTTGCGTGCCGGCGACAACGAGGAGAAGGCCGACCCAATACCAATAAACATTTTCCGGCCTCAAACAAAGCGACTCATAGATAAAACCAATGAGGAGGGTTGAGATAAATGGTATGGACCGTCGAAATAAAAGCATGAATTTAAAATGGTAGCCGCGACTGGAGGACGCGCCCGGTGATAATAGCCGTTCGAGACGACAGCTGTATGTTCGAAACCTCGAGATACTGGCTCATCGCACGATTGACGGTATTTTCCGAGGCGGCGAGATAATTATGGACGATCGCATTGCCCAATGAGGCGGGCAACGGTACGCGCTCAAGATGGGCGCGGCGAACAGAAAAAGTAATTTTTCCCTTTTTAACAGTCGGCCAAACAGTCATGTCAAAATGATACGGATAGCGACGCGAGTGTAATTGACCGGAGACTTCGATCCCGTCTGGCTCGATGACCGCCTGTATGTCTTGGAGGGTCGGTTGCTCGCGCTCCACCAGCGCCACCTGCAACAGTTTGGTAAGGTTTTCCTCGGACAACGGCAGGTCAAGGCGTCCCTCGGAACGGTATTGTTCTAAAATTTCAGAGAGTGTCGGACCGATATTATGAAGTTCCGCTCGGTTCAATTGAATCTTCCGGGTTGGCTCGACCGGATGATAAAACAGTGGCGTGAGAATCGGTATGGTAACTAAACCGGTCCGCGCGACCGCAATCCCCAAGCCAAGAGCAATTAATATCAAAACAAACATGAACTGTCCGAGGCAACTCCTCGGGCCTAGCCAAAAACGTCGACGCCGGCCGCGTCGGTCGGACTTTTTGTTTACCTGGTTGGTTTGTGATTTAGGATACACTCGTGCCATAACGTGGTTCAGTACTTAATCCGGCTGAATCGGCTGCGGTATTTGGCTTAGCCAATTATTCCCTTCCCAGGCAACCGCTTCCCGATTATTCCCCTCTTCGTCCATGCGCCAAATCTGCAAGCGAGGGCCAAGCGTCGTGAATTCAAGCGAATTAAAGAAAATCAGCTGTCCTGATTTCGACCAATGGGCCTCGCCGCCATCCTGCGATAATATTTTCGATCCACTGCCATCGACCATAACGCGGCCGATGACGGTATGAATATAGCTTTTATCCACCGAACCGCAATAAACAAGCTTTTTGCCGTCAGGCGAAAGCTCGAGCGACCAATCGGTTATTCCAGGATTGACCCCAAGTGATATGAGCGTTTGGATCGTTCCCGTTCTCAGGTCAAGGCGGTTCAGCAAATACTCGCCTTCAACATTTTCAATATAGTAAATATTGTCGCCGTCGGCCGCATAGATTGGAGCGTAGCTGTCACCCGAGGCGATTGTGAGCGGGTCGCCTACGGCCAGCTCGCGGGAAATTTCCGAGGCGAATAACCCTTCGGTGGTATTATACACAATCCGGCGATTATCGGGTGAGAATATTAAACTGCGCGCTCCCGAAACAATTTCTTTTACCGCGCCCGTTTCTAGCGTCACTAGAAAAGTACGCTGTCCGATACCGGTATCGTCGGCAAGCGCATAAACCGCCAAACGGCCGTCACGAGTTACTGTTAGGCTGGTCGGCTGGTGACGGAGGGCTAAAATAAATTGACTGGCGCTATTGTCGGCCGTAAACCGCCACAGCTTGTAAAACCCTTCTTCTTGGGTGAAATAGAGCCAATGGTTGTTAGAAATTTCAGTCGGTAATAACTGCGGCTGATTGCCTGGTATCATCGCGCTCCCCCCGCTTCGATCGTCACTGATAAAAAATATTTTCCATTGCCCCGTGCGATCGGAGATATAGGGACGCTCCCAGTCTGACGCCAATGACCCAACCCCGGTACGATTAACAATCCGCCCCTTCACTTGCCCGGTCGAAGAACCGTCAGTGGGCCAATAATAAACCAGGCCCATCAGACTGGCGAGTGCAACGAATAAAATAATAATTCTTTTTACCATGGTGCTGGTTGCTTGCTAGGCTATGGAAAAATAATCAACAAATGTTAATCTGTTTTTTCTGGTTCCTATTGAAGAAGACGCGTATTAACGTTCACGGGCAGACTGGCTAGTTCCCCATCGCCCAGTGGATTATACCCACTCAGCACTTCCAGACCATCAAGAAATCCGTCGCCATCAGTATCAGCCACCTGATCATCAGTCTCGAAACTTAATTCTTCTTCATCAATCAAGCCGTCATTATCGCTATCTTTTTCCCCATTCGGGGACGCCTCAAGGGAATGCGAATCTGGAGTCATGGTATTTTGGCCGGCGTCATATTGGCTGGACGACACCAGCATGGCATAACTCAACGCGTAGGAATTATTAGCCACTGTATACTCATAGGCTTGCCCCGTATTCACATCAACGGCGATGAAGTGATCGAGCAATTGACAGGCATAACCATCGTCACCAACCATATTGCAGCTAGATTCAATAAACGTTTTTGCGTCAGACAACTTTGCCGGATACGCTTTGTTTTTTGCGTGGTACAACGCGAGGGTTGATTTAATTGAGCCAAGCTGGGCCATCTGTTTTTCGTCCCCTGTGAGACTCGTCACTTCGGCACTTGTATCCGTTACATTACTTATATCAGTCGGCATCATCCCAAAGAATATTGTCATCACGCTCTGGATCAATTCGGAAAAGCTTTTCGAATCAACAGGCGCCTCGACCGTCACGGGTTGGTTGAAATTGCTACTAACCAATGACACTCTCACCGTAAGCGTTTGTGTTTCCTGAGTGGTGGTGAGATTCATCGTAACCTTATGGGTTAAGTAATCCTTTTTTCCGATCCAGATTTCACCGTTCATGTCGTTCAGGATTTCCATCGCTTCATCGACAGATGCGTTTTGGTCAACCGTCGCTCCACCCAGACCCGTTACCCCTTGCAGCAAATCGCCCTCAGCACTCACAATTTCCTTCAGAAGTTTTTTTACTTCAGTCGAATTGATAACGATCTTATAATGGTAACAATTCACATCACCGACTTTTTCGTCCGCCAAACGCTCGCCCAGTGAATACAGATTTGCATTCTTCGCAAAATCAGTTATGCGATTAAAGATTTCTTCCTGCGTATTGGTATTCAGGGCGGCATTGAGATTCAAATTCGCATTGCTGTTGATTGTTGAGTTAACATTACCGTTTGTGTTGGTATTTGTTCCCGCTGTTCCGGGCACGAGGCTGGTAATATCGCCCAGCGTATTCGACAGATCGTTTTGGAGCTCAGCCGGATCAAGGCGATACCAGACATTTGTAATATCTGAAAAAACGTTGCTCGCTGCGCCGGGCAGTGTCGGCAAGGTGGTCAGTCTCAAATAGGCGACGTCGTTCAATGAACGCAGATCGAGGCCAAAATTATACGATGCGTTCGCCGCAGTAATCGTCCCAGTCAGCGAACCCTGCATTTTCTTAGCCGGAACGTCGGCGTCGGCTTTTAGTGTAAAGGTTCCGCTCATGTCCCCGGTCGCATCATCGCTCGTACCCGTCACGTCGGCGGTCAATTCCATGTGGCTGGTGGTGATAGCGACGGTTTTCTCTTTATTCAGTTGAGAGACTTTGGCTGGCGACTTCTCTAATAATGGAAGCGTAACGATCTTCTTTGTGAACGGCAGCTGACAACCGACAGTAAAAAGGGCGATGCCGCCGAGAAGAAGGAAAAGTTTGAGTGAACGTTTCATGATGTTATGTTTATATTGTGAGCTTTTTAATTAATAACACATTAACCGGCACTGGCGCCGCCACCACCGCCACCGCCACCGGAAAAGCCGCCCGAAAAACCCGATGACGACGAGCTCGGAGAATGGCTTAAGGAACTCGAGGCAGCCGTAGAAAAAGATGACAGCTGGTCGGTAAAATTGGTAAGAACAAAGGCGCCGGCCAAACCCGTAGAGGAGTGATACCAGCTTGGCGGTTGGATGACAATATCTTTAAAACGGTTCGCCCATTTTTTCTCCACCCCGAGCACCATGGCATAGGGCAAATATTTTTCAAAGGTTTCCGGCGTCATCGCGCCCAGCCGAAATCGTTCGGCCGTGGACAGATACAGCTTAAAACCCTCGGTCCACCAGTGGGCTTCGGCGCCCAGGACCGTCTTCTTTGGCATAACAAAGGCAAAAATCAAACCGATGAGACCAACAAAGACAAGCGGTAACAGCAACGCAATGAGCAGAGGCATGATCGCGCTGGCAAAAATAACGGCCAAAAAACCAAAGCTCATGAGCACGGCTGGTTTCCAGGCGTAATGGCGTCGGACCGCATCCGGTGGTTTTTCAAAATAGCCTTTTTCGGCAACGTCCTGATAGAGCAGGCTGCGCAACTTCGGTATCTGGAGATAGAAATCGGCTTGAAGATCGCTTATTTTCTCCTCCGTAACGCCGGTAAAAAGACTGTCCAGCATATGCTGTTCATATCCAAGCAGATCGACCGGCGCTTTGTTGGTCTTCGTCAGGAGATAGTCTTTTTTCTTTCTTAAGACGCCCGATTCTGTTTCGGTGATCGTCAAATAGCCGCGGACCGCAAAATCGACAATCATTGTCGTGAGGTCGCGGGTCTGCACTTTCTCATCGATTACCGTGCCCATTTCGCTCGGCCGCATATCCTTCGGCGGTTCATACTGGGCAATAATGGTTTTTTTCTCTTGGGGATCTTGACCAAAGCGTTTCCAGCGGCGGTAATACAACCAGAACGCGATAAAGATGAATATCCATAAACCGACGGCCACGATTGCGAAGAGATATTTTCCGGCCCGATACCACCACGCCTCTTGTAATACGAAGGTGTAGGCCTGCGTTGTCCCGCGATGGACGGTTAAATCTTTCGTCTCAGCGGCGTAGCCAAAGCGTTTAATGGTAACCGAGACGGTCTTCTCCGGACCATCCGCTGGCAGCAATTGATAGGCGTACGGGGTCTGACCATTAACTGATTGACCATTTATATAGACATTGCCGGTGACCGCCTGATCGCCAAAACGCGCTTCAAGTCGAAGTGTACCTGGATCCTGGACGATATTTTTCGGCCAACTTGAAACGATGGTGAAACCGTCATAGGCCGGGACACTGGCGCCCTGAAAGGTGATGGTTTTGTTGTCTGGAAACGAATAGTCCGAGGACTCGATCGTTGAACCGAGTGTTCCGAGATAAATGGTCTGCTTATAATTGGCAAGTTCGGGCGCGGCTTCCGGCAGGATGACCTGGGCCGTGACCGCGTCAACCGGCACTTCGCGGTCAAGCGGCAATACATTCCAGTACAGCTCGTCGTGATCTTCAAAAAAACCAACGCCGCCGATGATCGTATATTGAAATACCCAGGATTTCGTTTCGTAGGCGGCACTAAAATTCAATCGGATATTCACGCGGTCCGGCTCGTCCGTGATGATGGCGTCCGGCTCCGTAAGCTCCGCATTATGCTCATCGAAAACCTTGACATCCGTGATGTCCCGAACCCGATTTTTCAATATATACGACTCCACCCAGGTAAATGAGTCTTTGAATTCAATCGTTCGCGTTTCCCGGACGATAACCGAACCGTCCGTCTGGACAAGAAAAACGGACGCCCAATCAGTGAAGCGCCACTCTTTTGCCGACACAAGCCTGGGCAAAAAAATTATACCCAGGAAAAGGCCGAATATTAAAGATTTCAGTATTTTTTTTGACATACAAATCGAGATTATTTTACCACTTTTTTATAGATTCGGCAAAACGCTCATGGAATTACGCCAAACACACATACCGACGGTGATTTTTTTGCCTCAGTCTAATAAGCCCATCCCGCTCCAAACCCGATAAAAGACGGGTAAACCATCGTTGATCCGTTTGGGCATAATCTTTTTTCACTGCCCGAGCCAGCGCGCCAAGCGGTAATCGATAATTTTTTTCCTGGCGCAATTGCTCGATTACCCGGCCGCGGAAAATACGATTCGGCACATTTGGCGCCGAGGCCGGAGCTGGTTCAGGGTGTCTTCTTCTCACATATTGGAACAAGTCACGTTCAATCTGCGGTCTGGCATGGCAGCGTCTCTTCAACGGACAAATTAAACAACGGGGCTGGCGAGCCCGACAGACGAGCGCGCCAAAATCCATCAAGGCCTGGTTCCAATCATACCCATGACCGGCCGGTATCGTTTGCTCGCCGGTTTCGCGGATGACTTGGGCGCCTTGCGGCTGCCGATATTCCGAGCCGTAGAAAAAACGCTGGATGATCCGTTTCAGATTCACGTCCAGCGCCAGAGCGTCTTGGCGATAGGCAAACGCCAAAATCGAACCGGCCGTCGCCTCACCAATACCTGGCAGGGCCAGCAACTCGGCACGTGTTTTTGGAAACATACCGTGATGTTTTTTCACCACCATCGTCGCAGCGGCGTGGAGCTGGAGCGCTCGCCGATTATACCCCAAACCTGACCAGGTGATTAGGACCTGGCGTCGTGACGCTCGGGCAAGCGCGCGAAGACTCGGAAATTTTCGAGTGAATTGCTTGTATTTATTGATCACCCTCGCCACCTGAGTTTGCTGGAGCATTATTTCCGAAACAAGGATCCGATATGGATCCTTTGTTCGACGCCAAGGCAAATCGCGCCGTTCAGCCGCATACCACTGAAAAATGCGCTTCTGGAAAAGCGTCACCAGATACGGACGCAGGCGAGGTTTATATGCCTCGCCTGCTATTTGATGAGTCTGGGATGACTTGTTTATTGCCATTTATTCAGATAGGCTTGAGCCGAAAGAAGCGCCGTTGTCCCCTGCCCCGTCGCGATCGCAATTTGCTGATATGGAACATTGACAACGTCGCCCGCCGCGAAGAAACCAGGCACCGCTGTCTGCATGTGCGTATCCACTTCAATGAATCCAAATTTATTCGTCACCCCGAGATCTTTTGCCATGTCGGAGTTTGGAATAATCCCAATATGGATGAAAACGCCTTGCGTCTCGATAACTTTTTTATCTCCGCTGGCCTTCTCAAAATACTCAACTCCGCTGACTGCGGCGTTTCCAACAATGGTGGTTGTTTGGGCATTTGGAATTAAAACGACATTCGGCAGGTTTTTCACTTTCTCGATATATACTTTTTCGCCGGTAAACTCCGGATTGATGTTTATCGAATAAACCCGGCTCGCCAAGTTCGACATCATCAGGATTGACTCAAGCGCGGAGTTGCCGCCGCCGATCGTCGTCACGATCTTCTGACGATAGAGCGGGCCGTCGCAGGTCGTACAATAGGACAATCCTTTCTGATAGTATTCTTGCTCACCCGGGACGCCTAAGTGGCGCGGTCTGGCGCCGGTAGCCAGGATGATTGCCTTGGCTTCATAGGTTTTTGATTGTTCGCTATCGTCTTTCGTGGTTACGACGAATGTTTTTCCGTTGCGGACAATCCGTTCGATGTATACACCCGTTTCAATATCAATCTGATTAAAGCGCATCTGTTCGGCAAACTTTTCGGAAAGTTCCACGCCGTTGGTCACGTTAAAACCGGGGTAATTGCCAATCTCCCCTGAGTTAGCAACCTCCCCGCCGAGATCCTTAGTGATGACTTTGAAGTTCAGCTTGGCGCGAGCGGCATAGATCGCCGCGCTGGCGCCCGCCGCTGAACCGCCGAGAATAAGAAGGTCGTACATATATTTTCTCAGATTAAGACTCAGACATTTCTGAACAGAGCTCCGGGGCAGGGACTCGAACCCCGATTACCAGGGCCAGAACCTGGCGTCCTACCATTAGACGACCCCGGAGCTCTATCCAGAACGTGTTAAATAAAAAAACGCAGCACTCCTGGCGCAAACAAATGGTTATCCGACAACCTCCCCGCCAAACGTCTCCAATAACGGATTAATCAGATCGGGTTTTTGCTCAGGCTCTTCATTTGCTTCAACCACCACGGTGTCGATCCGGATTGGTTCACCGAATACGTCCGCCAAGAGCTGCTCAATCTTCGGCCGAATCGGCTGTGATTTCAGGTGTTTGGCATAAAAGGGATACCGGCTCGCCAGTACCAGGGTATCATCGAGCACCTCTTTCGGTTGGCTCACTTTCAGCGCCATGACCAGAGTATGATACGATTCTTGAGCTCGCGTCAACACCTCGGGCCAGCGCTGAATAATTTCCATCAGGGTCATTTTCAGGGCTGTTTTCTTGGTCGGTCGTTGCGTGGGCTGGCTCGGTGGTGCGGCTGGCGGTGGCGTGTATGACGGCGGGGTCTGCGTGTGCGTCGGCGGCGGATTGCTCTCCTCGCTCTCGCATAATTCAACCACGACTAATTCCAACGGCAGCTGCGGAATATCGGCGTATTTCAGGTCGCGCTCGGCGTTGATGAACATATTGATCGCTTTCACGAGCCGGTTTAGCTCAATCGTGTTCGACAAGTTCAGCGTTGACTTCTCCATTTCTTGGGTTAACTCGAGCGAGGCAAAAATATCCAGGCTGCCGTGCACTTTTATCAATAATATTTTTCGTAAGAAATCAACCAGCTCTTTTAAGAATTGAGTAAAGTTTACTCCTTCTTCCGCTAACGTATTCAAAAGCTCCAGGCCGGCGGCGGCGTTTCGATTTACAATATGCTCAAAGAGCGTGATAACCGATTCGAGATTTGAGCGCGGCAGCACGTGTTCAACCAAATCGGCGGTGATGTGTTTTTCGCCGAGGGTCAGAATTTGTCCGAGCAGGCTCTCAGCGTCGCGCGATGAGCCGTCCCCTTGGCGGGCGATGCGGGCAAGCACATCGTCATCAACGCGTACCTTTTCTTTATCAACGATGGTTTTCAGCCGTTTGACTAAGTCGACCTGGCCGATTTTTCGAAAATCAAAGCGCTGGCAGCGCGAAATGATGGTTTCGGGCAAACGGTGTATTTCCGTCGTGCAGAGAATGAAAATGATGTGTTTCGGTGGCTCCTCGAGGGTCTTCAGTAAGGCGTTAAACGCGGCCAGCGACAACATGTGCGCTTCATCGATAATAAAGATCTTGTATGGCCAGCGCGTCGGCGTAAAGCGCGAATTTTCTATGATGTTTTCCCGGACATTATCAACGCCGGTGTGCGAGGCCGCATCCATTTCGATCAGGTCAAGCGACCGGCCGGTCATAATCTCCTGGCAGGCTTCGCAGGTATTGCATGGTTCGCTTTGATCCGGTTTGCGCTTCTGACAATTGATCGACTTGGCTAAAAGCCGCGCGATTGTTGTCTTCCCGACACCGCGCGGTCCGGCAAACAGATACGCGTGTGCCAAACGACCGCTGGTGATTTCGTTTTCAAGCGTTATTTTTACGTGGTTTTGACCGAGGATTTCGTCAAACTTTTGGGGGCGGTATTTCCGATAGATTGTCTCTGACATGGGATGCTCTTTATAAAATTGTCCTACCCTATCTTAGCAATAAAGACTTGTTTTGGCAAAAGACGAGCGAAACGAAAGACAGCCGACCTGACGTCTTGGCTGTCCGATATACGTCACGATGAGATTTCTAGGTCAAATCCTTCATTTCATCCTGACCGACGGGATTCGACGGTGTTTCGGTCTGAAGGCCGGCCGAGGCTGTTTTTTTAATAATGTTCTCAACCGCCGCCCAACGGCTGTCTTTTTCTTTCGGCACCAGGATCACCACTTCGTCACCCGGCTCGCCTTTGAAATACGTGATGCTGGCCAGCAAGACGCGGTAGCTTTTATTGTTCGCCAAGACACGGAATTCGTTCGTTTCTTCATCGCGCGTTAATACGCCGATTAAGCGCTGGCGCTCGATCGGTCCGATCTGCTTATAGACAAACGATCCGTCTGGCGTGATCGTAAGTTTTAACGTATCACCTTCGACTAGCTTTGACTTTGAAGCATAATTGGCCGGCACCGAATACTGTTTCCCGTCAGGTCCAAGCATGTTCTGCCCGTCAAACTGGCCCTCGATTATTTTTCCTTCCGGCCCTTCGGCCACCTTGCCTTCAACCTTGATATTCAGGGCGAGTTGCTCATCCAGTTCCTTCCCGCCGATCTCAGCAATCAGTTGCCGGGCGATCTGGAGGTTGGCTTGAGCGTTTTCAATTGCTTCTTTTATTTTTGCAAGTCGTGTTATTTCGTCGGGCATTTGTCTTCTTTTTTAGTGTATTATTTCGTTTATGTTTGCTTTGTTTATTGTCACATCACAGTATACAATATGGCCGGTATTGCGTCAATTCTTCGTATAGACATAGATCGGCATGTCTTTTTTGTTCAGCCGGCTGACCGTGGTTGGTTGCCAGGTTGGTAATTTGAAACAATAGGTGACGAAGCGACTGCCCGGCCGTAATTCCTGCCGCAGTTTTGGTTCCAATTTCACCATCGCCGGCGGCGTCAAAAAACAGACGACGGCGTCAGCGGCCGCGAGGTCAACCTGGTAGAAATTGCGATACTTGATTGTGATGCGCCCGCGTTCTTTTGACAACGCTACCCTGACCCATGACCAGAGAAATGGCAGGACGGATACCTCAAAGCCGACGCCGTGCGCTCCATATTTTCGTGCGGCTTGCATGAGCAGCCGTCCGTCGCCGCAGCCCAAATCATACACCAGGCTCTTCTGTGACAGTTTAGCCAGCTCAAGCAACCGATCGATATCCTTCGCCCGCGTCGGCAGCCACGGCGCCGCTGAAAAACTCGCCCACATGGCCGTGCCGGCGACAATGACGATCAGCAATAAAAAAATAAAAGGCGTCATAACACCCATTAGTATAGCGAAAAAACCGCCGCTCGACTACATGTGCCGTTCCCCAACAGTGTCACCAAGACGGGCAGCCGGCGCGCCCAGCTGGCTCCGTTCCATTATTTCCGTCTCCACAACCTTCTTTTCGCGCCCGTGTTTCAGCCGCGACAACTCCTTGATCCGTTGCGCCAGCGCCCGGTCGCCCGGCAGCGGCGCAACCGTCTGCATATTGAAGGCTCGACCGGTTTGATTGTCGATCAAGAGCTTGACGTAGGCGTTATATTTTTCGATATTCATCACGTCAAACTCATTAAAGACCGGCGCGTATATTTTTGACACCATTTGAGAGTCCTCGACGCCGACTTTGAACGAGATAATCGTCCCGGCGTTGCCGAGGACCGCGTCGCGTATCTTGGTGTCGTTGTTTTGAACCAACTGGTTGATATATTGATGTGCAATAATGAGATTCAAACGATACTTTCTGGCTTCAGACAAGATGGTGGCCACACTGTCGGTCACAAAATTCTGAAATTCGTCGATGTAGAGATAGAAGTCATGTCTTTCCTCCGACGGCAGATTCGCCCGATGCAACGCCGCCATCTGGAGCTTTGAAACGATGATCAAGCCGAGCAGCGAGCTGTTGACCTCGCCGGTCTTGCCTTTCGACAGATTGACGAGCAAAATTTTCCGCTTGTTCATGATTTCTTCAAAATCGAAGCCGGAGCGCGATTGGCCGATAATATTCCGCATCATTTCGTTCTCGACGAAACGGCCGACTTTTGAAATGAGATAGCCGAGCATCTCTGACTTATGAAAATCGGTCGTCTTGGCCATCTCTTTTTCCCAGAAATTCCGCACCACCGGGTCGGTCACCTTGCGAAGTTTGAATTTCTGGTATTCCGGATCGGTGAACATGCGCGGAATTTCAACGATCGTGCCGGGCTGGACCGTGTCCGCCATCAGCGTCAGCATGACGTTGCGCATGTTATGCTCGAACATCGGCCCGATCATTTCCGGCGGGAAAAGCTTGTAGAAAATGCTGATCATTTCTTGTACGGCGAAATCCCGATCCATCGGCGTCTGCGCTTCGAGCATGTTCAAGCCAACCGGCCGTTCAGTATCGGACGGATCAAAAATAATGACGTCGTCGCTGCGTTCTTTTGGAATCTGTCCGAGGATGTCTTCAATCAAATCGCCGTGCGGATCAACAACGCAAACGCCCTCGCCGTTTTTTATGTCCTGAACCGCCATGTTCGTCATCAAAACTGATTTACCGACGCCGGATTTACCAATGATGTAGACATGGCGTCGCCGATCGTCTTTCTTTATCCGAACGAGTAGATCGCGGCCGCGGTAGCTGCTCTGGCCGAGGATCAGCCCTTCGTTCGGCAAATCAACGGGCGGGGCTGAGCGTTTGGCCGCGGCCCAGCGGATATTCGGCGTTTCCGTGTCAGACAACGGCAAGTGCCATAGGCTGGTTAGCTCCTCGGTATTCAGGATGAAGCTGTTCCGGCGGCGGAAATTCCGGAAGATGAAATCGTGGATGAACCGATGTTTCAGATAGACCTTGGCTTTTCGGAAACTGTTACCCGTTTCATGGGCGGTGTACTGCGTAAACGAATTTAAAATATTATCCATATAAATCTTGGCCCGATCGGCATCACCCGCCGAAACAATGACCCGCAGATTAACCTCAAAGCCGATTTTCTCTGCCTTTTCGCTGACCGCCTTCATTTTACCCTCTTCGATCGGCGACAGTTTGTAAAAATTCTTTTTTTGCTGTTCGTTCTGATCCTGCATCTTACTCGGAAACGCCGAGTGCCACAGATCCCCCATCATGGCGCCTGAACCGGCCTGACCGCCCTTCCCCTGAATCACCTTGCGCGCGTATGAGTGGGCGGCGTGCTGCCAACCCCGGCCGGCCCGTCGAAAGAGTATTTGGATGGCGGCCCCTTCCGGCTCCGTGATCTTGCTCAAGACGTTCGTAATAGCGTTCATTGGGTCAACTTCCAGTTTCTGATAGGTTCGAATCGGATACATGTTTGAGCGCGACAATTTCAGATTGTTCATCTTGATGACGCCGTGCGAAGAAAATATATTATAATCCTCCATTGCTTCGACGTGGGCTTCCGGATATTGGGCGTGAATCTGCTGCTCGATGAATTCATGATATTGAAACGGTATCGCCACAATAAATGAGACAAAGCCCTTATCGGCCACGATTTCCAGGGCGAGATGATCGTGCCGGCCGTAGAGCAGCCGCGAATACCATTTTTGCATCCGGACAATACCGCCGAGATTCGCATAGAGCGCCTCAGCAACGGCAATCAATTCTTTGACGTTCCCTTTGTGCTTGTCCTGTTGCTCCTGGAGCTCCATGTGCTCCTTCGGCACTGAGATCATCAGGACTTTTCGCCGGAAAGCCATCGGGATAAGCATGGTATTATTCATGGCCCAGCGGAATATGGAAAAAAGCGCTATCACAAGCGCCACGATCCCTAGCAACACAAACACGGTCACCAGTAAGTTACCGCCGGTCTCACTCTCGATCACCGCTGTTGCCTCGGGCAGACTGACTGTCGCAGCCAAAAGCCAAACCATAGGTGGTTTATTTTTGATTATCTTTTAGGGCAATGATACGGTCGGTTTTTATCTTTGCCTCTTGCGTAAGAAAATGCTTGTTGATCCGCGGGATGATCTTCAACCAGTTCTTGATCAAATCGAGGATCTTTTTCACTTGAATCTTGGTGGCTTGGAGCAGGACTTCAATTTTTGAGGTGGTTTTTTCACCCTCGGCCTGAAACCGGCGCTTAGTTGGCTCGTCCATGGCCTGATACACCTGGAACAAGTCATCTTCCAATATCTGCTCGATTTGTCGATAGGTTTCTGATTTTGCGGGCGTGGCAATCGCTGATCCGGCAGGCGGCGGCATTGACGCGAGCGGCTGTTCGCTGGTTTCGGTTTTTGGCAGTTCCTTCGGTCGTTCGATGCGCACCTCAACCGGTTGCTCTTTTTTTTCAACCGGGCGTTTTATTTCAATACTTCCCGGTTCGCCAGTGCGTTCTGGTTGATCAACTTGTTTTTCCGGGAGAACCGGTTCAACATCGACGTTTTTTGGGGCATTTCCGTATTGCATCACTTATAATATATCATATTTTTTGCCTTTTGGCAAAGAAGGCGTGATAATTCTCCAGTCTTCTTAAGCCATTGACAATTCTACTTGCCTGTGCTATTATACCTTGTTTTTCAGGCCTAGGAGGGAATGCAAGCACCACCATGAATTGGAGGGATAGACCATGTACCGGACGTTGCTCGTTCTCTGTCTGCTGGCGACGGTCCTCGCCGTCGGGAATGGCTGCACGTGTTACGTGGTGAAGACGCCGCGTAGCGTGACGGTCAACTACATCGGCGCCGAGTGCCGCGAGAATCCGGCGCTCTATGTCATGAACGACCTCCAGTTGAAGCGGTTCTACCGCATAAAACTCGAGGTCGACTCAACCGCCGTCGAGACTACTTGGTTGGCCGAACAGGTCAACACGAACGCCGCCTACTTGACGTTTGGCTTCCTCCCCGCCTACACCTATGGCAACCGGGTGGAATCCATCGAGTGGCGCTTCTCGGACGAGCCGAAGCGTTGGATGAAAGTCAAGCGCATCAACAATCGGAAGTTCGGCCAAGGCTTCGGGTTCGACGTGCCGAATCACTATGATGGCTATCGGCAGATTGAGCTGGTCGCCACGTACCAGCCGTCCAGCGGACCGACTCCGCCGGAGGAACGGATCGTCCAACGGTTCCTGATCCCGGTGAAGCTCCAGGCCACGAACTGTGGTCTGACAGAGCCATGACACCAACCCCGCCCTTTTCCCACCCTACACGAGCGCCGACGAACCCCATTTCGCCGGCGCCTCACTTTGCCTTTTAAAGCTTGCAATATTTCTCAAAATGTGCTACAATATAGATGTTCGGTGAAATTCAAAAACAAAAGCAAAAACACAACATGAACGTCAAAACCCTCACCTGTAATGGGCTTCGTTGGATAAATATTGTAAAACCAACGAATGAAGAGATCGAGTATCTCCGCCAGAATTTCAAGTTCCACCCGCTCGATCTCGAAGATTGCTTATCGCCCGCCCAGCGTCCAAACGTCGACAAATACACCGACTATATTTTCCTTATCCTCCTCTTCCCTGTGTTCGACCGGAAAACCCGGGAGATCAGGCCGTCTGAGGTGGATTTTTTTATCGGACCCGACTATTTCATTACGGTACACGACAATAACCTTCCCCCGCTCGTCGACATGTTTGACCTATGCTCGGTCAATGATGATGCGCGCGATAAATATATGCACGACGGCATGGAGAAGCTGGCCTATACGATAATCAATTCTCTCCTCCTTTACTGTTATCCGATGTTGGATCATTTGAATATCGACATTGGAAATATTGAATCGCGTATCTTCGCCGGCAATGAAAAAAGCATGGTTCGCGAGATTTTGGTCATTCGCCGAAACATTACCAACTTCCGGAAGATCATGCAGTCGCATAAGAACGTACTGAAGAAAATGATCGATAGCCGCGAGCCAAGCGTCTTTCGCATCAATGGCCTCCGAACGTATTTTGAACAACTCATCGACGACACGAAAGACATCTGGGACACCCTTCAAGGCTTCAAAGAAGCGATCGAGGCCCTCCAGCAGACGAATGAGTCCTTAATCTCATTCCGGATAAATGATATTATGAAGACGCTGACCGTGATTTCCGCCCTCGTGCTTCCGATCTACGTTTCCGCCTCCATTTTCGGTTTGATGAAAGGTTACTTTCCGATCCTGGGCGCCACCTTCAATTTCTGGCTGCCGCTGGTGCTGTGTTTCAGCTCGGCGCTCGGCATGTATTGGTACATGAAAAAGAAAAGAATGCTCGAATAAACTATGGACTTCATCCCCTACATCGTTGGCTTCGGCATCATTACTGGTTTGGCTTTGTGGTTTGCTCAGGGCAAGGGCCGCAACATTAGCGGTGGGAAAACGCCCCTACTCAATCTTTATGCCCGCGACCTGACCCAGCTCGCCCTTCAAGACAAGCTCGATCCCGTGATCGGCCGAAAACATCAGATCGAACGGGTGATCCAAATATTGTCCCGTCGGACGAAAAATAATCCGGTCCTAATCGGCGATTCCGGCGTTGGTAAAACCGCGATCGTCGAAGAACTGGCAAACGAAATCGCCTCTGGTAACGTGCCTGAACCACTGAAGAATAAGCGTGTATTACAGCTCGATTTGTCAGGCCTGGTCGCCGGTACGAAATACCGGGGCGAGTTTGAAAAACGGTTGAAGGGCATTCTTGATGAGATTATCGCCAGCCGGCGCAATATTATTCTGTTCATCGACGAGCTTCATACGCTGGCAGAAGCCGGCGAGGCCACGGGCGCGATCAACGCCGCCGATATCCTAAAACCGGCCCTGGCCCGGGGTGATCTTCAGGTGGTCGGTGCCACGACCAGTCAGGACTACAGTAAATACCTGGAACACGACCAAACGCTCGAACGGCGGTTCCAGCCTGTCCACGTCGAGGAATCAACGCCAGAACAGACGATTGAGATCCTGAAAGGGATACGGCAGCGCTATGAGCAACATCACCAGGTTGGCATCACCGATGAATCGATTACTGAAGCCGTCGCGCTCGGTCAAAACGTCCTGGTCAAACGGGCCTTTCCGGATAAGGCAATCGATATCATCGACGAAGCGGCCGCGAAAGTCCGGCTCGACGCCTTAAGCAATCCGGCAAAATACCAGCAGGGCATTTATCCGCAGCTGACTAAAAACGACGTTAAACAGGTGGTTGACGAGTGGAAGCAAAACGCTGAGGCAGTCGAAGAGGATCTGAAAGAAGAAGCTGAACAACACGCCGAAAAGGAGTAACCGCTGGCACCTGCGGTTGACTTTGCATCTTGCCGCCTCGCCGAGGGGGCTTTTTTTATTAGCGTAAAATTGCTACACTATAGGCGCGATGCTAACACTCTTCAATACCCTGACCCGAAAAAAAGAAGCCTTTACACCGCTTACGAAAAAGCGGGTTGGTTTATACACCTGCGGCTTAACCGTCTACAATTACGCCCATATCGGAAATCTCCGTACCTACCTCTTCGAAGACGTCTTGAAGCGTGTTCTGCTCTTTGACGGATATTCGGTTCGGCACGTCATGAACATTACCGATGTCGGCCACCTCACCTCGGACGCTGACGAGGGCGAAGACAAGATGGAACTTGGCGCCAAACGCGAAGGCAAAACGGCTGCCGAAATCGCCGAATATTACACGAAGGTCTTCAAACAAAATCTCATCGAGCTAAATATCCTCGAGCCGACAATTTGGGCGAAAGCCACTGAACACATCCCGGAACAAATCGCCCTGATCCAGCGGCTGGAAAAGAAGGGCTTTACGTATACCACCGCTGACGGCGTCTACTTTGACACGTCGAAATTTCCGCACTACGGCGATTTAGCCAGGCTCGATGTCAAGGGACTGAAAGAAGGCGCCCGGGTAAAGAAGAATAGCGCCAAAAAAAATCCGACGGACTTCGCACTCTGGAAGTTTTCGCCGAAAAACTCGCGGCGCCAGATGGAATGGCCGTCCCCATGGGGCGTCGGTTTTCCTGGCTGGCATATCGAGTGCTCGGCCATGAGCATGAAATATCTCGGTGAAACGTTTGATATACATGCCGGTGGCGTCGACCATATTCCCGTCCATCATACGAACGAGATCGCCCAGTCCGAAGCCGCGACCGGAAAACCATTCGTAAAATACTGGCTGCATAGCGATTTCCTTCAGCTGTATGAAGGCAAAATGGCTAAGTCAACCGGCAATTTCATTACTCTCGACTCGCTAAAAGAAGGTGGCTATGATCCGATTGCTTTCCGATACTATTGCCTCTTGGCTCACTACCGGGCCAAGCTCGACTTCACCTGGAATGGGTTAGACGCGGCCCAGACCGCCTTGAACCGGCTGCGCGATCGCGTCAGGGAAATGCCCGCAGCCAAAGGGCGCTGCTCCGATTTCGAAGAGGCGTTCGCGGCAGCGATCAACGACGATTTAAACACGCCCCAAGGCTTGGCAATAACCTGGGATATGCTGAAATCAAATTGCCCCGAGGCCGCGAAACGCGCTAGTCTTTTGCGCTTTGACGCGATCCTTGGCCTCGGCCTAGACCAGCTGAAAAAAACGGTCGAGGTAATTCCACCAGAAATATCCGACTTAGCGAAACAGCGAGAGACAGCGCGGTTAAAACAGGACTGGAAAACAGCCGACGTGCTGCGGAAAAAAATAGAGCGGGCCGGTTTTGCAATCAAGGACACGCCAACCGGGCCGAGCCTGAAGCGCAAATAAACGGTCAGATAAAAAAACGGCCATCCTCTTGGCCATTTTTTTATATATTGGTGACGTCAGTCACCGACAGTAATTTTTCCTTCTGAATTCTATATTCTAAACTTCTTCTTAGATGTCGTATTTGAACTTCTTGTCCTTCTCGCTCTTCAGCAGGATCATCAGCACGATCGGTGCCACGATCCAAATGAACCGGCCGACCTCGCTGGCAAAAATCGTCCGCGTCAGCGGCGATAAGCCGTTGATTGAATCGGGCGGAAGAAACGACAGAGTGATGCTGATCAGCAAACCGACATGGAGAATACTGAAAACCATAATCTGGAAAAAGCCGCCCTTTTTATCGGCTGCCGCGATGGTTTGAAGCAGCGCCGAACGGGATAAAAGCAGGAACAGCAGGATAAAGACGCCTAGAAACATCGAAATGCGGACCACGAAGAATTGATTGACCCCTACCTCAGTTGAGAAATTACCGATGTACGGCGCGGTCGTAACCACGGCCAAGGCCATGTAAATGCTGACCAGGATGACCACGATGCGATCGCGGCCGAGCGATAAACCGTACAGAAACACCGCGACCACAAAAAACAGTATGATGAACAAATCCCAACTTGGTTTCGACCAGTCGATATTCGCGATAAATGAGGAGTTAACTTGGGCCGCGGCTGCAAAAATCATTGTTTTTGTTTGAAATAATAACGGTGGATATTTCGGACTTTATTATTATAGCACAAATTTTACTTATGCGCAAACACTCATGTTTTTATAGTTTTGCATAATAAAAAAACGGTGGGCTTACTTTACGTAAGTCCACCCAGAGTAGATTGTTCCAGAAACCGCCCTACTATGCGGTCGTACGTTCCACCAGACAAATGCCGCAGAGATGGCGCTTCAGTTCCCTTGAGGCCAGAGCCAAGCTGACCCTGGGATAGCAGATGACCAGATCAGTAGGACGCCGTTCGAGATCAGCCATCGTGCCGACCGAACCAGCCAGTCTAAATCTCCGTTCCTTCGTCGGCAGAGTTGGTCGCGACCAGCATTGACGGAACCAGGCCAGCCCTTCCAGTGCCGTCATGGACCGCACCAATTGACTCGTACCATCCTTAGCGGCTTCAGAGATATACCGCAATGCCTCGGTAGCATCCACAAACCCGCAAGCGATCCAATACGGCTTTGGACTGACGGTAACGTGCTCAGCATCAAGAAGCATGCCGGTCTCTATGCTGACGGATCCGTGCTGCTGAAAGTGCTGAAGCTGGTACCGGGGATCGACGAGTACGCGGTAACGAAAGGTCCGCTCCCGCGCGCTGGAGACGACTAGCTTGTCCGCCGGGATCGATTCCAGATAATCGTCGAAATAGTTGTTTGGGCCTGAATACTCCGGCAGCCGCATGAGCTGCCACAGTGCAAATGCCGGTTTGACTCGATGACTGTTGGAACGACCCTTGTGGGCGTCGAGCAACGTTTGAAACGCATCATGCAGGCCACGCATGTCATAACGAGCCAACGTCGCCCTGATCTCAAAGAACTGCCCCAGCTGTCCCGTGGTTACATCAGATTCACGCATAAATCCTCCGACCCCGGTACGCTCCATGCAGCAGCTTGGCGGGCCGTGCACGAGTCTCCCGAAGGGCAGACGTACTACCGAAGCGTTCGCTAGAGAACGCGCTCGTTCGCAACCAGGCCTTTCCTGATCCAAACAAGCTAGCCAATGTATCACGAAATCTTATAAATGTCAATGCTTTGTGACTGAGCCTTAACTAAAAAAACCGCTCCGGGCGGTTTACGTCGCAGTGAAAGAAATCGTTTATTTCTTTAGATGTTGATTCATGTTCCTGGCCGGCTGAAAATCTTGCTTATTAACTTCAGACGGCAACACGTGATTGGCTGAACTGTCGTCTACAGTCGGCCCGGTTGTTTCGCCTTTTACTTCCGGAATGGCATTCGTTTTTGGAGTTGGTGCGGTTCGCGATGTCCGCTCGCCGAGTACAACCGCCTGAGCCAATTGTTTGTCGGAGTTTTTTAAACTCACCATCTGCCCCATGAACACCAGACCCATCGCCCAAACAATCACTGCCAACGCCAGCCAATGCACTTGGTTGTGATGCGGGAATGCGTGCCAGCGGCTGTGCCAGCCGGGATTTATAGTGTTGGTTGTCTGGCCGTTCATGCGCCTATTGTATGCCTATTATTGGGTTTTTGTCAATACTTCCTAGGAACCGGCCCGTCGAATCATTATGGCCTGGAGATTGTCAAAAGCCGCTTCGTTTTCGCAGCGCCGGTCATACAGGCTGGTTTGATTGATTGAGTCGACCATCAGATCGACGTGCTTCCGGCCAATGAGATTTTCAGTAAACGGGTACGACAGCTTTGAAACCGGAAACAAGCCTGGCTGCACGATAAATTCACGATGGTTGTTACCGCAAGCAGTACCGACGTTTTTTATAATGATCCGCATTTGCTCCGCCTTTTGCTGCAAGGTCATTTTTGGCTTCCAATAGTAGCTTCGGGTATAAAACATTTTTGGAAATATTCCCGCGTCTCGGGCAAAGTTTGGATCGCTCTCAGCCCAGCTGGCACTAAGGCTATATTCGCCTCTCAAACCCACCTGTAGGCCGGGAAGGTCGTCACGATAATTGCTGATCGTCGCCGCTTCTTGATTTAAAAATTCGTAGGATAACTGGTTTGTGTTTATCAGCACTTGCAGCCTGGATAAGGCAGTTTTTTTCATGACCGCTCCAACCATGTACTGAATCAGGGAATTGCTCGAACCGACGACGGCCTGGCTGAAAGCCAATGCTTTCTCCGAGAGCTGGAACGCTTCGTTAAATTTGCCTTCTTTCTCGAGTTGCAGGCCGCGTAATAACGCCAGATCGGCTATCCGGCGGCTGGGACCGAGCAGGCCTCCGCCATTTTCCAGATCGGCTTGGCTGTATTGGTATGCCCTTTTTTGTGAGATGCTATCAAAGGCATTTAACGCAACAGCTTGAGACATTATTATGTCGTTTACCCGTTTCTCGTCCCAGTCCTTGCCTGCTAACACTGACTCGATCCAGTTAAAATCATCCTGTGAAATCGTGATATCTGGCTGAATTTTTACGACGAGTGGATAGGCATTATCAGCCTCGGCCACGACTGGCTGATCTTTTCGTAAATCGCTGTCCTGTACCTCGGCAATATCAGCCCGGCGGGCATACGCGAAAACAAAAAAAGCGCCGATGATGATGACGAGCGCAAAAGCCAACGTCCTAAAAATTGTCTTCATTGTTTGTTATTGAATTGTCTGCTTGCTGTCAGTATACCACCGCCGACCCAAGCCAACAATCCTTATTCCCCTTCCGCTGACAGGTCTTCGAGAATTTGCTTCGCCCGCGACGAGAGGTGTTTTGGCACCCGGACGTGGACCGTGACGAGGTGATCGCCCCGGCCGCGGCCGTGGAGCCGATGAACCCCGTGATCGCGCACGCGGAACACTTTACCCGACGGCGTGCCGGACGGTATGGTTAATCTGACCTCGCCGTCTACTGTCGGCAAGTCGACCTTGCCGCCCAGCGCAGCGATCGTGTAGGGTATCTCGAGCGTCGAGAGTATGTCATCGCCCTGGCGGGCAAAATCTTTGTCCTCCCTGACTCGTACCCGGATGTAGAGATCGCCGAGCCCACCGCCGTGGGCGCCGGCTTCGCCACGGCCGGACAAGCGGATTGACTGACCATCGGCGATTCCAGCCGGTATCTTTACCTCGAGCGATTCATGGTCTTTCATGGTTCCGCTGCCGTGGCATTTCTTGCACTTCTGGCTGGCGCGCTTGCCCTCGCCCCGGCAATCCGGGCAGACCGTCGCTGTGCGGAATTGTCCGAACACGGTCGACTGTATCTGCTGGACCTGTCCGGCGCCATGGCAGGTCGGGCAGGTTTCGATCTTTGTGCCCGGTTCAGCGCCGTTACCGGAACAGTGATCGCAGATCACGGTTTTATAGAGCCGCAATGTCTGCGTCGTGCCGAAAACAGCTTCCTTAAAATCCAGCGTCACGCTGACTTCGAGATCATTGCCGCGTTTCGTCCGCGTCCGGCGCGAGCCGCCGCCGCCGAAAAAGCTGCCGAAAATATCTCCCAAATCGCCGAAGCCCAGGTCTTCAAAATTTACGTTTGTCCGGTACCCGCCGGAACCGTTCTGGCCCTGGGCGAAATCCTGCCAATTAAAACCTTGCGACCCGTCGAATGACTGGCCGAATTGATCGTAGCGCTGGCGCTTCTCGGAATTTGAGAGTACTTGGTACGCCTCGTTGATTTCCTTGAATTTCGCTTCATCCCCACCGGCTTTGTCCGGATGGTGCTGGTGGGCTAGTTTGTGGTAGGCGGCTTTTATTTCAGCCGCTGAAGCGTCGCGCGAAACGCCTAATATTTCATAATAATCTTTTGACATAGGCTAGCTTAAACTGATCACTTCCGCGTCTTTCTTTTCCCGTTTGATCTGGAAGAAGTTCAGCCATTTTAGAATATAATACGCCACCATGGCGAAGAGATGGACAATCCAGCTGTAGATGAAGCCGAATATCTGCAAGGCGAAATACAGGGTCAGAGCCAAAATCGGCGGGAGCAAGTACTTGAACGGCCGGAACAAATCATTTAACTGGACCGCGATTACCTTTTCCAAAACCGTGCCGATCGGATCCGTTCCCTCGGCCTGGACGTGGAGCGTCTTCAATAAATTATCCCTTGAGATGGCGATTTGCTGGCCGATCACATCGCTCTGGAACGTCTGAAAGATTTGTTGGACATAGGCTGGGTCCTGCTGGATCCGCTCAAGATAATCGGCCGGCAGTTTTTGCTTTATTTCATCGATCGGGATATTTTGCAGGTCCTTGGTCAGCTCGTTGATGTCGATCCCGAAAAACGTATCGCCCTTGTCAGCGGCCGGCAAACCCGGGACCGTTTGGGCGCTTACTTCCTTGGCCGGCTGGATATCTTGGGTAACAATGAGAAAAACGAACTCGTCGACGGTCATGTCCGGATCATACCCCTTCAGCTTCATCGTCAAGTACTGGTTCAGTCCGTTCGCCGCCATGCGCGAGGTGACAACCACCGGATCGAGCTGCTCGGATCCCTGGGTGGCAATCGCGCCATAGAAGCTTAGAGAAATAGCCAGCAACAGCGTGCTAATACAAGCCCCGAGGCCGTGCCGAATAAATTTATTGATCCCGACCTTCAGCCGCTCCTGACGTTCCTGCCGCACCTTCAAACCGTATTGGATCAGACCGAGAAACAACAGGCCCGCGCCGATGGCCGTGTATAGATTCACGCCCAAGGCGATAAAAATCGTCACTGGCAACCCGAATGATAGACCGAGCAGAAAGTATCGCTGACTTTCCAATGCTGACAGGATGCCGAAAAGCGCGATCGCCCAAAAGTAGAACAAAAGCGCCAGAAGAAAATTGACAATTATCGTGATTGACGGGACGGCCAGCGTCAGGTTGAGTTTCGAAAAAACGCTATCAAGCAGAAATCCGGCAATCAGCGCCGCGATAAATGACGCCGCGCTCAAGCCTGACAACTTCGCAATTTCTTGGGTGCGCATGGATTTACTTTTTTGTTATTTACCCGTTTAGGCGGTCTTGAAACCCATCGGTTCGGGCGCCTGGGCTTCCTCGATCTTGCCGAATTGGTTCTCGTATTTCTTGATATTGTCCTGGAGCGCGGCCTGGATGCGCTTCATGTGTCCCGGTGAAATAATCATCCGGCCGGTCACGATCCCGGCGCCCTGGTGCGGGTAGATGTTCATGAAGTCGAGCGTGAATTCCTCCTTTGAGTGTACCACGGACATCGCGTTCGCGTACACACCGCGCATCACGTCATCCGTGACCTTGATCTGGATCTGGCGGGAGTTTGGCTGTTGGTTGGGTTGGGGTTGGTTGGGCATAATAATTTCGTTAATTAACCATTCGTATTTACCGCGTGAATCAATATCACGATACTGTCATGCCGAACTCGTTTCGGCATCTCATTACTACGTTTGTGGTTATGGAGACCCTGAAACAAGTTCAGGGTGACAAGATGATAATCACTCTCGTAGGCGACCTTTAAAGGTCGCCTACATTATGGGAATTAAATTACTTCTTATCCTCCACTTCTCCCTCAACCGGCCCCTCGTCTTTTTTCTTCTCGTCCTTTTTCGGCTCTTCGCCTGGTTTTTGAGCGCCGGGTTTGTCGCCATAGAGGGCTGAGCCGATCTTCTGGATCGCCTGGCTCAATTCGTCCGAGGCTTTCTTGATATCTTCAAGACTGTCATGGTCTTTCACTTTCTTCAACGCCTCAAGCTTGCCTTCGATGTCTTTTTTGTCATCCGCTTTCACCTTGTCCTTAGCGTCGCGCAAGGCCTTCTCGGTCGTGTAGATAAGGGTATCAGCCATATTGCGCGCGTCAATCAGTTCGCGCTTTTTCTTGTCATCAGCCGCGTGGGCTTCAGCGTCTTTCTGCATTTTTTCCACTTCTTCCTTGCTTAACCCGGTCGAGGCGGTGATCGTTATCTTCTGCGACTTGTTGGTAGCTTTATCTTTCGCGGTAACATTTAAGATGCCGTTGGCGTCGATATCGAACGTAACTTCCACTTGCGGTACGCCCCGGGGCGCCGGCGGGATGCCGTCGAGAATGAACCGTCCGAGGGTTTTATTGTCACCGGCCATTTCGCGCTCGCCTTGGAGGACGTGAATTTCCACGCTCGGCTGGTTGTCGGCCGCGGTTGAAAAGACCTGCGTTTTCGCCGTCGGGATGGTGGTATTGCGCTCGATCAAGGGCGTGCGTACGCCGCCCAGCGTCTCAATGCCGAAGGTCAGCGGCGTGACGTCGAGCAGGAGCACGTCTTTCACATCGCCCTGGAGCACGCCGGCCTGGACCGCCGCGCCGACCGCCACCACCTCGTCCGGATTCACGCCCATATGCGGTTTTTTGCCGAAGAATTTCTCCACGGTCTGAACAACGAGCGGCATGCGGGTCATCCCGCCGACCATGACGACTTCTTCGATCTCGGAGGTTTTTAGTTTCGCGTCCTCGAGCGCTTTCTTCACCGGCTCGAGCGTTTTTTCCACCAGCTCGCCAACCAATTCTTCCAGCTTGGCCCGGGTCATTTTCATGACCAGATGCTTCGGGCCGGATGAGTCCTGGGTGATAAACGGCTGGTTGATTTCCGTCTCAGTGGCGGTCGAAAGCTCGTGTTTCGCTTTCTCGGCCGCTTCTTTCAAGCGTTGCAGGGCCAGCTGGTCTTTGGACAGGTCAATGCCTTCTTCCCGCTTATATTCTGCGATAATCCAATCAATGATGAGTTTGTCAAAATCGTCGCCGCCGAGGTGGGTATCGCCGTTCGTGGCCAATACCTGAACCGTGTCGCCGGTGACGTCGAGAATCGAGATATCGAACGTGCCGCCGCCCAGATCGTACACGGCGATTTGTTCGTTCTTTTTCTTGTCAAAACCGTAGGCTAGGGCCGCGGCCGTCGGCTCGTTGATGATCCGCTTCACGTTCAAGCCGGCGATCTTGCCCGCGTCCTTCGTGGCCTGGCGCTGGGCATCGTCGAAATACGCCGGCACGGTGATGACCGCGTCCGTGATCGTTTCGCCGAGCTTTTCCTCGGCATCGGCTTTGAGCTTTTGTAAAATCATGGCTGATATTTCCTGCGGCGAATTTTCCTTTCCGCCCATCTCGACGACCACACCCTGGCCGGATTGCTTTATCTTGTAGGGCAGGGTTTTCAGGTCACGCTGGACTTCGGCGTCCTCAAACCGGCGGCCGATCAGCCGTTTGATTGAAAAGATAGTGTTGGTCGCGTTAGTGACGGCCTGGCGTTTCGCGGTCATGCCGACCAGCCGTTCGCCGCTTTTTGAAATAGCCACGACGGACGGCGTGGTTCGCGCGCCTTCGCGGTTTTCAAGAATTTTCGGCTTGCCGCCCTCGACGATCGCCATGGCGGAATTGGTCGTGCCTAAATCGATACCTAAAATCTTTGACATTGCTTAATTCTCCTTAATGCTAGTTAGCTGCTATTTCGCAGATTTTTTAAAATTGGGATTGGCCCGGAAATACCCGTCAATCTGGCCGCCTTTGACGCTGTAGCCAGATACCCAGATTTTGCTCCGGGTGCGGGCCCGCGGCTCTCGGTGGGCGTCCGAATGGCTGTATTTGCGGCCGGTGGTCCGCTCTTTTTTCCAGCTGCCTGTTGATTTTTTCATTGTCTTGGCTGTTAATAATCATCCGGTCGCCCCTCCCTTTCATAGAACATGAAACGGGAAGGGCTATTGAACGACTATTTCTTTGGGCTTGATTTTACCTGGACCTTGACCGTCTTCGGCTTGACGCGCTCTTCTTTCGGAACAGTGATCTTGAGAACGCCGTTGTCATAGACCGCCTGCGCCTTGTCCCCTTTTACCGATGTCGGCAGGGCGACGGAGCGGTGGAACGAGCCGGAGCGGATTTCCTTCCGATAATATTCCTGGTCTTCAACTTCGCTCTTTTTCTCCATGCTGCCCTCGATCGTCATGATGTCATTCTCAATCGAGATATTGACGTCTTCGGGTCGGACGCCCGCGAGGGTGGTTTCGACCACGACGGCGTCTTTTGTCTGATAGACGTCGATCGCCGGGACAAAAGCACCGCGGTGGAACGGCGTAAATTCCTCCAGCCAGCGCTCCATGTCATCGCCTGGCTCGAGCAGCGGACGCCATCGAATCATTGCCATAGGTGTTTTCTCCTTGGATTAATTATTATGTTTTTCTTTATGAGACTTCGCTATCTTCACCCGGGCGGCCTGAAGCACGCGATCGTGCAGCAGGAATCCGGTTTTCAGCTCTTCGATAATGGTGCCGGCCGGTTGATCGCTCTCGACCTCCTCGACCGCTTCGTGTCGCGTCGGGTCAAATTTTTCACCGCTGGTGCGTATTTCCTGGATGCCGTGTTCAGCCAATACTTTATTCAGATGCGTCTGGATATGTCGGATTCCCTTCACCCACTCGGAATCATTGAGTTCCGCCGGTAGATGTTTAAATGCTTGCTTGAAATGATCGACCAACGGTAAGAGTTCGTGGATTAATGCGGCATTGGCAAATTGGATAAACTCGCTTTGCCGCCGTTCCGTTTCTTTCTGCAAATTGGCGTAGTCGGCCTTGGCCCGTTTCCAACCGTTCAAATATTCCTCCGCCTGCTGCCGCAAGCGCTCAACCTCGGTTTGGGCTGTCTCGTTGGGCTGGTTATCGGACGGTGCCGGTTGGCTTTTCTGATCTGTCATGAATGATGCTATTTATGTAGTAAGCTACAGGTGTATTCCAGTAAGGCGCGATGGCGGTCATAGGGCATCCGGATCGGTCCGAGAATGCCAAACATGCCGTTTTGATTCTTACCAAGGGTGTATTTTGTCACGAGCGCGCCGCAGGTGGTTCCGAAGGGATTGTGTTTGCCGAGCAGGATCTCAACTCGATCGGTCACCCGGGGAAATAAGTCTTCCATTACCTCGTCGAGGTGGTCGACGATTTCAGAAAAATTCTGGACCAGATCGATCTCGGAAAACTCCGGCTGACGAAAGAGATTCGACAAACCGGTGTAATACGCGTCCCGGGGCGAAAATCCGACGAAGACCGCCGCCAAGCTGACATCTGCAACCGCCTTGGCCAGTTCGCGGATGAGCTGGGCCGCTTCCCCGTGATGCTGGGCCAAAACCCGGCGTAATTTTTGCTGTTCCGCCTTGTCGAGTCCGGGCCGAGACAGAAAATTCGCCACGTAATATTCATACGCCTTGATCGTCGGCACGCGACCGGCCGAGGTGTGGGGCTGCTCAATGAACCCCTGCTCCTCCAGCCTCGCCATATCATTTCGGATCGTGGCCGAGCTGACGTCCTTCAGATATTTTTCAACAATAACATGAGAGCCGATCGGATGGGGATTTTGAATATATTCGGTAATGATTGCTCGTAAGAGCCTTTGAGTCCGTTCTGTCATAGTTTTGCAATTAGCACTCTATTTCATCGAGTGCTAAGTCTAGAATACCCCAACAAAAAAGGGGTGTCAAGCCCCCGGTCAAGAATTATTGAAATATCGCCTCTTTTACCGACGGCTAGCCAATTTTCGCGATGGTTTGCCTTTCTGGCCGAGTATTTCTTCAAAGTATCGAATAATCTGGCTGGTGACCTTTGGCCACGAATAACCAAGCGCCTTTTCTCTCCCCCGCTGGCCCATGGCCAGCCGCAACGGTTTGTTCTGGATCAGTTCGATAATCTTCTCGGCCAGTTTCAACGGGTGTTCCTTCGGCACGAGAAAGCCCTCATGGCCGTCATTGATCACGGTATTGTACCCTTCGATGTCCGAGGCTACGATCGGCTTGCCGGCGGACATGGCTTCGATCAAGACAATCCCAAAGCTCTCCCCTTGCGTGGCCGGTGAGACGCACAGATCGGCGGTCCGGTAATAGCGCGGCAGATCCTCAGCCGGGACAAAGCCGGTAAAAATGACGCGGTCGGTAATTTCATCCATGACAAAACGGCGATAATATTCCCGAAGGACGCCGCCGCCAACCACGATTAAGCGCGCCTTCGGAATGGCCGCCAGAACGATCGGCATGGCTTGGATCAGAAATTTCAGACCCTTGCGCGGTTCCAGCCGGCCGACAAAGAGAATATTCGTGTATCCATCCTGGTATTTTTCCAATGGCATCACCGCGGGATTGAAGCGGTCGATATCCACTCCGTTTGGAATGACTCGGTAGTCAGCGGGGAAATATTTTTTCGCAAACTTTTCGGCCGCCGTCGAGACGGCAATCCGACCGGACAAGCGGTTAAAATACCATTGCAACGGCCTCCGGAACAACGTCAAGCCGACCGATGAATCCATATACGTGTGGAAGGTACCGACCTTCGGCGCCGAAAAAACTTTTAGAGCAACAAGCGGCAGGACCGGGTCCATCGGCGAATGGATCTGGACGAGATCAAACTTTTTCTCGCGTTCAATCGCCCGGAGCTCCCGCGGCAGCCTAAAACCAACAGTGATATTGCCAAATGCGCCGTTGGCCGGAATCGTCACGTCAAAACCCACCCGCCGCAGCCGCCGGTGGTCAAACTTCCGATCATCCCGATTAACATTGGCCGTGATAATCGTCACGTCATGGCCGAGCTTTTCCAACTCGAGCGCGGTATGGTGCGCGTTTTCGGTGACGCCGCCGTGGATCGGGAAATACGCCTGGGTTACTATGCCGATGCGCATAATCGTTCGTGTGAAGTAAATAAAAACAACCCCTTTATTGTAGCTGATTTTACCCTTTGGGTAAACGTGGCCGTTTTTTTACCACGACCGTTTATCCGCAACGTCATGTAAAATTAATTGATTTTTCAGCTTTTCTTTATATATTTGAAATGTGCCTAAGATGGGCCACATCAATTGTATGTAAGGATGCTTGAGTAAGAAAATACCCCGCCACTGCCTTGAAGGCAATGCGGGGCTTTTGTGTACGATCCCTCCTGACTAGAGCCTGATCGTTTCGACCTCATCGATGTTTCCGCCGAAGATGCGGCTCAACATCGACCTGAGACCGCCCATCAGTTGGTTCTTCTGCGCCTCGTGGCTATGGACGGTGATGCCGAAACATCCGTGCGGGCAGCCTGACGGACTCAGCTCGACGGTGTACCGCTGCGCCGTGAGACTTCCTAACTGACCACTCACCTTGACGCTCAGAGCCGCCTCCTCGGGGAGACCGAGCCTGGCCAGCGCCGGCCGCAGCAGCGCGGGCAGCTCCTCTTCGAGCTTCCGCCGCTCCTCGGCCTGATGTCTCATGGTGTCCAGCTCGGCGAAGACCTCTTCATCCGTCCTGGTGAACTTCCGGTCACCTGCGGACCTTGCGACCAGCCGCTGGAGCAGCTCGCTCCACTCCGTGTCCGTGACGCCGGCGTCCATCTTCACCGCGAGACGCACCTGGCGCGGTGTGCTCGGAACGAAGGCGGTCCAGTCGTCCGGATTGGCCGACATCGCTTCGGCTCCGTATCTGGCGCCAAGCTCGGCGATGTCGTCGATCTCGTCGGCCTTCGGTGGATGCCGGGCGTCCATACGCCCATCAAGCAGTCGGTTACAGAGCAACTTCGACCGATAGGCCGCGTACGGTATGAGGCCCTCCGGATCGCGATCCCGGTAGAAAATGTCCAACAACCCGACGAGATAGGCGATCGTGACGTCGATTTCGGCCGGTTCGGCGTCGTCCGAGTTGGCCTCGATGGCCAGGTCGATGATGAGCTGAACCAGCTCATCGCTGCTGTTGGGCCTCCGATCGCGATCAATCGTGGCCGCCGGCCCTGACACGAGACGGAGCGCTTGAACGAGCGCCCGCATGACCTTGCCGACGGGAACGTTGCCTTCGAGTCGAAGGCCCTCTTCCCGCTGGCGGTCCAGCTCCTTGATCGGGCTGCCATACGCTTCTTCGAGCGATCCGATCAGGTCGCTGACAAAGATACGTGGATTTCCCCCGTTGTCTCCCATGAACCCTCCTACACCGCGTGGTTCGACCTCCCTGCCGAAGCAGGAGTGAAAACGTCCTACATTTATAGGACTTAAAGATGGTACACGAATATATGATTTTTGTCAAGACGTAAAAAGCCTCCCTTTGTTTGAAAGAGACAACTTTTATTGAAAATTATATCGACAATAGTACCAACCCGTTACACCTGCGCAAAAAGCACGACGTAATTCTTGCCATACGCCTTGGCGCATTTGGGACAAGTCGTATATGAGAAATAAAGTTTCTTTATTGTCTTCCCTTTTGACTGAACGTATGTTTTCATTTCTCCGGCCCACTTGCCGGCGTTTTTATAAGGGCCCTCGAATACTTTGGTGAGAAATGTTCCGGAAACAGTATTCATCTGAGCGCCGGACACTGGTTTCGTTACATCAATATAAATATCCGAACCCCAGAGCGATTTCTCGTCCGTTAGCATTAATTGATAACTTGCCTTCGCGCCCGCTTTTTCGATCAGGGCCATGTTCTTGACGATTTTCTTGCCCATGTTCATAGGAATGTGAAATAGGCTCGTGATGTGGTCTTTGACGAATTGTTTGTCGTTCCAGGTAATTTCTTTTTCCTCCACGGCGCTGGATCGAACGGGTCGTAGCAACCAGTGGGTTTTATTGTTTGATCGGGCATAGTTGGTTTGGATTATGTTTAGTTCGATATTCGATTGCCGTCTTTATCACGATTATTCAAAGCATAATTAGCCGCTAATCAAAGAAATACATGCTTTTTCCGCTCTTCTGCACTGGAAACTCCTCTACCCTTTTCGCAGTCAGGTATCTGGGCGATTTGTCGTACAAAAGCAGCAGATAGTTTTCTATGCCGTTGCGCAAAGAATACGCGCCCGCCCAATTATCCGGTAAATTTTTAAAATAAAATTCGGCCTTCCTCGGCGGGTCTTTAACGCTGGCCTGCACTTTATCGCCGACGGCCCGGACCTGGGCCGAAGCTTCCAGCCACGGCACCTGGTTTTTATAAGACAAAAAGCTGAAACCCACAATAAACAACCCAACCGCAGCCCCTTTGGCGTATGTAAGCATTTTTCCCGGACGATTATTAAAATCCAAAACCAGCACCGCTAGCAGCAGGCAAAATCCCAAGCCTGGCAGATATAAAAAGCGCGAGCCGGATAAGTCCCGGTGTATGCCGTTTAAAAGATTGATAACCGGCAAAGTAAAAATGTAAATCCAGCCAAGGCCGAATAACAGCCAGAAATATTTTATATTTTTCCTTTTGTTCACCAGGTACAATACCGCCAGAACAAGCACAGCGGCAAAAACTGACCAATAGATTATTGCTAGCCGGTTTTGAAAGCGGAAAACCACATCGTTCAGATAATTAAACAGAAAATATTTTATGGTGGTGAGAAATGTAATGACTTCATTGTGTGTCAAACTGCCGTAAATGGATTCACCATCGGAGGTTCGATAACCGCCCCGGCCTTTGAGCATGATAAACCGCCAGGCAAAAAACAGTCCAATTAACACAATACTGGCCGCATAACTGAGCCAGTTTCTAAACACTTTCTTCGCCGTCTGGCCATTTAATTTGCTCCTCATCAGATCAAGCGCAATCAAAACCAGGGGCATGATAATTGCGGTCTCTTTGGCAAGAAGGGAAAACAGTATGGCTAATAGGGAAATGAAAAATAAATATATTTGTTTTGTAATGCGATATTCCCAATACAGATAGATGGCCAACATGATAAACAAACTGGATATCAGTGTGGTCCAATTAGACAGCCAGGCAATGCTTTCAATGTTCATCGGGTAAACGATAAAAAACGCGCCGGCTAAAAAAGCCAGCCCCTTGTTGTGGCTCATCCTTGAGATAAGCAGGTAAAAAAGCCAGGCGATCAGCGCGTGAAATATGAGGCTGGTGGCATGGTAGCCGGCCGGATTTTCCTTGAAGAACTGGTAAGCAAAAACAAAAGCTATATCAACCATCGGTCGATATAGCCCGGTTCCCGAGCCAAGTTTTTGTTCCTTTGTTATTAAGCTGATACTCTCGGACACTGAGGTATCACGGGCCAACAGGACATAGCCAAAGTCGTCAGATAAAAAGTACACCCTCAATACTCTGAAATGGACGAGAAACGTCAGACACAGAAAGCCGGCGAGAACTAGTAACGAAAAATATCTTTTTCCGAGCATATAAACATCTGGTACCGCTACGGGGAGTCGAACCCCGGTTACCAGGATGAGAACCTGGCGTCCTAGCCACTAGACGATAGCGGCACATTTATATTATAACGATAAAAGTGTACGAAAAAATCAGTAATGAGTCAACCAGCAACTTGGCAGGCGAGCCTTAAGGCTCGCCTGCCAACACCCCAGTTAAATATTCAACTGCTTATTTCCGGCGTGCTATCTTTCGCCCGATAAATACAGCCATTTCGGCCAGGCGGAGGGAATACGCCCATTCATTATCATACCACGCGATGACCTTCGCCAAATCGCCGTCAATGACTTTTGTGAGCGCCAAATCCACAATTCCCGAAAATTCATTGCCGATATAGTCGGATGACACCAGTGGTTCAGATGAGATGCCTAGAATGCCTTTGTAACGCGGGCTGTTGGCTGCCCGGACCAGCGCTCGGTTGATTTCCTCGGCCGTGGCTTTGCGTTTGAGCAGAATCGTGAAATCGGACACCGACACCACCGGTGTTGGGACGCGGATTGACAAACCGTCAAACCGATTTTTCAATTCAGGAATTGCCTCGGTGACGGCGATGGCCGCCCCGGTCGTGGTCGGCACGATATTCTCGGCTGCCCCGCGCGCCCGTCGTAAATCATTGTGCGGACCGTCTTGGAGGTTTTGATCGGCCGTATATGAATGGATGGTGGTCATCATCGATTTCTTGACGCCGAATTTCTCATGGATAATCTGAACCACCGGCGCGATGCAATTGGTCGTGCACGAGCCCATATTAATGACCGGCTCGCCCTTATACTTGTTTGCATTTACGCCCAGCAGCAGGGTCGGCACGCCTCCGCCCTTGGCCGGCGCGGAGATGATCACCTGCTTGGCCCCGGCTTTGAGATGAAGTCCGGCTTCTGCCTTGGTTGTAAAACGACCAGTGCACTCAAGCACAACGTCGACGCGGAGTTTTTTCCAGGGAAGCTTGTTCGGCTCCTTCACCGCCAGAACCTTATAGGCTTTTCCGTCGACCACGAGCGTGTCCTTGCGCCCCTTGACCGTGCGTTCATACCGGCGATAACTGGTGTCGTGGGCCAATAAATGGGCCAGGGTAGCCGGGTCAGTCAGGTCGTTAATCGCCACGACTTCGACACTGGCCTTATCAAGCAAGTGTTTAAATGTTGTCCGTCCGATCCGGCCGAAACCGTTGATCGCCACGCGGATTTTGTTCACGTTTTTCATTCCTATTGATCTAAATTATTATCTACAATTTTAATCAGGACAGCGCGTTGACCACGTTACCACCCCATCTCCAAAATTCATCGGGCCCATATTGCACATGTCTTCTTGGGGCTCCTGCTCAAGCATAAAGAACAAGACATAGCCACGGTACCGACCGGTTTGATCATAGGCGTCGGGAATATACCGGTAACCGTCGTAGCTGGGACGGGAGTGATGCCCCGGGTCTTCTGGCGGCGAGGGTGTCATGTAACTGGAAAGTGTCGGAAGAAACCACGATTCCTCATAGACCGCACATAAATACATGTTGTGATTATTAATAAAGTTTAGCGTACAATCGTCTGGCCCACCTTGGACAGTCGGCGGAGGATATATATCTCTATCAGAATAGTAGACGGCGATGGCGGTCTGGAGGGTGGCGATGTCAGCCCGTCGCTTGACATCGCGGGCAGCTAATACTTTTCCTCGGAGTACAACGAGAGTCATTGTTGAAATAAGCCCAATAATCGCAATAACGACGAGGAGTTCAATCAGCGTAAAACCGTTTGTTTTTTTCATATGGGTACGACTTATGACTAATCGGGACAACGCGTGGACCAGATAATTGGATCGTTCATGCCATCATCAATGATATCTATGGGTCCGATGTTGCACATGTCTTCTTGGGGCCCTTGCTCAAGCATAAATAAAAGGGCATACACATGATTTGGATTTGGATTCGGTATATACCCATACATATTCCAATCCGCAATCTTATGGTGGCCTGGGTCTGAAGGCGGGTTCGGTTTAATATAATCATCTAAATCAGGCAGGTCATTGCTTATTTCATCGATTATGCAAACCCAGTGGCCGCTCGGCAGCCAAGCGCACCATGTTTGTTCAGGATAGCGCTGTTTGTCAAAATTATACACCTCGAGCGCGGATTGTAACGTGGCAATGTCAGCCCGTCTCTTGGCATCGCGGGCAGCCATCACCTTGCCCCGAAGAACGATCAACGACATGCTCGAAATTAAACCGATAATAGCGATGACGACGAGGAGCTCAATCAGAGTAAAACCTTTTGTTTTTTTCATTAGTGGGCGCTTCCCGGATTAATCTGGACAACGCGTTGACCAGACAACAGGCGGGTCTCCTTCAACGAGTGAAATAGGTCCAATATTACAATAATCCTCTTGCGGTCCGCCTTCCAACATAAAAAACAGCGCATAGGCATGGTTCATCACTGGTAATGGAATATAGCCATAGGTATTCCAACTACTGATTTTATGGTGCCCCGGATCTTGTGGCGGGGACGGCGTCATATACTCAGCCAAATTCGGCACGAACCAGGCGACTTGGTCGACCGAGCATACCCAGTGGCCATCTATTATGACGCAACCGCCTGTCCCCGGAAATCTCTGATGATCAGCCTCATATAAAGCCAGCGCCGTCTGCAGGGTCGCTATGTCCGCCCGTCGCTTGGCATCACGGGCGGCACTAACCTTGCCCCGAAGTACTATCAACGACATACTCGAAATTAAACCGATAATCGCAATCACTACCAGTAACTCGATAAGTGTAAATCCACCAATTTTTTTCATTGTTTGTTAGATCTTGTTTGCTGAGCCGAGCACCCGGAATTTTTGCATGACCATGTTTTTAATGGCTTCGATCGTCGGTTTCATAAGTTCACGTGGGCCCTCTAAACTGGGATTTTTCTGAAGCGTCTCCCGTATTGAATCGATAAACAGTCTTTTCGTCTCAGTGCCAATGTTTACTTTTGCGATGCCCGCCTTGACGGCTCGCGTGATTTCTTCATCGGGTAGGCCGGAAGCGCCGTGTAATACCAGTGGCGTTCTGGTTATTTTCTGTAATTGTGCGAGCAGGTCAAAATGGACGCGTTCATTCGAAAATTTACCATGGACTGTACCAAGCGCGGCGGCCAGCAAGTCGACATTCGTTTGCTCGACAAACTCGCTCACTTCGCTTGGCTTAACGAGCGGGATCTCGCCTTTGTATTCTCCCGTTTGGCCGTGACCCCCATAAATCGCCCCGAGCTCGCCTTCGACCCAGACTTTTTTCAGGTGACCGTATTCAACAACTTTCTGCGTCAGCGCAATGTTTTCCTCGAACGGCAGATGCGAGCCATCGATCTGGACCGAAGAAAAACCCTCGTCCAGACAAGCCTTCGCCGACTCATAACTGCGGCCATGGTCGAGATGCAGCGCGATTGGCACGCTCACCGCCTGATGCTTCGCCAGGCTCATAATTACCTGGCTGATTGTCTCGAGACCAAGAAACGAAATGGTAAACTCGGATACGGCAATGATCACCGGCGATCGCGACTCAACCGCGGCCAGAGCGACCCCCAGCGCTGTTTCGAGATTATAGACTACGAAGCAGCCAACGGCATACCCTTCTTTCTGTGCTTTCTGAATAAGATAGCTTGTTTTGACGAGCATGGCTTATAATTTAGAGGCTGATTGAATAATTTTTGTAAAGCGGGCGGTAAGGAGACTGGCTGCGCCAACCAGCGCGCCTTCGACATATTCCAGACCGAGAAAATCCTTGATGTTGTCGCCCTCTACGCTCCCGCCATAGATAATCCGGAAGTTTTTCTCAACGAGTTCAGCGGGAAACAAATCGCGCAAGGTTTGCCGGATGAGCGAGACCATCGGCTCAACTTCAGCCGGCGAGGCTGGCCCGCCCGGACTGATCGCCCAGATCGGCTCGTACGTAATGACAACCGGCCGCTCCCCGGATACGTTTTTCATGGCTGCAGTCAGCCGTTGTAGAACCATGACCTCTTTTTGGCCGTTTAGCCGTTCCTCATATGATTCACCGACACAGACAATCGGTATCATCCCCTCGACCAACACGGCCCGCGTTTTTGCGTTGACCATTTCATCGGTTTCATGGACGCGCTGGCGTCGTTCCGAGTGCCCGACAATGCAGTGGGTTACCCCAAGTTCTTTCAGCATGGCAGCTGAGACCTCGCCGGTGAAAGCGCCGACCATCTCCCCTGATACGTCCTGAGCACCCAATACCAGCGCAGAGCCGCGCAGCTGTTCAGCGACGCCCGCTAAGCCCGTATGGGTTGGACAGATGACAATTTCAACCTTCTTCGCCAGGCGGGTGAACGCCTGGGCGTATTTTTGCGCCAAATCAGCCTCCTGGCTCGGCAAGAGGTTCATCTTCCAATTTGCAACGATAAGCGGCTTAGTCTTCATGGCTTTTCTTCCCTTCAACAATACCATATTTTGATGATCTTTTTAATCAGCTGGCCAGCGCCAATTCTCGAACGTCCAGCTGATCAACCCCTTCACCTCCTGGAAACGTTCATCCGGGCCGGCGGTGCCGAGATCAACCACGACAATATCGTGCCCCTGTCCATCATCAGTCCGGATCGCCAGACAATACCCCGCTTCCTCGGTATACCCAGTCTTACCGCCGGACAGATGGAGGAATGATTCAAGCAGTTTGTTCGTATTATTAAAACGGATCGTGCGATTGGTGTTCAACGTCGTGAACTCATGATTCGGCAGCGTCGTCGCCTGTGATATTTCAGCGTTCCGAAAAGCAAAATCGGCTAAGCGGGCGACCTCGCTGGCGGTCGAAACGTTTCCCGAATCAAGCCCGGTGACGTCGACAAAATGAGTCTGCTTTAAGCCCATGTCGTTGGCCCGTTGATTCATCGCCGCGACGAAAACCTCCCGTGACATCCCGGTCGACCGGGCTAAGGCTTGGGTGGCGTTGTTGGCTGAATTCACCAGGCTGGCATAAAAAAGGTCGCGGACGATCACTCTATCCCCCACCTCCAAGCCAATACTGCCTTCAGCGATTTGATCCGCTTCGGTGATTTCAACCTCTTGGCCAAAACCCGGGTTGTGGTCGAGAAACACGAGTACGGTCATTAGCTTCGTCAGGCTGGCAATGGAACGGACCGCGTTTGGGTTTTTGCGGAAAAGTTGCTGGCCGCCGATCGGATCGAATACCACCACTGAAGCGCCGGTCGTATCAATGCCGAGACTGGGAGAAATTTTCTGCGGTTTTTCGCCGGGATAAATATGCGAGGGGTATTCTTCGGCAATAATAATCGTCGGCTGGTTGGCGTTCGAAAAATCCAACGCCAGCGGTTTCATTAAAAAAGCGGGTGGTACGACCTGGGTGATGATAAACGCGCTGATCAATAGTGAGGGCAGCATTTATTCTTCGCTGGGTTGATTGGTTAAGGCCAATATCTTCTCAATGTTTTCGTGCCGTGACAGCTTTTCATACTCGGGCAGCTCGGAGATTTCGCGCAAACCGAGGTACCGGATAAAATCAAACGTGACAGTGTAATTCGTCTGCATTTTTTCCTGATCATCCTGCGCCTCAACCAAGCCTTTTATCATCAGGTTTCTCAGGATCAAACTGCAATTCACGCCGCGTATCTGTTCCAGTTCCGGCTTGGTGACCGGTCCCCGATAGGCAATAATTGTCAACGTTTCGAGACCAGGCTTGGTTAATTCGCTAAACTGTTCTTCCTTCAGATAGGCTTCGACGATTTTCCTGTTTTCCGGATTCGTCATCAGCTGCACCTTGCCGTTGTGGCTGACCAGCTGAATGCCTTGCGCCTGAGTGTTATATTGCTCGCGGATCTCGGCCAACGCATTCCGTATCTCTTCTTCGGTGCCGCCCGTCAGCTCGATGAGCTTCTTCGGCGCCAGCGGTTTCGTCGCCACAAAGAGAAGGCTCTCGATTTTATTCTTCAATGACATTCGTTTCGTATGTCTTAATGGTTATATCGTCAAAAACGCTCCGTTGTACGACAATGATATTTTCCTGTTTGATAAGCTCGAGGAGCGCGAGGAACGTAACAATCACCTCGGTTTTTGTACCGGCGGTATTAAGAAGCGCCTGGAAACTCGTCGTCTCTTGCTGAATAATGAGCGTCCGAATCTGATCGATTTTTTGCTGGATCGAAACAGTCCGTTCGATTACTTCCTCCGGCAGACTGACGATCGGCTCAATCTTCCGCAGAACCTCGAGCATGATGCGCTGAAGCTCAGGCGCATCGAGTTGCGGCGGCGGATTAAAAATCGGCTCCAGCATCGACCGGCTCATTTCCCGTGGGTAGAGATAGCGCTTCCGCCGAATTAACGCCTGGATTTGCTTCGACGCCTCAAGATACTCCTTATATATCCGGAGCTGCTTTTCCAGATCTATCTCTTCCGCCTCGGGCTGGAGGAACGGCAGAAGCGTTTTTGACTTGATCAGAAGGAGCTTCGCCGCCACAACCAAGAAATCAGCCAGCTCCTCAGTCCGTACTTCTTCCATTGTCTCGATATACGCCAAATACTGATCGGTAACCTTGGCGAGTGAAACGGTCGTTATATCAAGCTTCTCCTCCTCAATCAGTCTGAGGAGGAGGTCGAGCGGACCTTCAAATTGCTCTAGCTTGATCTGATACATGCGAATGACGGACGGGATTATTTTTTCTTCGCCGAAAATGCGCCGGTAACTGGCAGTGCCGCCTTGACCAAGACGCTCGGGCTCATTTTCAGTGAAAACTCGAAGCTGCCCGAACCGACCAGCACGGCTTTCTGTTTGAGCAGGTTTTTATCGAGATACACGGGGAGCTTATACAACGGACCGAACGGGGTGAGCGCGCCGGGAATGATGCTGAGTTTGGTCTTCATAACGTTTTCCTTCGGCAGCTCGACTTTTTTCGCCTTGGCCAAGACTTTCAGCTTCTTCAAATCCAGCCTGGCTGAGGCCGGTAGAACGGCCAGGGAGAGCTTCCCGTCAACCTTGACGAGCAGCGTTTTGACAATTTCCTGGAGTTTCATTTTCAAAGTTTGGGCAACATCATACGCCGTATAGACAGTTTTATGTTCGACGAGCGTGTATTTAATTTTATTTTTGTCTAGATACGACAGCACTTTTTGTGGTGGTTTCATAGCCTTCGTATTTAATTGTTAACCTTTCTTTTCGCGAGTCGTAAGGGCAGGGTTTGCTGTTCGCCCTGGAGCCGTTTGGCTGTCCGCCGACCCAGCGGCGTGAGTTTCACCTCGCTGATAAACCATTTATGCGGCGTCCGATGCCCATAACCGGTCAGCAGCTCTTTATCAATCAGCCGTTCGAGGCTCTTCGTCACGATGTTTTGCATATCGCCAAGCTTCGGCGGTCGCGTTTGGGAAAAGTAGTATTTCGTAATAACCGACCGCGGAAAAAGCTGCACTCGGCTAGTGTAGACTTCGAGCAGGATATATTTTTGGAGCGGTGACAGGCGCATATTAGTTTTTATCAAGCCGCAAGCCGAGGTCGCGCAGCTGCGCCGGGGTAACTCGGGATGGAGAATCCATCATCGGATCGCGGCCTTCGCTCGTCAGCGGAAAAGCGGCTACCTCTTTTACATTTTTCTCACCTAGTATGGCCATGAGCAGACGCTCAATGCCGGGGGCGATTCCACCGTGCGGCGGTACGCCATATTGGAACGCTGTCATCAGGTGTTTAAACAGTTTTTTCTGGTCTTTGGTAAAGCCGATCAGGTCAAACACTTTTTCTTGAATTTCCGGCCGGTGTATTCTGATGCTGCCGCCGCCGACCTCGATCCCGTTGAGGACTAGGTCGTGCTGGTAGGCGCGGACTTTTTCCGGCGCGGTCTCGAGCAGCGGGATATCCTCTTCTCTCGGCGCCGTAAACATGTGGTGAGAGGGCGCGAGTTTGTCGCCGGCCCCGTAGAAATAATCGTCTTTCGTCTGTCTGGTAAACAGCGGAAAATCAATCACCCAGGCAAAGGCGAGTTCGTTGTTATCCTCTTTGTTCTGGCGAAGATCGGGTTTGTCCGTCCCGTATTTTTTCATCACCTCGGCGTGGCGCAAGCGCGGCCACGGCGTCGTCATGATGTGTTTTTCAGGGAATATCTTCGTCACCATCTGGGTAAACATTTCCTCGGTTAGTTGCAGTATTTCTTCCTGGTTGATGAATGACAACTCGATATCAAGCTGGTAGAACTCGCCCGGACTGCGGTCGGCGCGGGCGTCTTCATCACGGAAACAGGGAGCGATCTGAAAATATTTTTCAATGCCGGCAACCATTAAGAGCTGTTTGTACTGCTGGGGCGATTGTGGTAAGGCGAAGAATCTCCCTTTCTGAAGCCGTGACGGGACGAGAAAATCGCGCGCCCCTTCCGGCGTGGATTTTGAGAGTATCGGCGTCTGAATTTCGGTAAAACCGCGCTCGTGCAGCCAATTGCGGAGAAACCACAGCATATCGGAACGCATCCGCAAATTGCGGCGCATGCGTTCATGCCGTAGATCGAGATAGCGGTATTTCAAGCGCAGCTCTTCCGACGCCTGCCGGATCTCGTTGTCGATTTCAAACGGCGGCGTCAGCGAGGTGCTTAATATTTCAAGCTGCTCGGGCTGAAGCTCGATCGTACCAGTCGGCTGTTTTTTGTTTACGTTCTTTTCAGCCCGTTTGGCGATCCGGCCAGTGACGCGAATGACATACTCCGGCCGAATGCTCTTGGCCGTTTCATAGAGCGCGCTTTGTTCGGGCGAGCAGACGATTTGCAAGTGTCCGTCCTTATCGCGCAGGTCGATAAATAAAATTTTTCCGAGTTTGCGAACCGTTTCAGCCCAGCCGGCCAAGGTCGCCTTTTCGCCAATGCGTTCGAGTGACTGAATTGTGGTAATGCGTGTCATAGGAATCGCTTAGGGTCGTAATCGATTTAGCAGACGCGGAAACGGGATCGTTTCCCTGATGTGGTCGAGCCCGCAAATCCAACGCACCGTCCGTTCCAGCCCGAGACCGAAGCCCGAGTGCGGAAACGAACCGTAGCGACGGAGATCGAGATACCATTCAAAATCCTTGCGCGGCAGTTTCTGTTCCTTCAAACGCTGTTCTAACAGCTTCAGGTCGTCGATCCTTTGCGAGCCGCCGATGATTTCCCCATACCCCTCTGGAGCTAAGAGATCGTTGTTCAATACTTGGTCCGGGTTGGTCGGATCAGGCTTCATATAAAACGCCTTAATCTTCGTCGGGTAGTGAGTGATAAAAACGGGCTGATCAAATTGCTTCGATAACAGCGTTTCCTCGTCACCGCCAAAATCGTCCCCTGCCTTCATCGCCACGCCAGCTTGATGTAATCGTTCAACGGCCTCGGCATACGTCAGGCGAGGAAACGGCGGTTTCGTTTTATCGAGAATGGCGGTGTCGCGTTCTAAAAGGGCAAGCTCGGCTTTCCGTTCTTGGAGTACGCTCTGAACCACGGCACTGAGCATTTCCTCTTGGATTTTTATATTTTCCTCAAACTCGACAAACGCCGCTTCGGCATCGAGCATCCAGAATTCCATCAAGTGGCGCCGGGTTTTCGATTTTTCAGCCCGGAAGGTTGGTCCGAAATCGTAGACCCGGCCAAGCGCGCCGGCGGTCGCCTCGCTGTAGAGTTGGCCGGATTGGGCCAAGTACGCTTTGGTGTCGAAATATTTGGTTTCGAACAACGTGGTCGTGCCTTCACAGGCGGTCGGCGTCAGCACCGGAGAATCGGTTAAGACAAAACCCTGCTCATGGAAAAACTTTCGTAATTGCCAGACGACCTCGTCCCGGATGCGCAAGATGGCCGTTTGCCGGCTTGAGCGCAGCCATAAATGACGGTGGTCCATGAGAAATTCCGGTCCGTGCTCCTTTTTGGCGATTGGGTATTCTTCGGCCAGCTGATAAACGGAAAGGTCGCTGACCTCGAGTTCATATCCCGAGACTGAGCGTTTATCCTCACGAACCGTTCCGACCAGGCAAACCGAGCTTTCCAGCGTCATTTTCTGGCATATTTGCCAGGCTTCGGGTGAAACCGCCTGTTTACTAACAACAGCCTGAATCTGACCGCTCCCGTCGCGGCATTGGAGGAAAACGATGCTTCCGGATGAGCGAAAATTATAAATCCAGCCCCGGATCGCAACCGTTTTCCCGACCCTCGTATTAACCTGATTTATTCTGGTGTTTTCCATAAGAAAAAATCGCTATCGTGTTGTTAAATTATAGCGATTTTTCCGACTGCTGTCAAAATATTTCAAACGCTCGTTTGGCGGTCGTTTTTCTGTTTCTTTCGATAAATAAGCAGACAAATGATCACCACGGCGACGGCGCCTAATAAATTATACATTAAATCATCAACCGTATCGTATAAATCCGTTATCCGATGGGTCGGAAAGTTCAGGTCACCGATATATTCAGATATTTCGTATACCACCGACAGCGTTACTGTCAGACAAACGGCAAATATACCGGTTAGCCAATTTGGCAGTCGGATCGTCCCCTTTTTTCCAAACCCATACAGGACCGCCCAAAAGACCGTGGCCGGGGGCAATGAGCCGGTAAAATGCGCGAGCTTGTCCCACCAGAGGATCCGACCGAAAAAGTGCTGAAAATTCCCAAGCGCGTCGAACCAGATACCCAGGGCGACCAGCCAGGCCGCTATCCACGGCAACGTGATGCCGCGCCGTTTCAGGAAATAATAGATCAATAAATAAACGCCGCCGCCGATGATATTTGTAATCGAGAGGGCCACTTGACGATCCCAACTATCATAATGCGTGCCAAGCTCGACCACGAGTAAAACCGCGAGCGACACGAAGGCAATGGCTGTCAAAACATTATTGCGCCGCATGGAATTTTTTTTGGTGTAAGAATAAATATTTTATCACTTCGATGAGCAGGATGACAAATATAACGGCCGTGCCAATGACCAGCCAATGGTCAAGCGTCAACGGTACTGTTCGTAAAACATTCTGCAACGGCCCAAAATAGATGGCGGCAATTTGAAGTATGATGCCACCAATCACGGCATAAACCAGCCAGGGATTTGAAAACGGATTTTTCTTTATGATTGGTATCCGCAGTGAACGGCAGCTGAAGACGTATATCAGCGAGTCAATGCCGACGGAAGTAAAGGCAATCGTCCGGGCCAACGACAGATCGCCGGTTGATTTCCAGAAATAGTAAAAGAGGCCGAGCGTGACCAGGCCGGTAACAGCGCTGATGACAGCAACCAATGTTTTCATTTCTGTGTCGAGGATCGGAGCATTCCGACGAATCGGTGATTCCTGCATGATGTGACGCTCCTCCGGTTCAACCGTCAGCGCCATGTTCGGCAGGCCATCGCCAACCAAATTGATCCAAAGTATCTGCGCCGCCACGAGCGGCAGCGGTATGCCCAACACTAACGCTCCAGTTATAATGATCACCTCAGAAAAACTGTCCGACATGAGGTAGAGCACTACTTTTTTGATGTTTTCAAAAAGCACGCGCCCCTGCCGGACGGCGGCGACAATCGTTTTGAAATTATTATCGAGAATAACGAGGTTGGCGGTTTCTTTGGCAATGTCAGTTCCCGAACCAAGCGAAACGCCGATATCGGCGGAGCGCAGCGCTGGGGCGTCGTTCAAACCGTCCCCCGTCATTGCGACAACCTCACCATTGGCCTGGAGCGCGTCAACGATGCGCAGCTTGTCTTTTGGCGTCACCCGAGCGTAGACGGACACCTTTTTGACGCGTTTCTGCAGCTGTGTCGCGTTCATTTTGGCCAGCTCATCGCCTTGCAGGATGTTCTCCATCTTTGACGGCAAACCCAGCTCACGAGCGATTGATTGGGCGGTCAAGCGATGATCACCGGTAATCATCGCGATTCCAATACCGGCTTCCTTACACTGCCGTATCGTTTCTTTCGCTTCCGGCCGGAGTGGATCCTGGATGCCCATCAATCCGGCAAAAACAAAATCCTCAAGCAGGCCGGGCGCTTCTTTTAATTCTGCCGTTTCAGCCGAAGTGGATTTAAAGGCCAGGGCGATGATTCTCAGCCCTTCATTACTTAGATGCTCAAAGCGCTTTTTAATTTTTTCGCGTTGTTGAGGCGTCAACTGTTCGATCTGGCCATCGACGTCGATCCGCCAGGACATCTCGAGTATTTTTTCTGGTGCGCCTTTTATGTAGATGAGGTGGTGCGTTTTTGACCAGCCCTGGAGCGTGACCATATACTTCCGCTCTGAATTGAACGGTATCTCGGCCAGGCGCGGATGTATTTTTTCCAAAACATGACGACTCAGCCCGACCTCGCTGCCAGCCAGGATGAGCGCCTTTTCCGTCGGGTTGCCGAATATTTTCCATTCGTGCAGCGGGCTGAATTCGTTTTCAATGTGGGCGTCATTGCATAGGACGCCGATTTTCAGCGCGGTAATAAAACTCGTCTGATCCCCGGTTTCTTTTAGGTGCGTTTTAAATTTGTCTCCGGTTGCCTCTAAATCATGATTGTTCGTAATAACCCGAACCACCCGCATTTCCCCTTCAGTCAGCGTTCCGGTTTTGTCAGTGCAGATGACCGTGGTGGAACCCAGGGTTTCGGCCGCCACCAGTTTGCGAACGAGCCCTTGTTGTTTCAATATCCGCTGCATGCCGATCGCTAAAATAACCGTCACCACCACCGCTAAACCTTCGGGGATGGCCGCCACGGCGATAGCGACCGAGGTGGTGAACATTTCGATGAAGGCGCGACCCGTCAGCAGGCCAAGCAGGAAAACGCCCAGGCAGATCAAGAGCACGCTCCCGCCGATTAACTTGCTGAGACTGTTGAGTTTTTTCTGCAGGGGCGTTTGTTCTTCTTTGGTTTCTTTTATCATCTTCGCGATCTGACCGATTTCCGTCTCCAGCCCGATCGCGCAGACGACGCCCCGGCCGACACCGCCGGTAACGACCGTGCCCATGAACGCCATGTTCAGACGATCGGCCAGCACCAGCTCGTTGTGGAGCGTCTCCGTGGATTTCACGACTGGGTTGGATTCGCCAGTCAACCGCGCTTCATTAACACGCAGCTGTTCTGCCTCGATCAGCCTGACATCAGCCGGTACTTTATCGCCTGGTTGAATGAGGACGACATCGCCCGGCACCAAATCCGCCACATTAATCTTCAGCTCCCTGCTGTCACGCAGAACCAGCGTACTGAATTCCACGACTCGGCGCAGCTTATCCATCGCTTTCATCGCCCGATTTTCCTGAATGAAGCCGACGATGACATTTAATAGCACGGCTGCCAAAATCACGTACATGTCGACATAATCATTCAGCAGCAAGCTTACGCCGGCAGCAAATAAAAGGATATAAATGAGCGAACTTTGAAATTGTTTCAATAATAAAATAACCCAGGTCGCGCGTTTGTCCTGGGGCAATGTATTCGATCCGTATTTCCGCTGGCGCGCCGCAACTTCCTGATCAGTCAAACCGGTCTTCCTGGTTTTTAGAAGCTCAAAAATCTTGGCCTGCGGCAATTTGTACCATGCGTGTTCTGACATAACTGGTTTTTATTTTAACATATATATTGCGATTGTTCAATAAAGCGTTCCTAATAAAAAAACAACTTTTTTAGTTGTTTAATAATTCTCGACTGGTGCGCCCAGAGGGATTTGGGTCCTGGGCAGCGGCGACCTGCCGCTGGCAGCTCGCCGATTGCTCGTCTGTCCCCTGAAACAAGTTCAGGGTCGCCTCGCTCCTGCCCTTCAAATCCATTCGATATATAAACCTGTAACTATCGTTTCAACTCACGTTGTGGTTTCTATGGTGCGCCCAGAGGGATTTGAACCCCCGACCGTCTGCTTAAAAGGCAGCTGCTCTACCAACTGAGCTATGGGCGCACGATGGCTCACGCGTAATGAAAAGTAGCAAATATTTACTATTCTGACAAGAGCCTAATCACGCCCGAATTACGTGTATGTAACTGCTTAGAAAAGCCTGGTCGGCGGCGGTACAGTCGGCGGCACCGGTCTTTGGGGGTTTGTCCCGGGTTGTGCCGGGGTAGGAGCGACTTTGCCTCCCCTCGCCTGCGCCCGTTCGTTAAGTTTTATAAACACTTGCCGCGTGACTTCAACGTCGACTTGCGCGCGATGTGCCGACGGTTGCGGTACTTTCAGATAGGCCGAGACCTTTTCCAGGCTATAGCTCGGAATAATCAAATACTTTCTGGCCAGCTCGATCGTATCAATTGTTTTGTTGGTCAGCCGCGGCAGGCTCAATCGTTCGAGATGGGCGTTGATGAAGGCGAGATCAAATCCGATATTGTGGCCGATGAGCGGGGCATCCTTGATAAACGAAACAAATTCTTGCATCACCTCGTGAACCGGCCGGCCTTCCAATTGCAACAATTCCTCAGTAATCCCGTGGATCAGCACGGTCTCCGGATCAATCGATCGTTCGGATATGACCAACGAATGATAGGTATCAACGACGTTCGACTCGCGCAACCGTTCCGCCGCGATTTCAATAATACAATGCCCCTCGGTCGGTTTAAACCCGGTTGTTTCAACATCGACGACAATGAATTCATCCTGGCTCATATTGGGCATATTGGGAAAGTATACCCGTTTTTTTCCGTTGCTGCAAGCCCAAAACGACCAATAGAAATGGGGATAAAGCGTGAACATCCTGTGCGCTTGGCAGGCTTGCTATTTTTCGCGCCATTGGCTACTATGGAAGGACGAACAAACACGCCAACTGACGGGTATATGGCTGAATCCCAATCGACACAAAAGACAACAATAGAAAAAGTGCCTCCGCAAAACCTGGAAGCCGAACAGGCGGTTTTGGGGTCGCTTTTGATTGACAAAGAAGCTGTCACCAGAATTGCTGATATTCTCTCGCCGTCCGATTTTTACCGCGATAGCCATCGGTTCATCTTTGAGGCCATGCTTGATCTCTACACCCGCCGCGAGCCAATCGATCTCCTAAGTTTGTCGAACAAGCTTGAAGAAGCGGGACGGCTGGAGACAGTTGGCGGACGGTCGTACCTGGCAACCCTGACGAATATCGTGCCGACCGCCGGCAACGTTGTTCATTACGCCAACGTGGTCCAGAAAAAGGCAACTTTGCGCCGGCTGATCGAATCGGCTTCTGAAATTGCCTCCATGGGTTTTCACGAAGAGAATGAAGTCGACTTCATCCTTGATAAAGCCGAGCAGTCGTTGTTCAGCGTCTCACAAAAATACCTCAAGCAGAATTTCGTCCCGATCAAAGAATTGCTGACGGATGCCTTTGAGCGGATGGACGAGCTCCACCGCGAAAGCGGCAAGCTGCGGGGCTTGCCGAGCGGCTTTCCCGATCTCGACAACCTACTCGCCGGCTTTCAAAAATCCGATCTAATTATCTTGGCGGCTCGTCCGTCAGTCGGAAAAACCTCGCTCGCTCTTGATTTTGCACGCTTGGCGGCGATCAAGCATAAGGCTGCAGTTGCGATCTTCAGCTTGGAAATGTCAAAGGAGCAATTAATTGACCGTCTGCTCTGCTCTGAGGCGCGGATCAGCCTCTGGAAATTCCGAACGGGGCGGCTGACAGCCGAGGGTGAAAACGATGATTTTGCTGCCATCGGCCATGCCATGGGCAAACTTTCCGAAGCGAACATCTACATTGATGATTCCCCCCTGGCGAACGTTATGGAAATTCGCACCAAGGCGCGCCGTTTAAAATCTGAAGCAAATCTCGACCTCATTATCGTTGACTATCTCCAGCTTATGGAAGGCCGCGGGCTAACCGATAATCGCGTCCAGGAAGTGGCCGAAATCACCCGCGGTCTGAAAGCCGTCGCCCGCGAGCTTCAAGTGCCAGTCATCGGCTTGTCCCAGCTTTCGCGGGCCGTGGAAATGAGCAAGCCGGCCATACCGAAACTGGCCCACCTGCGTGAATCCGGCTCGATCGAACAAGACGCCGACGTGGTCATGTTTATTTACCGCAAGATGATGGACCGGAATTATCGCCGCGAAGACATCCGGCCCGAAGAAGCAAATTTGGTTGAGGTCCACATCGCCAAACATCGCAACGGTCCGACTGGACTGGTGAAACTTCGCTTTAATGAGCACAGCGTCTGCTTCGAGAGCGATATCGGCGAACGATTTTCCCCAACCAGCGAGGAAGCGGCGCCGTTTTAAAACGTTACCTCTATGTTTGAAAAGCTTAAACAATACAAGGATCTTCGCGACCAAGCGAAAAAACTCCAATCGCAGCTCGGCGACGAGCAGGTTCGGGTCGACCACCGCGGCATTGCCCTGGTTATGAATGGCAATCAGGAAGTGGTCAGCCTTGAGATTCAGCCTGAACGGCTGACGCCCGATGAGAAGCAAGCGCTTGAACGTGATTTGAAGGAAGCAATGAATGACGCCGTGAAAAAGGTGCAAAACCTTATGGCCGCGAAATTCCGATCGGGCGGCTACAATTTACCGGGTTTGTCCTGATCCCTATGCCTCAGTTCCCGAAACCAATCCAAAATCTCATCGAAGAATTCAACAAGCTTCCTGGCATCGGACCAAAAACGTCCGAGCGTTTTGTCTATTATTTATTGCGCCAGCCGCGCACGACCGTCGATTCGCTGGCTCAGGCAATCAAAGCGTTGCGTGATAAGGTGGTTGTCTGCAATACCTGCCATGCCTTCGCCGAATATAATCCCTGCGCCATTTGCCGGTCGAGCAGCCGCGATAAAACTATGCTCTGCGTGGTCGCGGAATCGCCCCAAGTTCAGATACTCGAAAAAACCCGAGAATACAACGGCCTCTATTTCGTTCTCGGCGGCGTTTTGAATCCAGTCGAGGGGATCACGCCGGACCGTCTGAACATCCGCCTGCTAGTCGAGCGGCTGAAAAAAAACCAGCCAAAAATTAAAGAGGTCATCCTCGCCTTAAACCCGGATGTTGAGGGCGAGTCAACCGGACTCTATCTGAAGAAAATACTCCAGCCCCACGTTGCCAAAGTAAGCCGACTGGCGCGTGGGCTACCCGTTGGAGCGGACCTCGAATACGCCGACGAAGTAACCCTGGCTGACGCGCTTAAAGGACGACACTAGTAAAAACAAAAAACGAGCCGCATATGCGATTCGTTTTTTTTATCCAGTCTATTTGGCCGAAATCTTGGTAATTTCCAGCTCGGTGAACGGCTGGCGGTGGCCCCGTTTCCGGCGATACCGGACCTTGGCCTTATACTTGATCACGGTCACTTTTGGCAGTTTACCTTGTTTGAGAACCTTGGCCGTAACTGTCGCTCCCGAAACGGTTGGCTTTCCGACGGTCACCGTTTTCCCGGTTTCGTCAGCCAACATGAGCACTTGCGTCAGCGTGAGGATTTCCCCTTCATTGGCGATGAGCTTCTCAACGCTCAGCCTGGTTTTTTCTTTAACGAGATACTGCTTGCCTCCGGTTTTAATGACTGCGTACATAACGAAAAATTAATGAATAACAGTATGAAGTATATTCGATTATTGTTCTCATGTCAAGGTTTCCGCCTGAGGCGCGCGAGTACCACCTCAGTGGATTGACTGAACGAATCGGATTGTTCAAGCGACAGTGTCGCCGCCATGGCCGCAAACGAACCCTGCTGGGACGGATCAGTAAACAGTTCTTGTGCTTTTATAAAACCGGCGAGATACGTGTCGCCCGCGCCAATCGGGTGAACAATCGTCGAAGGAGAAAACGCCGGAATCTGGTGCCGTTCTTGCGCGGTGGCGATAATTGAGCCGCGTTCCCCTTGCGTAATAATTACCTGGGCTACGCCGCGATCTAGAATAAACGAGATCGCCTCGTCTTTCTCTTTTCTCTGAGTAATAAAAGCGGCTTCTTCTGCATCGGAGATGAAGATATCCACCTCGGATAGCACCGACACGACATTTTCCGGATGGCGAAAAACATGGCTGCCGTTTTCAAGATAACGAATCATCCCCTGCGGTTCCAGTACCAGTTTCCCTGGAAATCGGGAGGCGAACGAGACAAATTCTTTCGTCAGATCGGTATGAAACAGCGGCCCTAAGATAATATAATCATATCGCGAGAGATCATGGTCACGAAAATGTTCAATCGTAATGCCCATATCAGCGGGCTGGGCGCGACACACCCGCACGCCCGGCTGAGCCGATGTTTCGATGTTTTCGTGTATATGAGTGCCTGCGACTGGAAGCTGGAAAACATTTGAGGCGGGAAAATTCGTTCGCCAGTCGGTAACATCCGGTCCAATTGCCACAAAAAATGTAACCTCAACCCCAAGCGCGGCAAGAGCGTTACCCGTATGGAAAACGGTACCGCCAAGGCTCTCGTAAACCCGACCGTCCATACTATTGCGATCCCGACACGCTGGCCCGATCATGGCCACCTTCATACGCGTTGCCTTACTTTTCGGCGATACATAAATACCACAACACCCGCCAGGATGATCATAAAGACGGCCAGCGCTATTAAAGTGTATATTTTCGTTCGGCCTTGAAAATATAATCCTGCCATACCAAAACCAGCTGTCATCACGTAGAGAAAAATCACCGCTTGGCGATGCGACAGGCCGGCGTCGAGCAAACGGAAATGGAGGTGTTTCTTGTCGCCCGAGGCAATCGGCCGATGTTCCCAGAAAACGCGGCGCACGATCACCCAGAGCGCGTCGAGTATCGGTATGCCCATGATAAGCAAGGCGGTGGCAATTTTCGCGCCTGAGATAATCGATAAAACGCCCAAGAAAAAGCCGATAAAAACACTCCCGCCTTCACCCAGGAAGATTTTTGCCGGGTGAAAATTGTGGAGCAGAAAGCCTACGCCCGCGCCGGCGAAAATTATGCTGAGGAGCGCTGTTTCCGGTTGCGCCACCGTCTTGGCCAGACTCAGAAAGAAAATGATCACCGCGCCGATGGTGCCGATGCCGGTTGACAAGCCATCGAGACCGTCAAGAAATTTTGTCGTATACATCATGCCCATCAGCCAAACAAAGGCGAAGAGATCGCTAAAAAGAGTTATTCCATACGGCAGGCCGTGCCAGGTAAATAGAACCAGGCGGATAGAATCGAGCTGAATGGCGCGGCCGAATGGATTTGAAATATACTGCACGCCGATGCCGCTCGCGATAATAACGAGGCTGGCGAGGATAGGAAAGATAATCTGCTTTCCTGGAGACAAGCGATACCGGTCGTCCAGGTACCCGCCAAACATGATAATCAGGCCGCCCACGAGGACGCCGACGAGATGCTTTGGCAAGAGATAGCCGCCAAGTAAGCGATTCTGAATAACACAAAAAACGCCGATCATGACGGCGATGGTGATAAAAAGCGACAACCCACCCAAGAGCGGGATCGGTTGGGTGTGAATTTTTCGTGATGGATCGGTTTCGGGACGATCGACGATTTGATGTCTACTTGCCAGCCTCCGGATGCCCTGGGTAATAATAAAAGCGAGGCAGAGACTGACGATAAATGCAATAATGTAATTACTAACGGCCACGGTAGCGTTCGAGATAATTTTCTAGGATAATGACGGCTGATAAGCGGTCAATATCGCCTTTGGCCCGGCGCTTCGATAGACCGGCGAGCTCGCGTTCCGCCTGTCGGCTGGTCAAGCGTTCATCCACGGTTTCGATCGGTCGTCCGGAGGCGTCACGCAATGCAGCCACAAACACATCGAGATCGTTTCGTTTGGTCTGTACGCCCGCGAGCGAGACCGGCTGGCCGACGATTATCCGTTCAACTTTTTCTTCATCACATAATTGCCGGATCGTGACCAGGGCGTCCTGCCAACGGTTCACTTCTAGCGTCGGCCGCGGTAAGGCAAAAATTTGCTTGTCGTCCGATAACGCCAGACCGATCCGACGCTGACCAAAGTCGATTGCCAATATCTTACCCATCCGAATTTTTCGTTAATATTTCACAACCGTCATCGGTCACCACGACGGTGTCTTCCGTATGGGCTGCCAATGAGCGATCTCGGGTCGATATTGACCAGCCGTCATCGGCCGTATGAACGTCATAGTGGCCAACCGTAACCATCGGCTCAATCGCTAACACCATGCCCGTTTCGAGAACTGGTCCAGTGTGCGGCCGTCCGTAATTCGGAATTCTCGGTTCCTCGTGCACGGCATAGCCAACGCCATGCCCGAAGAGTGAACGGACCACTGAAAAACCCTGCGACTCGACCCAGCGTTGTACCGCGGCGGATATATCGCCAATCCGATTACCGGGCGAGACCTGGGCAAGTGCCTTGCCAAGCGCCCGCTCGGTCACGCGAATCAGTCGCCGGTTCTCGTTTGAAATATGACCAACGCCGACCGTCCGGGCCATGTCCGTACACAAGCCTTTGTACCAAAGGCCGAGATCAAGGCCGATAATATCACCATCGCGGATTATGACGTCTGGCCGAGGAATGGCGTGGACGACTTGTTCATTGACCGAGGTGCACAGTACGGCCGGAAAGCCCTGATAGTTTTTAAAGGATGGCTCGGCGCCTGCCTCAAGAATAAGTTTTTCGGCCAGATCGTTCAATTCCTGAGTTGAAACGCCTGGCCGTACCGTCGCCATGACGGTATTCAAAACGCGGGCGAGGATTTTCCCGCCCTGTCGTAAGAACTCTATTTCACGCTGGTTTTTTATTGAAATCATGCGTTCGTCGCAGTCGGTTGATAGGCGCCGAGTTTTTTAAACATTTCTTCGGCCACCCCCTCAACCGTCTGTTCTCCATCCACCCGTATTAATTGACGTCGTTTCTCATAAAAATGGACGAGCGACCGAATTCGCGATTGGTACGCTTGATATCGCTCCCGCACCACTGCCGGTGCGTCATCAGCCCGCCGAACCAGTTTCCCGCCACAAACAGCGCAGAGATCCTGGTCATAGGTCGGCGATTTCGGATAGTAAACTGAGTTATCTTGTGGGCAATATTTTCGAAGGCTTAAGCGCGTTATCGTCTCCTCTTCACCGACCTCGATATTCAGCGCCACCACTTCGGGCTTCCCCGACTCCTCGATGATCTCATCTAAACCCCAAGCCTGGCGGTCGGATAACGGAAAAGCGTCAAAGATAATCCCTTCGCGAAGATTAACCGCGTTGAGTTTTTCACGAACCATTTTCAAGATTAAGTTGTCGGGCTGGGGCTCGCCCTGATCATAGCGACTCTTTATTTCCATCGCGAGCGGGTCGCCCGTAGCCGCTTTTTTGATCGCTTCGCGAATCAGGTCGCCGGTCGAAAGGTAATGATAATCATACCGCTCTTGCAAGAGTTTGGCCTGCGTTCCCTTGCCCGACCCAGGCGGGCCGAGCAAAATTACGATTTTTGGAATAATTTTTTCCATAAAGGCTCCGGTCTTAGAAGCCTTCGTAGTCGCGCATCTGCAATTGGGCGTTGATCTGCTTGACGGTTTCAATGACCACGCTCACGACGATGAGGAGGCTGGTACCGCCAACGACGAGAGTGCTCAAGCCGGTGGCTGCTTGCATCACAAAAGGCAAGATCGCGATCACACCCAGAAAGAGTGCGCCGGTCAGCAAAATACGATTGCTCACCTTATTTAAATAAACTGCCGTCTGCATGCCAGGGCGAATGCCGGGTATAAAGCCGCCTTGTTTTTGGAGGTTTTCGGAAATTTGATCAGGGTGGAATATGACGGCGGTGTAAAAATACGTAAAGACGACCACCAGTAGAAAATAGAACCCGCCATAGAATACCTGGTTATTAAAGAGATTAACCACGCCATGAGCAAAATTTGCTAAGGCGGGCGACCGCGACTGGGCAAAGAATTGGGCGACCACCGAAGGCAACAGTAATAAAGAAATTGCGAAAATAATTGGGATTACGCCCGCTTGATTGACGCGCATCGGCAGATGCGTGCTTGTGCCACCGTACATGCGCCGCCCCCGGATTTGCCGGGCATAGGCAACGGGTATGTTTCGTTGCCCTTCGGTTATGAATACAACGCCAGCGATCGTGATCACACCAACAGCCGCAAAAGCCAATAAACCAGCCAGCTTGGTCGGATCAAAAACAGCGAACGTTTTTTGAACGGCCGACGGCACCCCTGCCACGATACCGGCAAAGATCAGCAAGGAAATGCCATTGCCAATTTGCTTCTCGGATATGAGTTCGCCCAGCCACATCAGGAACATACTGCCGGCGACAATTGCCACAATTGCGGTCGCGAGCTGAAAGGGTGATAAATCTCCAATAATCCCCCCCGGCACGCTGGATAGCCCGCCGGTTGCGCCTTGGCCGCTGCGCCGTAAGACCGTGATCGTGCCGTATGCCTGCAGGATCGCCAGTGGAACAGTTAAAATCCGCGAATATTGATTTATTTTTTGCTGGCCGCGCTCTCCTTCTTTCTGCAATTCCGCCAATTTCGGGATGATCATAGCCAACAATTGAAAGATGATCGTGGCGGTGATGTATGGCGAAAGGCCAAGCATGACAACGGAAAAGTTTTCCAACGCACCGCCGGAAAAGACATTCAACAAACCAAGGACCTGGTTGGAATTGAAAAAATTCTTTAGGTTCGAGACGTCAACCCCGGGAACGGGAATATGGGCCGCGAGCCGGAAAACAATCAGAATCGCAAAAACAAACAAAATCTTCTTCCGAAGATCGCGGATTTGCCAAATTTGTATGATTTTCTGCCAAATGTTCATAGAGATCGACGGATGCGTATGGCGCCGCCTGCTTTTGTTATAGCATCTTTTGCCGATTTTGAGAATGCGTTCGCTTCAACAGTCAATGACTTCTGTAATTCCCCATTCCCTAATATCTTCACGTACTGGTTGGCTGTTTTGAGAAAACCTTTCTCCACTAATTTCGCCGGTGTGACCAACTCGTTATTGGCATAGGTTTTTTCCAAATCGCCAATATTAACCACCGTCGCTTTCTCATAACGGCTCTTGAAGCCTCGGCTTTTGGGAACTTGACGGATGAGCGGCATCCGACCGCCTTCAAAGCCCGGCCGGATATTCGCGCCCGAACGAGATTTCTGGCCCTTCATACCCCGTCCGCTGTAGGTTCCGCGACCTGAGCCGCTTCCCCGACCAACGCGCCGGCGGTGTTTTCTATTTTTTGTCTGGAGCTGATTCAGGCTGAGTTCCATGGATATCATTTTTAATGTCTTTGAGCTGGCTTAATGCTTCAATCGTCGCCTTCACGTTATTTAGTTTATTCCGCGAGCCAAGCATTTTGATAATAATATTCTTAATACCGGCGAGTTCAACAACTGAGCGCGTTGGTCCGCCAGCCACGACGCCGGTACCGGCCGGGCCGGGCTTTAAGAGCACCTGGGCGGCTTTATACTTGCACAAAACGCGGTGCGGAATAGTGTCCTTCACTATGTTTACCCGGATCAGCGCTTTTTGGCCTTTTAAGGCAGCCTTGTTTACCGCAATTGATACATCCGCGCCTTTTGCCAGGCCAACGCCAACTCGCCCCTTGCCGTCACCGACAACAACACAGGCCCGAAAACGCATCCGCTTGCCACCGGCCATCACTCGAGTGACGCGTTTCACTTCAATAACGCGCTGATCGAATTCAGAATCCTTTTTTTCCTCACGTCGCTGATTTCTTCGTCTTGGTCGTTTATCTGGTTCCATGTTCAACCTTAAAATTGTAAGCCTCCTGCCCGCGCCGCTTCGGCCAAGGCTTTCACCTGACCGTGATATTTATAGCCATTCCGATCAAAAACTACCGCGGTTATCTTTTTGGTTTGCAGCTTTTTAGCCACCAACTCACCAACCGCTTTGGCTGCTTCAACGCCGGCCAGTTTCTTTCCGGCTTCCCGGTCGGTGACCGCCGCGAGCGTCTGTCCGCGGTTATCGTCTATTGCCTGAACGGAAATATGCTTCAGGCTCCGAAATACAACCAGGCGCGGACGACTGGCGGTGCCAACAATCTTTGACCGGGCTCGGCGACGGCGTTGGATACGACCCGCTTGTTTCTTTTTTTGAAGATTTGCCATAATAAAGCGCTGTTATTTCTTTCCTTCGGCCGCCTTGACCGCTTTTCCGGCCTTGCGTCGAATAACTTCTTCAAGATATTTAATGCCTTTACCCTTATACGGTTCCGGCGGCTTGAGCCGACGGATTTGCGCCGCCACCTCGCCGATCAAGTGTTTATCGATTCCGGTTAAGACGATGATGTTTTTTTCAATTTTCGCTTCAATGCCATCCGGTACGATGTAGTTTACCGGGTGCGAAAATCCTAGATTCAGCTGAATCGTTCGTCCCTGGAGCGCCGCTCGATAGCCAACGCCATTTATCTCTAGCTTCTTTTCAAAGCCTTTTGACACGCCAATCACCATATTATTGATGAGGGAACGGCTTAACCCCCATAACGCCCGCTGGTTCCGATCGTCGGGGTTTTTAACGCTCACCTGAATCACTTGGTCCTCCTGGCGAACCTGAACATGGTTATCTAAAGGCTGACGCAACTCCCCTTTCGGGCCTTTGACCGTAACCACATTGTCTTGACCGACCGTCAGCAGGACGCCGGCTGGCAATGGAACTGGAATTTTACCAATCTTTGACATATGTCTTAATATACCTCACAAATAATTTCTCCGCCGATTCGCTTTTTGCGAGCTTGGCGATTCGACATGATACCATAGGACGTCGAGATGATGGCAATGCCATAATTGTTCAAAACCCACGGAAGACGATCTTTCGAGACATAGATGCGACGTCCTGGCTTGCTAATCCGCTTCAGGTTGGTTATCACCGGTTTCCGGCCGGAGTATTTCAGCGCCAAACGAAGCTTGGCCGGCGGACCATCGACTCTTTCAGCCCGTTCGACATATCCCTCTTGAACAAGAATGCCCGCAATCGCCTCTTTCACTTTGGAAAAAGGAATCAAAACCTCCGCTTTCGTCACCTTCGAAGCGTTGCGAATCTGCGTGAGCATGTCTGCGATGGGATCATGAGTCATAACAATCGTGTACCGTTTAAGTAGTTATCTTACCAGCTTGATTTTGTTATTCCGGGGATTTCCCCTTTGTTCGCCATTTCCCGGAAACAAATCCGGCAAAGACGAAACTTCCGCATGTAGCCATGAACTCGGCCACAGCGCCAGCATCGACGGATCACCCGAGTCGAATATTTTTGTTTCCTATTTGCTTTTGCTTTCCATGCGGCTGTTGCCATAGTTATGTTTTTTTAAAGGGAAAACCGAGTCGTTCAAATAATACTTGCGCCACCTCGTTCGTTTTTGCGTTCGTGACGATGGCGACTTCGAGACCATGGATTGTTTCTATTTCATCCGACTTCACTTCCGGAAAGACCGTGTGTTCTTTAAAACCGATATTTAAATTCCCATGACCATCAAGATTCGTCGTATCCAGCCCGCGAAAATCGCGGACCCGAGGCAAGGTCGCGTGGATAAGCTTGTCGATAAAATCATACATCCGCGTGCGACGCAGCGTTATGCAGGCGCCAACAACCATGCCGCGTCGGACCTTGAAGTTGGAAATGGATTTCTTCGCCTTGGTGAGAAGCGGTTCTTGGCCGGTGATCCGACGAAGGGTGGTTTTGACGCTCTCCTGGTTCTTTTCCTCGCGCGCCAGTTTGCCGATACCGACGTTGACGACCACCTTTAAAATTCTCGGCACCTCTAAATCATTGGAGAGGCTAAGGGCTTTCTTCATCTCTGGCACTATTTCTTTCCGATATTTTTTCTCAAGTCGATTCATGTTTTTTAATCAATAACTTCTTTACACTTTCGGCAAAGGCGAACTTTCTTTTTATTCTCCAGTATTTTATAGCCCACGCGGGTCTGCTTGCTGCACTTCGGGCAGATCAGACTCACGCTTGAGATATCAAGCGGGGCGTTGAAATGAATCTTCTGCCCTTTCTCGCGCATTTTCCGAGGTCGGAGATGGCGCACCATGACATTGCTGTTTTCAACCACCACTTTTCTATCCTCCGGAAGGGTTTGCAGCACCTTGCCTTTTTTGCCGCGATCCTTCCCTTGCAGGATCAGGACAATATCGTTTTTTTTAATCTTCATTATTCCCATTAGAGTACCTCCGGGGCAAGTGAAATAATTTTCATAAAACCTTTCGCCCGCAACTCCCGAGCCACCGGACCAAAGATGCGCGAACCTTTTGGTTCTTTCGAATTTTTATCAACAATAACGCCGGCGTTATCGTCAAATCTGATGTAGCTGCCGTCTGGGCGGCGCAGTTCTTTGCGTTGCCGAACGATCACCACGTGGACAATTTCGCTTTTCTTTACCTGTGTGTGCGGCATCGCCTCTTTAATAACTGCAGTAATAATCTCGCCGACGCGCGCATAGCGTTTCCGATTACCACCCAATACCCGAATACACTTGAGACGCTTGGCTCCGGTGTTGTCTGCAACTATTAGATATGTGCCAACTTGAATCATGGTGGTTGTTTATTTTTTGATTACCTGCCAGCGGATGGTGCGTGATAATGGCCGTGTTTCTTGAATCTCAACGCGATCGCCAACGTGAAACGACTTTTCCGGATCGTGGACGTGATAGGTTTTGCTCACGTGATAGCGACGGTGATAGAGCGGATGCACCTTAGTTCGATCAACCCGAACGACAATCGTTTTGTCCATCTTGTCACGGACGACGGTACCGGAGAGGATTCGTTTTTTTGCCTTCATCTTGTCCATATTACGTCTTGGTTGAGTGAGTCTGCTTATGTTCAAGCGTATTCAATAGGGTCATTATTTTCGCAATGGTTTTTTTCAAATCGCGGATTTCACGCACGTTCTTGGCCTGCTTCACCGCAATTTTGAAGTGGAGATCGCGCTCCTTCGCTCGGCACTCACGTAAAAAACTGTGAAGCTCGGCGGTTGACTTGGTTTTTAGTTCAGTTATTTTCATATTATTTTTCGATAAAGGATGTCCGAACCGGCAGCTTATGGCCGGCCAAACGGAACGCTTCCCGCGCCACCGCTTCAGTTACGCCATCGATCTCAATCATGACTGTCCCGGGTTTGACGACAGCCACGTAGTGATCGACTGCGCCCTTCCCGCCACCCATCCGGACTTCGGATCCCTTCAGCGTCATCGGTTTATCAGGGAAAATCCGAATCCAAGTCTTTCCGCCGCGCTGGACAAAGCGAATAATCGCGCGCCGCGCTGCTTCCAGCTGTCGTGCGGTTACGAGGCTGCCGGTGAGCGCTTTTAAGCCATAGCTCCCGAAGGCGACCCGGGTTTTTCGCACCGCTATACCGCGCTGCCGGCCGCGCTGCCATTTCCGATGTTTAACTTTTCGAGGATTGAGTAATGTCATGCGTTTGTTGTTTCAGGTACCGGTCCCTTTTTCGTTTGAAAGACCTCGCCTTTATAAATCCAGGCCTTGATGCCAATCGTGCCGTAGGCCGTCATGGCTACGCCCTGTGCATAGTCTATATCCGCCCGGATAGTATGGAGGGGCACTTTGCCGGAACTCTGTTTTTCAGTCCGGGCGATTTCAGCGCCATTCAAGCGTCCGGCCACGATGAGCTTGACGCCTATGGCCCCAGCCCGTTCAATCTGCATCACCATTTGTTTCAGAACGCGCCGGAAAGGCATCCGTTTTTCGATTTGCTCCGCCATCATCCGGACAACTATTTCAGCATCCAAATACGGTTTGGCAACTTCCTGGATATTCAAGCGAAGCTCCTGCCGCGGCTGGAGGTATTTCTGCTTCAATGTCTTTTTTAGCTCCTCAACACCGGCGCCGCCACGACCGATGACAACACCTGGCCGCGAGGTAAAGATGGTGACGGTAATCGCATTCGCCGAACGTTCAATTTCAACCCGCGAAAGACCGGCTTCCTTCATTTTCTTTGTCAAAAATGAGCGGATCGCATAATCATGCGCCAGATAATCGCCAAAACCCTTCCGGGCAAACCATTTTGACCGCCAGGTCTGCGATTGTTTGAGTCTAAAACTGCGTGGATCTACCTTTTGTCCCATAAAATATTGTTTAACCTTCGCCGCTGCGACGGATAAATTTATCTTTTATTTCTTTGATATTGATAAAGGGTTTCCGTTCCTTCTTAATTTCCTCAAATTTCGGCTTATTGTCCTTTCGATCGGTTTGCGTTCGAGCCAGATCTTTGTAGCTTATCACCGGTTCGGCTGCCGGTTTTTTTTCGGCGGCCGGCTTGGTCGATTTCTTCTTGGCCGGGGATGGTTTCTTCTCCGCAAGTACTAAAATTATGTGGCTGGCCCGCTTCCGGATCACGGCGGCTCGGCCAAACGCGCGCGACATATACCGTTTCAGCGTGGTGCCTTCGTTAATTAAAACGCTTTTTATATACAAATTTTCTTTATCCAGTTCGAAATTTTTTTCAGCGTTCGCGATCGCTGAATTTAAGAGCTTCAGCACCGGCCGCGCGCTCGCTCGCGGTGAAAACATCAGCTGCTGGCGAGCCACTGAAACATCAAGCCCCTTTATAAATTGGGTGGCCAGCCGGACCTTTCTGGCTGAGGTTTGAAGATGTTTAAGTTGTGCGGTTACTTCCATACGTGTTACTTGGTTGGTTTTTCAGCTGGCGGGGGCGCATTAACCTGCTGGCGTTCGGCTTCAGCGGCGGCTGTCTCTTGTTCCCGTTGCATCCGTCCGCCGTGTCGAACAAACTTGCGCGTCGGCGAGAATTCGCCGAGTCGGTGACCGACCATATTTTCAACAACGAAAACCGGCAGATGCTCGCGACCGTTGTGCACGCCGAACGTGAATCCCACCATTTCCGGGGTAATCACTGAATCGCGCGACCAGGTTTTTATAATCGTTTTGTCGCCCGCGCGTACTTTCGACATTTTCTTGAGCAGTTTCGGGTCGGTATATGGTCCCTTTTTTAGACTTCGTGACATAGCTTAGCGCCTTCGTTTAAGAATAAGCCGATCCGAGGGTTTATGGCGTCTCGTTTTCACGCCTAAGGCTGGTTTACCCCACGGAGTTTTCGGATGTTTCAAGCCAATCGGTGATTTCCCCTCGCCGCCACCATGCGGATGGTCGACCGGATTCATGACTTTGCCGCGAACCGTCGGCCGAATACCGAGCCAGCGCATGCGTCCGGCTTTCCCGAGCCGAATATTTTTCAGATCAGCGTTGCTGACCATGCCAATCGTCGCAAGGCAGGTTTTCGGAAAAAGCCGCAGTTCGCCCGAAGGGAGTTTCAGCTGGGCGAAATTACCTTCCAGATTCATCAAATTCGCGCCGGAGCCGGCCGAACGAACAACGGTCGAGCCGCTGCCGGGTATCAATTCGATATCGTGAACCATCAAGCCGACGGGAATGTGCTCGAGTGGCATGCGATTACCTACCTGAATTTCCACCTTCTGTTTTGACGAGACTACCTGGTCATTCGTTTTCAAGCCGTGCGGGGCAATGATATAGCTTTTCGTTTTATCAGGATATTCAATCAAGGCGATGTGCGCCGTGCGATTTGGATCATATTCGATGGAACGGACCGTGGCGGGCGTATCAAATCGCTGCCGCCGAAAATCGACCACTCGATAGAAACGCTTATGACCGCCGCCGCGGTGGCGCACGGTGATAATGCCTTGTTGATTCCGACCGCTATGTTTCTTCAATACTTCAAGCAAGCTTCGCGTTGGACGCTGGCGATGCATCCCAGGTTCGTGAATGACGCTGGCGTGGCGGCGTCCCGGGGTATGGGGTTTGTAGCGTTTTATAGCCATGATTAGACTCCGTCCTGGATTTTAATGCTCTCCCCTTCCCGTAACGTCACGATTGCCTTTTTTCTGTCCTTGGTCCGTCCTTCGGCACGCCCATAGCGTATCTGCTTGCCACCTTGTCTGATAATATTCACCTTCACCGGCTGGACACCGTAGAGGCTTTGAACAGCCTTGGCAATTTCAATCCGATTCGCGCCGGTCGCTACTTCAAATATATATTTTCGGTCAGCACTCAGATTCGTCGCTTTTTCGGTAATGATCGGTTTTATGATCGATCGCTCCGATTCAGGATATTTCTTCTTGGCCGCGTGCGTTGGACGAACGGGCGTTTTTTTCGCTTCTGCTTTCTTCGGTTCCACTTTCTTCGGTTCCGCCTTTTTAACCTCAGTAGTCTTTTTCTGAACAGCTTCAATCTTCCGCTCCGGTTGGTGCGGCACTGGCTGAGTAGCGGGTTTCTTTTTAAATCGATCTAATATTCCCATAAATTAGTCTGTGTGAAGAAAGTGTTTCGATATCACGGGCAAGGCCGGTTCAAGAATAATCAGCTGTCGATATTTCAAGACTTCATAGGCATTCAGGCTGTTTGCCGGCAAGACGCTGCATTTTGGCAGGTTTCTGATCGAATGCTGGATGGCGGTATCATTCTTTGGAATTACGAAGAGTGCGCCGGTAATTTTCAGGTTTTTCAAAATTGTGGCGATCGTTTTTGTTTTTGGTTTGGCCATCTCTACGGTTTGCAGGACGGTCATTTTTTTATGGCGCAACCGTTCGCTCAATGACATGAACAACGCCAAGCGTTTGACCTTCTTGTTTACCAGCTTTGAAAAGTTCCGGGTATTGCGCGGACCAAAGATTACACCGCCACCACGCCACTGCGGTGATCGGATCGAACCTTGCCGGGCACGGCCGGTTCCCTTTTGCTTCCAGGGCTTGCGTCCGCCGCCGCGTACCTCGGAACGATCTTTTGTATGGGCAATCGGGTGACGGCTGTTCGCTTGATAGGCTACCGTTACTTGGTAGATCACTTCGGGGTTCGCCGGAACATCAAAAATTTTCGGATCCAGTTTTGTCTGACCAACCTTCTTCCCGGCGTGATCTTTTATCTCGATTTCCAGCATGGCTATTTCTCAATAGTCTGAATTTTCAAAAGCGCGTGACGTGCGCCCGGTACCGCGCCTTTAATAAACAAAAGGTTTTTGGCCGCATCCACTTCAACAACTGTCAAATTGCGCAGGGTCGTCGTTTGTCCGCCCATCCGCCCGGCCATCCGTGTGCCTTTAAACACGTGGCCGGCATTGGTTGCTCCGATCGAGCCAGGGGCGCGAAGATTATCCTTATGGCCATGGGACGCTGGACCGCCGCCGAAATGATGCCGCTTGACCACGCCCTGAAATCCCTTTCCTTTGGCCGTACCGGTGACTTTTATCGTATCGCCGACCGCAAACGTCTCAACGGTGATTTTGTCGCCCTTTTTATAGGTCGCATCAGCTTCAACTCGGAATTCACGGAGATAGCGCAGTAACGGCAAATCCTTGAGGCTACCCTTCAGCGGTTTGGAGAGCCGCTTTTTTTCACCCAAACCGAGCTGGACCGCTTGATATCCGTCCGTGTCCTTCGTTCGGACAGTCGCGACGACACACGGGCCAGCCTGAACCACGGTCACTGGAACAACGTTGCCGTTTTCCAGAAACCGCTGGGACATGCCTATTTTTTTTCCGAGAATGAATTTCATCGTTGTGGTAACAAAAAAACCGGGTACGCCAGGAAAAATCCAGAATGCTCCGGTCTTTTACGCTGGCAAATCGTTATCTGAGGATTGGCTGTTCAAACACCCGTTGGCGCGAGAACGTGTATTATCATCCTCAGAACCTATTTACCGATCGAGCCTGCGCTCGATAAGTATTCTCTTGTCGAAGTTACATTTTAATTTCGATGTCGACGCCCGCTGGCAAATTGAGACTCATCAGTGAATCCACGGTTTTCGCGGTTGGATTGATGATATCGATCAACCGCTTGTGCACGCGCATCTCAAACTGCTCGCGGGAGTTTTTGTGAACGAAGGGGGAGCGAATAACGGTATACTTGCTTTTTTCCGTCGGCAGCGGGATCGGGCCGTTTACTTGGGCACCGCTCCGCTCGGCGGTATCAATAATCGTCCGGGTCGACTGATCAATAATTTTGTGATCATAAGCCCGGATCTTTATCCGAATCCGTTGTTTCTCTTCAACTGCACCGTTCTTCGTCTCTTGTGGCATACCTTCGATCAACTTGTTAATGTTCCGGGTTATCGCTCTGACGTGCTTATTTAACGATTTTTGTTACAACGCCTGCGCCAACCGTGTGCCCGCCCTCGCGGATCGCGAAGTTCACCTTTTCCTGAAGCGCCACCGGGGCGATGAGTTTCACGGTGATATTTACCGTATCGCCGGGCATAACCATTTCGGTTTTTTCCGGCAAGGCAACATCACCGGTCACATCGGTCGTGCGGATATAGAATTGGGGTTTGTAGCCGGTGAAAAACGGGGTATGGCGTCCACCCTCTTCTTTGGTCAGAATATAGACCTCAGCCTCAAATTCGGTGTGTGGGGTGATTGTGCCCGGCTTGGCCAAGACTTGCCCGCGTTCAACGTCCTCTTTTTTCGTACCACGCAGGAGGAGTCCGGCGTTGTCGCCAGCCCGGCCTTCGTCCAACGATTTGTTGAACATTTCAATGCCGGTCACGACGGTTTTTTGGGTCGGTTTAATACCGACGATTTCCACGTCTTCGTTCACTTTGATTACGCCGCTGGAGATCCGACCGGTCACAACCGTACCGCGGCCTTCAATCGAGAAAATATCCTCAATCGGCATCAGGAAGGGCTGGTCAACCGGGCGTTCCGGCTCTGGGATATAGCTGTCGAGCGCTTCAATCAACTCCATAATGGCTTTCTGGGCGTCGGCGTCGCCTTCGAGCGCTTTCAAGGCTGAGCCCTTGATGACCGGGATTTTATCTCCGGGGTATTTGTACTTCTTCAAGAGATCGCGAATTTCTACCTCGACGAGGTCAATCAGCTCTTTATCGTCAACCTGGTCAACCTTGTTCAAGAAAACAACAATCGCCGGCACGCCGACCTGGCGCGCTAACAGAATGTGTTCCCGAGTCTGCGGCATCGGGCCGTCAGCCGCGGAAACGACCAGAATTGCACCGTCCATCTGGGCGGCGCCGGTAATCATGTTCTTGATATAGTCGGCATGGCCCGGACAATCGATATGGGCATAGTGCCGTTTTTCCGATTCATATTCAACGTGCGCCGTCGCAATCGTAATACCGCGTTCCCGTTCCTCAGGCGCGTTATCGATCTGGTCGACGGATTTTTCTTGAGCTTTCATCCCTTTTGCGCGCATAACGCTTAGGATGGCCGCGGTTAACGTTGTTTTTCCATGATCAACGTGTCCAATCGTTCCGACGTTGACGTGCGGCTTAGTGCGCTCAAATTTTTCTGCCATAATGATACTCCTCTAATTGTCACGGGCGTTGATATACCCGCGAAATGCTTATTATTCTTAGAAAATATATTAGCACAACTGATTATAGCAAAGCGTTTGTTTTTTGACAAGTATTAGCGTACGCCTGTTCTCGTATCGCTTTTATTTGGCTAATATTTGCTTAACGTTTATTTTACCTATTGTACTATCTTAAACGCTGACAGAAAACTGTCAAGCGTGCTTTCTGACGCATAGCTTGTAACCTCATAGAGGCGCCCGTTGGATTCGGCGGTGATGATAGTCACTGGGGAGCCATCCTTTTGGTCTTCACCGACCCATTTATCAGCCGCGAGTGTACCGAGCAAGGCCGTTCCCTCGCTTTCAATGCTGAGTGAATTCCGCAGCGTCTCTTTCATGGACGGTTGGAAAATTGAAAAAATCATTCGCTCCGTTGATAGCGGATCCGTGAGCGTCACCGTCAACATTGCCTCAGCTAGACCAACCGGCGTCGTTTCAACCGCGTTCCAGTCGGCCGGCCGTGCCAGTTCAATGCCATATTGGGAATTCACATAGGTATTTGCTTCGCCCGAGGCGTTCTTATTGGCAGAAATATTCCGATTTATCACCCGCAGGCCGAATTGCGTTTGGTCAGTCGCGCTCGCCATGGCATAAATTCCATACCCTCCCCCGAAGGCTAACAGGAGAAGAATGACAATACCGCTGGTTGGCTTAATGCGTAGTTTGGCCATGGTTACCTCCTATGTGATTACTGCTTATTCATTTTTCTTGGCGATATATCCTTCACGCAATTGCTCGGCAATCGCGTGCGGTACCTGGCCGTACTCTTCAAATTCCATATTATAGGTACCGCGACCCTGGGTCATCGATCGGAGCTGCGTGGCATAGCCAAACATCTCGGCCAGCGGTACTTTCGCGTCGATGATTTTCATGGTACCGCGATCGCGCATTTCCTGTATTTGTCCGCGCTTTGAATTGAGATCGCCAATCACCTCGCCCATAAACTGTTCTGGCACGATAACCTCGACTTTCACAATCGGTTCAAGGAGAATCGGCTTTGCCCGACGACACGCTTCCTGGACGGCAATCGAACCGGCAATTTTAAAGGCTGCCTCAGACGAATCGACTTCGTGGTAGCTGCCGTCATACACGGTCGCCGTAACGTCAACCATCGGGTAACCGGCGACCACGCCGTTAGCCAGCGCTTCAACGACGCCCTTTTGGATGGGCGTGATATATTCTTTTGGAATGACGCCACCTTTTACCTCATCAACGAATTCAAACCCTTTGCCTCGCTCCAACGGCTGGACGCGCAACCAACAATGGCCATATTGACCGCGTCCACCTGATTGTCTGATATATTTTCCTTCGGCTTCAGCCTGACCGAGAATGGTTTCTTTATAAGCGACCTGGGGGCTGCCGGTGTTTGCTTGAACATTAAATTCACGTTTCATCCGATCAACGATGATTTCCAAATGAAGCTCGCCCATACCGGCGATAATGGTTTGATTTGTTTCATCATCCGTCCGCACTCGGAAGGTCGGGTCCTCTTCGACTAAGCGAGCCAACGCCAAGCCCATCTTTTCTTGATCAGCCTTCGTCTTTGGCTCAATCGCCATAGAAATGACGGGTTCGGGGAAATTGATTGATTCAAGCACGATTGGATGATCGGGATCGCAGAGTGTTTGGCCGGTAGCGGTACGCTTTAATCCGACGGCGGCCGCAATATCGCCAGCAAAGACTTCGGAGACCTCCGCGCGATCGTTAGCGTGCATTCGAACAATCCGGCCAATGCGCTCTTTTTCCCCGGTCGAGGTGTTCAAAACATACGAACCAGCTCCCATCTTTCCAGAATACACACGAAAGAAACAGAGTTTGCCGACATATGGGTCGCTGGCGACCTTGAACGCCAGCGCCGCGAACGGCGCGTTGTCGTCAGCCGGTCGTTCCTCCTCTGCCTTGGTCTTCGGATTACTCCCCTTCACCGCCGGAACGTCGAGTGGCGACGGCAGATAATCATTGACCGCATCGAGCAAAAACTGGACGCCTTTGTTCTTTAGCGCCGAACCGCATAAAATCGGGACGATTTTATTCTCGATGGTTGCTTTTCGCAAGACACGTTTCAAGTCCTCGACGGCTATTTCCTTACCGTCAAGAAATTTTGGCAAAAGCTCGTCGTCATGTTCGGCGATCGCCTCAACGAGTTTGGCCCGATATTCCTTAGCTTTATCAAGTAATTCCGCCGGCACCTCTGTGTCTTCCCATTCTTTTCCCAGCTCGTCTTTATAGATCCGGGCTTGCATGGCAAAAAGGTCGATAATACCCTGGAATTTATCTTCGGAACCGATCGGTAGTTGCAACGGATGGGCGTTCGGGGTTAAGCGTTCATGAATCGAGGCAATGTCGGCGTAAAAATCCGCGCCCGTTCGGTCCAGTTTGTTCACAAACGCGATCAAGGGAACGTTGAACTTTTCCGCTTGATGCCAGACGGTCTCGGACTGCGGCTCGACACCAGCCACGCCATCAAAAACCACCACCCCGCCGTCGAGAACGCGCAGACTTCGCTGCACCTCGACCGTGAAATCGATATGTCCCGGCGTATCAATAATATTGATCTGGTGATCCTTCCAGAAACAGGTGGTGGCAGCGGCGGTGATTGTAATACCCCGCTCTCGTTCCTGCTCCATCCAGTCCATTTCAGCCTCACCCTCGTGGACCTCGCCAATCTTATGTTTTTTGCCCGTATAAAATAATATTCGCTCGCTGACCGTTGTCTTTCCGGCATCGATGTGGGCGATGATTCCGATGTTGCGTGTTTTTTCTAGCGTGTACTCGCGTGGCACGTTAATTCTCCTTTATTCGTATTACGAATTAGATTTTTTTAATCGCCCGGTTGAAGCGTCGAAAATGAGATTGTAGGTCGCGCCCTTTTTACCGTCTTTTATATCCGTATAAAATACCGACCATTCAACGCCGTACTGCGGGTTTTTTGATAGTTCGAGTAATATCTGCGATAACGGGTGCTGCGAACGAAAATTTTCACCGCCCAGGCCGTCGGCCAGTTCAAGAATTTGAGCGTAGCCAAGTTTAAAGTCCTCAGGAAAAAATTCGGTATAGAGCGTCTCCTTATAACTTTGTGATTTCTCGGTTTCTTCGGCTAACCCGAGGGCACTAAAATCGGATTTAAACTCTATGGTGTAGTCGTGTTGATACTGGTCTTCCTCTGAAACAAAGAAGGCGACCGGCGGATTCATGTCAGATATTTTTGTGCCATTAAAAACGATGTCTACGGCCACTAAGGCAGCATCACTGTGCCAGTCTGCGGCGGCTTTATCGATGGCTTCCGCCAGACGAGCCGAAAATGCGACATCGCGTTCCGGCGGATTTTGTAGCTGGAAGTCTGAGAATGAGGTTTTTGTCTCGACGTGTTTCCGAGTATAAAAAATCCCGTACGTGACAAGCGCGACCAGGACAACAATCAAAAAAAGGTAGACCGGCCGTTTATATTTCATACCCTTAGGCAAAATGTGCAAAGGCTCGGTTTGCTTCCGCCATCCGATGGACATCTTCTTTTTTCTTAATCGCGTCGCCTTGATTTTCGGCGGCCGCAGTAATTTCCTCAGCGAGGCGTTCGGACATCGGCTTTCCCTTCTTCGCTTTGGCGGCGTCAATGATCCAGTTCATGGCTAAATACATTTTCCGGTCGCCGCGCACCTCCATCGGAATTTGGTAGTTGGCGCCACCGATCCGTCGCGATTTTACTTCCAAGAGAGGCGTTACGTTCCTGATCGCGAGATCGAAAACGTCCAGCGGATCTTTCTTGGTCTGCCGGGAAATCATTTCAAACGTATCATAGACGATTCCTTGAGCAACGGTTTTTTTACCGCGCTCCATGACGTAATTCACAAACTTCGAAATCGTCAAGTTATTGAATTTCGGATCCGGTAAGAGTATCTTTTTTGGGGCTCGCTTTGATCGCATAATACTTTAGAATTTAGGATTTTTCACGTTTCGCGCCGTACAGGCTTCGGCCCTGTTTCCGACCTTCAACGCCAAGAGTATCGTACACGCCACGGATGACGTGATAGCGAACGCCCGGCAGGTCTTTCACGCGTCCGCCGCGCAGCAGAACAATTGAGTGTTCCTGAAGATTGTGGCCAATCCCAGGGATATAGGCCGTTACCTCCATGCCGTTTGAGAGCTTCACGCGGGCAATCTTTCGCAAGGCCGAGTTCGGCTTTTTCGGCGTCATGGTGGTCACTTTAACACAAACCCCACGCTTGAACGGACTGCCCTTCGGTAAATCCGCGCGTCGGCGCTTTAAGGCATTTAAAACGCTCCGGAGAGCCGGTGTCTTTGACTTTTTGTTGATGGTTTTCCGTCCTTTTCGGACAAGCTGATGAATTGTTGGCATCGAGACCTTTTAAATTCGTTAACAAGAATTTCCCCCACAGAATACCACGCGTTTCGGCACGCGTCAACCCTGAACACCTTCTTACACCTATCACCGAAAGAACTCGTACTTCTCATTGACCCTGATACGGTATTTATTACCGAGCCTAATAATGAGGCGTCAGATAATGAGAAGGTGGGAAAGATTGCGAAAATAGTCAAAAATCGGCGTGAAAATTCCCTGGCCAAATACCAGTAGTGCCAAAAGAACCCACGGGCCATAGTGTTCGAGAAATATCCGCACATTTTCCAGCGATTTCGGCAAGATCGCAAAAAGAACTTTTGAGCCGTCGAGCGGCGGGATGGGAAAAAGATTAAACACGAGCAAAATGACATTTATCTGGACGAGGTTATAGAGAAAGAGTGACAGAAGATTACCATCTCCGAGGACCGGCAGTAAAAACCGAAGTGTTAAACCAAACACGAAAATCATGAGAAGATTTGAAAACGGTCCCGCCGCTCCAACCAGGGCCGGGCCGTATTGCCGGTTACGGAGATTGTTTGGATTGAAGGGTACGGGCTTACCATAGCCAAAACCGAGAAACAACAGCATGGCGCTGCCGAGCGGGTCCAGGTGGGCGAGCGGATTTAAGGTGAGCCGACCGGCGTGCTGTGCTGTCCGATCGCCCTGCAGATAGGCCGCCCACGCGTGGAAGAACTCGTGTACGCTGATGCCGACGATGATCGCGAATAGCCAGGTGATAAAATAGCTTGGGTTTTGAAATAAATATTGGATGAGCATGAGACTTGATTGTTTATGGCCGATGTGATATTCTGACGGTTGATTATATTGCTAAACAAATTCCGTATGTCTCGATCATGTGATCTCTGCCGCCGCGGCTCCACAGTCTCGGTTTCGCGCAGTCATTCAAACATTGCCACCAAACGGCGAAAGTTCATCAATCTTCAGACGCGTGTTATCGACGGTCAGCGCTTGTCCGTTTGTTCCAGCTGTCTGAAAACCCAGACAAAAAAAGCGCACTAACGGTTTTGCCTCCAGCTGTCCGGGGTATGGCGCAGTTGGCTAGCGCGCATGCATGGGGTGCATGAGGTCGTGGGTTCGAGTCCCACTACCCCGACCAATTGGACAATCGCGTACAAAAACCTGTTACTAGTATATCATGATATCGCCGGGGGACAAACCGGCGTAAAAAAACCTGTCCGTTGCCGGCCAGATTTTTTATTTCTTCCAAATATTGGGGTCTTCTGGTTAGGAGAGGATCTGAGCAACCTGCTTGATTAACGCCACAACCACCGGCGGCGGCAGTAAGCTGTATGATTTTTTCCCGTCATCGTCAGCCGCGATGTACGGCTCTTCGGTTATATTCACGTGCTGCGAGGCAGCGTCATACTGATAGACATAGGCCGGCGTAATCTCATAATCGTCAACGTACTCACGCGCTTGATCAACAGGCAATGAATTTCTCAGGTAAACCTTTGGTACGCCCTGCAAACCCAGGAGCGACCGCATGACTTCGTCATCAATGGAAATCCGCTCCCGAATCGACTCGATACCCTGACTGTCCCCTTCTTTCGGTACCATCCGAGCTTGGTTGCAGCTGGGTGTATCGCACATCAGATAGAATTCTTTCGTGGCCGCGTCATAGCCGACGTTCTTGGTGCGGAGGAGTCGGATGTTCCGTGGCGTCTTGCAGATCGGACAAATCACTCGGTACTTCATTCGTTCATCAATGACCGCTTCTGGCAAATCGATGAAGACAAAGAAGTCTGGGTCGTCGCGATAGCCCATCAAGGCGCGGAAAAAGAGGGAGAGCGAAACCTGGTCCATATTGCGCGGAAAACCGTCGACGAAGACAGCCTTATGCTCGAGATGGTCGATTTCAATCTCGAGCAATGCGAGGATCGCTTCGGTCGGGAGCAGTTTCTGCTGTGAACGCGATAAGATTGTTTCGACAACTTCCTCGATCGTGATAAATCCCCGATACCGACGACGCATCTCGGCAACCAGCATATCTTTTTTGGCCGGGTCGCGCAGGTCCTGGTCGGCCTTGCGGATAACGTCACCGATGGACACATGCGCCAGATGTTCATGGCCGATCGCCTCCATAAAAAGTTTCGAGTAGGTACCTTTGCCGGAATTCTTTTTCCCAAGCAAAAAACTCACGAATGTACCATCACGGAGGTAGTCGCGGATCTTCTCAATCTCGGGGCCGACTTTGGCTTCAAAATATTTCCGACGTTCAACCGGATCCTCGAGATTAAATTTCGTCGTTAACCCCTCAACCTTCGTTTTGACAAATGGAAACTGGAAATCTTTCATAATACCCTGCCCGTATTAAATAATTTATGAATAATTATTTCGATAAAAATAACTCGACCAATTTAGGCCGGGCTTCCACTGGCGCACCGGATTTATTTCTCAAAAAAGGTTCTCACCTTATCAACTACTTCTTGAGGCGTGTGATTTGCCTTGATGAAATAATCATCGGCGCCAAGCTGTTTGCCCTTTTTAATATCTTCATCTTGGCCAAGGTTCGTCAAAAGTATGACTGGCAATTTTTTCAGAGTCGCGTCCTGCTTGAGCTTTTTGAGGACGACAAACCCGTCCAGTTTCGGCATGATAATATCAAGCAAGATAATGTCGGGCTCTACCGTTGTCGCCTTTTCCAGCCCCTCTTCCCCGTCAAAAGCTTGAATCAAATCAAAACCCTCTTTCGTAAATTTCGTCGCATACATCGTAGAGAGCATTTTTTCATCTTCAATCAGGAGGACTCTCTTTTTATTCGATTTATTCGGTGCCATTGTCGAATACTATTAATTGTGATTCGTTTTTCAGTATACCACGAGTAAAAAGATTTGGCAATAGATTAGCTCGCTGGATATTGCCGGTGCCACGACGTTACGCCTTGATAGGCTCGGGCAACCTGATAGAGCCGGTGTTCTCGGAAATGAGGTCCGATCAGCTGCAAACCGATCGGTAAACCGTCGCTGAAACCGGCCGGAATCGATATTGCCGGCAGACCGACAATGTTTGCGGAAACCGTAAATATATCGGCCAGATACATTTGGAGCGGGTCTTCATTCCGCTCACCGATTGTAAACGGCAAGGTCGGCGAGGTCGGCGTTACCAGGCAATCAACCTTTTTGAATATGTCTTTATACTCCTGGATAATAACGCTCCTGACTTTTTGGGCTTTGAGATAATATTTGTCGTAATAGCCCGATGATAACACGTAAGTCCCAAGAATAATCCGGCGCTTCGGCTCCGGCCCAAATCCAGCCGCTCGCGTCTTCCGGTAAATATCGATGAGGTCCTTCGCCTCGTCGCCAAGCGATAGGCCATAGCGGATCCCGTCATACCGGGCCAGGTTTGACGACGCTTCCGCTGGCATGACCAAGTAGTACACCGCCAGCGCGTCCGGAGTATGGGGCAATGACACATCGACAATCGTAAAGCCGAGTCCGCGTAAGTCCTCAATCGCCTTTCGGATCGTTGTTTCAACTGCCGGATCCAAACCGTCAATAAAATACTCTTTCGGAATGCCCAGCCGCAATCCCTTCGGTACCTCTTTCAGGCTTTCCTTGAGGTCAAAAATTGTTTTCGCTACGCTGGTTGAATCCAATGAGTCGTGGCCAGCGATGGTTTCGAGGATGAGTGCGCTATCCTCAACCGTTCGGGCAAAAATGCCGACCTGATCAAGCGACGAGGCCATGGCAATCAGGCCGTAGCGAGAAACCCGTCCATAGGTCGGCTTCAGCCCAACCAGATTGCAGAAACCAGCGGGTTGCCGGACCGAGCTGCCAGTATCCGTTCCCAATGCCGTGAGACACATGCCGCTCGCGAGCGCTGCCGCCGAACCGGATGATGACCCGCCTGGCACACGTTCAGTGTTCCAGGGATTGCGCGTCGGCCCATAGGCCGACCATTCGCCGGATGAACCCATAGCGAATTCGTCGCAGTTAGTTTTCCCGACCATAATTGCGCCGGCGTCAAACAGCCGCTGAACTGCGGTGGCGGTATAGGGCGGCGTGTACTGTTCGAGTATCTTCGAGCCGGCGGTCGTACGGACGCCACGGGTTGCCAGGACGTCCTTTACAGCCAAGGGCAATCCGGCCAACGGCGACAGTTGATCGCCCCGCTGTCGTTTCGCGTCAATCTCGTCTGCCTGCGCCAAGGCGGTTTCAGCCGTCACTGTTAAAAAGGCATTCAGCGAAGGATTCAACGCTGAAATTCGATCAAGGCTTGCTTGGACAAGCTCATGACTTGAATATTTTTTCTCGGCTAAACCGCGCCGCGCTTCTTCTATTGTTAAATGCAGAGAATCCATGGACTTACGTTTCAAAGACTGATTTGACCTTATAGTTTTTTCCTTCGGTCGCCGGCACCTCCCTCAATATTTCCGTTTGTCGGCCTTCGTCCTTCACGCTATCGTTCCGGGTGACAGTGACTAAACCAGTCGCATGCGCGGTCGGTGCGGCATTGCGCGTATCAACCTGATTGAGTTTTTCCACGTACGCTAAAATCGAGGCTAGCTGACCTTCAAAACGTTTTTTCTCTTCCTCGGACAGATCCAGACGAGCCAGCGCGGCCAGGTGGTCAATGTCACGGGTATTAAAACTTGTCATACGTGTATAAAGCATAGCATTTTCTTGCCGCTGATACAACAGAATTTCAGATCTTGCGCAGAGATTAATAACTAATAGATAGGGCGCTACCCATGGAACAAGCGATTTGTTTTTATGAAAACTGCGCCGATTTTTTTATACAATCGGCGCCTTGACACGATCAATCATTGCACGTATAATCAGTGGTTGTAACTTACTTTCTTGCTCAGATACTGCGGGGGTGATGGGGTTTAGATGAGTCTAGGGGACGGCCAAAACATAACGGTACTGTCTCGCCTAACCCGTTCTCCTGCGAGAAGCCACCCCCTCACCCCGGCATCTTGAGCGTCCATCCGAGTCCGTGGCTCCCACGACGGTTGTGGAATCTGGATCGGCTGACCCCCCGATCGGATTGGATGGACCGCTCCTTCAGGAGCTTCTTCCTTCGCCGGCAGCGTCGTACAACGCCAGTCTCGGGTCGATGGAACGAAGCTCCTTTTTCTTTTGTCCAGAAAATTGACAATAAAAAAGAGGCGGGCATCACTCGTCATCCTTCAATCAACGACTTCGCTAGCGAATGAGTTTTAGAAATTCCTCTTCGGTTACGATCGCGATGTTCAATTTTCTAGCCTTATCAAGTTTCGTGCCTGGCTCTGCGCCAGCCACGACATAATCGGTTTTTGAGCTTACCGAGCTGGAGACATCGCCACCGGCCAGGCGAATTTTTTCTTTTGCCTCGTCGCGTGTCAAATTATTCAGTGAACCAGTCAGCACAAACGTTTTACCGGTTAACGCCCGGGATTGCCGCTTTACCGAATGTATCTGAACACCGTTCGCCTGGAGTTTTTTGATCAATTGACGATGTTCGGGCTGATGGAAATATTCGATAATACTGTCGGCCATAACGTCGCCGATTTCATGGATGGCGGTGAGTTCGTCGCGGCGGACGTTCATCAGTTTGTCGATCGAACTAAAATGTTGGGCCAGGTCAACGGCCGTTTCTTCGCCGACGTGACGAATACCCAAGGCATAGATAAATCGGGAAAGCTCTATTTTCTTGCTCCGCGCCACCGCCGCTACCAGATTCGCCGCTGACTTTTCGGCGAAGCGCTCTAATGGTTCCAGATCGCGTACGGCGAGTGAAAAAATATCGGCTTGGTCGCGTATCAGCCCCCGCTCCCATAATTGATCGATGATTTTCGGCCCCAACCCATCAATATCAAAAGCCGGCCGTGAAACAAAATGATAGAGTCCTTCTTTGGACTGGGCGTAACATTTTTTGTTGGTGCAATAATAGGCCGCTTCCCCGGCGCGGCGGATTACGGGCGATCCGCAGACCGGGCATGTCTTCGGAAAATGAAATACCCGCTCGCGGCCGGTTCGCAGGGCTGGCAAGACCTTCACGATATCGGGGATGACGTCGCCGGCCTTCTGAATAATCACCGTGTCGCCGATCCGGACGTCTAATCGCCCGATCTCGTCTTCATTGTGCAGGGTCGCCCGAGAAATGGTCGAGCCGGCTACCCGGACGGGCTTCAGCCAAGCCACCGGCGTCAGTGCGCCTGTCCGGCCAACCTGGACCTGGATGTCCTCAACGATGGTCGTGGCTTGTTCAGCCGGATATTTAAAGGCGATGGCCCCGCGCGGCGCCTTGCCGACAATACCGAGACGCCGAAAAACCGACAGGGTATTTACGTTCACCACGACGCCATCGATTTGATACGGCAACGCGGCGCGCTTTTTCTCAATCCGTTGATAAAACCGAATCACCTCGCTTCGATCAGCGCATGGGGCGTTTTCTGGGTTATCCTTGAAACCAAGCGTCCTCAGCAGCGCGTGGCTGTCAGCGTGTTTTGCCTGTCCGAGATCGGTCACCAGATCGTAGGCGTAAAAATCAAGTTTCCGGGCAGCAGTAATCTTCGAGTCAAGCTGGCGGATTGAGCCGGCGGCCGCATTTCGCGGATTGGCAAACGGCAATTCGTGATTTTTCTTCTGCCGGGCATTGAGCTGATCAAATACTTCTTTTGACATAAATACTTCGCCGCGGACTTCAATTTCCTGGCTCGCTCGGGCGCGGTATTTTTCGGGCAAGCGGTTGATTTCAAGCCGGAGCGGTATGGCTTCGATGGTTTTCAAATTTTGGGTTACATCTTCGCCGACCTGGCCGTTGCCGCGCGTGGCGCCGCGGACAAATACGCCGTTGCGGTACCGCAACGATACGGCCAGACCGTCCATTTTCACCTCGGCGTAATAATCAAGCGCACTTCCGCCTGGCAACAGCTTTAGTGCCCGTTCCTCCCAAGCGGCCAATTCCTCCTCTGAAAACGCGTCGTGCAATGACAACATCGGGACCGTATGACGCACCTTATTAAATTCCTTCAACGGCTCGCCGGCCACCCGCTGGCTCGGCGAATCGGGCGTGATCAGGTCGGGGTATTGCCGTTCCAGCTCATCGAGCTCATGCTTCAACGAATCGAGGGCGGCATCGGATATCTCGCTCCGATCGAGAACATGATATAAATACCGGTGGCGGTTGATTTCCGCTCGGAGTTTTTCTAACCTTTTTTTTGCCTCGTTCTTTATCTGCATACGAAAAAAACTTTTCGGGTTATCGAATGGCAAATCGTATAGATGTATTAATCTTCTTTTTGGAGATTTTGCTCGGAAAAGAGAACATAGGAAAATAGACCGGATACGGGCATGGTCCACTGAACGTCAGCCCGCAGCGCTTGGGTGGCCGAACGACTACTGCCAGCAGGGTAGGTTCCATTGGCTATGATCTTTACCTGACTGGGAATTTCTATTGGCGTTTGGTTAAGATCAAAAATGGACAGCGTTAAGTTCGTCGCCGGCCCGTCAAAAGCACGCAATTGAACTCGATAACTGGTTGGATTGCCGCAGGTAAGCGGGGTGTCCAGGTTTAGAAACGTCGCGCCATCACATTGAACGCCAAACACCTTAGTCGTCTCCGGACAAAATCCATCTGTAGTTGACCAGCCTGACCAGGTAATTTCGAGATTGGTCCCAGCGCCATTTTCCTCATACTCACATTGTATCTTGTACGGCGGATTACCGGCTGGCTGTGGATTATAGAGATCGAGAAAAACAGATTCGTCCTTGCGCAAACTTACCGTAATGCTTTGGTTCTCACCAGTTGCTTGCCGCGCCCACGTCGCTGACGTGTCTTCGAGCGTACCGGAGTTCGTCTGATTGAGCAGGGCAACAGTAGCATCAATTGTCATCCCGGTACGACGAGCTTCGCGAACGATCCAGGTGCTTTGCTCAATTGCCGATTCGGCCGCATAGAACGCTTTCATGGCATTGTTTATGCCCTTGGTTGTTCCGACCTCGTTGATAATCAGAACCGATAGGGTCACGGCGACTGCCGAAACGGCACCCATAATTAAAATAGCGAGAACGAGGCTGATGCCGGTTTGATTTTTCTTTGCCATAATAGTTACCGTTTATACGTGCGTACGGCCACGGTTGTTTGCAGCTCGACTTTCGCAAAACCCTGGCCGCGGTTAGTCGCGTTTAAAACAATCGTCACGCGTGGCTGCTGGTCTTCCAATTCGCAAATGTTGTTTACACACACCCCCGGAGCCTTCACCGGTATGATGTTCGGATCGCATTGGCTATTGTCGGTGCAAGAAAAGATATAGTAGGGATCAGAGATCGGCCGGACATAAAACTTGATCGCATCAATTCTAATATCCGTGCTGCTCAGCGGCGACGCCACCATACCATCATCAGCCACGAGCTGTCCGGTAATCGGATCACCACCGGCTTCTTGGGTTATCCGAAAATTATAATTATTTCCACTCCCGGTTGTTACCCAGAGATTGTCCTGGACGGAATTTAGCGCGCCGCCTGTATAATGTGTGTCATAATCGATATAGCCAAGCCGTATTTCTCGGGCGAGTACCTCGAGCGCGTCGCGCGCGGAACTGATGACCTTTTGTTCCGCCCGAATCGAGCGCTGGTTCTGCAAGGCATTTACCAATATCGTCATTGAGACTGACATAGAAATGCCAAAAAGCCCGACCACGACGATCATTTCGACCAAGCTTAATCCTTTTTTATCGCGAAGCCAGCGCATCTTATTTCCAATTATATATTTTTTCTTCTTGCTCATACGATCGTTCGATCCCCGACTCAAGCCATTTTACCGTGGCTTTTATCTGGATGCCGATTTTTGTTTTCGGCGGGACCGTCGTTTCACAACTGAAGCCATTTCCTACCGTCGATTCAATACCGTTTTCTATACAGATTGGCTTTGTCGACGCAGCGAGCCGAAAAACGCTCTCGGACAACCCCGGCGGGTTGGCTTGCATATATTGATTATAGATTTTCCAGGAACCGTGGTCGACATAATAAACCTTTAATTGCGACGGATTGTCAGAAAAATTATAGGTCGAATCATAGAGAATGGTCCACTTCATATAATCGGCGAGCGCTGGATCATCTTGAAAATTGATTATTCCCGTGTAGATCATCCCGTTTCCAGAGAGGTTTTGGTCCCACAAACTTGGGTCGAGACTGTTTGATTCGATTTCAAGCCAATTGCCGTCGCGCTGGGTGCGCACCACTTCGATCGCCTGCCGCGCTAAGTTGCCGGCCACCAGCTGGTACTTGCTCGTCCGGGCGCCGGTGATGCTTGAGATGATCAGAGCCAGTGCTGATATCAAGCCGACCGTAATGACAAAGATGGCCACCACAACCTCCAGTAACGTAACCCCTGTTTGGTTTTTTTTGATCATTGGTCGTTTCATGAGCCATCCTCCACTGTCGCGCCGCCAAGCGAGCCGCCGTTGAACCGCACGACCTTTGACTTGTTGGCTTGCGCGTGTGTAACGGTAATTTTTACCTCGATCGGACCAGTATCAAAAATACTCGAATCATCTGGCGGTATGCCGCCGACGCTTGTCCCCATTGCCTTCAAATCAGATGAGGGCACAAAAAAACCAAAATCAATGCGGCCGAAGGATTCTCGCAAATTACTTATTTCGACACTCGTTATCCGCGTATTTGACGCCAGAGTAAAATTATCAATCTGGACATCCGGGCCGGTCGGTGCCGGCTCGAAATAAAAATCATCACCACTGGTGCCGAAATCAGCGTACAACGTATATGTGTCGGCCCATCCGCCGGTCAGATCGATCATTAAACCGTAGGCGCGCGGCACATTTGCACCCTCGCTCCGTCCTGCCCGGGTGTAGCCTTGTATTTTTCTGATATTGCTGGCCAGTTCTGAGGCGCTCCGATCAAGATCGGCTGACTGGCGATTTCTCAGAAATGCAACCACGCCAACCGTCGTTAAAATGCCAATAATCGCAACGACGGAAATCATTTCGATAAGCGTGAAGCCTTTTTTTCCTAACACTTTCATCATTGATGATTATACACTATGATAGGAATTTTACATACCAGGCGATAATATCACCGCCCCAAATAAAGGTCAGAAACGTGGCCGCGCTTAAAAATACGCCAAACGGTAAACGGCTCTGCCAATTCTTGCGCTGGCTCGCCACTAAGCCAAGGCCGACCAGCGAACCGACTAAATAACTGATAAACATCGCCACTAGCAATTTGTCCCACCCAAGCATTAAACCCATGACCGCGCCGAGACGGATATCGCCGCCGCCGATCCATTTTCCGCGTGAGGCGAGGTATTGGAGCAGAAAAAACGCGCCGCCCGCGATACCGCCGATCAGGATTTTGACTGGGTCCACGCCGAGCAAAAGACTGCCCAGCAGGCCAACGACGGCGGCCGGTAGCATGACCCGATCAAGAATCAGATAATGCTTGAGATCAAAGACAAAAACAATAATAAGAAAAGCGGTCTCAACCGCGTACACGAAAAATGCGTCGGTAAAACCATAAACCAGGAACAGCGCGACGAAGGCGAGACCAGCCGCGAGTTCCACCAGCGGATATTGCCATGATATTTTTTTGCCGCAGTCACGGCATTTGCCGCGCAAGAGAAAAAAGCTGGCCAGCGGAACGAGATCCTTGGCCCGAATCGTCGCCCGGCATTTCGGACAATACGACCGGCCGCGCAAAAAACCTTCCTGCGTATGGAGACGCCAGATGACCGCATTTAAAAAACTCCCGATGCTGACCCCGACGATGAAGACGATGAGGGTGGTGAGAACAATCATTGACATTGCTTATTTTTCAGGCTCGCAAACGAAAGGTTGTTGGATCTAGAAAATTTATACGGCTTTAGTGTATCCCGTCGGCCGTAACCGTATGCTTCCCTTTTGCCAGGTTGGGATGATCAAGCTCGAGCTGGAAGGTAATCTCGTAATTTGTCGCGCTTGGAACCTGGGTAACGACATACTCCCGTTTTCCCGGGTCAACGAGTTCGTTTATTTCCCGGTAATAGGTGCGTAAATTGCATTGCCGGATGGAAACGCCGATTTTGTCGCAGCCGTGATCAGCCGCCGCTGCATAGCCTCGATCGTGCAGATACATCCGTTCAAACGCGCCACGGATGATCAACGCATCCGCGATCCGCTGGAGATCTCGGGCGCGCGCTTGCTCATACCCAACACGCAAAAAGAGTACGGTAAGGATACCCGCAATGATCACGCAATAGACCACGAGACGTACTTTCAGCGATCCTGGATGAGGCCATGCCATGAGTATATTATACCAAACTTATTAATATTTGTCACACCGGATTTACGATCTCCGTGGAGACGCAAATCCACGCCCCGGCGCATGCCGGGGCGTGTTTGTATTAATATATACAACCGCGCCCGAAACACAGATTTCGGGCTACCGGCGCTTTGGCAAATGAAAAAGCATGGATTTCTCCATGCGTACGAATTCTGGTGGTCTGCCCGGCCTCCGGCCTACCTGACGATGAGCAACTTCCTGACGGTCTGGCCGGCAGATGAACGGGCCGCGCCGAAATACATCCCCTGTCCGGCCGTTTCACCGAGCTGATCACGGCCGTCCCAGGTCCAGCGGTGCTGTTCGCCGGCCGTCAGTCTTACCGCCGGATACGAACGCACCAGCCGGCCGTCAACCGAGTAGATGTCCAGGGCATACTGGCCGGTGGCCGGAACGCTCAGCTCGAATAGCGCCGATCGCTGGGCCGGATTCGGCGACACGGAAAGCACCGGGCTGACTCGTGCGTCACCGTCAGCCACGCCGGACACATCCTGCCAAACCAGGTAGATCCTGGTGTTGCCGAGGATAGCGCGCTGGGTGTCGGCCAGCTTGAAGGTCACGCAGTGATCGCCTTCCGGGATGAAGTCGGTCACGTCGCGCGGCGGTACTGACATCAACACGTCTTCGATCGGCTGGCAGAGCGTGAGAGCAGAGTCAGCCACCCCCGCGAATCCCAGTCCGGCGTCAGCGCCGTCGATGTAGAGCTTGTCGTCGCAGATCCAGTCCGCCAGCGCGTACTGCTCGCCCGAGATATAGAACCGGTCATTCGGCCCCCGGTTGATCGTCACCCGCGTCGAGTCGTAGAAGACCGGCACGCCCGGCAGCTGGGATAGCGTATCGGCATTAGCGGAGTAGCGCTCGTAGAACAGCGGGTCAGGCGTGTACCATCGGCATTCTTCGTACTCATCTCCATCCAAGCAGTGTTTCCGCATCTTGTAGTAGATGGAGGTGTTGTAGTGACGGCCGTCCTGCCATACGAGGTGGACGTTACCATAGGTATCCGTAGCCATCGCCGCGCCGTTCAGGGAAAACGATCCGGAAACGAGGGTGCGTTCAGTCTCCGATGCCACCCCATTCCAAAGCTTGTAGAGAAGTTGCGAATCCCCGCCTCCGAAAGGGTATTGGGTCCAGGCGACGTGAACATTGCCGTCATCGCTGGCAGTGATTGTCGGATGCTGAAACATGCGCGACATGCCATAGTACAGCGACTCATCCCCACTCCAGGTAGCCCCATCCCACCGCTTGTACATGATCTGAGGGTCAAATTGAATCCGTCCGTCAATCCATGTCAGATGTACGTTTCCAACTGGATCAGCGGTGATGGCAGGAGCTTCAGCCCATGGCGTGTCCACAAGAAGTGAGTCCGCCGTCCACGACCATCCGTTCCAGCGTTTGTAGTAAAGCTGCCGGGGTTGACTAGTACCCAGCCATGTAATCCACGCGGCGTGCAGATTGCCGTTCACATCTGCGGTCAGGCACGGACTGTTTGATACGTAGTAGTGCTGATCATTGAGCTGCATGGTTAGTGTCCACGACTCCCCGTCCCAGCGTTTGTAGTAAATCTCCGATCCATACCACGCGACATGCACATACCCATTTGTATCTGTGGCGATGGACGGGCATATTCCTCCCGTCTCGTCATCGCTAATCCGATAGACTTGGCTCCAGGAAATCCCGTCCCAACGCATGTAGTAGACGCCATCCTGCTCTTCCGTCATCTGAGCATCGAAGACGACGTGAACGTATCCGCGCACATCAACGGCAATCGAGGGGCGTTCCAGACGATATTGGCTAAAAGCCAAACCTTGGGTCAGCGACCACGCTGCTCCATCCCAGCGCTTGTAGCTGAGGAGCCAGCCATCACCGGGTGCCCCGACCCACACCACGTGCACATGACCGTCCTGCCCGCTGGCAATCGCCGGCGTAACACCGACCGAATCGGGCGGAATAGAAAGGCGCAGGTCCGGCGTCCAGGTCAGCGCCCAGACCGGCGCGGAAACCAGCCCCAGCCCGGCAACGACGAATAGAAAACAGGCCACGGCCGCGAGACGACCGATTTGGGAAGACGGTTGAGTCTTCATGGGGTTCAGCCCCTCCCTTGGGAAAATGTGAATGATCACGCCATCCGGCTATCGGACAGCGGCTTATGTGTACCATTGGTGGCCATGGAAGTCAATAATGGTAATTACCCGATTATCTTCTTGATTGCCTCCCAATCGACATATTGATACGGCGCACGGTAATATTTCTTGGGCAATGATACTTTGACCGGGTTATGTTTGATATATTGCACCGCTGTTTCGAGATATTTATGGGTATTGACGATCCGGGTGTAAAAGCGTTTTTGCCAAATCGAGTCCATAATTTCATCTTTATCTCGTATTTGTCTGATAAAATATGATTTCACCGAATACATGAATTGGGAAATGTTATACCCCCGAGCGCGGGTCTCCGCGCCCGCGCTCACATTTAAACAACCGCGCGCACCCACGGAGAGGTGCGCTTGGGGCATTTTATGAATCAACAAATGCACATGATCCGGCATGATTTGATACGACAAAATGTCATATCCTTTTAATTTCCCGGCCTGGAATATAATACGCGATAACGATGCCGCGTGTTTCGTCTCTTCAAAAAACGGGTTATCGCCGCTCGTCCGAAACGTCACGAAATACGGGTATTCGGTTTGATAGATTCTCCTTTGTGTCACAATAAAATGACGCGAAATATTTATTTCCCGTCAATATATTTGTGATTCTTCTAGGATTTATATATTCCCATCCAGCTTACCCAGGCAGAACGTGCCGCCAGCGATCGGCGAACAGGTTGGCAGCGCGTTTGGACGGTCATTATTGCTTAAAATGCATTCGGTTCCCGGATCGTAATTACTCACGGCTCCATTTTCGCCGCCAGCCGGTGCTGTTCCCTCATAGTTTGAGTAGAGAATATAGTTGTCTCGGCTTGTCTTTTTGCAGTACATATAACAATCTTCCTCGTCCGCCATTGTTGCCGCGCACGTCTCTCCGCGTGGCGGTTCTGGGAGAGAGCCATTCGCGAAATAATTCTTGAGTAGCGTAGTGCCGCCGCAGGATTCATTCATCATGCCTGACCAGGTGGCCGCTGCAGCTGGCGCGGCCCCGCCCTCATTGATGCACAGCTCAATCGCCGACTGCATCGCCCGAACATCTGACCAGCGTTTGGCATCACGCGCTTTCTTCTGTGCGCCCTGGAATGCCATGAGGGCTAATGTCGACAAAAGGCCGATGATCGCAATGACGACAAGCAGCTCTATTAGGGTAAATCCATGTGATATCCGCGTCTTCATCCTGTGGGTACTCATGATATGATTATATCATAGATTCAGGAACGAGAACATAGGCACTATAAAAGGGGAACGAGTCCCCTTTTATAGTATTTGCTATCCGATCCTATTTACCGAGACAGAACATTGAGTTCGTGCCGCCATCATCGCAAAAGGCAGCCAAGAGGGCACCGGCATTCGGATTGTCGTTACTATTCATGCATTCACCTGCGGCATAGAGGGTATTAGTGTCGTTGTCACCCGATATGTCGTCAGAGCCTTCCATGCGGGCAGCCAATAGATAGATGCTATTAGCTGGTTGCGCACAATACGCATAACAATCACCCGTCGCCCAAGCCGTGCACGATTGAGGTGGCGTTGGAACCGCAGTTGATGCTAGAAATTGTCCGACTGTTGGTGAAGTTGCAGGTGCTTCCGCACAAACAGCATCCGCTAGGCCTCCCCAGTCTGCTGGGTCGGTCGGTACGCGACCGCCTTCGTTGATACAAAGTTCGATCGCCGATTGGAGCGTCCGGATGTCAGCCATGCGCTTGGAATTACGTGCTTTCTTCTGCGCGCCGCCTAAGGCGACGAGAGCGAGTGAGGCGAGTAACCCGATGATCGCGATGACCACGAGTAACTCAATCAAAGTAAAACCTTTTTTGTTTTTCATTTGTTCACCCCCTTTCGTTGAGGCCTTTAGGCCACTCTAGAACCAGCCTAAAAGCATGATGGTAAATTATTATAAATCGACCTATATCCGTTATCATCACAGCTCACTATGCTATATTATAGCACAATTATTGGAAAAGAACAATGTCAAATTTAGCCAATGCAAATATTATATCGCCGACGATAGGTTATACATGGGTAACAATATGGCCATGACCAGTACGGCGACGCCGATCGCCAAAACCAACATGATCACCGGTTCCATCAACGAGACGAGATTGCGGATGAGATTATCCACCTCTTTTGAATAAAAATCTGACAATTTCGACAAAATCACGTCGAGCTTCCCGGTTTGCTCGCCGACCGTCATCATTTGCGTCAGCATCGGCGGGACATCACGGCTCTTCGCGAACAAGGTGGCGATCGAGCTGCCATCCTCGATCACCGCGATTGTATCGAGGGTCAACTCCTTATAGACGCTATTTCCAACGATGTCAGCCACTATTTCCAGGGTCCGGGACAGCGGGATGCCGCCCATGATGAGCGTGGCAATGCTCCGCGTAAACCGGGTCAAATATATTTTTTGGAACAAATTGCCAAAGATCGGCATCCGTATCTTCATCGCATCCATTTGCCGCCGGCCAGCGTTGGTGTGCGTAATCAGACGATAGAGAAAACCGAGCCCAATCAGTATCAAGACCACGAGCCACCAGTCCTGTTTCAGAAATTTGCTCGTATTAATCATGAGCTTTGTCGACCAGGGAAGTTTGGTCCCGCTTTCTTCCAACACGGCGGTCAGTTTTGGTATGACATAAATCATCATCACGATACCGACACCGACAATAGCCGTCAGGATGAAGGCCGGGTAGATCATCGCGCCCTTGATCCGGCTGTTGAGATCATAGTCCTTCTCCAGCTGGTCAGCGAGATAATTCAGGGTTTCATCGAGTTTGCCCGTTGTTTCACCCGATCGAATCATGTGTACGAAAAATTCTGAATACACTTGCGGGTACCGGCTCAGCGCGGTTGAGAGTTTTGCCCCACCGTCAACCTCGTCGGCAATCTCCGAGATAATAATTTTAAAAGCAACCGTCTTGGTTTGTTTCACGAGGATCCGAAGCGCCTGGACGATTGGTACGGCCGTGTTGATCATGACCGCGAGCTGACGCGAAAAGATCACGACTTCCCGCATGGGGACGCGATTCAAAAACCCGAGCGAGCTCTGAAAGAGGACGGCTTTTCGTCGCGGCGCGAGATTTAAAATAATATACCGCCGCTCGGTCAAAAGTTCGGCCGCCACGTTCTCAGTCGGCGCCTCGATCACGCCGGAAACAGTGTTGCCTTGGTGATCTTTAGCTCGATAATCAAAAATTGCCATAGGTTATATACGAATCATCATTTTAAAACCGTTCTTATCGACGGCATGGGCCAGCGCGTCTTCCATCAGGACGTCCCCCGCTTTCACGAGGTCGGCCAGTGCGCGATCAAGCGAGATCATCCCCTCTTCTCGAGAGGTCTGGAGTATTGTATTGAGCTGATAAATGGAGCCCTCCTTCATGATCGCCTTGACGGCCGGCGCCGGGACTAATATTTCCGCCGCCACAACTTTCCCACCGCCGACGCGCGGCAATAAACGCTGGCTGATCACCCCTTCGAGCGCGTCAGCCAATTGGAGACGTATTTGCTCGTGTTTTTGATCTGGGAAGCTATTGATGATCCGCTCAATCGTCTTATAGGCTGAGTCGGTATTCATCGAAGAGAACACCAGGCGGCCTGATTCAACAACCGTGAAGACAAGCTCCATAATTTCGGGTGTTTCCATCTCGGAAATCATCACCACATTCATGTCCTCTTGCGGGATATTGAAGAGCGCCTTCTGGATACTCTGCGTGTCTCGACCGACCTCGCGCTGTTCGACAATGCTTTTATTATTTGTGAAAAGATACTCGATTGGCCGTTCAATGGAAATGATGTATTCTGACCGACTCTGATTGATAGCATCAACGAGTGAGGCCAGTGTTGTTGTCTTGCCTGAGCCGAAGGGGCCGGTCACCAGCACCAAGCCCTTTTTCAGATGAGTAAACCGTTCGACGATCGAGGGCAGGCCGAGCTCATGGAGCGTCGGCACCACGGTCGGGATATAGCGCAAGGAGACGGACAGATAGCCTTTTTGATAGAAAATACTCACTTTAAAACGCGCTCGTTCCTCGAAGGAATATGTGAAGACAATTTCTTTCTGCGCCTCAAGCTCGGCTTTTTGATCAGCGTTTAAGAACGAAAACGCGATCTTCTCTATCCGGTCGGGTGTCATGATGCCTTCGCTTTCGATCGGCAGAAGTTTTTCATCGACCCGGAGAATCGGCGGATTGCCGACAGATAAATGCAAGGCCGAGGCCTTGTATTCGGCCACTTGGCTGAGCAGTTTTGATAAACCGAGTTGGGTGGTTGTGTCTGGCATGGTTTTTAGCGTCGGTATTTACGCAACACGACTTTCACCTTTTCGATGACCTCGGACGGCATGAAATGCGCTTTGATGAGATAATCTTCAATCTGGTATTTCCTGGCCTTGTCGATCGATTCCTGCTGATTTAAGTTCGTCAGGAGTATGACCGGAATCTTGGCGAGGGCCGGACTTTTCTTTAACACCTTGAGCACGCCGTAGCCGTCAAGCTTCGGCAGCATCAGGTCAAGCAGGATTAAATCGGGCTTTTGTTTCCGAGCGAATTCTAAGCCCATCTCCCCGTCAGTTGCCAGCAGGACATCGAAGTTTTCGAGAGCAAGCTTGGCAATATACATTCCGGAAATAAAGGTGTCGTCCTCAACGAGCAGGATTTTCCGTTTGCCTCGACTCAGACTCTCTTTTTTTGTTGTTTTCTCGCTCGGTGCCATACGGATGAACGATTATTCTTTGGTAACTTTCATTATTTCTTCGATCGTGGTCAGACCCTGGATCGCCTTGATAAAACCATCCTGGAGCATTGAGTGCATCCCTTGTCGCTTGAACTCTTCTTTGATCTTATCCTGGTCTGACCCAGCCAAAATGATACGTTTCAATTCCTCGGTGACTTCGAGTATCTCGGCTAAGGCGACGCGGCCCTTGTAGCCGGTATTTTCGCAGCGAGCGCAACCTTTCCCTTTATAGAATTTCATCGGCTTGGCCAGTTTGAAATTCTTCGGCATGGCGTCTTTTGGCAAGAGCGATAATGTCCGGAAGGCCTCATCTTCATAGCGCTTCGGCAGCACCATCTCCTCTTTGCAATAATCGCACAGGCGTCGGACCAAGCGTTGGGCCATGACCAGGTTGAGCGATGAGGTTAATAGAAAGGGTTCTATTTTCATGTCGACCAAGCGCGGCACCGCGCCGAAGGCATCGTTGGTATGCAGCGTCGAGAGCACGATATGACCCGTCAAGCTGGCATGGACAGCCAATTCAGCGGTTTCACTGTCGCGTATCTCGCCAACCATGATAATGTCCGGATCCTGACGCAGAATAGACCGTAAGCCGCGCGCGAAGGTGAGGCCGACTTCGGGATTCACCTGAGATTGATTGACCCCTTTTTGGTAATACTCGACCGGATCTTCGAGGGTGATAATATTGACGGAATCCTCGTTCAATATATGCAGCAAGGCATAGAGGGTGGTCGATTTTCCGGAACCGGTCGGCCCAGTAATCAAGAACATGCCGTGCGGCCGGTCGATATTATCAATCATTTTTTCCAAGCTCTTGCCCCAGAAGCCAAGCCGTTCCAAATCAAGAACGTTTGACGAGGTGTCGAGTATCCGCATCACCACCTTCTCGTTCCCGACGACGGGCAACGTAGAAACACGGAAATCAACATCGCCCGTTTCAAACTTTCTTCGAAACCGTCCGTCTTGCGGTACGCGTGTTTCGTCGATTTTCAGGTTGGCCAATACTTTGATGCGCGCGACAATCGAGGAATGAACCGTTTTCGGTAAAATCAACGAAGTATGTAAAATACCATCGATCCGATACCGTACCCGGGTGTCTTCGGCCAGCGGTTCAATATGGACATCTGAGGCCTTCCCTTCAACGGCATGCTCCAAAATAACATTCACCATTTTCGCCACCGGCGCTGAACGAACTACTTCTTCAAAACCTTTTTCAGCGATTTCTACCTTTTCGCCCACTTCGACGCCTATCTCATTTCCCGCGCCCTCGAGCGCTTCGGCTACTTCCGAGCTCAAGCTTTCGTATTGACGGAGGAGGAATTTATATGAATTTCCACTAATGATGAAATATTTGACCTGATAGTGATTTTCCCGGGCGATGTATTCAACCGCTTCGATCGCTTTATAGTTGCCAGGGTCAACCATGCCGATGCTCACCTCTTTGCCGCTTTGCGCGAAACAGATGATTTTATAATTCGTGGCGATTTCCTGAGGGATAACGCGCAACACATCGGGCGTGACCACGCGACCAAAAAGATCGACCGATGGCAGCGAGTAGGCTTCGCTTTTCGCTTGGAGCAGCGCGTCGTCTTTAATAACCTGGGCGTCTTCGATTATCTCAATAACGCTCATGTTTTTTGAACGAGCGTTGCGCTTCCATTCCTCAATCTGCTCAGCCGTCGCAAGACTGCCTTTGACAAGGTAGTCTAAAAAATTGAGTCTGGCGGATGGATTATTCGCGATCGGGTTGTCGCCCATGTGTTTGCGATGTATTACTGGGTCGATTTTGGCGGCGCGTCAACAAAGGGGTTCGCGCGACCGACCACGCCGGGCTCGATCGGGAGTGTCATCTTTGGCATTTTCAGCTCCTGCCAACGCACGTCCTGTAAGACATCGACGCCGAGATCGGTGTAAATAGGCACGTCGCGGACGTTGAGGGTTTCGGATGAACCGTCATCAGTCGGTGTCGTGACACCCGGCTTCCAATAATTCTGTATCACCAGCACGGCTGATATGCCAATAAATGCCACGACAATGATGGCCAGAAGGTTTCTCTTTTTTGGGGCTAATCTTTTTTGTACAAGGGCCATAGTTTAAACCTCCTCCAATTATGACGATGAGAGATAATAGGTTTCGAGATTAAATGACACTGACTCAGCGCCCGGCAGGTAATTAATGCTGGTTATATTAAACAGGCGCATATTATTTTCCAGGCTTTCGAGTATTTTCTTGTACGCTGTGTAGGTAAGGTCACGGACCGACATGTCAACTACTGCGTTGATTTTTCCGATTTGGTACGTTTTTACGGCTGACGGCGTCGCCAGTGCGGGATTTGTCCCCGTTATCGGGCTCAGCAGGCTCGAAACTCCGCCTTGGCGATTTTGATTATAATCACCTGCCGGCGCGCTGACATTGGTCGACGCGAGTGTTTGGGGCGTCAGCGAGATACGCGTGATCGTTACGTTCACGCCTTTACTCGAGAGATCCTTGCCGATCTGATCAATCATTACGAAAAGCTCCGGAACCTCTTGACTGTCCGGGAGGATCTGCTGGAGCTTATCCAGGTCGGTTTTTTGGATACCGCGATAGAGATTAACCATTTTTTGGAGCCGATCAAGATAATTTTGCCGCTCGGTCAGTTGTTTCTTCTTATTCCCGGAGCTAAGCAATCCTTGATTGCGGATCACTTGATATTTTGGTACCAGAAACGCCAATGATCCGATCGTGAGAATAAGCACTACTAATATGCCTGAAACAATCTTGTGTTTCTTGAAGAATAGATAGAGAACTGTTTTGCCTAATTGTGATGCAGTCGACATGGTATTATTCCTCCCCTCCGACACCGGTCGAGCTAACACTGTTCTCGGTGTCATAAAAGAGACTTTCTAAGACAGTAAACTGGATGCCAAATCGGACATACTCCTTTTCATCAGCGGTTTGGGGAATCGTCCGTTCGCCGCGGTCGACGCGCACGCTGGCAATGAAGTCGGCTGCCTTTGGATCCTCAAAAGCTTTAATTTGGCGTGCGATAGAGCTATAATCACGACCAACCGCATTTAATGAAAACGTGGGATTGCTTCCGCCCGCAAACGACCCGGCAAAACTATCATACTGGACATCACTGATCGTGTTGGCCTCGAGTTTGCTGAAAAAATTCGTCCAGTGAACATGTTTGTCTAAGGCTTCCTTTACCTGATCAGTGCGTGATTTTAAGAGGATCGCCGCCGATTGCTCTTTTCTGAGAGCGGCAATACTTTTCTCCACTTCTGCTATCTGTCCCGAGGTTTGTTCGACATCTTTTTGTATCCGGCTTTCATAGAATTGCAGGCCAAAATAGATCGCCGCCACAAATGCGATGGAAATTCCAGTGACAATCGCATACAGTAACAATTTCTTTCTCGGCTCAAGCTCGACCATGAGATCGGCCGGCATAAGGTTGACGTCAAGGAATGACGACTTCTCTTCTGTCGGCGGCTCTTCGACCGGCAACGCGCGTGGTTGTTTGGATGAGATTACCTTTTCTTCCAGCACCTGGCTATCTGTCTTTTTCACCTTTTCTTTCTGGGCATAGGACGCTCGAAACCGCGCCTCGGCACTCCCACCTGGAAGACTCGGTGTTGTTGCTGAAGTCGGCGGATTTGCTGGGGCTGGCCGGCGACCAAACCAGTTTCCAAAAATCCCTGTTTTCGGCTTCGTCGACGGCAGACTCTCGCTCGTGACAGCCGGTGTTTCTCTCGGTACTGAACGAGTCTCGATCGGCTTTGCCGTTGGTCGAGATAAAGGTGTCGGTGGTGGCAATTCTGCGCCCGCTGTCGAGACGGTTTTTTTCTTGAATATTCCGCCCAGCAAACCACTTTTTACTTTTGCGTCTTGTTCGTTTTCTTTCGGCTCGATCGACGGTTTCGTATATTCTATCCGTTCGGGAGGTTTTTTCGCCTTTTTATTCTTATTCTCATCCCCCTCACCCGTGGTGTCGTCGAGTAAATTGATGTCTACCATAGGTTTTTTTTAATATATTTCTCTCATCGCTAAGCCAATGGCAACAGCCAGCTTCGGACCGAGTTCGGTCAGAACCGGCTTCAGCTCTTCTGGGTAGGCGACCCGCGCCCAAGGATCGCCGATATAGACACGCATATTCAAGACCTTGGAAAGATACTCTGGTAACGACGGTAAAAATGCGGAGCCGCCGATTAATATCACCTTCTCTATCGCCTTGTTCGCGTCGGTCGGTCCGAGCGATTGGTTGTGGTAGAGATTAAAACAGTATTTTATTTCGTTGACAATCGAACTGATAACGAATTCGATCGTTTTCGGAATCTGCTGCTGTCCGCCGGACTCATCCGTCGACATGCCAAAATCGCGTTTGAACTGTTCCGCGCGTTCCAAATCGACGTTTAATCCGTTCGCAATTGTCCGGGTGATCGTTTCCCCGCCGACGTCGATGCTCCGATTCAAAAGCGGAATGCTGTCACGCATAACGCAGACATTCGTGTTCAGACCACCGATATCGACAATCATGACGGCCGATTTATCGTGCCCGATCAATGACCGTTCGAGCGCGAACGCCTCCGTCTCAAGGCCGACCAGTTTGACGTTGAGCTCTTTAAATATATTGAGATACCGTTGAACGAGGTTGCGCGGCGCGGCTGTTAGTAAAATGTTTAAATTTTTCCCTGGTGCCGCTGGCTCGCCTGCTTTCTTATCCGTTGGCGCTGACTCGGCTTTCGACGGCGCCCCGTCATTCGTTTGTTCATCGAGTACTTTCCAGTCCAATATCATTTCCTCAATCGGCATGGGCACGAATTTTTTTGCTTCCCACCGGACGGCTGAAACAAGCTCCTTACGGGACATGTTTGGCAGACTGATAATCGCGCTGAAGACGGAAAAGCTGGGCAAGGCGGAAATGACGCGATTCGTACCGACTTTGGCTTGTTTAAATATCTCTTTAATCACCTGAACGGCCTTCGCGTGCGCCTCCGGCGAATCGCTCCGAACCACATTAATCGGCTCATCGAGATACCCATACGTAGCCAGGCGCGGTTTGCCCTGATCATTCAATAATTCGACAATTTTAATACCGGCAGTGCCAATATCAATGCCGATATAACTCAATCTTTTCGCAAATAGACCCATATTGGTATTATGGTGGATGTTTATTTTCTACAATTTAAGTATAGCATAAAACTACAAAAAATTCAAGATTTCAACAAAAAGGGCTGAATATCAGCCCTTTTCAGTATTATGATCAGATTTTAGGGGGTGGTAAACGGTCTTTCGGCCGAAATCTTCGTGGCAGTTGAAATATCCACAAATCCCGGCGGAGGATTGGCTTGGAGAACGCCGTTATTCGTGAAGACCTCGGCGCCTTCCAGACCAGAATACTTCCGTCCAAAATCATAGCGATATGCAATAACCACGCCATACAGCTTGAATTGATCGGTTGACGCATCGGAGTCATATGCCGTATCAAACAAACCAACATGGCTTGACGGATCGCCCTGGCAGTTTCCGCCGACATTATCACAGCCGATTACGGCATAGGCGCCGACCATCTCGGTGACCGTACCTTTTATTTTAACATTCCCCTTTACAATGAACCCAGCTGAGGCGAGTTCGCTAATGACATCTATCTGATTACCGGTTTCTTTAACCGAGATGTTGGCGTCAACAATCAGGTCACCCTCAATTAAGAAGGTTCCTGCGCCATTCTCATTATTGCCGTTTTCAAGTTCCATTTCTTGATTAATAACGAGATTGCAGGGATCATCAATGCGTCCAAAATGATAGACCCCTTTTCGTAACGGACCCTTTCCGTTGGGCGGTATGATGTTGTCCTTTACCTGGCCCCAGGAGATATTATGAGTGACTGGGTCGCAGGCCGGTGCCGTCTCACTATTATACTCGATCACGCGGTCGCTGTAGGGATTACTACCGGCTGGTTTGCTTAGCTCTGCATACGGTATTTTTCCGAGCGGGTTTCGATAATTATGCTCGGCCGATGGTAGCCCGAATGTCGTTTCCGTGCCTTCCCGGATGATTGGAGCAATCCAGCTGCTATCAATTCCTGCACCTGCGGCCGTGCCAATGATATAGGTCGAGTTCATGGCTCCGGCTGGCGCTCCGCCGCCCGGACCAACTGCCCCGCCTGAATAAATATTGCCATATTGCGTCTGTACCCACGGGTCGAGTGTAGACACGTTGCTATAATCCATGAAGCCGAATCCGACCTCATCGACATATACCTCGGTCAACTCATTGTTCAGCTCGCAGTTCAAGTCGCTGACCGGCAGGCTGGTAAGCTGAAAAGAATCGATTTCGGTATCAACGTCATTTGACGACTTAAGGCGCAATAAATTGCCTGGTTCGAGATAGACCTCGTTCGGGAAGGTGCACGTTTTACGGACCTTTCCGACGTTATTCAGATCGGCCGAAGTTAAGGTTTTGATAATATTTCCATCAGTCGCGTTATCAAGTATTTCGATAACCACATTTTCGTTCACCGAGGCATCGAAGATCGCGTTAAGTGATATGAAATAGTTGCCAGCCTGGGTGATCGGGATGTCTTTGGTGAAATACTTGGTCAACGCCCCTGGCCCGCGAACCTGACAAGCACCCCAACCGTCGAGTGTTCCACCCGCCAGACCAAAGTCTGCATCCTTACCGCACAACTGCCCGGCTGTATTAAAGTTCGGATTAGCTGGATTATTTATCGCCCAGCCGCCAGCAACGCAATCATTTGAGCTGGTACATGCTCCGGCCAATGTTAAATTATAGGCTGAATCGACGTCTCCAGAATTATACGAACCGGGCTGACCAGTGATATCTACTGTCCCGCCGGCTGACCAGCCATAGCCGTGAAAATTTGCGCCCGTCGCAAGATCACCATCGATCGATACGCCCCAGATATTACAAGAATCGCAAGACGCACAGGCCGGGACACATTCGTTCTTTTCGCCTTCAGTCCACTCACACGGGTTCTCTTGATCACACGCCACCCCCGTGCGTGAGCATTTATTATTAATCACGCAGCTCCCGCCATTACACGGCGTATCATCATAGCAAGATATGGCCGGCTGATTTTCGCATTTTCCGCAAGCCGTACAGACATTACAGGCATAGCGCGGCGGGTTCGTCGCGCTGGGAGCGCCATAATCCTTATCGAGGACTTCGCAGATTTTGCAGGACTTGGCCGTTTCATCACAGGCAAAACAACTCCGGAAACCTGGACCGATTGTTTCGAGAACGTCGGCATAATCTTGGGGAGTGGCGCATTGCGCGGCACCACACATGCCCAGTCCGCCACGGAGGCTTACCCAGCCCCAGTCCGTTCCGGACACGTCAGTTGGACTTGGCGCTGTGCAGGAGTCGCCAAAGCTGCCGGTGGACACGGTTTGATGGATCACATCGCCCGGCCGGCTAAAAAGCGCCTGAACATAATTATCCTTTGTCACGATTGCATCGGGGGACAATTGATCGACTGTGTTTTCATCATAGACTGGATTTGGCACAGACCAGTCTTTGCCGTTGGTTGATTCGGTGTATAGGATTTTCTTGTTGGGAGCGTGGTCGTTGTCGAGATACAGAATATGCACCCGGTAATCATTTCCATAGGCGATGATCGGATTGGTATCGCTCGTGCCACTGCTCACTTGTATTTCCGAATACCATCCGCCGATTGGGGTGTGTTTCCGATACACAATATTCGCGGCAGTTTCATACACGATGTGAGGATTGGCTTCAGGATCAACCGCGATGGCTGGATGAGCGCTGGCGCCAAGTACGTTTACTTGTGTGCCTGGTGAGGATAAATCCGGCGACCAGCCAGAGCCGTTTGTGTATTTCCGATAGTAGATATTTGATCCGGCTTGCCAGACGACGTGGACATTATCCTGAAAATCAACGGCCAGACGAGGCCAGGAAGCTGTCCCAGAATTTGATATGTTTTCCGGACCGGTCCAGGCGCTACCGTCTTGGCTGGTAACAATGTATACTTCATTGTTTAATTGGTAATAGACATAGATTGTGCGGCTAAAATCCTTTGTCGTGGCAAGCGACTGGTCTGTTAAACCAACCACGCCCGTAACCGCATTGGTATAGGACCAATTCGCTGTATCGTCGCAACTCGAACTGCACGAAAACACGCGTATATCGGTCCCTTGGTGTATATATGATACGTAGACTGTTCCGTCAGACTCGACTGCGATATCAGGAGCTGAGTTACCCGTTTCTCCACCCACAATATTCGATAGATTGATCGGGTTTGCCAGCCATGAACCGCCGGTCAGATAATCATAATAGATGGACTGATCCGGACCTGGCCCGACCCAGGTCGCATGGACTGTGCGGTCTGATGCTTCAACGAGGTGGCTAGAGAGACCATTGAGACTGCCCAACAAACTAATCGGTACGTCGCTCCAATCACGCGTGGTCGTTGAACAGCGGGTATTCACCCCCTCTTCTTGGAGCGTTCGTATCCGAGCCCAGCCATAGACCGCGCCCGTGTCTTCATTGTAACTGGCTTGTGTCGCGGTCGTGCCAGCGAGCGTCGGAACCGCATAATAGGCATTACCTTGATCAATGGTCGGATCAAAACTTGCCCAGCCAATTCCGGTATTATTTGCTGGATTTGAATCATTATCGCTATGGATGCCGAGCCAGGCTTGGCCGCGGATACTGAAATGATCCATGTCATAAAACAAACTCAAACCATAATCAACCCCAGTTGGGTTGTCGACTGCGTCATAGCATCGGTTGCGGCTGGTCCCGCCGATGGTGTCGCTCAAACAATTCAAGCTCATCCAGGCAGGCGAACCGCAGGGATACGGCTGGCCGCGCGAATCACGACAACTGGTATCACCCGGCGTGGCCGCGCCAAACCAGCCCCAGCCGACTATTGCCGGCGAATAAACCAAGATTTGTCGATTGTAAACAACTTTTGGATGGTAATCACCCACTGGAACGTGTGGGGCGTCATAGTATTCATTGGGGCCAGCTGGATAATCAGGCAGCTCCTGACCGTCGCTTCCTGGATTCCACACCTCGGGAATATAACTTGTTTTATTCGAATAGTAGTGGATGAGATTGTAATACCCAGGCGCCACGCTCGAAAGATCAAAACTAATGGTCAAGTTCTGTCCACCACCATACCCGTACTGAGCTTCGAGATCCGGCCCAGTCGTCCCGACCCTTCTGAGTAGGTATCGGTTCCAACCTCGATTTGGCGGACTGTCTGGCTCGTGCATGTTGCAACTGTCGATTTCGATTACTGCGTCTGGCCGGCCGACAATCAGACTGGTTGGCGTAGCGCTATAGAAAAAATGGACGCCATCGCCGCCCCACGGATCACCTGGCATTGACGATGATGTGCACTGTGGCGCGGCCTGGGCGGAGCGGATAAATGCGTAATGGCAAAATGATAGTCCGAGAATTATTGCCACAATGCCAAAATAAAAAATCTTTTTTCGCAAAAGATTCCTTATGAGTTTCCCTACCATTTTCATTGTAGTATGTTATTTATTGGGTAATTACCCAGTTGGCGTGTTTCTTTTGACACCTGGTTAGCTAAATTATATAATCAAAATGAAATTCAGCCAACCTACTTGAAATTTTAACATATTTCTACTTTAGTGTCAATGTAAGAGTACAAAGGAAAAAAACGTATGTCAACTATTACCTGGATTATCCTCGGCATTATCGTCATCATCGTGTTTTGGTTCATCGCCGTCTACAACGGTTTAATCCGGCGCCGGAACCAAACGGACGAGGCCTGGTCAGACATCGACGTCCAATTAAAACGGCGATATGATTTGATCCCGAACCTGATCGAGACTGTCAAAGGATATGCGACGCACGAGCGCGAAGTGTTTGAGAATGTGACCGCGGCCCGTGCCACGGCCATGGGCGCCAAATCGCCGGCTGATAAAGCCAAGGCCGAGAATGCTCTCTCGAGCACCCTGAAATCACTCTTTGCCGTGGCTGAGAATTACCCACAGTTAAAGGCTTCAGAAAACTTCGCCAAACTCCAGGACGAGCTATCTGATACAGAGAATAAAATTCAAGCCGCTCGCCGCTTCTACAATGGCAATGTCCGGGACTTCAACATCATGCTCCAGACTTTCCCGAATACCTTAATCGCTGGCATGCTGGGCTTCAAGAAACGGGAATTTTTCGAACTTGAAGGTGAGGCCGAACGGAAAGCCCCGCAAGTGAAATTCTAAAACAATTCTCTCAGATAAAATAATTCGCAAGCGGACGGCTGATTTTCAGCCGTTTGCTTCATCCATTGACTATGTATAATCAAATCTCATCAAATAAACGTGCCACGGTCATACTCATGCTATTGTTTGTGGTGGTTGTTCTCGGCTTAGGCTGGGCCGTCGGCCAATGGTCGCAGTCCCCGGGCGTCGCGATTGCTTTCGCAGTAATCATCGCCGGATCGCTGAGCCTGGTCAGTTACTATTCGGGCGATAAAATTGCTTTAGCAACGGCGGGCGCGCGGGCAATCACCAAAGAGGAAAATCCCTATGTCTATCGAATGGTTGAGAATCTCTGCATCACCGCCGGTCTGCCGATACCAAAGGTCTACGTGATTGACGACCCAGCTCCGAATGCCTTTGCCACCGGCCGCGACCCGAGACACGCCTCGATTGCCGTCACCACCGGACTCATCCAGAGCCTCGAAAATGAAGAGCTTGAGGGCGTGATCGCGCATGAACTCTCACACGTGAAAAACTACGATATCCGGCTCATGATGATTGTTATCGTCTCCGTTGGCGTAATTACCCTACTGGCTGATATTTTCTTCCGAGGCAGCTTGTTTCGCGGCAGTCGCCGGCGCGAGGGGAACGACATATTTGCGATTATTGGGCTGGCGTTGATTATCCTGTCCCCCCTCTTTGCTCGGTTGATCCAATTCGCCGTTTCCCGGCGGCGGGAATTCTTGGCTGATGCGTCCGGTGCCTTGTTGACTCGCTATCCCGAGGGTTTGGCTAAAGCGCTGGAAAAGATCGGCCAATACAAGCAACCGCTGCACCGCGTCAACACCGCTACTGCCCACCTCTATATCACGAACCCGTTTGGCGGATCAGGCAAATCCTTCCGAAATCTTTTCTCAACTCACCCGCCAATCGAAGAACGCGTAAAAGCCCTGAGGACAATGGCCTAGCCATGAATCTCGACACGCTCAATAAATTTACCACCCACCTGAAGCGGACCCTGCTAAAAGCCACTGAATTGACTCAGGAGTGGGGCCACCCGGCTATCCTGCCGGAGCATTTGCTGTACAGTCTGCTTTCTCAGCGTGGCAGCTTGGGCTCGGAGATTCTCCACAAGGTCGGCTTAAAAAAAGACGTTGCTAAAACGGTCATTCTGGAAAAGATCAAACCCGCTGCTGGCCAAACGCCGGCGAAACCGATTGATTTCTCCCCGCTCGCCAAAGAGGCACTCGTCAAAGCGACGACAACCGCTCGACAGCACAACCATAAATATATTGGCACAGAACATCTCCTCTATGCCCTGGCCCAGCTCAAAGAATCGAATATTCACGCTATGCTTCAGCGTAGCCAGGTCAATCTCCAGCACTTGAATCAACAGCTCTTGCAGGTATTAAAAAGCACCTCAAAATTTCCAGACCTGACCGAGATTTTCGATAAAAATGGCGAGCTCGCTCTCCAACCCGATGGCAGTCCGGCTACCCCGGCTCTTGATTTCTTTTGTACCGATCTGACCTCTGAACACCTCCAGAAAAAAATCGACCCGGTGATCGGCCGAATCGATGAAATCGAACGCTTAATCCATATCCTCTCCCGCCGGACAAAGAACAACCCGGTCTTAATCGGCGATCCGGGAGTGGGAAAAACCGCCATCGTCGAGGGTTTGGCAAAAAAAATACTCAATCACGAAGTTCCGGACATTCTGCTCGATAAACGCATATTGAATCTTGATCTCGGCCTCGTCATCGCCGGGACGATCTATCGGGGTGAATTTGAAGCCCGTTTCAAACAGATCATCGATGAAATAAAAAAAGATCCGAATATCATTCTCTTTATCGACGAGCTTCACACAATCATCGGCACGGGTGGAGCAACTGGGACGCTTGATGCCGCCAATATTTTGAAACCGGCCTTGGCAAAAGGCGAGATTCGTTGCATCGGTGCGACCACGCTCGACGAATACCGCAAGCATATCGAGTCTGACCCCGCCCTGGAGCGCCGCTTCCAGCCAATCTTGGTGGAGGAACCGAGTCCTGAAGAAACGCTTGAGGTGCTCCGCGGCATCAAGAAAAATTATGAGTTGTTCCACCAGGTGAATATCACCGATGCCGCACTACGAGCGGCAGTTCGGTTCAGCCAACGATATCTTCAAGATAAGTTTTTTCCCGATAAGGCGATCGACCTGATTGACGAAGCGGCCTCAAAACACAAGGTCGGCCGTAAACAGGACGAACGGACGAAAGAAATACTCCATCTCACCAAGCAGGTCAAGGACTCGGAAAAGAAAAAACACGAGGCGGTGGCGACGGAACAGTTTCAAGGGGCAATGCGCCTCAAAACCCAGCAAGAGTTGTTGCGACGTCGTATCAGCATATTGAAAGAAAAGCGGCGCCAGGAACAAACCGAGCTCCAGGGTGAAATAACCCAAAAAGACATCGCCGAAATAGTCGCCCGAATGACAAAAATCCCGGTCACCGAACTACTCAAGGAAGAAAAGGATAAGTTACTCCGCCTGGAACACGACCTGGCCGAACGAATTATCGGCCAAAGCGAAGCCGTCCAGACGGTCGCGCGTTGCCTTCGCCGGGCGCGCGCCGGCTTGACCGAGCCAAACCGACCGATTGGATCGTTTATGTTTCTCGGGCCTTCGGGGGTCGGCAAAACCGAGCTGGCCAAGGTTATTGCCGATGTCGTCTTCGAGGACCCGAAGGCGCTGCTCCGCATCGATATGTCCGAGTTTGGCGAGAGTTTTCAAGCTTCAAAATTGATTGGAGCGCCGCCCGGCTACGTCGGCTACAAAGAGGGGGGCAAGCTGACCGAAATCGTCCGTCGCAAGCCGTATGTCGTGGTGTTATTCGACGAGATCGAAAAAGCCCATCCGGACGTCTTCAATCTCCTGCTCCAGGTACTGGAAGACGGCCAGCTCACCGACGCGGTCGGCAAGAAGGTGAATTTCAAAAACACCGTTATCATCATGACCTCGAACGTCGGCGTGGCTGAGCTTAACCGAGCCGCAAAGGTCGGTTTTCGATCCGCCGCTCAATCCGACGAACAGGAAAATTCGTACGAAAGCATCAAACAGGATATCCTGCAAAATTTAAAGAAATCGTTTCGACCCGAATTCATCAATCGGCTCGATAACATTGTCGTCTTTCGGCCGTTAACCGAGCACGTCGTTGAACAAATCGTCCAGCTTCAGCTGGCCGCCCTGGAACAGCGCTTGGGCCATCATCAGCTCAGTGTTCAGGCGACGCCGGCCGCCATCAAATACATCGCAAAAAAAGCCTTCAAACCAGAGGAGGGCGCCCGGGCCGTACGAAAAATCATCCAAGACGAAATCGAAACGAAATTGGCTGAGGAAATCATTTCCGGCCAGCTCGAATCAGGTGCCGCTCTAAAACTCGACGTCCAAAAACAAAAAATCGTCATCCGAAAATCGTAGGAAAAAAAGGCGGTTGGGAGAATGCGCCTTTTTATGTACGCGAAAACACTTCGGCGTTATTGGCAACTCGTTCTCGATTGCATTTTCCCGATCCGCTGCGTCGGCGGGTGTGGCCGTTACGACCGTTGGCTGTGCGACGACTGCCGAAAACGCATCGGACCTATCCCCCAGCCTGAGTGCCCCGTATGTCGCCGGCCGCAAGCGTCGTACTTGACCTGTCCTGATTGCTCGCATAAAACTTCGCTTGCTGGTTTATTCGTCCGGGCTGATTATCAACAACCTCTTATCCAAACCTGCGTTCACGCCCTGAAATACCGGTTCATTGAAGAACTTGGCGTGTCCCTCGGACAAGAGATCGCCTCGGCCATAACAACGCAGCGGCTGGCCATTGACACAGCCAATCAAAAACCGGTTGTAATCCCGATCCCCCTTCATTGGCAACGAAAAAACGAACGTGGCTTTAATCAAGCCGAGACGATCGCCAGGGCTTTTGGACAGGCGCTTGACTGGCCCGTACGAACTGATATACTCAGCCGCGCCTATTATACGAGCCCGCAAGCTCAGTTGGCGCGCGCTGAACGTTTAGCCAATCTGACGGCCGCCATCCGGGTCAAACGAGGGGTTGTCATATCTGGTCAAACCGTTATACTTATTGATGATGTGGCCACAACGCTCGCCACGCTTGAGGCCTGCGCCCAGACGCTTCGTAAGGCTGGCGCCGGAAAAGTCTGGGGTGTCGTGTTTGCCCGATCAAAACAGTAATATGATACGGAGAGTTGGTCCCCCTACGGGGGATCTCCCGAAGGGAGACCGAGGTAAAGTAGCTTTTTCACAATCCTAAATAACGAAGAAGTTTGACAACAACTAACACGGAGAGTTGGCCGAGTGGCTTAAGGCAATGGTTTGCTAAACCATGGGACCGTAAGGTCCCTCGCAGGTTCGAATCCTGCACTCTCCGCCAAAAGCTGGAGCGAAGCGGCAGCGGATAAAAAATAATGGCAGGATGAGAAGGACAGAAGCGATCAGAGCGAACGGAGTGAGACGAAGGGAGCGCCGACGGATGCGACCAGCGAGAGCATACGTCGCTGCCCCGGACACGAATCCTGCACTCTCCGCCAATGATTTACCACCCTCTTCTGGAGGAGTGCCGGAGTGGTTGAACGGGGCAGTCTTGAACCCAGCACCGAGAGCGGAGGGGTGCCTGAGCGGTTTAAAGGGACGGTCTTGAAAACCGTTGTACCTGCAAAGGTACCGTGAGTTCGAATCTCACCCCCTCCGCCCTGGTGCTGGGCGAATCCTCTCTCCTCCGCCAGGATAATTAATTTAATCAACAAGGTGTTGCGATATGGATGAACTAAACAAAAACCTGACCAAAAGGGAACGGCGCGAATTGCGCCGGCAGGAAAAAGCCGAACGCAGCGAACAACAAGTCGGCAAACAGCGCCGTAATAAAATATTGCTTTGGAGTGTTATCGGCGTCGCTGGAGCGCTTGTCATATTCGGCATCTTCTGGCTGGGCAGCAAAAGCGCGGCCAAAATGCCAAAATTACCGCTTGACGCCGTTGCCGGCGGCGACTGGGTCAGAGGTAAAAACGATTCAAAAGTTGTCTTAATCGAATACAGCGATTTTCAATGTCCGGCGTGCTCCGCCCGGTACCTGTTCGTGAAACAGGCCGAAACTGAGTTTGGTGATCGTGTCGCTTTCGTCTTTCGTCACTTCCCCCTGACCATGCACCCAAACGCGAAGCCGGCCGCCTGGGCAGCCGAAGCCGCCGGCAAACAGGGGAAGTTTTGGGAGATGCACGATGTCTTGTTTGAAAAACAAGCCGAGTGGTCAGAGCTTGATGATCCGGCAAATACGTTTGCCCAGTACACCGAGTCGCTCAATCTCGATAAAACACAATTCCTGAGCGATTATGCGTCTGACGCCATTAAGAAAATCATTTCTGACGCCGTCCTGGCCGGCGAGCGCATCCCAATTAATGGCACGCCCACCTATTATCTCAACGGGAAGTTTCTGGAACCATTTTCGACCTATGGACAGCTGAAACAAGCACTGCAGCAAGCGGTCGATAAAAATCCGACCTAAGCCTGTTAGGGCGGCCAAAAACATGCTACTATGGATTCGTTAACTTGCTAGCTATAATTCTATGCCCGAAACGAATGATCGTGGCCAAAAATTAGCCACCTGGAAGTTCCCCGAACACCAAGCGCGCCAGCGCGGAAAAGCCTGGCATGTCTTCTTTTTCCTAATTGGCGGGGCAGCGATGATCTGGTCGCTCTTCACGGCCAACTTTCTCTTCCTGATGATTATCCTGATCGCCTGGACGGTTATCTACGTTTCAGGCCGTCGCAAACCGCAAATGCTTCAGTTCACTATCCTGGAAGACGGACTTCTGGTCAATAACAAATTCTACCCATTTGACGATATCGAAAAATTCTGGGTAATATACAAACCACCGCACAGCAAATACGTCTATTTCCATTTCAAAACCTTTTGGAAGCCTGAGCTCGTCATTCCACTCGAACGTGCCCAACCGACGAAGGTGCGGGAAATCTTGCTCGATTATTTGAAGGAAGATATTTCGAAAGAGGACGAAAATATCTCGGAAACCATCAGTCGCGAATACAAACTCTAAGAATCGCGTCCGACTCCAACAATGGATACACGCGCGCCCGTAGCTCAGCTGGATAGAGCGTGAGATTGCGGATCTCAAGGTCGCAGGTTCGACCCCTGCCGGGCGCACCATGATAAAACAAAAAACCGCCCAGTCGCGGTTTTTGTGATTATGACAATCGCCTTATATCTTTTTTAGAGTCCTAGCCAATACTCTCGGCCAGTAGAGCCAGACTGCCCCGACCCAGAGAAGTCCAATCGCATATCCGGCAATAACGTCGCTCAGCCAGTGCGCTCCGAGATAGATACGCGACCAGCCGACGGCTAAAAAAGCGGCAACCGCAATCAGCCGGATAATAATACGAATTGGCCGCGAGAAGTGATTTGACCAAAACCATAGAAACCCGGCTCCGAGAGCGATGGCCAAGGCGTGGCCACTCGGAAAACTGTACGTTGGCTCGTGAACTATGACGCGTACAATACCATCAACTGGGCGCGGCCGCTCAATCAACGGTTTAAGAATAAATGAGAAAATATTACCGGAGAGAACCGCCGCGAATTGGATTGCTTCACGGTGTTTTTGACGAGAATACCACCAAACGATCAAGCTGATGACGAGCGCCGGCACGATAAATCGCGGCGCGCAGATATCGCTGACGTGCCGCGCAATATTTGTCAGCCAGGACGGCTGGAACGACTGCAGGGCCTGAGTGACAACAAGGTCGATATGTTGAAATAATTGGGTTAACATCAGGCCGTAGTATATCAATAGAACGCGAATCAGTCTAGATATGCATTCCGCTTTTGGAAATAATCTGATACCATTGGGGTATGAAACTCATTCAATTTGATACGCCGGCTGAGGAATTATACTCGGTTGGGAAAACAGTTGCCCAACGCCTGAAAACGCTTGGTATCCGGACAGCCAAAGATGTTCTGTATCATTTCCCGTCGCGCTATGAGGATTTTTCAAAGATTACCACCATCGACAAACTCGTCCCCGGCGCGCAGGTGACGATTAAAGGGAAGATCCAGGACATCCAGAATCGCCGGAGTTTCCGCCGGCGCCTCTATATCACCGAAGCGATTGTCGGCGACCAAACCGGCTCAGTTAAAATCATTTGGTTTAATCAACCGTATTTACTGAAAACCTTCTCGCCGGGCGACCATATTGTTGTGGCCGGCAAGCTGGAAATGGACAAATACGGTCTGCATTTTACCAGCCCCTCGTATGAAAAATTAGCCGGACCGGCGATCCATACTGGCCGGCTCGTGCCCATCTATCCGACGACCAATCGGCTGACCCAGCGTCAGATTCGCTTTCTCGCCCAGCTAGTGAGACCACTCGCCCGTCGAACGATTGACTATCTCCCTTTTGCCCTCAGGAAACAGGCCGAGCTGATGGAGGAACAATATGCACTCCAGGAAATTCATTTTCCGCGTAACCATTCTCTCCTAAAAAAAGCGCTCGAACGCCTTAAATTCGACGAGCTTTTTCCGATCCAAGTCTATACCCTCCAAAACCGCCGCCTCCTCGAGCACATCCCCGCTCCGGCCATTCCCTTCAACCAGGAGCTGACGAAAAAATATGTCGACCGTCTGCCCTTTCGTCTGACGAACGCGCAGCGACGCGCTGCCTGGCAAATATTACGGGACATGGGAAAAAATCATCCGATGAACCGCCTCTTGGACGGCGACGTTGGCTCGGGTAAAACCGTCGTCGCCAGCCTGGCCGTGCTCAATGCTGCCAAACAGGGCTGGCAATCAGTTCTCATGGCCCCGACCGAAATTCTCGCCGGGCAGCATTTTGATACCTTCTCCAAACTTTTTCAAAAAGAAAAAATAACCGTCGGACTGCTGACCCGAAGCTTGAAAATGACAAATCAGACAAATAAATCGTTGACTCAGACGACGCTCGCCCGAAAAATTTCAAGTGGTCGTCTCGACCTGATGATCGGTACCCACGCCGTGCTCCAGGAAAAAATTTCTTTTCACCGGCTCGGCCTAGCCATGGTTGACGAACAGCATCGTTTCGGCGTGGACCAGCGGAAAGCCCTAGCCGGAAAATCACAAACCGGCGCGTTGACCTCCCCTCATTTTCTGAGCCTGACTGCCACGCCGATCCCGCGGACGCTCGCACTCGGTTTTTATGGTGACCTGGATATTTCGGTCATTGATGAACTGCCAAAAGGCCGTCAAAAGATTCTCACAAAGATCGTGCCTCCGCACGAACGAATGGAAACCTATCAGTTCATTGCCGAGGAAATCGCTCATGGCCGACAGGCATTTGTCATCTGCCCGCTGATTGATCCGTCAGACAAGCTCGGCGTAAAATCCGCCCGCGAAGAGCATGAACGGCTGCAAAAAAAGATTTTTCCAAAATTTAAAATCGGCCTGCTCCACGGCCGACTACCGGCGCCGAGCCGTGAGAAGGTCATGCGCGATTTCCTGGCGAACACTATTCAAATACTTGTTTCAACGTCGGTTATTGAAGTCGGCATCGACGTGCCAAACGCGACGGTCATGCTGATCGAAGGCGCTGAACGCTTTGGCTTGGCTCAGCTCCACCAGTTTCGCGGCCGCGTCGGCCGAGGTAGTCATCAAGCCTCCTGCTTCCTCTTGACCGAAACCGAAAATGAAAACGCCCAGCAGCGCCTATATGCGATTGCTGGTTCGCAAAATGGCTTTGCCTTAGCGGAAAAGGACCTGGAAATGCGCGGGGCCGGCGAACTCTACGGCTTACGGCAATCTGGTTTCCCAGAATTTAAAATCGCGAAACTAACAGACTTTCCGATTATCAATAAAGCGCAAGCTATAGCGAAAAATATCCTTGACCGTGATTTTGAATTGACACGATACCCTAACATCAGGCAAAAAATGCGCGAGTTTAAGGAATCAATTCACTGGGAATAAGGCGCTCCCCTGCCTTGACAGAAATGCAATATCTAAATATACTCGTTGATAGCACATTGCTATCTTAAGTTCGCGTGCTACGACACACCACACTCTTGAAAGCAAGGTTAGTGGGTGGGAGCCCCGCGATTCGAATCTGTATAGGTCTGCCCACAACATCAGTAGGAGGACGGCCTGGGCCCTTTCCCCAGACCAAGCCCTACCCAGTTGATGGAAGGACCACTGAAACGTTACGGGCTCCCCCCGCGATTTTCTCCGGAGCAATCCGGTAGATCAGCATCCCGAGGACTGGGTACAAGGGGGTACAACAACGGCAAAGGGGGTTGACATGCGCTTGAAATTCGGCTGAGGTTGCGGGTTCTTCGATCGCCGTTCTTCTGGTGATCATCACGGTATGAAAACGGGGGTCCTTCAACATCAGCTTGCACCTTGCATGAGATCGGTGAGGACGGATCCTCACGACGCTTCACTGCATACTGCCTGAAAGGGAGGCGAGTATGTGCATGATCTACAACCCGAAGACGGGTAAGCACTCGTTTGGACCATGCATTTTCAGTCCATTCGATGTCGAGTTCCAGGGCAACGGTGGGGCGAGACAGTTCAACGCCTGCATCAACCTAGTCGGGCCTGGGCGAATCCACGGCCTGGTCCCTGAAGTCTCCAAGCCGCTGGCCGTGTTCGCAGCGGATCCTCGGATCCGCCACCTCGGTGGACCCATGGAACTGCTCACGGCGGCTGGCGTAACCCCGGTTGGCGAGGTCTGTCAGGAGCTGCGTCGGTTCAAGCCCGATCGTCCTGGCTTCCTCTATGCCGGACACCACGACTTCAGCTGCCAGATCAAGGCCACACTCCACGGAGAAGGCGAGGTGCCGCTCACGGTCTGCCTCCACCGGACGGTAACGGGTCACTGTGGCGCCATCAAGGGCACCACGACGACTCTACCCGAATGGGTTGAGCAGTTCGGCGAGTCGTTGCAGCGTCTCAGTGGTCCGGCCGAGGTTCTCGAGCTGTTCGGTCTGGAGGCTATCAACGGACGCCGTCGGTCTCGGGCACACATTGTCCCGTCTGCGTAGTACGCGTCTGATCTGATCTTTTCAGTCACGGCAGGTTGGCTGTCTCTTTAGGACTCGCGTCCGAAGAGATAGTCGCCTGCTATTTTATTACCAAAAAAACAGGCGATGTAGCGTTCCAACCTGTTTTTTTATATCCTCTTATTTTCCTTCGAGTTCTTGTATGACCAGTGCCTCAAATTCGTCATACGTCACGATGCCGGTTAGCACCTTGTCGTCGACAAAAAACGTCGGAACGGCGGACAGGTGAAGCTCAATGCCATCGCTGATATTCTGGCTGACGGCGGAATCGGTTTCTGTTTTGTCGAGGCAAGCGGTGAAGGCGTCTTCGGTTAACCCGATTTTTTTTGCGATATCAACGAGGTCTGACTTCCCAAATCCATCCGTGGTCTGAAAAATCTGTTTCTCCATCTCCCAGAACTTGTTTTGGGCTTGAGCGCAGCGAGCCGCCTTCGCTCCCAAGCTCGCCATTGCATCAGACTGGCTAAAATAATCCTTGAAAACAAGCTTCACCTCGCTGCCATAATTGTCCATGATTTGTTGAACGATTGGCTGAGCCGCTGCTGAATAGCCGGATCCGAAACTGGCAAATTCGATGATGGTGATTTTTGGAGCCGCGGTTCCTAAGACCGGATCGGTGTCACGGATTTCCGGCGTCCCGCTCACTTCTTTATTCGCGGCGGTTACCAAAACATCTTGTGACTGGTCAACCGGATCTGAGACGCCTTCGTAGACCACCTTCGTGTTCAGTCGCCGCGAGATTGAGTTCATTGTTGACCGGGTCATGATCAAGGCAAAAAGAAAACCGAGAAAAGCCAGCAGTCCAATAACAACAATAACGATGGTTTTCGTTTTTGGGGCGGTCGTTACCTTTTTCTCAGCCATATTATTTGAGCGTTATTTTTTCAAGCTTGTCGTTTTTCGCATTATGAAAATATAAGGCGTCTTCGCCGGGCGACAAATACAACCCATCTGCGCTATACCCGATATCATCGGGTCCGTTGTACGGAATCGCGAGGAGTGTTTTCTGTCCGGTCGCAAGGTCAATGCTGTAGAAATTGTCGTTGGCCATGACGGCGCTATCTCGCGATAAGCCGGCGCCGGTCGCCAGATCGGTCGGAACGGCACAATACAGGGCGGTACCGCCGAAGGTGCATTTATCCGGCCAGGTGTTTAGATCTAAAGCGGTATTATTGAGCCCTACCGCGTCACCGCGCGCGTCAACAATGCTTAACGTCGGTTTATAATCAGTCTCGGCGCTATAGACGCTATAAAGGAGTTTATCGCCTTGCGGTGACCAGGCGCTGGTAAACCCAGAGCCTTTGGCCGTGAAGGATTTGAAATTTTCCCCATGCTGGCCGATAAAGTATATTTCCTCTTCATCAAGGCCGGTACCCTCCCGATAAATACCCGCCACCTGGCCGTCGGGCGACCAGTTGACGTCGACGCGGGAGGCGCGGTCGCCAAGCGCTTGAAGCAATTGCTGTTCGCTGCCGTCTGGGTTTGAGACTGCCAGCCATTGTTGTCCTTCTTGTTCGCCAATAAATTTATAGGCGATTTTATTGCCAGTTGCCGTAAACTCCGGCTCCTGTATTTCTTTTGGCAGCGTCACGGAGAGGCCGTCGCTGAAGTTGTAATACAAATTACTGCCGTCTGGATACTTGAGGATGGCCCGCTGCCGATCAGGCGACCAAGCAATGCTCTGAACGTCATAGAACTCTTTTGAGGATATTTCGACGCGTTCGCCGTTTGCCAGTACTTTGTAAAACTTGTACGTGGCCGGATCATAGTACACATAGCCAGTTCCATCGCTTGTCGGCGCGCCGTCTTTTGTTCGGCTGTTGATGATCGGGGTAACCTTCGTCGGACCACCGTCCGCCACATCAGAGATGTCCGGCAGGGTCGACACGCTGTTCGTGTTTCCGTTCGTGTTGACGTTTACGTTCCGATTACCGTTAATGTTGGGTAAACGATTAAGGTCGTTGGTGTTGTTGGTATTGCCATTTGTGTTTCCATTGCCCGTCGGTTCAAAAATTGATCGGAAAAAGAAAAAATAGATGGCGAAGCCGACGACCAATACAACGACCGCCAGGCCGGCGATAATCAGGATTTTTTTTGTTTGTGGTGAGTGTATCATTGGGTGGATGAACACAAACCCGGGGCGATATCGTCCCCTTGCGCGGCGCCAGTCCAAAGGTAATATTCCGGCGGGTCGCTGCCAACCTTATGAACACAGACTGATTGCCCCCATTGAACCGCCCGCTCAGAGTTCGTGCAAAAATAATCTCCATATAAACCAGCATCAACGCATTTCGTTGGCGTCGCTCCCGAACCACTTACTTTCCAGCAGTCCCTCTCAGGTGAATCTTCGCAGCGAATTCGCTCATAAATGTTTGGCGCGACACCGACAGTCCCCTGCCCGATGATTAAGGGGATGATCGGACCATAGATACACTTATCTTCATCACCCGTGCCAGTGGTGTTTTGGATACAGCCATACGTTCGATCCTCAAGCATCGTGTCAACCGCCGCGCATTGGTCCTTTTTTGCATCTGTACATTTTTTATACGGTGAGTCGCACTTCCAGACGCCAGCTTTATTGAAGCACTGGGTGCCAGATCCGCATTCGTGGCCATAACATATACCGCCCGTCGGCTTACCCTGCGCGTCCTTTAAATTGTTCGGCTCGCCGCAACTGGCGTTTGGGCTGATCACCTGCTGCGACCAATTATCGCCGAGCATGTTTTTACAGAGCTCCATGTTCGCGACGGTCGCCTGCCCGGTAATCGTCTCCAGGGCGATTGGCTGCAGGTTGACGATCATAGGATTGATCAAATTCAACAAAACGTACGAAATGAGCGCAATCACAACACCAATAATGGCCGACGTAAAACTGTCTTTGGCCCGTTCAATTTTTTGGGAATTCCCGGAGGCGGAAATCCATTGAAAACCGGCATACATAATCATAACCGCAGCGAAGATGCCGATGACCCCGATAAAGAGATTGTAAAAAATCTTCGTATACTGGGTAATGTCAGAAATACACTCAGTCGTGCCGAGCTTAACATTCAGTTTTACCTTGCCCTTGCCACAAGCGTCCGCATCTGGAACTAGACCATATGCTACTCGCGGCGCCATAAACATAGCCACCGCGACGGTCAATAACGATATCAACATCAGGATGCCAAACCACCGTTGAACCTGATTATGTCTTTTTATTGCCGTGTTATTCATAGCTATATTATACCACATCTTTTTCGCTGACACGTAATCATCGCGGACGCCCGTGTGGGATTAGAAGATCCAATCAACGACACTGCTTACTAAGCCAAGGGCTTGGACAAGAACCGCAATTTGCGTTACCACGAAGACCAAAATAATAAAACAAATTGGATAGGCAATTATTTTTTCCCACAAATCGAGTTCAAACTCTTTTTTGCCAAAGACCTTTGAGAGGATTACCTGAGCCACCCAGATAAGGATCGTGATGATTATCCCCACCACCGTTGCTGCGGCGCCGATTTTGACTCCTTTTAAAACCATCAGGAGTATCCGGAATTGCTGTATTTTTTTCGCTTGCAGGGCGGCGGCGCCGGCCGCTTCGCCGACTTCTTCAGCACTTCCTCCTTCGGCTGCTTTTTTCATGGCAGCGGCTTTTGCACCGCCAAGCTGTTTCGCGGCCGACCGTTCTCCGGCTGCGCCAGCAACACCCTGACGAGCGTCAAAATCCTGTATCGATCGATCCATCTTGTCAGTCACCCGTCCGCGAATGCCGCGCGGCTGATTGACGTCGCCGATTGAACTGCCCATCGAACCGGCTAATCGGTCTTTTGTGTGCGTGTCTTTACCCTGCCGAATTTGCTGATCGTGCCAAGATTTCGGATCTTGTCCCAGCTGACGATCGAGCGCTTCTTGACTCGATTTTGAACGACCGGTTCGATCGTCCAATTCGCGTTGTTTCTCCTTTGATTTCCCTAGCGCGTTATCAAAATTGTTACCATTCGTAGCCATATCAACCCGTTACTGCCACCAGGCTTCGTTTACTTTCCAAACCGACTGCTCTTTAATAAATTTTATCTGGAGGTCTTGGTAAAATATCCTTGAGTTTGAGCTTGTACCGGTCGATTCGTTTCGTTGCGCCGTGACCAGAAATTCAGCCGTGCCATTGTCAGAATCGTAGCTGGTCTGCTTGACCGACATGGTCCGAGTAATCATGCCATAATAGACGCTTTGATCGACGGTTTTTTCCCGTTGCTCATCGAGATACTTTTGCGCCCATTTTTTCATCCGTTCGCTCATATACGGTATCAAGTGCTCGATGTTTTCAAAGTCCGAATGGTTTGAATAGGTGCCGAAGCGCTCGGCAAAACTTCGCGCGACCCCTTTGAGATTCGCTTCGGGTGTACTCCCGGTGTTTGTATTCGTATTACTCGGAACCGTATTTGTATTTGCGTTGGTGTTCGCCGTATTCGTATTTGTATTTGTATTCGACGTGTTGGTATTTTCGTTCGTCGTATTCACCACTGCATTATTTACCGGCGTATTCGTATTGGTATTAGAATTGGTCGGTTTTTGCGTCAATCGCAAAATCACCAACGCCGCGGCGGCGAGAACGGCCAGCCCTCCAAGCACGATGATGAGAATACGGAACCCTTTCATACGATAATATTTTTAACCAACGTAGTTATTTATGGTTTTGGTGCGGCTGACTTTACGTCTTCCTCTTGGGCCATCGATTCGGCAAACTCCTTCTTCGCGGCTTCTATCTCGAGCAGCTGCTTTGGATCCGAGGTAATGATTTGATCTTCCGTGTACGAGGCAACAACTTTTATGGCGGCATGGCGGGAACCGGCAAAGAATATCCCCTCGCCAACCCCACTTTCCAGCAGCAAATATTTTTCGCCTTCCGTCAGCAAGAATGTTTTCGCCAAAATATCGACACCAGCCGGCGACTGTTTGAGTAAAAGCTGCAATGACGAGTTCGTGACAATGGCCTGGCCATACGGTGATCGCAAGAAGTCGTTGACATCCTGCGTGATCGTCGTCACCCCGAGATAATATTTGCGGCAGCGCTTGACCAGTGCGTAGATGAATTTGGCTGAATCTTCGTTCTGCATTAGCCACCACGCCTCATCGATGACCATAATCCGTTTCTTCATTTCCGACCGGACAACGTTCCAGATATAATTGACGATGGTGTAAATGGCGATCGGACGCAGCTCATCCTCAAGGTCCCGCACGCTGAACACAACTAGCTGGTTTTTCACGTCGATGTTCGTCGGGCTGTTGAACAAGCCGGCAAACGTTCCCTCGGTGAATTTCTTCAGCCGCTTGACCAACCCGTCACCGCCCTCCATGCCACCGAGCACCTCTTCGAAATCGGACATAAGCGGCGCCTCGATTTTCGTTAGGTCGGAATCGGCTGTGATGTCTTTCTTGGCGTAGGTTTCGATCAGTGCCCGGTCGACGAGCGAATCTTCCTCGTGCGTAAATTCGCCGAGCATCAAGCGAAGCAGCCCTTTTAAGGTGATCACGGCCGAACGGATGATATCGGCCGGTCGATCGGCTTCCCCGACCGGTCTCGGTAAATCAAACGGATTTATCTTTGAGTCCGAGTTGAGATAGATGTTGACGTAGGCTCCGCCGACGGCGTCGCAGAGATACTTATATTCCTTTTCTGGGTCAATAATGATAACGTCCGTTCCAAGCATCAGGCTGCGGAGCACTTCGAGCTTGACCGCGTAACTTTTGCCAGCGCCTGAGGTCGCAAAAACGCACGAATTGGCGTTCTGAAGACTGAAGCGGTCAAATAAGATCAAGCTGTTATTGTGGCGGTTGATGCCGTAGAGAATTCCGTTGTCGCTCGTCAGCTCGGACGAAATAAACGGGAAGGACGAGGCGGCCGGCGAGGTGTTCATGTTAAAGGTCACATTGATCTCATCGATCGCCATGGGCAGGGTGGAATTATAGCCCTGTTCCGCCTGGTAAAACACCCGCTTCGAATAGACGAGGCGCGAACCGAGCATGCCTTCGACTCGATCCGTCAATTCATTTAATTCCTTGAGTGAATCCGCATACAGCGTCATGTAGAGGGAAAATTGAAAGAACTTCTCTGTCCCTTGCGTCAGATCATCGCGCAATTTTTCAATGTCGCGCAGGGCGGTCTCCCGCATCGGATCGCGCGCCGCTCCCTTTTCGGCGTCGGCCATAATTTGCGCTTCGAGCGCGCCGACTTTGTTCCGTAATTGCTTCAGGATGATATCGGAGCTGATCGGATAGAAATACATCGCAATATCGAGCGTGAAATTAAGATTGACAATCGGCGCGAACCAGCCGACCGTGAGGTAGCGCGGGTAGGTCACCACAAACAGCGTCCGGACAAATTTGCTGCCCAACTCGACGTACGACGGCATCACCCGGAAAGATGATGGAGCAATCAGATCTCGGATGGTCACCACGCCTTCGCGGTAGATCCGCTCTACTTCGATCGCGCGTTTCTCACGCTCCATGGCTAACGCCTCCGCCTCGCGTTTTTGTTGCGGCGTTAAAATGACCTTGGCCTGGGTTGCCTCTGGTACGACGGCTTGTTTTTTCGAGAGATCGAGGTTTGCCATATTAACGCTCCACTTGAATACGATCAACCTGGACCAATTCTTGATGGTCGTAGGTTTCTGGATTATACGTATTGTAATACAGTTCAATCAGGCTCTGCGTGTCGAGACCAACGGCCTTCAAGCCCATGGCGTTCAAGCCGCTGATCAAGAAATCAACCCGCTTGGCCAGTTCGGTATGGTATTTTTCAAATTGGCTTTTTTTCAATTGAATAATCCGGCTGGGCGCAAATAATTCTTGAACCCGGTCAAAAAACTTTTTTGAAGATTTTTTCGTCACCGGCGCATACGGAACAATGACATAGAAACGCTTGCTCATGATATCGGCCAATTCAATCAATTCATTTACAAACTGGCGGTATTCGCGAGTCTGCATTTTTAATAATTCGTTCATCTGCTCCTTTTCGACCTTCTCGAGCCGCTGGAGATATTCATCAATATCAAGTTTCCGCGATTGAATCACCACCTGCACCGGAAATTCAAATGAGTTGAGAAATTGGGTATAGGCCTGGATGATGGCGTTTTGTTCGTCTTCCGACTTCAGAGCAAAATTGATCGATGAAACCAGGATGACGCCTCGAATTGTCCCGTCTTTTAAGATCACGGCGTCGTCTTTAATTTCAGCGATCGGTACGAACCGCTGAGTCGAAGGGGTGTTTTTACGCTGTTTGTTCTGTGGGGTAGGCATGTATGTTTGTTAGCTATCGGGTATCGCGCGTCACCTGCCAGGATTCCTCGCCATAGGCTCCGCCCGTGTCGACGATCAAGGAAAGTTCGCGAAGACGACTTTTTGTCGGTGTAATCTTCGGCGGTCCGCCGCCTTCGGAACCGACCTTTTCTTTCGCTTTTTCCTCTTGAATCTCGTCATCGGCTAAATGTTTGTGCCAAAGCTTGATGCGCGGACGACGGAAGGTGGTCGCAACGTTGAGGAGAAAAAGGTGAAAATGCTGGCCATTTATCTTAAAAAAGGCAAAGATGGCGATCACGCCGCAGGCGATCGGAGCGGCAAAGATAAACAATGTAAATGTTAACACGAAATACAGCATCACGACCACACCGATCCCGATTAGGATAATAACGAATTGACGGACCGAGATCGGACCAAAGATCTTGTCTTCAACATCGATAAATTGTGGCACGGTGAATTGAAGTGGCATACTTCCCTAGAAACTTATCCGCTTATTTAAATCAGCGATGGCGTGAAATTCCTCCTCGGTTACGGTTGGACGGTTGGCTTCCTGACGCTGACGAATAACGTCCGATATGGCCATATTCCGCTCCATGCTTTCCCGGCCGATTTCAAGATAGAGTCGGTGAACGGCGTTCTTCTTCCAAGCTTTTACGCCCTCGGCCCGCTTGAGATATGAATCCTCTTCCAAAAGATCGAGTTTTTCAGCGATTTTATCGTTTGCTTCGGCTAGCGTCTTCCCGAGACGGCGGTAATCATCGGGGGTCAGACGAAAAATTTCTTCAACTGGTCCGACGGTCTTGGCCGGCGGTTTTATGTCTGACATAACCGGTCGCGTTGTCTCAACAGGCCGCTTTACGATGGTCGTACCCGAGTTTGCTGGCTGGCTCGTAAGCGTTTGGCGCGGCGGAATTGGCGTAGGCCGAACTGCCGCCATTGGCTTCGGTATATCCAATCTTGGCGGAACCGGTGGCCGCACTGGTACTGTTGGCGCGGCTGGTGGCGGCGTTTGAATAGCCGGCGGCGCAATTGGCTCCTCGCGCGGTTTGACGGGAAGCGGCTCGGGCGGTTTTTCCTGGCTTATCGGTTCGGCTGGTCGGCTATGCAAGGTGAGTATTTCCTCCTCAACCTGAGAGAGTATCTGCATCACGAGTGTTTCCGGCAGACCGATACCGCCGACCTCGATCGGCCGCATGAGCATACTCTTTGTTTCAATCAAATCACGCACGTCTTTCAAACGGGAAACGATTATGCTGACAAAGCGCGAGCGTAACGCGTCATTAGCAAAGGTTAAGCGGAAGTCCCGGATCAACCGATCGGCGATTTGTTCGATATTTGCGCCAGATGGGGTGGTGGCATCAGCTAGCCGCGTACGGAAGCGGTTTACCTCTTCCTCGTCTTCGCGGTGAAAATAGAAATCAGCGGTTGGGTTTTGGCTCGCGGGGCTGGGGCGAGGTTGCGGCATAATCGGCCGTGGAACCGGCGTGATCGGCGGCGTTGTTGGCTTCTGCGGATCTGTTCTGGGCAAGACCGGCGGTCGTGGTGGCAGCGTCGGCGCAATCGGGACCGTCACAACTGGCGACGATGAAATGGCTGGTTTCGACGGCACTGGTTGGACGTTCGAACTTGGTATCGGTGGGGTTTCAACCGGCTCGGCGTTCAGTTCAATGAAGCGCCCTTCGCGTAATACCTGAAATTTCCCCTGCTCGTCTTTCACCAGCATCTCGTCCTCTATCCCGGCCGGCGACGTGGAGAGCGCGGAAATCTGCTGGTACAACCGCATGAGACGCTCAACCTTTAGCTGCTCTTCTTTCGTCAGGGAAATATAGGCCACGTTATTTTTCAGAAAATCGGAGTATTGGCCGTGTCGCAGGTTGTATTGTTCGATCCAGGCAGCCGGCGAAGATGCAACGCCCGATACAAACGGGAGTGTGTTTAATTCAAGGGCTGACTGAATATTCTGTTTCAGCTCGTCCTGGTCGCGTAACGGTAACGACACAAAGCGGCGTTTCAAACGATCGCCGACGTTGAATTCAAGCACCGGACGGAGATTTTTTTGAAAAATCGAAACCAGTTCGTTGGCCGAGAGCAACGGGATGGCAATGATTTGCAAGCGCTGTTTCTGTATCTGGAGATCGGCTGGCAGCGCCGTCGTTTGTTCTTTCGCCTGGAGCTGGAAGAGCAGCGTCAGCGCATGCTTTGGCGATTGACTTTGGAGTGCGTCAAGGATCTGGTCGGCGAGATTGTCTGCGCCGTCTGTCTTGGACTGTGGTGATGTGCCGGCTAGCTCCATAATTAAAGCGTGGTTATTGGCCGTGTTTGTACAATATAGAAATTTTGCCCGTTAAACGCCCACTCGATATCCTGTGGGCTGCCATAATATTTCTCGATCCGCCGGAGGATGTCGACCAGCGTAAGAATTTGGCTCTTGGTCAGTTTTTGTTTTTCTTGCTTGGCCCGCGGCACGCTCACTTTTTTCGTGCCCTTTGGCACGGCCGGCACGATCATCATTTCCTGTCGGTTTACGTTTACGTCAATGAAGGTGTTATCTGCCTTGTCCAGGACGTAGGCGTCAGGTGTTATCTGCCCTGACACGATCGCCTCACCCAAACCCCAGCCCGCTTCAATAATCAGCTGGTTTGGGTCGCGCGTTACCGGATGAGTGGTAAACGCTATGCCGGAAACCTTCGCATTGATCATCTTCTGCACCACAACCGCGACGCGGATCATTTTGTTGTGTAGTTTCTTTTCAAATCGGTAGAACAAAGCCCGCGGCGTATACAGCGATGACCAGCATTTCCGGACGGCGGCGAGAAGCTCTTTGTCGGTAATAAAGAGGTAGGTCTCGAGCTCACCCGCCCAGGAAGCCACTTTTGAATCCTCGGCCGTAGCCGAGGAGCGCACGGCCACGTACTTGGCTCGTAAATGACGAAACGCTTTTTTGATTTCTTGGCTTATCGCTTCAGGTATTTTCTCTCGTTGAATGAGCGAACGCATCTTCCGCGACTCGCGTTCGACCGAACTGACGTCTTCTATCTTCAGTTCGTCAAGGATGGCGTCGAGCTCGACATCAAGGTCTGACAGCTCGAGATATTTCTTGAACGCCGTGGCCGTGACAACGAATCCGGGCGGCACCGGGATGCCGGCTTTTGTCAGCTCGCCGAGATTGGCACCCTTCCCACCGGCGTCGGGAACAGACGAAATATTAATTTGGCTAAATGGAAGGGTGATTTTTTCCATAAACGTGAACTTATTATAGCATAACTTTTGAAAAAAGACAAATCACCTATATTTCACTGAAAACCCTTGACAATTTCAAGTTTTTCGTCTATAGTACCTGGTTACATTGCGCCCTTTTCACATCTTGGGTTAAATCAAGTCCACCTTGGTGTATATACATAGATGAGTCGCGCTGGATGCCACGGACAAACACAGGAGGGTCCCTATGCCGTTATCTCTGTTCGACAGTCTTCTCGGCCAAGCCGAGGCAATGCTGATCGCTCTTCGCCGAGATCTTCACCGCCAGCCCGAGCTGGGCTGGCTCGAAACGGCAACGGCCGAGCGAGTCATCGCTCTGCTGCAGCAGATGGGTCTCTCGCCGAAGATCATCACCGGCGGAATCATCTGCGACATCGACAGCTCGTCGCTCGGAACCGCTGCCCCGCGCATCGGTTTCAGAGCGGACATGGACGCCCTGCCGATCACGGAAGAGACCGGGCTCGAGTATGCCTCGACCGTGCCCGGGGTCATGCACGCGTGTGGACACGAGTGTCACGTGGCTATGCTCCTGATGGCTGCCGGGCGTCTCGTGTCCAACCGCGCATCTCTGACACGGAATATCCGGCTTCTCTTCACCAGGGCCGAGGAGATTCCGCCTGGGGGCGAGCCGAAGCTGCTCGCCGAAGGCGGGGGCAACGGCCTGGACGAGGTCCACGGCCTGCACGTGCTCACGTCCCACTGTGGCGTCGTGTATCCGACCGGCACTTTCCTGACCTGTGTTGGAACGATCTCATGCTACAGCGACCGGCCGAAGATCACGCTCCGCTGCAAAGGCGGCCACGCCATGGAGTATGGACAGCGCTCGATTGTCAGTCCGGTCGACGCCTATGCCTGGCTGGTCTCGAGGCTTGCGGGAAGCCTGACTCGCAAATTCCAGCCCAACGGATTCGTTCACTGCTCCGCTCCGACTCCGGCACAATCAGCGAACATCGTGCCGTCAGAGCTTCACTTCGAGATGACATTTCGGGCACTCGATCGCGCGACCTACGACAGAATGCATGTCTGCCTCAACCGTATCATCCGGTCATTCCGGACTCTCTGGCCGGACGTCGAAATCAGTATCGATCACCCGGCCGGGCACATCCCCACGGTCAACGACCAGTCTCCCACGGAAACTGCTCAGGGTGCGGCTCGCGAAGTCGCTGCCTGGGCTCGACTGTCCTGCGCCCTTCCTGATGCTCGAGTTGAGGAGATGAACCAGATACTCGGCGGTGAGTCCTTCGGCCAGTTTCACAACGCTGGCATCCCTGGGAACTTCATGTTCCTGGGTGCCGGCGGTATCACACCGGCTGAGCAGGCTGTCCACGGCCACGGGCACCACAGACCTCTCTTCAACCCCGACGAGCGCGCGCTCGTGTTGGGAGTTGCATACTGGCTCCAGCTCGCAACCCAAGACTGACCGGCGGGCATTGTTCCCGCCAATCGTACATCGAGGGCAGGTTCTGCGAAGAACTTTGCCCTCATTTTATTTCTAAAAAACCGGGCTTTACACCGGTTTTTTTAACATTATTTTTCCGATATCAGGACTTAGAAATTACTTTACATATGCTGCTGCCCCGACAATATGCGGATACCAATCCTCCTCGTTACGGCTGTCGTCTTCATAGATGCCATGGCCGGAAAAAATGGTCGGACAGGCCAGATTCTTTCCGCCGCTTAAGTACATTACCGCCCGGAATATCTGGTTGCCAATAGTGCCGTTTGCGGCCATGATAATATTCGCCCATTGAACGGCGTTTTCGATCTCGATGTGAACATTTTTAGCCTCAATGTTTTGTTCGGCTAAATGTTTGACCACCGCCTCTGCTTCGTCATAGGTTTTTGACATCACTGGATCACGGCCGTATGAACCGGGCCGGCAGGTGGCCATAACCGCGACTTTCGGCGTCAGTTCAGGAAACGTTTCTGTTAGCCAGGCGGTCGTGCCGTCAACATACCGGATTTTATCTTCCAGAGTCTGTCCCTCGGGATTTGAACAGAGTAGGAGAAAAAACTCGTGGTCGAGCGGCGTGTGCATCAGGCCCGGGCAGAGCCGTTTCATTTCCGCAGGTACGCCGAATTGTTTCTTGAACTCGTCCACTGTGCCGAAATCATCGACCTGGCCGCGGACGAACTGGTCAAGCTTGCCGGCTTTAAAATCCCGAACCATTTGCCGGCCAACTTCTTCCTGATTATTATTTGTAAGGCCGTCAAAGCCGTATTTTGGATCACCATATACAATAATATCGGCGATTGCCTTGGCTTTTTCCAGGCTGGCGCGAATCGGATCGTTCCAACGAAGGATGGAAATTCCGATCCGGCGGCGTTTTTGTTTGGCTTTGTCTTCGAGGGTTTGAAAAAGTGACATACCATATTTATTAATCGTAAGTCTTATAACTTAATCACTAATCCCTTCCGTGCGTCAACCGCAATACGGTCCCCTGTTCGCAATATGCTGGTCGCATATTTTGTTCCTACAATACATGGCTTGTCATATTCCCGGGCCACAATCGCGGCGTGCGAGGTGATTCCGCCGGCATCAGTCACTATCGCCTTTGCTTTTCGAATGGCGGCTACATATTCCGGGGCTGTTTGTGTGCTGACCAGGATGGCGCCGGCCGGAAAGCGCTTTAGTTGCTCGTGATTGCGCACGACAAATACACGTCCGATGATCCTGGCTGAACCTGAATGGGCAACGATGCCGGTTAACTCTTTGCGCTGCAGCGGTTTCGGCGTCTGGAAAAAATCCCGAACAATTTTTCGCGCCGACGCCCCGCTCAAAACGCGATGAACTCGCCGGCCTAATATGAGTACGTGGGGATACTTATACCTTCGGCGCCACTCGTATTTTTTTTGTCGGGTCGGTTTTGATACGACTTCAGATACCATCGCTGTGCTTAGCTGAACCAGCGGCACACCGGAACGGCGTGAAAATTCGCGCAGGAATAATTCCTGAAAATGCAAATACCGGAATATCTGCTTCTTCCGTTCATCCTGCCAACCGATAGCCAGGCTGAGCCTATCCGCCGTCCGACAGATCGTCTTTGATAACCGATATTCTCTTATCACCCGAGCCTTTTCCAGACGTACTGTCGCAATGTGACGGTCAATGGCGCGGGCACGTTGTAACCAGCCTTGTTTTCGGTCGCGCAGCTGCCGTTGGAAATCCGTCAGCGCCAAGAATTGCACGGCACCATAGGAATTTTCTATCCAATAATACTGCCGGTTGTGGTTTTTTAGAGCCTTGTACCGGGCTGTTTTCGATCGCAACCGAAAGAGTTTCAGAAAGTCGCGTTCTTCCTCTTGATAAAATGACAAAAGCTCCGGGGCTGACAGCCTCGCGGTGGCGGTTTGCAACGCTTCCCCATTCAAACCGTGACGCATTAACAGCCGCCGTAGTTTCGGTGCGCCGCCATACGCCGCCAGTTCCGGAATGACGGCCGGTTCCCAAAAATGTTTGAGCAGCTCGTGAAATTTTTTCCATTCAATTTCCAGGGCGCGATCGGGTAGCCCTGACAACCGAGTAGCGGTAATACTCCGGCAGTAGTCGAAAAGATTGCGGACGCTGGCCTGCCAGGCCTTTTGGTAGCGCGTCAGTGATTTACGATCGAATATTTGCTGAAATACCCGGCCGGCAACTCGTTCAAAATCATGCATATCTGACACAAACAGCATTTCACCGTTGCGAAATATCTGGTATGAATCAGACCAGCTAAAACGGTGCAAACGCCCAGGGTAAAGTTGGAAGATGGCGCTCCAGTCATCGATCGATATGAGCCGTCCCGGTATCGGCCCCCAGCGGAATAATTCTCGTTTTGGATTCAACATACCGTTTATTATACCAAAAAGAAAAGCAGACGAACACATCGGTCCGCCTGCACAAAGCCCGAATGATCAATGCCGAAACGCGCCGGCTCAGGCACTTCCGCGGCCCGGTCCGAGGCTGATGAGATACTTGGCGATCGCGTCATCGTACCCCGCCGTGGTGGCAAACACCTTCTGCGCTAGCTGGGTAAGGATGTCGTCGGTCAGGCTGTCGGTCTCAAGCAGTCTGAGTACCATCTGACAATCGTCCAGGTCGCATACAGGGATGCAACCATACGTGTGAGCCTTGGCCGCTGCCCGCAAAAGGGTGGGGCCGCCGATGTCGATGAGCCTGATGATCTCCTCAAACGGCTTGCCTTCGCGGATCGCCTGCATAACGGGATAGAGATCCACGAAGACCAGGCCGAACGGAATGCCGCCCAGCTCGGCCAAATCGCGAATATCGCTCGGATCGTCACGGTAGAGGATGCCACCATGAATCCGATGGCTCAGCGTAGCCAGCCGGTGATCCATCAGGGGCGGGAAACCAGTGAGCGTTTCAAGGTCGGTGATTTCGACACCCTGACCCATCAAGTACTTTGTCGTCCCCGCGCTGCCCCACTCCAGCCAGTCCAGGTTACGCAACCCCTGGCCGAACCCCAAGAGCCGTTTGTCTTTTTGAAAGGACGCGAGAAGCGCGTTCTTTGGCCGTCTTGGAAAGGCCATTCAGTACCTCCTTCCGCACCGTTTACTCCATTTCGCCAGAAACATGAACGCCACTATCTAACCACACGATTATGCCCTTTGTCAATAAAAAAATCCGCCCGTGGGTATGAAACCCATAGGCGGTCGCTGAAAACAGACTGACTCACCATGTCTCAAGCTTCCTGCATCCGCAGGGCGTACTCTTTCCCAAACCTCAATGCCACCTCCAATTCCTTGGTCCACGTGAAATCCGCCTGTCGGATCCGGTTCGCCGGGAGCGGCCTCAACGCTGTCCGCCCGCACATGAGATGAATCAACTCAAGCACTTCGCGCGACCAGAGTTCATCCATCAGTTCTTCGGGATCAACCGCCGACAGAAAGACCGGTACCCAAACCTCACTGATTGGTACCGATACGATCCGTTTTGCCCCATCGACCGAGTGCCAGAGCACCGTGACACAGGTATGTCCCGAATCCTGCTTGGTCAACTCAAGATAACGCAGGATCGCTGCCTGAACACTAACCTCGTCAAGGTCGGCCTGCAAAAACTCGAGCGGTCCGGGGAAGATTTGCACCACCGCCGGAAAGGATCGAATTTCTTCAGCGGTCAGACAGCGCCCGCAGTGAATGAGGATGAGCCATCGGGTCGTGTCAATGCCAGCTACTTCATGGAGCGGTAGGTCGATCGGCCACGAAAGAATGCCATCGGTCGCTTCCTTGCCTGGATGACAAGTGACATATCGCACAGATGCTCCGTCAATATGATGCTGCTGTCGCAAGACTTCCAGGAGCGAACGCTGACCGCTGGAGACAACGGTCACGTTCATCAGGTACCTCCTTTCGATGTCAGAGAGCCGTATGGTGACGAAATACCTCGTGGTTACTGCCAGACGGCTGCAGCCAGAGATATTTCAGGGAACACTCGATTAAACCTGTTCGACCTTTTTCACCCCAGGCACTTCTTGCCGTAAGCGTTGCTCAATATAGAGCTTCAGTGTTTGAGTCGAAAGCGGACAGGTGGCACAGGCGCCTTTTAGAGCTACCGTGACCACACCCTGCCGAAAACTCACGAATGACACGTCGCCGCCATCCGCCTGGATCGCTGATCGCAAACCCTCAATTGCCTTTTCGATAGCGGCGCGGCTGGCTGGAGGCGTCTTTTTTTTCTTATTTACTACCATGGATTATCTCAACTATGAATTTATGATGCGTTCTATTTCGCTGCTTCCGGATACAGTTGTTTTCCGGCGTCATCAGTAATGGTAATGCACTGGACCGGGCACGAACGGGCTGCTTCCAATATTGTCGCTTCATCGGCGCCTTTTGGATCAACAACGTACACCTTACCCTCGGTATCGAGCTGAAATACCCCTGGCGCCACCGCTACGCATGAAGCGGCGCTGATGCACAGGTCACGTTGAACTTGTATTTTCATGGTAAAAAAAATTATGGATAATTACTCTTGCCCGCATCATACCAAAGTACCTGGCGTTTGGCAAGAAAAAAGGGAGCCGTCCGAAGACTCTCCCGCAAACCCCTCGTTGGTTGTGCGATTCAACAGCTATACCCTCAGCTCCGGCCACTTCAGGATGATCGTCCCCCAGGTGAACCCGCCGCCGAAGACGACGATCATGACATTCATGCCCGGTTGCAGCCGGCCAGCCGCATACGCCTCGTCCAAGCAGAGACCAACGGACGCAGATGTGGTATTCCCATACCGCTGGACGTTGTTGTAGGTCCGTTGCGTGATCTTCAGTTTGTCCGTAATTGGCGTAATCATGCGGAGATTCGCCTGGTGGAAGATAAACTGCCCGATGTCAGCCAGGGTCAGCCCGGCCTTCGCGAGCGCCTGATGGATGATCTCGTTCTTGACCAGGTTGACGATCAGCCTGAACACCGAGTTGCCGTTCATATAGATGCCGGTATCCCAGCACAGCGGGTCGGCCAGCATCTCGGGAGTAACCGGTTGTCTCGTGCCACCAGCTCGAACGATGATCTCCTCGGCATATTGGCCGTCGCCGCCGAAGAAGAAACTCTGGCCGTCGGGCAGGAAACAGTCCAGTGCTGGATCGTCGGTCGCTTCCAGACTCACGGCAAAACCCGCGTCAGCCAAGAGCGGAGCGATCCCGCGTCGCAAAGGATTCCTCAGCCGCGACATCACGTCAACGCCGACAGCGACGCCGCCCGTTCGGTTGCCCGAGCGGATCAGCGCTTCGAGTTGCGCTAGGGCCATGCCAAAGCTTGTGCACGCCGCGCTCGTATCGTACATCATGCGGTCAACCAGCCGACCGTCGTCATGGCGAACCGGCCAGCCCAGTTTGTGCTGAATTCTCGCTGCCGTCGTCGGAGTGGTCGGTTCGTCACCCATGACCGTGCCGACAACAAGTGCGCTCCGATCCATCGGCTGGTATCCCGACCAGCCGAGGCAACACTTGATCGCCGGTACCGCCAGATCGCTTGTGGCCTGATCGGGCGCAGCCAGATGGCGTTCTTCAACGCCGGTCCGCTCAACGATCCAGTCCGGCTTACACAGTAGTCCTTCGAGATCCGCTTGATTGATACGTCCCTCCGCCGCCAGACGACGAAGTTCTGCATTCATCAAATCTGAAAACTCCGCGTTGTTAACAACCCGCTCTGGAACATAAGAACCAAAGCCGGTCACTCTGACACCTGGCATGACTTGCCTCCTGCGAGACTGAGTAGCGCCCCGCTGGTATCCGAAGCCGTGAGTGAATGGACAATGACAAAGATCGTCCCCGAATCTATCGAGCAACACTGCTATTTTCGTCTGTATCTAATAGGATTTCGCTCTTCCTGTCAAGCGCTAGGCGTCACTGATAGAAGTATCGAGTCGGCGGCGGTATCTTCCTTCCCTGGTTGCGGGCGAAGATTTTCATTAATCCGTAGCCGAATATGAAACCACCGATATGCGCAAAATACGCGACGCCGCCCTGCGCGCCGATACTGCCAAAACCGTAGAAAAACTGGAATATGATCCAGTACAGGAGCATGAATCGGGCCGACACAGTAACCCGTTGAATCCAAAAACCCAGCGTCCAGAGTGTTTCAATTCTCGCCTCTGGAAAGAGGGCCAGATACGCGCCCATGATGCCGGCGATTGCGCCCGAGGCGCCAATTTGCGGAACCGTGGAATGCGACGCGATGAGAAATTGCGCAGCCGTGGCAACAATACCGCTGGCAAGATAGAAACCGATAAATTTAAGTCGTCCGAGGTACGCTTCCAGGTTGTCGCCAAAAATATAAAAGAAAAGCATATTTCCAATAATATGCAAAAAGCCACCGTGAATAAACATCGAGGTGATGAACGTTAGCCAACCTGTTCCGCGAAGGATATCGGCTGGTGTGAGCGCGTAGCGGCTGATAAACGCATCAACCCCACTGCCAAGGGTCAGCATATAGACAAAAACGGCGACGTTAATACAAATCAGGCCGTACGTTACATATGGGGTTTTCCCCGACGGATTGTGATCGCGTAACGGTATCATGTTTCGGCGAGCACTTGCTGGGCCTGCTGAATATCAAGCTCTTGCCAAGCGCCCGGTTGGAGCGTGCCGAGCGCGAACGGGCCCAGACGCACGCGAATGAGTCGCAGAACAGGGACGCCAATTTTTTCGCACATCCGCCGAATCTGTCGTTTCCGACCTTCGTGTAAGATAATACGGTAGGTTCGCTCACCGACTGGTTCAATCTGTGCTGGCTGGGTCCGATAGCCGTCTAGCGAGAAAGGTTGGCGCAGCCGCTCAAGTTCATTCGGTTCCAACCGCCGCGCCACCGTAACCTCGTATTCCTTTTCATGCTCGTAGCGCGGATGGCTTAATTGCAGCGCTAGGGCACCGTCGTTGGTGAGCAGCAACAGACCCTCGGAATTCTTATCAAGCCGGCCGATCGGAAAAAGTCGTTCGGAAAACGGCAGCGCTTCGCTCAGCGACTTGCCCCGTTCTTGACTCCGCTGCATCGTCGAAACAACCCCGACAGGTTTATAATAGGCAATTAAGCGGTGTAATTGAGCCAGGGTTACGACTCGGTGTTTATATTCGACCACGTCTTTCCCCGGTTCAACCGTCACGCCCATGGCCGTTACTTTCTTTCCATTCACCATAACAAAACCGCGGCGGATGTATTCTTCGCAGGTCCGTCGTGAGGCAATGCCGGCTTTGGCTAAAAAAACATGGAGACGCATAGTGCTAGTATACCGGGAAAATATAAAAACGGCTAGAACGTTCTCCGGCCGTTGACGTCTAAGTCCTATATAACCACTTTGCTCTTGCTCTTTTTTTGGGTCAACCGAAAGGCACGGATAAACGTTTTCATGCCGCGAATCTGCCCAGGACTCGGATGGACACCCGGGCGCTTGTGGCTTAAAAACGTTACGGCGCGTTTCAACGAATATCCTTTTATCGCCATCAGGTAGGCGGCGACCAATGTTGGCGCTCGGCCGTACCCGACGTTGCAATGCACAATGGTTTTAATCCGGCGTCGCACCAGCTGGTCGATAAAATCGACTCCCAGGAAAAACTGTTCCAGCGAGGGCGAGTTAAAATCCTTGACCGGAATCCAGAGATAGGCCAGGAGGTCTTTCGGCCGGTCCATTTTTTCCATCTCAAGATCAACATTCGCTTGCACGCCCAAACGTAAAATTTGCTCAAGATCCTTGCGCGTGTACAAGCGCGAGCTGAGATAGATGTATTTCGTTATTTGACTGTAGTTAAACTCTTTTTCACGCATGGAGATTAAAGTACCTTAAGTAGATTAATGCCCACCATCTCACGCGGTTTTTGCAGTCCCATAATCGCGAGCACGGTCGGGGCGACATCAACCAGCGTGCCGCGGCTCTGCAGGGTATACAACCGATCCCTGGTCAGGGGCGGCGTCCGGCCTTTTAAGGCGTTGTTGATTATTAAACAGGGTACTGACCGGCAGCTGTGCTCTTTGTCCGGTTCGCCGGTTTGCAGTTTGACGACTTCTTCAGCGTTGCCATGGTCGGCGGTGATGATCACGGTTCCGTCTTGATCAAGAACATGAGTAATTATTTTCTCCAAAAACGTATCATCGGCTTCAAGCGCCTGGATCGTTGCCTGCAAATTGCCGGTATGCGCGACCATGTCCGGATTGGCAAAATTGACGATAACGAGACTGTATTCGTTTTTGCGCAAACCCGTTAGGACAGCCTTGGTTATTTGCTCGCTCGACATCGCCGGTGTTTTCGCGTAGGTATCAACCAGGGGCGAAGGAATGAGCACCCGCTCCTCACCGTCAAAACTTTTTTCCTGCAGCCCATTGATGAAAAAAGTCACGTGGGCGTATTTCTCCGACTCCGCTACATGGAGCTGCTTGCCGTTATTTTCACTGACAACCTTGGCCAATGGTTCACGCACGTATTCACGCGGAAAAGCAACCTGGACCGGTAGATCCTTTTTGTATTCGGTCATGGTGACAAAAAACAGGTTTTTCGGCTTTTGGCCTCGCGCGAATCCTTCGAAATCATCCTCGACAAACGCCTGGGTCAGTTGGCGGCCGCGGTCTGCCCGGAAATTGAAATAGATAACCGCGTCATTATCCTGAATTGTCGCGACGGGTTGGCCTGATTCGGTGATGAGCGTCGGCTCTAACTCCTCGTCATAGATTCCCCGGTCATAGGACGCTTGGATCGCCTGCGCTGGATCTTCACTTGTATACTCAGCCTTACCATCGCGCAGCAGCTGATACCCGCGTTGGGTTCGTTCCCATTTATTGTCCCGGTCCATGCTCCAAAAACGCCCGCATAATGACGCAATTTTTCCATACGACCGTTCATGGATCCGTTCCTGTAAGCTTTTGAGAAATTTAAAAGCGGACTTGCGCGGCGTATCGCGTCCATCCAGAAACAAATGCAGATAGACGTTGGCCAAACCTTGATCTTGAGCGAGCTGCATCAAGCTTTCTAAATGGAGCTGGTGGGCATGAACGCCGCCGTACCCCAGTAGTCCGATCAGATGAAGTTTGCCATTATTATGTTTTATGTGCTCGAGCGCCATTAAAAACGCCGAGTTTTTGAAAAATTCGCCGCTTTCAACCGCCTTTGTGATCCGAGCCAGGCTCTGGTAAACGGTTTTGCCGGCCCCGATCGTCAAGTGGCCGACCTCAGAATTGCCCATTTCTCCCCATGGCAAGCCGACGCTAATACCGCCAGCCTCGAGCAATACAGCCGGGTAGTTTTCCAGGAGGTAATCAATAAAAGGCATATGCGCTAATGTCGTGGCATTGCCTTTCGATGGAGCGGCCACCCCCCAGCCGTCCATGATAATCAGGACAACTGGTTTAGAAGTCATAATGAATTTCCACGTCTTTGCCGTTGAGAATGTCGGCGACCTTCTGATTGATGGTTTTCTCTTTGTCGGCAATAAGCACTTCGAGCTTGGCTTTTTCCTCGCCGTCCGCCTTCTCCCAATCGATCACGTGCATGTTCCGTTCATAGACCAGATTGGTCACGGTCATCAGTACCTTCTCCCGTTTATCCTCAGGTACATTATTTTCCTGAAAAAACTGCTCGATCGTTTTTTGTGTTAAATTAGCAGTCATGGTTTCTCCTTCATATCTATTTTACCATGTTTTATTATTTTTGTCTACTCCGAATTAAAAAACATCATGTTTCTATAGCCGGTTGTGTTCTCAGCCGCACCGGTATAATCAACTGTATTTGCACGATCAAAAATTACCGGGGGGTTATTCCCTAACCGCTGATTTAACAAATACAGGAGTTTCAATGTCGGCGGCGAATCGACCTGATCAAGTGTTAGGCTAGATACGTTTTGCTTGAGCAATATTTGATCGGTTGCAGCATCGCGTTGTCGCGCCTCGGCTGCTGGCAGGGCGTGAGAAAAATCGACGCTGCCAATAACGGTGATCGAATCCGACCGGGCCGAGAGCGCTTGGGCGAGTCGGCGCAGCGACTCATCGCTTGTCGCTGAGGATAAGAGTATCGGCACGACCAGTGCCTCGGGAAAGTTCCGCCGAACAAAGAGTGCTTGAACGCTCGTTGAATGCTCGCCTATAAAACAACCTTCGCTGATGGCTGCGCCAGCCGCCTGCGCGGCCGCTGATACCTCCGGATCAATCGGTAACAGACCGTAGGGTGTTTGATATGGAAGAGCGGTCGTGGTTACATATTGAGGGCAACGTTCAGCGTGATCGGGCCCAACAATAACGAACGTTTTTCGCGGTCCCAATTGCTTCTGCAGAGTGGCATAAAATCGTGCGATCAATGGAGCGGCGGTCGGAAGATGATGCGAGGTAAGGCCAAGCTGAACGGGTGTCTGGTCGGCAAACGACGCCGGTTGCGTTTCAGAAAAAACACGGTCAATGGCTTCCGTGTATTCAAAAAAACCAGTTGACCGGATCGTTTGAGGCTGTTGAGAATTTACGCTGGCTACATTTTCCCCGGTCGACTTTTTTGGCGCCAGTATCAACCAAGCTCCTCCGCCAATGAGGCAGAGGAGCCCAATTAGCACACTGACTGACGCGAGTCTACTTAATCGTAATATTATGTGCGTCGGTTAAGTTTAAGCTCGTGAGATTCTTGAGCGACTGGATGACTGCCGGTTCGGCCGAGTATCCGCCGGGGCTAACAACCCGGGCGTAATAGTTGAGCGTTCGGTTTGTGCAGTCAGGGGTGCGATCAAAGTCCTTTCCGATGGTGAAATACACGCTCTGGTTCATGATCATGGACGGGTACCAGATCGGATCGCATTCCGTACCAGACGATAAATTTCGATTATACAGTTGAGTGATTGGTCGCAAGCCACTCGGCAGATAATCCGTCACCTGGTACAAGCCGTCGATGGCGTTCGCGCCAATATTCGGATCGAGGCGAACCTTAACAATATCCCCCTCAGCAAACGTCGTCGTCGGCTTATCATTCACGAGGTACTTTCGAGTCAAAACGAGATCGGGGTTGCGGGGGAGTTCCTCCGGATTCTTACTCCGCTCAAACCAGCTGACCAGCACGATATTGCCTGTGACATCGCTGAAACGGAGAGCAGTCAATTCCACAGCCGCCAAATCAAGCGCGTATGTAGCGCCGTTCTCTAATTTGACGGTTTCCTTTCGGCTACCGGTATCGTAGGTAAAACTGGCTGCCGACGGATCGGCCATGACCAGGAGCGCCCGGATCATCAAGGCGCGCTCGATACCGTCAAGATCGGTTTCTGGGTAGTGACCAGACAGGTAGCTCCAGAGTGCGTTGGCGTCATCCGTTAATTTTAACTCAGCCGCGAGAATGCCCGATAAACCGGTGAGTTTTACTCGACGCGTCAGATCGCTCTCGCTTTCCAGCCACGCCTCGCCCCCTTCAAAACGGAGATTTATTCGAATGGCATCTTGATACACGAGTCTCGCCCCTTCCTGATCGCCCAGCCTGATCAAACCGATGGCCAGATAGAGACGGTCTTCCACTGATAACTCTGATTGCTGAAGCACGGTTTGGATCTTCGCGAGAACCGGCTCGCCCAGACTCGCCAAGCCATAGAGTGCCTTACTAATCCGATTGAGATCGGCTTTATCGTCCGAGAGAGAGGTTGTGAAATACCGGTTCAGCTCGGCTTCGGGCACGTTGGCTCGAGCCAAATCAGCGAGTTTTGCCGAGACTTCTAAATCGCTATCGCTATACGGAAAGAGCGCTAAAGCGCCGGTATCCTGGACCTGAAACCCGGAGAGATCAAGCGGCTCGGGCGCCGGGTATTTGAAATATTTTTCGAGCAACGCATTCGCCGTGTACGCAGCCGCCGTTTGATCCGAGCGAACGCCCGTTTCGTAACTGAGCTCAAGGAGTGGCTGAAAATATTTGCCACGGCCGGCGTCGGCAAATACCAGGTGGGTGTAGGCCTGGGTGTTCCCTTCGATGTCTTTCAGGTCATTGGTGACGGCGTATTCTTTGGCTTGAACGATCCGGAAGTGATTATCGATTACCTGGAGTTGACGTTTTACGGAATCCTGAGCCTGACCTTGCTTTACGCCAACCGTAATATCATGGTCACCGGCCGGGATTGCGCCGAGATCAAAACGTACTTCCCGGTCAGTCGAGGTTTTGGCGAGATTGAGGTTGAGCGAGGTGCTGGTTAGAGCGAAATCCGTCGCCTGACCGACCTGATAATCGTTGCCAAAGGCGCGTACTCGAACAATCGGTTTGTCATTTGTCCGATAGAATGAGTTCAAGGTACTGTCGACGAACAGCGGCAGTGCGACTGGCACGAGCTTGGCCGTTTGGCCAGCCAGAATCAGATCAGGGTCGTACGCCAGGGCAGTGACCCGCCAGGAGGTAAGATTGTCGGGTGCGGTAAAGGTAGCTGAACCTTGGCCGCTCATGTTGGTTTCAATGGTCTGATAGAGCGCAACATCGACAAAGTTGGAACGTGGGCCACCGGCCTTTTCGGCATTATGAGCCAGGAGGCCATTGGCAAAATAGGTATGATACGTGCCGACAACGAGATTATAGACCGGGATTGAGCGATCCGTCGTCGTCACGACTGACTCAATCGGCTTGGCTTTTCCATCGCTGCCCAATAAGACATCGCCTGTTTTCAGGTTTCCAGCCGGCTGCCAGCGATCATTCGCAAAGAGTGGGTGTTCCGGCGTGACGACGAGCGAGCCGTTAATGACGAGGAACGTATTCACCAGGTGAACGGACGTCCCTTGAACGACGGCTGGTTTCACGACAGTTGTGCCATCGCCCGCTGAAGCGAGAACGGTATCGCCCACTTTGATATCTTGGATCGGCTTGGTCTTTTTATCAGCCATGAGGATGGCGGTATCCGCCCCGAAACAGCCGCCGCGTTCAGCCCCCTGCTCCAATAAGGCGTAATCAGATGCGCCGGAAAGCGGCCACACGGTTACGTTCCGGTAGAGGCTGTCGAGAATCTTTGGTTGCCAAGAATACGGCACGACGTGGAAGAGCGCCTCGTCAACAGCGGCCAGATTGACCTGGGCCGCAACCGGCTTCTTGTCTTTATCGGTTACGGCTACGTTCAGAGTAACTTTTTCACCCGGTCGATAGCCGGTTTTATCCGGATTTATTTCTATTGACAGCGCTCGGTCGGTTTTCTTAAATGCTGCCGTCTCGTCACCCGTTTCCACAAAACCAGTCGGACCGAGCATTACTGCCCGATACGTAACAGAGGGAACAAACTGCTGGGAAAAATTCTCTTCCAGCGTTAGATCCGACGTCACCCAGGTTTTGTCGATCTGGTTTTGGCGACGATAATAAAGTATTTTCGACTTTTCAGGCAATTGTCCCAGGGTAATGCGTACTTCAGGTTTGACCGGGTCGTCGACTGAATATTGGGTCGTCCCGTTATTGTTGTTCAGGCTGAGTATCGCATTAAATTCCTTGCCCGGAATATACCCTTCGCCAGAATACATGTACTGGGTGGATTTGAAGTTCCGACCCTCTTGATCCTGACCCGTACATTCAACTCGGTAACCAACAAGCTCCTGATAGGGATATTCTCTGGTAAAACTCCACTCGCCGTTTGCGTCAGTCTTCCCCTGCAGCTCCTCAATGATATCGTCTTTCGATTCATACCGATATTTCTTCTGGTTGACTCGATTGATCGGGTCATAGTATGTCCCGTCCTCGATCTTTTGAATGGTTGTTTTTACTACTTTTGCGTTAAGAACGTGGTCCGGCACAGGCTCGCCAATGTATTCGGACAACAAGGAATACGAATCGGAATTACCATTATTACTGGTCGGCAAGTCTTTCAACACGATCGAATTCAGTTTCGCAGTAAAGAGATAGTTATGATCGCCGGTGTAGGTTGATTTCGTTTCAAGCGACATATGCGGTCCGAAAACGAGGACGCCGCCCGCGCCGGAAATCTCCCCTTCCTCAGCCAAGGACGGCGAAAACGTCATTTCGAAGTATCGTGGATAGTATTGATAGTCGCTCTCGGTATAGGCTGGCGTGTACGTAAACGTACCTTCGCCGTCGCTGTCCAATTTCAGCTCGCCTTGGACGGCATCGTTCCACCAGCTGTAATATTTCAGCGCGATATTCGGTACCGGCGTACCGTCGTAGAACTTCGCCTGGACCGCGAAGTCGATCGGCTCGCCTGCAAAAATAGCCTGTTTCGATGGCGTCACGGTGATTTGATAGGCCGGCTTGATATAGGTCATGACTTCAAAGGTCGCCGAGGAAATTGTTCGCTCGCCGTCACGAACCATGACGTTGTACGTTCCAGGCGTTAATCCGGTAAACGAGAGATCGCCTTCAATCGTGTTAAACGGCGAGACAACGACCTCTTTGCTTTGCAGAACCGGCAAATCCGATTGCGATCCGTCTTCATTGTAATAATAATACCCGCTCGTAATTGCCGCCGTCACCTTTTTCTCGCGCATGTCCTCGGTCCGCCCTTGGACAACGCCCCAAAACCGAACCGTATCCGTCATCTGATAGACATAGCGATCAAGTGACAAGTAGTCCCAGTACGGATCACCCTCGGCCGCTGTCGAGCGATAGCCGTATTTGTCGCTTACCCGGATATAGAGCGGCTGGTCCTCGGTTGCGGCTTTGATAAATTTTGGCGTCGGGGAAGCGATGACGGACTGGGTTAGGCTCGTTGGTGTGGCAAATTGGATCAGGCCATTCGAGTCAGTTTTGCCAAGTTTTACGTCTTCACCAGCCTGATCAACAAAGGTTATCTGGGTATTCTGCGTTGGCTCTTTACTTGGAAAGTCAGCCAGCCAGACAAGACTGTTTTCGTGCGTGACCGAAAAATAATGTGAGACTGGGGTGATTTGCAACCAGACTTGGTGACGCTGGTCAGCCGCCTGGAGATCGATGAGATAATAGCCCGGGTCAAGTTTTTGGGGCACCTCAAAAAATTTCTGATAATCAACCTGGACAATATTGACTGGAAACGTAAGCATCAGCTGATCGGGATCCGGCTCATATTGGCTGCCCGCTCCCTCCCAGGTGAAATGCGTCCAGCGGAGATTCCAGTTGCGGCTGTTTTGGTAGGCGGATATAAACTGATCGGCTTTATCAAAGCGGTATAAATTTGCCTGGAGATCCTTGGGTTCAAAATTATAATAGTAGACGCTGAAATAGGGTTGTTTGTCCGGCAGAAATTCCAGGAAGTCCGAATTAAATCGAAATTGAGCTCGGCCCGACGAATACGTCGATTCGCTTGTCTCAAAACTGAAGGTATAGTCTTGCGTTAATTCTTCATCACTGCCCTCAACCTTCAATCCCTTTTTTAGCGTTGCGGTATAAACTGTTTTTTCAGCCAGTTGGTTGCTCAAAAAAACAAGCCGGTTGCCGTGCTGCTCGAGCGTACCCTCAACATTCGGGGAGAGTGAGAAATGTTTTTCCGGGGTGATAAATTTCTCTCGATTCATCGTGATCTCAACGGTAGAATTTGTCGGCACATAGGTCGCCTGGTGCCGAGGATGCGATTCCAGAACCTGGAACTTTGCCTTTACCGGAAAAGCCCACTGATATTCCCGGTCCGAGTACTTTGTTTTTGCAATGGTTACTTGATAGTTCGTGTCTTCGTGGAGCGCCGTGACAGGCTTTAATTCATATGAGCTAACGGCTGATTCCCCATTCGTGTTGTTCGTATTGGGCTCTTGGGCGAATACTTTGCTCAAAAAACCGTTAAAAGAAGATTCTTCCTTCAGTTTGCGGACTTTATATTTCACTTCCGGCGAAAAAGTAACCAATTCTTCGATAACATCGGCTGAGAGTGATCGATTCGAGCTTAACAAAAAGGTAGTGGTTGGCTCAATCCCGGCCGAATCGGTCTTAACCGCCTTCAATCCGAATTGTCCGGTCAGCTCCGGTCGAGTAATGCCGGCATAGTTTGACTGGCTGGACTGGCGATAGAGCAGTACAGCCGCAGCCAGGACGGCTATAATGAGAACAATAATAATGGGTAAAAATTGCTTTCCGAGTAGGGCAAATCCACCCTGTGTTTTTCGCAAGGTTCGAGAAGACGACGCCGGACCTTTTACTTTTTTCTGGGCGCGTAAAAATTTCCCGGTTTTTTGACTGGAATTTTTTACTGAGTTCATGGTTTTCTTGATTTAGTATTAAAAAAGGTGCTGTTATTATACCATATTCAAACCCGATCGCGGTAGTCTTGACACGGCGTCAATTAATCCCTACCATTGAATCCGAAACAACTGGTGCCCTATCAATAGAAGTCATTAAACGCTATCAGAACGTGTCTATTCGTTCATACCATAGTAACGTGGCCGAAACACAGTCCGGAGGGGGGACCGGCCACACGCTCCTCAGTGGTTCATCCCGAGAACCGCTGGGGAGTTTTTCTTTTGGAGACAAATAAAAAATAATGGCTGCAAATGAGCCATTTTTTATTGCTTAACAATCTCTACCGCACGACTACTCCAGCATTGCCAAATATTCCCCAGTTGCTTTCAAGTTGCGCTTTCGTCCAGGTTATCTGACCGGCATAGGGATCATTGATGATAAACTTGATCGGATTGTCGACGCTCCCAATAAAACCGATGACCGTTCGGGCATGCTCGCCTTTCCAAGCATAGATGTATTTTCCCGTCGGCGTGTACCATGAATCTTCATAGCCCCGGCCGTACACTCCCCAGATCACAACGGCATTTCCGCTGTCAATTTCCTCAGCGACCTGGCTCGCGGTCCAACCAGTGAAGGCTTGGCTTGGGCGCCAATGATTGGCCGCTTGCGCGATCGGATCCCAATAGACGCCATAACCGGTAGTATTTTGCCGGCCGTTGATGTCGCCGACGTATGCGCGATAGGCATCGCCCCAGGTTGAGCCCTTGTGTGGCGTCGGATCGAATCCGACATAGTTCATAATATCGTTTTCTGACACGCGCACGCCTTTATTTGCCAGGGCCATTTTCAGCGCGGCGGCTTCACATGATAAAGCGTGGTCTTGTAAGTCGATGGCAACGTTGAGCTTCACGGTCGACGGCGCTGTTGCGAATGTGAAACCGTAGGTTGCCCGGGAATTTTGGCCACGAATGCTTTGAATGCCGCTGGTGAGCCGAACCTGATAGGTTGTATCAAACAACAGCGCGTTGTTTGGTTTGAACGTCATGGTTTGATCGTTCCAGGTAAATGATCCGTAGATCGCCGGTTCGGTAATGAACGCCTTTTCAGCTGAGGCGCGATCAACCGCCTGATTAAACGATACCGCGATGCTGCTGCCGATCGCTACGCCGGTGGCTCCGTCCGACGGTGCATGGTGCGTCGCCTCGACCGGGCCGATGGTATGAAACGTGTAGGTAACGTCTTCCGGTAAAAATCCCCCATTCGCATTTTCGGCGCCAGCGGTGACTGTTATGCGATAGTCGGTATCAAAAGTCAACGCGACGGCGGGCGTGAAGGTGGCGGTCGATTGATCATCAGACAATGAGAGCTCCCCGGCGATAACGGGCGTGACGATGAAATGTTCATTTAAACTAGCGCTATCCATCGGTTCGGTAAACATTAGCGTCGGTTTTTCGTCAGTGAATACCTGTTCGCCGGTCGGATATACTTTTTCAGCCCGCGGCGGCGGCGCGATCGTAAAAGTTCCCTGATACATTTTTTCGGGCTCGCCTCGATAGGTAATGACCTGCGTTTGTCGATCCCGGACAACAAACGAACGGTTGATGGTCAGTGTATAGGTTGCACCCTGGTTGAACTTGGTATCAGGAATAATCGTATATCGATCCAGTGTCTCGTTTTGCCGCGGCGTGTAGGCAATCGCTGGATCGAAAACAACCTCAAACTCGGCATAGTCGTGATTCGCTCCAGTCAAGGCGATTTCGATGTTCGTCTGCGGTGACACTGTCGTTGAGCCGTCAGCTGGCGCCACGCTTGAGACTGTTGGCAATTCTTGGGTGATAAAGGTAATGGTATAGGTTTTTGGCTGCGCGTACTGCGCCAGGTCAGTAATTCCTTCCAGGGCCACAGTGTACCGGGTGCTCGGCTCAAAAACGCGGTTGGGCACAAACCGAATGGCTTGATACATTTGACGGCCAGCCAGCGGCGATTCATAACTCCACTCGCCGTCCAAATCCGGTGTCAATCTCGGAACGAGCGCGCGGCGATTGATTGGTTTATCAAACCGGATGAGAATCGTTGCGTCAAGCGCAACCTGAGTCGCCTCGTCCGCCGGCGAAACCAATGTTACTTTTGGCTGCCAGAGAAAAAAATAAACGGCTGCTCCGGAAACCACAAGCAGACCGATAATGAATGATGTGGCAATAATTATTATTCGTTTTGTCTTCATTTCGTTTTTTTAACTCCTTCATTATAGCAGTTTTTCCCCGTTTTGTCTATCTTCATTGGCAACTTTATGGTACAATGATGCAAACAACAACGAACCTATCATTATGGTGACCGACGTAATAGATTTTCTCGCGCGAATCGTAACGCAAACAATTGACGCCATCGGCTATCCCGGCGTATTTTTCCTGATGCTGGTTGAGAGTTGCGGAATTCCGATGCCCTCCGAGGTGATCATGCCGTTTTCCGGCTTTTTGGTTTCGGCAGGAAAGATGTCGTTTTGGCTGATTACGCTGGCCGGAACATTCGGCAATCTCGTTGGCTCACTGCTCGCCTATTGGATCGGCCTGAAGGGTGGACGGCCGCTGATCGAAAAATACGGCAAGTACATATTAATTTCCAAACACGATCTCGACCTGGCTGACCGCTGGTTCACGAAGTACGGCGACTGGACCGTGTTCTTCGGACGGCTTTTGCCGATCGTGCGAACATACATTTCCTTTCCGGCTGGCATCGCGAAGATGAATCTGAAACGGTTTTCGATTTTCACTTTTTTTGGCGCCCTGCCCTGGACCGCTCTCTTTGCCTGGCTCGGAATAAAAATGGGTGACCATTGGGAGTTGATTCGTGAAAAACTGCATAAATTTGATCTGACTATCGGGCTTTTCATCATACTGGTAATAATCTGGTATGTCTGGCGACATATCAGACACCGCCGATTAGAAAATTCATAACAAAAGACCGACTCATAGCCGGTTTTTTGTTATTGCGTTATTACTCGCAAATTATAGTTTCACGCCGATCGGCCATTCCTTTGGAAAGGCGAAAAATTGGCTTACGCGCGAACCGTCTTTCTTAAACGTCCTAACAATGCCTGATTGCCCCGGCGCCGTCCCAGTGATTATTTCATCTTTGCCGTCACCATTGATGTCGGCCGAGGCCATCGTCACGCCGTCACGGTAACTCAGGTCATAGGCAAAAAATTGGTTTATGGCCGTACCATCCCTTTTAAAAACCCGAACCTGGCTGGTGCCAGCACCCATGACGCCCGTAATAATCTCGTCTTTTTTATCGTTATTTACATCACCGGCTGCAATTTCAACGCCGCCGCGGAAACCCGGGGCATAGGCATTGAAGCGATAAGCCAATTTCCCTTTGTAGGTATAAACGCGCACCTCAGGTCCGGAGCCGGCTGTCGCTGAAACAATGATTTCGTCTTTCCAATCGCCGTTGACGTCGCCGACGGCCAGATTCAGCAAGGTGGGCGCCGTGTCAGCAAAGAATTGATATTTGAGCCTGCCTGAATACGTAAATACTTTTACTTGGGCCGGTTTTTTTACGGCCGGGAGAACAATGATTTCGATTGTCCCGTCGCCGTTGACGTCGCCTGTTGCCACGGTGGCGCCAATCTGCCACTCAGCCGGATAGGCATACCACTGTTTTAGAAGGGTACCTTTCTGGGTAAACACTTTTACGAGCGACGCGTCAACGCCGGCCGGACCGACGATCACCTCGGCTTGACCGTCGTTGTTCACGTCGCCGGTGGCCAAGCTTACGCCCGTCTTGAAATCTTGCCCGTAGGCAAACCATTGATTTTTCAACGTCCCTTTTTTGTCAAAAATCCTGACCTGAGGAGGACGACCGGGATGAGCGGTTGTGATGATACGTTCGACGGGTGCGGCCGTGCCGAGCACGCGTCCGTTTCGGTAATACGCATACTTAATCACTGTGGTTTTATTGCCAGCGTTGTCTTTCGCGACGAACGTATATTTATTTAAACCATCCTTCAGGGTTACAGCCGTGCTAAATACCCCTTTGCTCAGTGGCAGCAGCGTGCCGTTCATCATGACATACTTCAGCCGAGAGCCGCCATCCTTGCCCGTTCCGGATATTGTCCGCTGGGCGGAAAGGGTCGTGTTTCGATACAGTGAACGGGTAAATTCTATCCGCGGGTGATGGGTGTCGACCCTGAATTTTTTATTCTTGGTCGTTTCGCGATTTCCCGCCAAATCAGTTGAATAATATTTGAGCACATGAACCCCTTCCGGCGCCGGAATTGAGCCGTGATACTCGGAATATGTGCCGCTGTCCCATTTATAATATGTTTTCGCCACTCCCGAGCCGGAATCGGTGGCGCGCAGCGTGATTGAGGGAACGGTCACATAATACCCGTTGTCGCCATTCGGACCGCTGGGATTGCGCGACAGCGACGTCGTCGGTGGCGTTCCGTCGAGCGAGGACACAGCGGCATAGGCGTTGATCCGGCCGCCGGTCACTATTTTTCCGCTCAGTGAGCTCTTTGCGTCGACCGAATCGGTTATCGCCTCTTTGACCAGCGAATAACTCGCGCTCGGCTTGTACCCCCGGAGCAAGGTGGCCAGACCGGCGACGTGCGGCGTGGCCATTGAAGTTCCATTGAGATAGGTGTAGCTTTCGCCGGTTTTATAAACAAAGACATTATTGATAAAAAAGCCTGCACTGCCGCCCGTCGCATCCGTGTGCCAATGAAATCGGACCTTGGTCGCACTCGCCGCATACGCCGACAGATCATATTCAGCGACATCCAACGCCTCGCCGCCGCCCCACGGATCACCGAAATAATTGCATAATTTATCGACTGTCGTCCAGCTGGAACCGTTGTACACGTCGATCCCGAGATAATCGTATTCGCACGCCTCCGTGGGTGAACTTTCTGTTAAAAAATCGTAGGTGAATTTCAAGAGAATTGAATGCTCTCCGCTGAGACTGATGCTCGTCGACGTAATGTACGTATCAACATTATTGTACGGCCCGCCATACCACGCCTGCGCCCATTTGTCTCCCGAGACGTCGGTGACGATCCAGCCCTGTGGCGCGGAATCGCCGCTGACCGTAAAGTCCGTACCGGTGAAATCGTACCCGTACATCGTCGCGTGCGAGGCATTATCAAAATATTCGATCAGCGCCGGCTCGGGATAGGTGCTCATGATGTTTGTACCCGGCGCCGCCACGTCGACCGAGGTTGTACCGTAATTGGAAAAACTGGCCAGGGCGTCAGTTTGCGTTGTTGCTGCGACGCAGATAATATTGTCGAGGTCATAATCGCAGGGATAGGTGTGGGTACCGCCGTCATTGTTCCGACCGTCGTTTCCGGCGGCGACCACGGCTAACACGTCGTGTGTCTTCGCGTAATCAATTGCGTCATACAACACTTGGCTATAGCCGGTCCCGCCCAAACTCATGTTCAGTACTTTTGCTCCATGATCGACGGCGTAGCGGATACCGTCGGCAATATCCGAGTTCGTGCCGCCCCCGATGCCGAGGACGCGGATCGGCATAATTTTCGCGCTCCAGGAAACACCGGTAACGCCGTCGCTGTTATTCCCACGCGCGGCGATTGTACCGGCCACGTGCGTGCCATGACCGCCGACGTCATACGGTGAGGTATCATCGTCAACAAAATCATAGCCCTGAACAATGCTGGCCGATAGTTCGGGATGACTGAGGTTGACGCCCGTATCAATGACCGCCACGATGGTATCGCTCGCGTTTCGTGCAATATCCCAGGCTTCGGCCGCGTCAATATCAGCATCAGCCGTGCCGCTCGTGCCGTTGACTGTTTGGCCAGTGTTATTCAAACCCCAAAGAAGAGAATAGTATGAATCATTTGGCGTCGTGCTTTCGGGATAATATAGGTATTCCGGCTCGGCGTAATCGACGAGTGGGTTGTGCTGCAATTCTTCAATTTTTGAAGCAATGGTTTTGCCGTCACGGATCGAAAAAACGCCAAGGTTTTGGTCTTCGTGTAATGCGTCTTCGGTAAGGGCATGCACCCCGGCCATGACCGAAGCCTGATACTGACCGCTTTCTTCCGCTAGTTTCACGAGTTGCTCATTATATTTCACAACCACCTTTCCAGACGTTGAGAGCGGCAATTGCGCCTCACGACCATGTAAGACTACATCTTCGGCGCTGGCGGTATTACTATGCAAAATAAAAAACGCTGCACCAAGAAGGAGAGCGAGACCAAGCTTTATAGGCTTATTCATATGGCTTTGTTTAAATGGGTTCTGTTTTTTCTACGTCTTTTGTTTCTAATTGACGTTTCTATTATATCACAAAAATATTAAAATAGCAAGTATTTCAACAATATTGTGCGCATTATTTGCTTTTTCCATATAATAAACAAATCCCTGCGGTGCTCCGCGAGTCGCACCGGACCCTGATCCGGGGGAACCGACAACCTACCGGTTAACAGCCTCAGCCAGAGGCTCACCCGTCTTTGGTGGGGGTTGCTCTTCCGGTGCTGGCCGGTCAAAGACATCGGCCAGCCCGTCTCAGCGGCACGCGACTGAAGCAGTTCAGTCGCTCGCAGCGGCCGCTTCGACCCATTGAGCTATAAATCATAACAACAAAGCCCCTCAGCTCCGCGAGTCGGATTCGAACCGACAACCTACCGGTTAACAGCCGGTTGCTCTACCATTGAGCTATCGCGGAGCAGAGGGGCCTATGCTTTTAGTCGACTCAATAATCCCGCAGTTTCTTCATGCCCACGTGTTCCTGGATTTTTTCAAGCGCCTTGGCCTCGATCTGCCGGATACGTTCACGCGTCACGCCAAATTCCTGGCCGACTTCTTCAAGCGTATGCGACACGCCGTCCATCAAACCAAAACGCATCTCAAGTATTTTCTGTTCCCGGGGCGGCAGTTCCCTAATAATGTCCTTGACGTGATCCTTGAGCAACTGCAGTGAGGCCACGCGATCGGGCGAGATTGTTTTTTCGTCCTCGATAAAATCGCCGAGTGTCGAGTCCTCGTCATCCTCGCCGACCGACGTTTCCAGGGAAACCGTGTCCTGCGATATTTTCATGATGTGGCGGACTTTCTCGACTTCCTCACCCATCTCTGCCGCGATCTCCTCAGGCAGCGGCTCGCGTCCCAGGTCCTGTATCAGCTGCCGTTCAATCTGTTGAAATTTATTGATCGTCTCGACCATGTGCACGGGAATACGGATAATTCGAGATTGATCAGCCAAGGCCCGGGTGATGGCCTGTCGGATCCACCAGGTAGCGTAGGTCGAAAATTTATATCCTTTCCGATAGTCAAATTTTTCAACAGCTCGGAATAAACCAATGTTTCCTTCCTGGATCAGATCAAGGAGGGAGAGCGACCGGCCAGTGAATTTTTTCGCGATCGAGACGACGAGACGCAGATTCGCCTGGACCATGCGCTTGGCGGCTTCTACGTCGCTTTTTTCTTTCCGCTTGGCGAGCTGAATTTCTTCATCAGCAGTTAGGAGCGGTACTTTTCCAATCTCTCGAAGGTACATCTGAATTGAATCGTCTGAAATGTCGCTCAGGTCAAAACGCTGGCTGTCAACCTTACCGCGATCAAGAAACTGCTGATCACCGACGGCATGATCAAGAATGCCCGCGTCGGTCTCCATGACTCGAATTCCCAGCTCGTCAAACGTGTCCAAAAGGTGTTCATAGGCCTCCAAATACTCTTCCACTTCGGGCAAGGCATAGAGAATTTCCTTTTCAGTAATAAAACCGCGCATTCGTCCCTTACGAACGAGTGCCGCTTGAGCTCCTTCGGACATTATCGGTTTTTCCTGAATTTGATTCTTGGAAACAGCCGACTTGGCGGTTTTCTTCGGATGCGCCTTCCCCTTTGGTTTCTTCGCTTTTAGCGTCTTGTGTTTCACTAACGGCTTCTTCTTTTTTGGCTTGCTTGTTTTTGACATAGAAAAATGTCTAACTATCCGATAGATCCGACGACGCTATCCTTCCAACGACAGGCCCGATCTATCAGTGTCCCCGTAGGAACAAAGTTAGTCGTATACGTGATTATTTACGAAAGATGTCCTAATTCTTCAGTCAAACTCGTAATATTTTCTAAAAGAGTTTGAATACGCGGTTGATCGCGCTGAGCTTCGGCTGTGTTCAGCTCATCCTGGAGCTGTCTCAGCGTGCGCGATAAAGACTGCTTCTTGAGAACCGGAACGGCCTCGATCAGCGCTTTGCGGTACTCGTCCGTCTCGGCCTGTTCCTCAAAAATTGTCTCAGCCAGGAGAAGAAGCGTTTTCGCTTTTTCTGAAAGTTGGCTATTTTGACGTGCAATCTCGGCAAAAAGCTCATCGCTAATTACTGAGGTAGCCTTAGTATAATAGATAACCACTATCTTGTAAAGTTCGGCTAAACCTTCCCCTTTGAGATACTCCGGCTGTATGTTCTGGATAATGTATTCAAGGTGTTCCGGATATTTTAAGGCGATGCCGAGCACCAACTCGCTCAAGCGTTCGACCCGGTCTTTTGTCCTGACGGTTGGAGCGGCGGTTGTCGGTGTCGCCGGCGCCTGGCGGGCTTTTGGAAGACGGTCTCGCAGGTGTCGTTCTTCGACATGGATGGCTGACGCCAGCTTTTGGAGGTAATGCGTTTGCTCAATTTGATCTGGCAGGTGGCTGATCAGCGGCAGGAGTATCTTGGCGGCCTGCTTTTTTCCTTCGACGGTGGCCAAGTTCGTTTCTTTGAATGTTTTGTCAAAGTAGAATTCCATGAAGGGTCGGGCTTTCGCAATCGCTTGTTTCCAGGCAGCCGGATCTTTCTGGATGCATTCGTCGGGGTCTTTGCCAAACGGCAATTCAACAATCCGCGTTTCCAGTTCGTGCTGCCAGGCGATTTCCAAACCTCGCCGCGTTGCCTCCGAACCGGCCGGATCCGTATCAAACGCCAGCGCTGCAGTTTGGCAGTACCGGCGCAACAGCCGAACCTGATCTTGGGTTAACGCCGTCCCGCTCGAGGCAACAACGTTCTCCACCCCGGCCTGGTGCGACGACAGCGCGTCCATATAGCCTTCGACAACCACGGCCAACTTTTGTTTTTGGATCTCCTTCTTTGCCCGATCTAAGGCAAATAACAAAGCGCTTTTGTTATAGACCGCCGTTTGAGGGGTATTGACGTATTTGGCGGCGGTCCCGTCCTTCGTCACCAGAATTCGGCCGCCGAAGCCGACTATCTGACCATGAACGTCAGCCAGCGGAAACATCAGCCGGCCGCGGAAACGATCATAGTAGCCGTCGCCGCGTTCTTTCTTAATAGATAAACCAGCGTCAAAAATTTCTTCCGCGGTATAGCCCTTCTTTAGGAGAAACGACTGGAGCGCTTCCCAGTCTTCGACGCTGTAGCCAATTTTAAACTCTTCAATCGTGAGTTCGCTTATGCCTCGTTTCTTGACATACTCGCGTGCCACCGCCGCCTGCGACGATTCAAGCAGGACTTTATGAAAATAGGCGGCTGCCAATCGGTTGATATCCAGCAGTTTCGTCTTTTGGTTTTCCAGCTGTGGATTCCGCGGTTCCAATTTCACCCCGGCTTTCGCCGCCAACACCCGGAGTGCCTCAGGAAATTCAACGCCTTCTATCTTCATCACAAAGCTAAAGACGTCCCCGCCCTCGCCGCAGCCGAAACAATGGAATATCTGCTTGTCCGAAGAAACCATAAAAGAAGGGGTCTTTTCCCGATGGAACGGACAGAGTCCTTTGTAATTCGTGCCGGCGCGCGTCAGTTTAACGTATTCCTGAACCACTTCGGCAATGTCCAATTTTGCTTTTATTTCTTCGGTTGGGTTTCCCACAGTGTGTATTGTAATGTTCTGCAGGGTTATATAATCAAAAAGCGTCTTGTTTGACAAGAGTGCTTTCGGGTTGGCACACCTTCATGATGGCGGAACGAGTTTACGATCGTGACGTTAAGACGATGAAGCCAAAGAGAACGAACACGGAAGCCACAAATACCACCGAAAGAATGGTGACGATCACGCGTCCGACTGAGGGTTTCGTCTTTACCTGTAATTCCGTAATGGGTTTTGGCATATGATTGATAGTACGTATTATCTTTGGGCGAGCCAGGCTACGGCGCCGTACAACCCCGCCCGTTGCCCCAGCCTACCGCGGACAACACGCGGCAAAATCGGAATCTTTGGCAACATACGACGCAGGTTGTTATTCAACCGTTGGCACGAAATATGCCGATTTTCCATCACGCCGCCTCCCAACACTATAACATGCGGCGACCAAAAACGCACGACATTTACCAGGCCATAGCCGAGGTATTGTTCAAATTCCCGCCAGACCTTCTGATTGGTAATTTTATTTGACGTTCGGCCATGCTTCCTCCCCAGCGCCGTGCCTGATATATACCCTTCGAGACGGCCGGACTGGTTCGGCAGAAAAGCTGGACGATCCGCGTTTATAATTTGCTGGCCAGGCTCGAAACCGATGGCATTCGCCTCAAAACGTTTATTATAGATGCGCGTACCGCCAACACCCGTACTGATCGTTAAAAAAGCGACAATTGGGTAGCGACGGCCGGCGCCATAGGTCGCTTCCCCGAGACCGGCAAGATTCGCGTCATTTTCAAGTGAGACGGGACAGTGCCACATCTGCCGCAATGCCGGTACTAACGGTTTCCCGATCCAACCGGGCAAATGCGGGCAGCTGACGATGCTGGTTTTATTTTTATTTAGCATGCCGTGGGTACCACCGGCGACAGCCTTTATCTTCTGGCCATGGGTAAGTTTGTTTGTCATATCTTTCAGTATCTCGAGGCCATCGCGAAAATTTTGTGGCGTTGGAATGCTACAACAATGTTCCAGCTTTTTCCCATCACTCGAAACGGCGAGGCGAAGGTTGGTGGCTCCGATATCGAAGAGAAGATACATATTAGCCTAGGTAATGTTAACGAAGTTATTATACCACGCTTCCTGATCTTTATTGAAAACGGCCTGGTTTATTTTTTTCAGGCTAAGAATAATCAGAGAAACAACGCCTAATACAGCACCAATAATTTCACCGCTGGTGAGCGTTTCCCTAAAATGATTAGGCCGATCAGGATAAAGCCAATTACATTAAACAACCCAAATCAAGGCCGTAACGGTAAAACCGTCTTTTAAAAAGAGGGCGGATAAAAAACCAGATATCACATAACACAAAAAGCGTCGGCGCGAGATAAATATTTCGCCGGTGCAATGACCAATATTTGGCAAAATAATCACCAATGATGATGAACCCGGCGCTGATTAGGAATAAAACCAATAAAGGAAGTCTTTGTAAAACGTTCGTTAATAAGTTCATTCTCACGCCGTTATGCGTGTCGGGAAATATACCCGATCATTTTATATATCAATTTGGCAACTAGAAAATCGGGCGCGACCAATCCCTTGATTGGCGCCAGCTCAACGACATCAGCGCCGATGATATTTCGCTGCCGGCAAATCGGGCGTAAAACATCCAAAACCTCGTACCAATCAAGCCCGCCCGGTTCAGGCGTGCCAGTCGACGGCATAATAGATGAATCAAAAACATCCACGTCAATGGTGAGATAGACGTTTTTTTTCAAGCCTTTTATAAGGTTATTAATCAGCCAGCGTTTTTTGTCTTTTGCCCAAAAAGTTTTGATGCGGCGTTGATTCTTCCGCCAATAAACTAATTCGTCGTTCTCATTGCTGATATTTCTGATACCGATTTGAACGAGATTGACATCGGGGAAATCAAGGCAACGTCGCATAGCTGAAGCATGGGAATACTTTTGGCCGAGATAGCCGTCGCGCAGATCGGCGTGTGCGTCAAACTGCAGAATACTGAAACCTTTCAGCCCTGATCGAATTAGGCTTTTGATAATAAAAGGCGTCAGGCTGTGCTCGCCGCCCAAAATCAGAGGAAATTTTTTTTCGCCATAAATTTTCGGTATGATCGTTTCTATCTGTTCCTCAAGGGCGTTATAGCTTTTGGCCGCCGGAAATGGCTGGAGCGTGGCCACGCCGACTTTCTTCTGGGTTTCCTGCCAGAGTTCCTCGTCAAAAAGTTCGACCTGCTGGGAAGCGGCCACGATGGCCGCCGGACCGGTTCGTGTGCCCGTTCCGAAGGTTACCGATTTCTCGAAACCCAAAGGCACCGCGATCACCTTCGAATTTCGCCAGGCCGAATACTCCGGCGGGAGATAAAACAGATTATTTCTCGTTACTCTCAATTACGTATGCTTAATTTGATCTTTTATCGACAACGTCTCAATAGCTTCTGCCCTTCACGTGTTGGAAAAAATCCGAAATTCAAAACATTATATTTGAAACAATATCAAAATTTTTTTGTTCGAATATTCCAAACGGTTTCGGTTATTTTAATTTTGAACAATTGTTATCGTTTCTGATTTAGGATTTCCTGCCTCGAATTTTCTCTTGGCCTCCGGTCAAGCGCGGGAATCCAGCTAGAGGTATTCCCAGGCCTGCAGCTTATCGCTATCCTTCAGCCAGCGCGTCCCAATATCAACTCGATAAAACATGCCCTGCAAACGTATATTCCTTAAACGATGTTCAACCTGTTTCCGTGCTTCTTCCACGGTGATACCTGAACCAGTCACAACCAGAGCATAACCGGTATTTCCGGCCAGCTTGAAATCGCCGTTCACTTTTTTCACGTCGCCGATATGCAACCCGTCAACCTGACTAGAATTCTTGAACAGGATTGACGAATCTTTGTAAATAGAGAATATCCGGTCGCTGCTGAACGGATACGGCGGCACCGCTACGACGAAGCCTATTTGAAATCCCTTTTTTGTTTTGATCTCGAAATTTTTTCCACTCGCCAGATCATATAAAAAATCTCCCATCGGCGAGAGGATACCTTCCATTTGCACGCTGATTGTGGGATAGCCAAATCGCGCGGTAATTTCCAGGGGGTAAATTCCGCGACTGTTGGCGATGCAATTAATATCGTAGTAGCCAATGTACCCACTCTCGGCCAGTGCTCCCTCCATTTTCGCCAGCGTGCTGGTAAAAATTTTGCTCGTATTCGTCCAGTACATGAGCGTGCCCATCTCCCAGGTCGACGGGCCGCGGTCGCCCGGAAACAGCTTCTTGTGTTCGAAATTAATATTTATCGGGCGAATGAAATTCTGACCGTTGAAGAACGAACCGATGGCCACTTCCACGCCGGCGACGAATTTCTGCAGCTGGAAATTTTTTATCTTCTTGGTCCAAGAAACCTTGTTGTGCTCGATCAGCTCGATTAAATCACGGCCGTCTTCTTCCTCGCCGATAAACAGTAGGTTTTTTTCGTTTTGCGCGCTCCCGCTCGGTTTCATGACATATCGGCCGGGGTTTTTCTTCAGAAAACCTATTGCCTCATCAAAATTGTCAAAATGAAAATGAGGCAATACATTCATACCCAAACGCTCCATTTCCTTCTGACCAAATTCACGATCGTTCTCGGTCTGGTCGGTATAAACCGATCCGCCAACCACGAGTTTACCCTTTTTCCTTAATCGTTCGGCAATCGGACCGAAATCAATGTCGTCAAAAATAATCACGTCCGCCCAGTCAATATAATCCTCCCACTTTTCAACCTTTTCCAGAATGCCGTCATACACATCTTCGTCTTCCCTGCTGGCAATCGAAACTTTCACCTGATTGCCCTCCTTCTGGACCTGCCAAGCTAAATCGCCGCTAACGCTTTCCCAGGACACGAAAAGAAACTTTCTGGACTTAACGTGATTTGTTGCAGCGTTTCCGTTTGACATAAATACAAATTATTGTCTATAGATACGATACTGTTCTTTTTTTCCGATATTCTTTCTCCATTCTTTTCATCAGCTCCTCGCGATGCAGATAAAGGTTTTTTCTGATCCGCGGCTTGGCCTGGTCAAAGGCATAGGTGAATAAAATCGGCAGGGCCAGGGTGAAGTCTGAATAAACCACGACCGTGTTTTTTAATTCCTCGGGGTTTATTTTGCCCCAGGACACGGCCTCGCCCGGCGTGGCCCCGGACAGACCGCCCCACTGCGGCGAGTCCATTGTCATCTGAATGAAATAATCGTGGCCGCCGCGGCTCATGTTCAAAAATTGCCAGAGCATCGGCTGGGTCTGCATATAGAAATTCTTGGGTGAGCCGCCGCCGACCAGAATGACGCCGTTTTCCTTAGCATACGCGACAATGGCCGTGGTTTCTAAAACGTCTAGATTCGGATCGATCATCAATCCCGGCTGATCCAGCGAAAAACGCGCCAATTCCATGCCCAGGCTGGAATCACCTGGCGAAGACGTGTAGACCGGAACATTGAAACGAGCGGCTTGGGCGAGAATCGACCGTTCCGGATTCGGCGATTGCTTCAGTAAATGGCGCCCGATACGATAATGAAATTCGCTGGAAGCCATATGCTTTTTCGGACACTTGCTGCTCTCGATAAAATTGCGGAAATACTGATCCGTGCCGAGCAGCATTTTTTCTTTCAAGAAAATATCGTAGATGCGAACGACATCTTTCTTAAACAATTCGCGGTCATCAACCTTGAAGTCGCCTTTAGTCAAAGGCAGGTCAAGCGCATGATGAATATCATGATATAGATTTGCCCCGGTCGAAATGATAAAATCGATGAAACCAGCCTGCATCATTGAAACCACTGCACCTGATAATCCGGCCGGGGTCAGCGCGCCGGCAATCGTCAGCCCCACGGTGACGTCGCGGCGCGGATCGAGCATTTTCTCAGCCAACAAGCGGCAGGCTTCATTGAGCCGGGCCGAATTATAGGCCTGATAATAATTATTAACCAGTTCGCTGACCGTTAGTTGTTTTTTTAGATTAAGTGACCTGATTCTCGATTTCGATTGAATGGTTGCTCGTTTTTTATTCCGCATATTCTTTGATTTGATTAGCAATTATATTATTCCGGTTTTAACCAAGCCCAGGTATTTGTACTGCCGGCATATGCTACGATTTCCTCCGGCTGCCACTGCTTCAGTCCGCGCCTTAATTCTTTTTTCATCTCAGCCAGAATTTCTTTTGATATTGTTCCGGCCAAGGGACAACTGCGGAATATTCGCGTCTGTATTTTACTGTTTTCTATAACGAAGGTTAGCGGATAAATACGGCAGTCCAACGGTCTTTTTTTATAAGCCAGCGAACAGCCCTTGGCCGTGAGAAAATAACAGACTCCGGTCCGGCTTTTTTTGAACTTCCACAAGGAATTGCTTTTTTTCACCAACCGTTTCGGAATATAGACGAGATCGTTCTGCGTCAACAGAATATCGACGTATCCGTCCGACCCGCAACAGCCGCGGCACGATTGACATTCTTTTAAAATCATGTCGTTGGTACTTTGTTAGATAAAAACAAAAATATCTGATTACTTTCATTTATATCATAACGTAAAAATATTCTTTTGTATAGGGTTTAATGCCGGTTCAATCGTCCCCGAAAGTGACCTGTTGCTGTCGCAGCGTGTTTTTCTGACCTTGGGGTGTTTGCTCAACCGCGGTAACCGTGTACGCCCCGGCCGGGACATTGGTGAATAAAGCTTGAAGCTGGGTCGTGCAAAGACAGCGACATGGTGTTCCGCTCCATTTTTCATCGATGGTAATAGCATTCTGCGCCTGTTCGTGTTTCAACGTAACCGTCAGACAACAAGCGTGGCTAACCGTGCGGCGATAGATCAAAGCGGCTCGATCTATTTCTAGACTGACTTCTTTTTCGGGAACGTTTAAACCCACTTCTCGGGATATTTTTTCCGAGTCGCTATTACAGCCGCGTACTAGGCTTTCAAATCGGATGCCGTTCGAATCGGTCGTTACATTTCCAGCCGTCCCTGACTCATCTCTGAGCAACAGCTGAATACCAACCATCACCAGACAGAAGGTCAAAACGAGAATAACAAGGCCATCGTCTCTCCAGCTTCGATTGGTTGTTTGATCGCCCATAGATGCCATATAATTATTCAAATTATTTGGCTGGTAATGGGTAGGGATATTCATTGAGTAGTTCTCCGGAATAGTAAAACTCATGGGCGAGCGAGCCGAACGTGTAGGTCGTGCCGTTGATGGTGATTTCCGAGCCGCCAACTTGAGGGACGGGATTCGGCTTCGAATGGGCAAAACCAATATTATATAAGGTGGCCAGGATCTCCGGCCGCTGGGCAATATCATGCCCGGCGTGCTGCCACTGCGCTTCGTATTGGGCCAACGCGAGACCGCCGTAGAGGTACGAATAGTAGTGATTTTTTTCGTCCGTCAGCCGCCGATACCGCTCGGCACTCGGATCGCTGGTTTGAAAATCCAACTGGTGTTCAGCCGCGGAACCGAGATAATATGGTGAACCTCTTTCACCCAAATGTCGTTCGATGTCGAGGGCAAAGCTTTCTTTCATCGACATCACTCCCATGGCCATCTTGGTGGCGTTTCCGAGGATCTTCAAAGGCTTGAAGAATTTTTCAAAAAGCTCCCGCTGCGTAAAATACAACCGGAATTGTTCAACCAAGCCAACCGCCACAATCATCCGAGCGTTTACGCCAGCGTCAGCGGCGGCGCGCTGGACCGTATCCTTGTCTTTTGTAAACGCTTCACGGACAATCCGCCACTCTTCAGTATTCGCCCAGGCAAACGCGTTCGGCGTCGCTTCGGGCACCGAGAGGATGACCGCCGAATCGACTAGCTGGGGCCGGCTGTTCGCGGGCGCGGTCGTGCATTGCTTTAGAGTGGCTTGGGCGTTCGTTTGATTTTCCAATCTCAGCTGAACCGCAAAAATCATATTCGTCAACACGGCCGTGTTGGTGCCACTGATTTGCGCTTCGAGAATACGCTTGGTGTTCAATGGCGCATACCCCTTTAAGGCATTGACTTGGCAGAAAATTGCGTTTCGGAGCAGCTGCGCTTCGGGAATTTGTCGCTCGCCGCTGATCGGCAAATGGGCCTGTTGACGTTTGATGGTCTCGGCCTGGGCTTGATACACGTCACTCCGGCTATCGACGGTTCCGGGCACATCGGTATAGTGCCACTTTACGGCGTAAAAACCTACCGTCAGTGCAACCAGTTCGCCGCCGATCACGACCGCCAGAAGAATCAGGGCGATTCGACCATAATATTTCCAGCCGGATTTCTTCTTCCGTCGGATGCGCAATTTCTTCATATCCTTCAAATTGATTTTCATGGTTTCTTCCGTTTCCGCTCCCAGGCGCGAACCTCGCGCTCTGAAAATCCAAGATGATGGGCAATCTCATGATGAACAACGTCATGAATAAGGGCGCCGATGCGGCGTTCATCGGGACCCGCCAAAAATTCAATCGCCTGCTGGAAAATCGTTATCTTGTCAGGCAGCACGCCGGAGTAGCCCGGACCGCGGCGTGTCAGGGGCACGCCCTGATACAAGCCCAGCAAGATACTGCCCCGCCGCACCAGGCGTTCGGTCGCCGCCGCTGGGCGCGGGGCGTCTTCAACCACAAAAGCAACGTTGTTAAAGCGCTCTCTGATTTTCTCCGGGATACTGGCAATAGCAGCATTGATATTTTCTTCAAAATATTCGCGGGTCATTATCTTATCCGAAGACGATAGTTTCAATTACGACGACCAAGGTGGTGACAAAACTCGCGCTATAGACCGCCACCAGCGGCTTATCTTTATGAACAACCGCGTAGCCCAGAAAAAACAACCCCGATAAGGCTGAGGCGACCCAGGTGATCAGGGAAAGATTGGCCGCGTCCTGTTGTTGCCAGATTTTCAGGATCTGGGGAATGGTCATAACCGGCATGATAATGCCGACTGCGTACATCGACCGATCCAGTAGGTTCTTCAGTCGCTGCGGATGGGGATATTTTTCCAAATTTTTGTAAATTCTTTTTCGAGTATGAAGATGGTGCAAGGCGGCTCCGGTTGACATTGGAGTTATGGTTATTATTAATGATTACGGCTGACGTCAATCTAAGTATGAAGAAAAGCGCCGTCTCGGTCAAACCACCGGGCGCCAAAAAACGGACCAGGTACGTCCGTTTTATGGTTATTGTCGTGGACTATCGTGTTGCTTTAGGCACCGCGATCCCCGTCAAACCCCCCTTTTTTCTCCTCGCGCGGGCGCGCGATGCTGACCTTCAGAGCCCGACCGTCCATCTCGTAGCCGTTGGTGGCTTCGAGCGCCTTGCTGGCTTCCTCTTCGGAGCCCATTTCGACAAAGCCGAACCCGCGGCTCCGGCCTGAAAATCGGTCGATAATGACCGAGGCCGAATTCACGGTGCCGTGCTGTCCGAAAAGCTCTTTGAGCTGGTCGTCGGTGGCACTGTAGGGAAGGTTTCCGACATAGAGCGTTTGAGACGCCATACGTTGTTGTACCGGTGCGCGGTTGAAAGTTTATATGTAACTTTTTTGGAGCGCACACATTAGATATTAGCCGTCCTGGCCTCGACCGCGCACCCCGAAAGCAAAGCCATCGTGGTGCGTCAGGCGCAGGATGAACCGATTATATCACAGTTAGACGCCGCAAGACAAGCAGGTCTACGTTTATTCGGTAACCGTAACGGTCAGCATTTTAATCGGCTCAACGGGCCGGTCGCTGGCGTCGGTTTTTGCCGCGGCGATACGATCAACAATATCAAGCCCATCAACCACTTGGCCAAAGACCGAGTAGCTGCCGTCTAATTGCGTGAGGTCATCTAAGGCGATATAAAACTGGCTGCCGATGGAATTCGGTAGAGACGACTTTGCCCAGGCGACCGCTCCGCGATAATGCTTTAAGGCTAACGCCCCGGGCTCGTCGGCCAGTCCGGTCCCGTCACCGCGATAGCTGTGCCCGCCTGTCCCATCGCCGCTCGGATCGCCGCCCTGGACGACAAATCCCGGTACGATCCGATGAAAGGTCAGCCCGTTGTAATACCCGCCGCGGGCGAGTTCGAGAAAGTTCTTGGTCAGCTCCGGCGCGACTTTGGTATAGAGTTTGATCGTGAAACTGCCCAGACTTGTCTCAACCCGGACGGACGGCTGTTCGGCTAGCTGAGACAGTTGCTCTTGCTCGGTTTGTACAGTCATGGTATTGGCTCCTTGAACCGCTTCTGATTCCTGAGCCGCTGGCTTGCTTTTGCTCTTTCCCCAAAACGGCATGCTTCCAAGCAATAGGATGGCCAGGACAACGACGAGAATAGCAAGTTTGCGCTTCATAGAATGAGAGGTCTTAGTGATAAAATTTTTACTTTTCACAGTATATCATATCTTCAAACGCCTTTGAAGTTTTTCTACGCTGTACTTTTTTCTCTGGCACGCTCTCCTTGAAATGATTATGGTAGCGAGTTGAGTGTAACGCCAGGACGTTTTTTTCGTTTTTGTTAAGACAAACAAATTGTAAAATAGTTTTTTTGATGTCAAGATATTTTTTGGCTAAAAAACGGCGATTCGGCGGTCGCAAATGCAGTATCTTGGGTTATTTTTCAAAAATAACCCAACATCTACTTCTCAGCGTGTGGAAAAATATTTTTATGAGAATGCTGACGTAATCTGCTCCATGAGGCGCTTATGGTGCTTCGATACAACCGGTCCGAATTGCATTAGCCGGCTTTTGATACCGATCGTTAGGATCGTTGTGCCGTCTGGCTTCGTTGACAGTGTTATCGGATAAAAAAATCCCCAGCTGGTAGCCGTTGGCTGATCGGCGAGAACGATCTGAAGTTCGCTTGTTTCTTCTATTGTATAGCCTTTTGATTTCGCTAGTTCCAATAATTTCGCCCGGATCTGATCAGCCGGCAGTTTGACCATGAACTGCCCGCGTCGCTGTGATTCCCCAAGCGCCTGTCCCCACGTCCGGCGCTTGGCTAGTCGGATGAAGTATGGAACGACAAGCGCAATCGTTATGCCGATAATGATATAAACGCCGTAATCCATGGCATTATCGGACCGCGCCGATTTGCATGTAATATCCCTGGGGCTTCTGGCAAACCGGGCATTTGCCCGGTGCGTTTTTTCCCTTGTGCACATAGCCGCAGTTCAAGCACTTCCATTCCGTTTCCTCTTCGCTTTTGTAGAGCGTTCCGGCTTCGAGCTTGTCGCCCAAAATTTTGTAGCGCTCGGCGTGTTTTTCCTCGACTTCGCTGATCTCCTTGAAGAGGACGGCAATTTCCGTCTCGCCTTCGGCGCGCGCCTCTTTTTCGAAATTCGGATACATCGTGCCAAATTCATAGCGTTCGCCTGATTCGGCATTGCGGAGATTTTCCAGCGTCGTTCCCAGCGGATGAATGTCGTAGGTATTGGTCATCTCGGTTTTTTCCGGCAACTTTTCTAATTCTTCCTGGGCGTGGGCGCGTTCATTGTCAGCCGTTTCCTCAAACACTCGTGCGATCCAGACGAAGCCTTCTTTCATGGCAATCTCGGCATAATAAGTATATTTGTTTCGGGCCATTGATTCGCCGGCAATGGCCTTGAGGAGGTTTTGATAGGATTTTTTCATACGTGATTGTTTCGCTAATGATAATTATTCTTCCCAGCGATATTTTCTCTTTTTCGCTTTCAGTTTCATTATATCACACCTGTAACACAGCCCGTTGTGGCAACAGATCATCCCGCCGCAGGTCGGGCATTGCCAGGTCTTTTTTTGACTGTGCAGAAACGCATCAATACCCTTGTCCTCTATATATTGAAGATTTTCGATCATACTCATATGATAGTTCGTCCGGTAGCGCGCATCCAGATGTTTTACCCGATCGCAGGGAAAGCTGTCACAGGCATAGCAGAACGCCGATTTGGATTTTTTCAGCTTTGGACAATTTTTGATTCGGCAATGAACACACGCGGGCGATTTATCGGTATTGCCGCCGCGACAGCCGGGACATTTCTTCGCTTCGCGCAAATACGCAGCGCACAAACCGCAGTTCATGCCGCACGGTGCGATCAGTCCGATGACTGCCATCGACTTTGCCTTAGCGGATTGCTTTTTCATAATAGCTTTAGATGAAGTCCGGCCAGGAAAAGCGCGGCGATCGACTCACTATCGGTTATCTTGTTGCGTCTTATCATTGATAACACCTCGCGATAAGTCACTCTTTTTGTCTTTGTTATTCCTTCTTCCTTTTTTTTGTTATCCGACGTCTGTCTGACGTTATTTGCTAAAAAAACATATTGCCGATTGTTTGACCGGCCGTTAAATGCCTGTAATTTTCCCAGCTTGGTCCAGTTATCTGATTTTAAACCAGTTTCTTCGAGCAATTCGCGTTTTGCCGCTTTTAATACGCCGTCATTGTCGATCCCTCCCGCTGGCACCTCCCATGAATACGTATCGGTGGTATATCGATATAAGCCAATAAGACAAATTTTCTTATCTGACGTGACCGGCACGATAAAAACCGATGGCGGGGCATCAATAAGATAATATTTTCCTCTTTTACCGTCGGGTTGGATCACATCATCTTCCCGTATCTGATAATAGGGGTTTTTGTAAGAAACGCGAGAGGCTAGCTTTTTCCAGTGACTTCTTTCGTCCACGGTTTTTTACATAAGTGAATAAGCTCTTTAGCCTTTTTCTTGACCGCCAACCGTCTGTTCTTCGTCTGTCGTTTGACAAACGCCATCAGATCGCGCCGGCTTATTATATCTTCCCTGAAACCATTCAGCACATCAATAACTTGTCCCAACGCCACGTTCCGGCATTCAGGCGATACCTTGCCTTTATTGTAATACCGCGCTTTTTCTACGGCGATAAGCTCGGTAAATATTTTTTCCTTGAACCGTGGCTTGGCCTGAGCAATGAGCCCCAGTGCTTTGATAGAATTTGCCGCCGTGATTAATTCTTGGCCATGCAGGAAAGAAATAAGTTTCGGAACCAACCGGTCAATCCGGTTGTTTTTATCAACAATCGCTAAATTTCCGATTATTATAATCGCCGTCCATTTGAAAATCCGGTTGTCGCCGTCGAGAAACGGCACAAACACGTCGAGCTTCGGATAGAGGGCGCGCGGTTTTTCCTTGGACAATTCCACAGCCCGCTTGGCGGTACAGTATTTAACCGACGGCTTGTCCGAGGCGAGATTTTTCAATTGTAAGACGGCCGAATACGGCACGGCTATTGTTTTACTTTATACAGCATCAAATATGAATCGTTTGCGAGTTTTACCACCGACGGATCGGCTGTCGCCTGATAATTAGGATCGCTGAAACGCACTCTCGCGTCCGTGAAGGTTACGCCGTTCGTCGAGGTGGCCATGCCAATTCCGGCGGTATAGAGATACCAGGTGCCGCTTTCATACCAGACATCGGGTACGGCTCCGCCTGAAAAGGCAACCCCTTTTTCTGTAAAGGTTAAACCGTCAGTTGACGTAGCCACAATCACCTGATTGCTTTCAACGTCTCCGGTGTACATGTACCAGGTGTTATTAACCAATTCCACGTCCGGGTCAAATACGCCCTGACGCTGAAACCGCACGCCAGCTTCCTGAGTGAAGTTTATACCGTCATTGGAAATCGCCGAATAGATCGTATTCACCGGTTCAGTGCCGATCGCTGGCTTATTTATCCGCGACTCATTGATGTCAAAGTAGAAAAGACGGATGCGGCCGTCAGCCAACAGCACCGGCGCCGGATCAGCTGTGGCTTTGTCGCCGAGACCGGAAATCGTCAGTCGCGTCGGTGCTGACCAGGTCAGACCTTGGTCGGTCGATTTGACCAGGCCGAGCTGTTCTTTCAGGCCGTCCTGCGAGACGTCGACGAAATAAGCGAAGATTGTACCATCTTTCACCACCGCGCCCGGCACAGACGCGTGTTCAGCCAGTATTTTTCCTGACGCTGTCCAATTTGTCAGATTGATGCTCGTCGCATAGGTAACCTTATCGTTGTACGGCCCTTGGTTCATCGTCGACCAGTTGAATTGCCCCGAGAGATCGACATTGCTCGCCGAGCCGTCTGCCAGCATGAGCGCGTCGAGCAGGTGCGCGACCACGCCGGTATATTGGTTTTTCTTGGCCGCCGGTACGCCGATTTCCGCCAGCGCCCAGCGCGTTTCTCCGCCCGCCGAGGAAACAATAAGATAGCGGGAATACACGGTGTAATCAGCCGTACCGACAACTTGTCGCAACTCGGTTCGCGCATCGTTCTGGCCGAGACGCTCATTAAGCCAGGTAACGCTCGTATTATTTTTTGAAACCGACCGGTCGTCAGCCACGATGGCCGCAATATTCATGAGCTCGGTTGATTTCTTTTCCGAGACCGAAAACGTGACCGCGTCCGTGTTCGAGGCAAAATATTGTATCTCATACCCATGCCGCTGTTCAGCCGTCACGGATTTTTGTATTTCTTCGGGCGCGATCGAGGTCCATTCATCGACGGTGTCAAAAACATAGAGCGGGCTTCGATCGGTATTCGTCGCGTAGGTGACGTTCGGTACCGGAAGATTGGTATTGTTTGACGTGTTTACGTTCTGATTCGTTGTTTCCGCCTGGCCGCACCCGGTTGTCGGTTTGGCAGCCGAGGGATTGCCGTGCTTAACCCATTGGCCATTCGAACAAATCCAGGTATCTTCATCCCCGCCCAAACCAAAGCGGAGGAAAGCAACAACCGCGCCGGCTAAAATGATTACCGCGAGAATGATGAAGAGTGGTTTTTTCATAATGCCTCCTGTTTACTTTTGATATTCCTGTCCTCAGGTATCTGTATTGTAACACTTTTTTATTAAAATCACCTGCTTGCAAGAAAAAGACGCAATAAATCCATTTATGAACCATACATTATAATGGACGCCATTGAAAAAATAACGCAGCAATATTTGACGCTCACATTGCATCGTTGTACACTTTTTATGTAGGATTGATAAGTAAATTTACAAACTATGAAAGGATTTGCACCAGTCAGGTATGCAATGTACATTATTTTCATGCTGGGAGGACTGCTGATGATCGGCGGCACGGTCCACGCTCAAACGCCAATTACCGGCGGAAACAGTTTTGATACAGCCGTGTCCTTGCCAGCTGGCGACTACACTGGCGGAGCGCTGGCTGCCGACACGCCACAATACTTCATCATTACCGCCGGCCAGGGACAGCTTATTACCGTCAGGACGGCATTTAACGATTCGGTGAGCTCATACGGCACCCTCAGCTCGATCGTGTTGTATTCACAGGATCGCGAGGAACTGGTCAATAAATTTGAAGCGAATTATTCCTCAATCACCCTGACCGTTTCGTGGCTGGTCGATTCCAGCCAGGCTTCAAGCCGGTACTATCTGATGATTGACTCCGACGACGAGGGCGTTACTTCCTATGCCATGACAGCGACGCTGGATAATAAATACGACGCCGGTTCGACGGTTGACGCACCGAGTTCGTTTGAAGGCGCCGTGACCCTGCCGGCCGGAACGAATGCTGGTCACCTGGGCGGCGGTTACGAGATCGGCAACGATTCCACGGACATGTTCGTTTTCACGCCCACCCAGACCGGTTCCTACCAGATCAGAGTGACTCCTCCGGCCGCGGCGCAGATGATCCTGACAGTCTATGACGCGCAACGGCAGCAAGTCGATCAACAATATGCGGCCAACGCGGGCGCGATCGTGACCAGCACATTTAGCGCTGATCAAAATTCACCCGTCTACGTAAAAGTCGACTGCGACGACAGTTGCAGCTCGCAGCTGGTTGATTATTCCCTCGCCCTGACCACACCGACCAATACGAACACCAATACCGTGGTCGTGAATGGCAACGCCAATACCAACGGTACCGTGGTCGTGAACACCAATACCGCGGGCAATGCCAACGCCAATACGAATACCGTGGTCGCAAATAGCAACACCAATACTGCCGCGACCAACGCCGCCGCCACAAATACCGACAAATCCGACACAAAGGACGAAGGGATGAGCACGACAACCATGTTGATTATCGGAGGTAGCGTAATCATCGTGATTCTGATTGTCGTCATAATTCTTGTCTCCCGCAAGAAAAAAGGTACGACAACGCCTCCGCCGGCAACACCAGAGAAGAAATAAACTGAAAATAGACAAAAAGAAAAGCCGCCCCCAAGAGGGCGGCTTTTTTGTCTGTTTACTATTGATACAGGACTTCAAGCGCGCGATAGACCAGCATGGCCGGCCAAACTAAGGCTTTCAGAAATCCGAGCACCCCGACCCAAAAGGTGGCCGCGTGGCCGATGTAATACACGGCCGCGCCAATCAAGCCCAGGCCGTAGACCGCGCCCGCCGGTCCATTTTGTTTGATACCGTTTGGCATTATTGTCGTATCAGAAATAAAATATTCGCTACTGTTACCGCCGGCTTCTTTAGGCAGCGGGCTGGTTCTGGCTGGGCTGCGCTGATGACAGTTTTCGGTAGAGCGCCACCGTGGCCAGCCAGACTACCGGCGTCGCCACGAATACCCCGACGCCGAACACGATCGCGCCCAGAATCACCACCCCCAGGCACGCCAGGTCAAATCCCAGGAGCGACATTTTTATGCCCTGCGTCAGTCTCGAGCTCTCGTTCATGGCCGCGCCGATGCCGAGGTCCCGGTCGATGATCAGCAAAAAGGTAAACTGGTATCTCAGCGCCAGGTAGATGCCGGGGACGATCAATAAAATAAATCCGATGCCGATGATGATCCCGAGTAATATCTGGGCGCCCAGAATCCGCAGGTAGTACTTCCACTGCATAAACAGGTCACCGAACGGCAATTTCTTGCCCGCCTGGTAGCTCAGCACTATTTTCATATAGCCGCACATCATGTAGGCCGATAACAACAGGCCGATGATATTCCAGCTGGTCCGGCCGATTTCGCGGCTGCTGCCGACACCGCTGATCACCATCGCGACGATGGCGATTCCGACGAAATACCAGAAATCTTTCTTGACCGTCTCCCAGCCGTAGCCGATTGATTTGCCGACCTCTACTGTGGGTTTTTCCATTTTTTCAAGTATTAATAATAGGAATTAATTGTAACATATTTTTATAATAATTGGGACATTAATATTTAATGCGACCTAGAAAGGGTTCGCTCGGTGGTATTATTATTGGTATCAACCGAGCGCATGCTTTCGAGCGTGCGATCGGTTTGGTTTTTTGTACCTGGGTCATTGATGGTGTGTGCCAAATAATTGACTACGCGCATCCACGGAGAGATGCGCTTTGAGAAAATCAATATCCTCCGAGCGCGGGTCTCCGCGCCCGCGCTCACGTTTACCCGACCTCGATCCTCCGCAAAGAATCATCCACGGTCGTGTTGCTATGCGTTTTGTGCCAAATAGTCGAGGGAATGGAAAAAAATCGCAAAATGGGAATCAGGAAATCAATATAGGCACGCGCGTTTTCCTCGCCCAGCCACTCATAGATGCCCATATAGTTCTTCGTCTTTCGGTCAACCATCCACAGTTTTATCTTGAAGCCTTTCAGGCCGCACCAGAACGGCGTGGTCAGGATACAAACGCGCTGGAATAGCCAGTGCCATAACGGTTTTGAGCCGATCAGCTTTAGCCGGAACCCGATCACGAGCACTATCGGCACATCGCCCCTGACCCGCCGGTTGACTGTCTCCCGGAATATCGTATACTGTCCGGCTTGATCGACCGTATATGTTTTTCCCACCCGGTCAGGCAGTCGGCGCAATCCCCTGACTGACATGATCGGAAATTTAGCCAGGGATATGGCCACGAGTTTTGTTCTCGTTATTCCGTTCATGGTGTTATGCTCTCATCCTCTTTCCGCCAGGCTGGATCGACGATGCAGAGAAATAGTAAATCCTTATCGCCGGTATTCTCGATATATTGCGTGGCGTTTGGCGGGATATACACGGCATCGCCCGGGAACACTTCGGCGGTTTCATCGTTAATATGCATCACGCCCTGGCCCTCGAGAATATAATACACTTCGGTCGTTTTCAAACTGTGCGCCACGGACGCATTGCCGGCTTTCACGATCGAGTGCGCCAGGCTGTAACGAATAGCCGCTTTGTCATTTGCGGGATGGATCAGCTCACGGAGCAATGTCTTGTCTCCGGCGATGAATTCGGGGCATTGGGAAAGATGTTTGATTAACATAAGCGTTGTTTAATGCACGGCGGAAGAGGAGGGGACGGACGTAGTAATTTAAGCACTACTTTTCATCACTTTTTAAACGAATATTCTTTGGTGCTAATGGAATAAAACCATTTGTATATGCATTTATTAACTCGACAATTGTCGGAGTATCTTTAGGAATAGACTCAGTTGGGAATAATGTGTCATATAAACATATTGCCCTCCCTGGCCGTTTCCAAGCATATTTACTTCGCGGTTGTTTCTGTAATGCAACGCTTAACCCTAGCTCTTTTTTTATATGCTCGCTAATTTTTAAAGAAAAACCATCTAATAATGAATGGCATTCATTTTCATCAACATATTTACCATGAAATAAATTGTTTCTAATTTGTTTTTTATAAATCAAACGGTATTTTTCTTCTCCTAGAATATTTTTTAATTTATCCTTATTAGTAACAGGTATTTTATTAACCGAGTGGTGTTTTATACATTCCTTCATCTCCTCGTTTTCCGAACACCTAGGATATATTTTTATATCACCAGCTAAAGCTTCCACAGCAAGAATATGAAAAAACAATGATTCATATGCATATTTTACTGACAATGAACGACGATACCAACATAAAGCATTCTTAATTTCTTCTTTAACAAGCTTGCCTGATAAATCAATTATCTCGGGTATACTACCGTCGTTTACTAAATTACCTGAGGGATTTAATTCTTCAAATGGATAATATTCAAATCCTCTTGTTTTGCCCAAGCCCTCTTTATAGATTGCATAATTGTCGCCGAGCTCAATATAGGATTGTCTATGAAACGCTATTATGTCTAACGTTTCTAATAATTGTTTTGTTTTATCGACAGATAGTAATGGTTTATAATCACCAGTTCCGGTGATACGTATTTCATAATCACGCATTGTAGATGGATCTGCCATTAACGACAACAAACATCCCTCCCATGGAATTGATTCTATGTCTTTCTCGAACACAATATTCGTAAAAAACTCTCTTTTTATTATAAAATTCATATCTTTTATTTATAACTAGTTACTTTATGATTCACTCACCTTCCCCCTCTTGACCTCCCCCTCATCCAGTACTATAGTATCGCGGAAACTAGGTGTGCGCAAACCGGACAGAAGAGGAGGTTTCCGATGCGGGCAGTTGCACTATCGGCGGTTACAGCCATTACGCTCAGCCGTGTGGCCATGGCCGCCCTATGTGTGGCGGCGATGCATCGGCTGGATTGGACGGAAGCCTGGTGGCTCTTTCTCGGCACCAGCCTGACGGACGTCATCGACGGCTGGCTGGCGCGCCGGCTCAAAGTCGCGACCAGGTTCGGCAAGTATCTCGACACCAGCACGGACGCAATAACTTGCTGGATGCTCGTCTGGGGCTGGTTCCTGGTTCTCCATAGCCAGGAGAATTCGTCGCTGGCACACGTGCCGGTCGCCCTGGCCGTGATCGTGTGGCTCGTCGGACTGGTGTCGCTGGTGGCCTATTCGCTCTTCGGAAGAAAAGGGTACCGGATAAGCTACTGGCAGCGCCATGGATCGTTCTGGTACGGCATGGTACCGCTCGGCTTCGTCGGGTTCTGGCTGCTCTCACGGGCTGGGGATGGTGCCTGGTACAGCCTGCCCCTGGCCGTCTTCGGACTGTGTCATCCGATGCGCCGGCATCTGAAGTAACGCGCTCTTGTACGATAAGGTGGTCGAACCGCTTCGACCACCGTTTTGTTATTCCGACTTATACTAATACATGCGCCAGGATTGAATACAAACAGAATTAATCATTTCGACTTGAAAAATATTGCATTATGTGCTAAAATATAAGGTGCGAATGAGTAATGCAACAATTCCCAGGTAACGAAATGACAACAATTGACACAAAAAAAATCCGTAAATTTTTCCCGGCAATCAAAGCCGGTCGAATTCTTACGAATAACGCCGCCAGCTCTCAACCCCCGCAGCAGTTGTTTGACCTTCTGAAGAAGCTGAGTTCGCAATACGACAACGTGCATCGCGGTCAATCCCAGGCCTCCCTGCAGATAACTGAGAGTTTTGAAGCTTCTTATGATACTATCGCCCAATTTATTGGCGCTCCCTCTCGAGAAAACATCATTCTTTATCGCAATACGACCGAGGCCATCAATTCGGTCATGTATTCGCTACTGACGGAATTTAAGGATGGAGACAACATCGTAACAACCTTTATGGAACATAACTCCAATTATGTTCCCTGGTATGGCCTCGCGAAAGAAATATTGCCGAAATTCGGCGTCCGCGTAGAGTGCCGTTTAGCCAAGTTCGATAAAGAGACAGGCGAACTCGATCTCGGCCATTTACAATCATTGGTTGATTCTCGCACGAAACTAGTCTGTTGCGTAGGCGCTTCTAACTTCTTAGGTACGAAAAATCCGCTCGCCGAGGTGAGGAAGATTGCCGATGCCAGCGGTTATATCCAACCGAGCGACGAGAAAAAGTCTTACCTGCTTGTCGACGGCGCGCAACTTGTGCCAAATATGTTTGTAGATATTGATCAGTTCAAGGCAGATTTTTTGGCTTGGTCTTTCCACAAAATGCTAGCGCCATTCGGAGTCGGCGCGCTCTATGGCCGGACCGAGCTGCTCAAAGCCATGCGGCCCTTTCTTTATGGCGGCGACATGATTGCGCTGGGCATGGTCAGCCCTGAGAAAGTCGAGTATAACTCTCTGCCCTGGAAGTTCACGGCGGGTACGCCAAATATATTAGGAACAATCATCTCAGCCCAGGCGTTGCGCCTTTTGCTAGACTTTGCCCTGCATCCAGGAAAAACCGAATATTTTATGACGGGTAGGGATCTGCGGCCCGCCGATATTGAAGAAACAATGAAACGAGTCGAACACCACGAGACGATGTTGATTACTGAGGGCTTGAATTTGCTGGAACAATTACCTTCGCTGCGCATTTTTGGACCAAAAGATCCGGCAAAAAGAACTTCGCTGGTATCGTTTACCGATAATAGGATTAGTCCGTTTACGATCGCCGAGGAATTAAGCCGGCGCGGCGTGGAATCGCGAGCTGGTTGTCACTGCGCCACACTGGCACATCACTATTACGGGTTGGATCCGGCCGCCAGCTGCCGCCTGAGCTTTTACATTTACAACGATCTTCGTGACGTCCAGCAGGCCTGCGCGGCGGTGAAAGACTGCTTGAAACATTGACGTGCTTCTTAGCTTCCACCTATCTGTTATTTTGATAATTTTTTAAACAAAACAAACTATGCCCCAATGCACAATCTACGACAATCGCGCTTTGAATTTTTTCAGAGCCACGTGCGGTTTCTTGGCCTTGCTGGCCTTTCTCATCCACAACATCTGGCTAGTGTTAATAACCGGCCTGCTATTTTTCTTTGGCGTCTTTTCAATGAAACTTAACATTCTTTACCAACTCTTCGGTTTATTTTCAAAAAAGGTTTTAAAAAAGAATGTCTCCCCGGTGACCAAAGATCCTGGAGAACTGCGGTTTGTCTATGGATTTACGGCCGCTCTATTCCTGCTCTCCTTCGGCCTGCTCTATTATGATACCTACAGTACATTCGCCTGGGGTCTCGACTTGCTGGTATCGTTCCTAACCCTTTTGGCCAGCTTCGCCAATATCTGTCTGGCCGCTCTGATGTATGTTCTTTTTAAAAAACTAATAAAAAAAGACAGTGCCAGCGCCGACCGACCAACAAATTCCGTCTAATAATAAGGGTATTGGCGGTGCGCAGTATGTAAATCGCAACTGCTGGCTGGCCAAAAACGTCGGCGGACCACCCTCGAAACGCTGCCACTACTGCGAATCCCGTTTTAATCAATGCTTGTTCGCCCGTTATCTATTGATCAGCATGATCTTAATTGTCCTGCTGGTCATCACCTCTTTTGCTATCGAGCGCACCATTTCAAAAACACTGATAATTTCGTTGTTCGTGCTCATAATCGTTTATGGTTTTTATTTCGACAAAAGCACGGAGAACATAATCGAAGCCAATTTTTCCGAGAAAAAGGCAAAAAGCGCTTTAAAAGATTTTACTGAAACGCTGCAGCAGAAGGTAACGGAGCAGACGCATGATATTACCGAAAAAAATAAGCATCTGCAAAAAGTGCTTAAAACGCAGTCGGAATTTCTCGATATCGCTTCCCATCAACTGCGCACGCCCGTATCAGTCATCAAGGGCGTCATCTCGATGATGCTTGAAGGTGACATGGACCATCTGTCAAAAAAGAAACAGCGCGAGTTTCTAAAAGGCGTAGAGGATAAAAGCATTAAGCTGGAAATGATCATTAATGATATTCTCTGCGCCTCAGAATTTGACAGCAATAAATTTTCCATCAGACCGAGTACGCCGTTTATCCAGCTCGAAGACGTGGTAGATGAAGCGGTAACGAACTCGCTGATGGAAGCAAGGCAGCGGCAGATCAATTTACACTGGGAGAAACCAGACACGCTGCCGGTCATGCAGGGTGATAGAAAATATCTCGAGCAGGCAGTCTATAATCTGATTAGCAACGCACTGAAATACACGCCTTCCACTGTAATGGTCAAAGAGGCGCGAGCTACCCGGAAACAAAAAGGCGTCGTTACTGTTTCGCTCAAACCGGAACGTCACAGCCTGATTGTCACGATCAGCGATAATGGCATCGGTATCCCTAAGAATGAAGTCGGTAAGCTTTTCCGAAAATTCGCCCGCGCTGATAACGCCACGGCCATGTATACGGACGGTAGCGGTTTGGGCTTGTATATTGTAAAAGAAATAATAGAGGGTCATCATGGAAAGGTCTGGGCTGAAAGTGAGTTGCAAAAAGGCTCTAATTTCTATATTAAACTCCCCATCGCCCAGACGGTAAGTTCAAAAAAATAAGTAAGTCTTAAGCCGAGCATTACGCCAATTACTATGACGAAAAGAACGCCTAAAATAGTGCTTATTGAGGACGATCACGATCAAATCGAGATGTATCGTTTTAAATTTGAGCGAGAAGGATTTCGTTTAGTCTCGGCTCGGAACGGTACGGAAGGAATAGCCGCAGCTAATACTGAAAAACCTGATATCATTCTACTTGATCTGATTCTCGTCAGCGAAAGCGGTCTAGATGTCTTAAAAAAACTAAAAAGCGGAACGACAACGCGCCAGATTCCGGTCATTGTCCTGACCAATTTAGCAAAGAACAACATGAAGGAACAGGCCAAGCAATTTGGAGCAGCTGACTTCGTTATTAAAACCCAGATTACTCCATCGGAGCTCGTCCAACGGGTAAATCATCTATTAGAGAGGGGCTAATTAATCGCCTAAATATAATAATACCGGCTGGAGATGGCTGGTTTTTTGTTTCTGCTGACAAACCTATGGCCGTTCTTCGGGCTATATGCACCTGGCGACGTGTATTTAAAAAAATCCAAACTGAACGACCGCGGCGGTTTTGTCATCGCCGCCGACCAACAGCTCCAACGGCATAAGATTTTTTTCTCAAACCTATTTAGAAAGCCGGGGCCAGAGAAGCCAAGCCAGACCAATGCAAACGCTTATGACACCGCAAAGAATTTCAGCCAATCTCGTTCTCCCGGCATAGCGCATGGAGAGCGGCCGCGTGGCGATGAAATATGCGCCTAACGCAAAGAGAAGGACAGCCGATATGATCGCGATGACTGTGACAGCGCTTCCACCACGTTTTTGAACATACTCAATGACGCCTGTGACCAGGGCGCCGGTTACCAGCCCGACAATAGGGTAAAATACAAAGTGGTCATAATCGAGCGGTTCGCGCGATATCGCAACGATCTTTTTATCAACATGAGCTGACAATCCGTTGAGAAACCCAGGGAAATCGTCCAGCGCATCAACCACGACGCTCCGACGGTCCTTCAGCACGATGCGAACATCACGGAAAGTGCCCTGGCTCGTCTCCCGCACCGACAGACGCGCCATATCTTCGTACCGATACACCGTTGAATCCATCTTCAGATATTCGTCCGTCGCCTGGACGACCCTTTTTGCCAGGCGGGCAAACGGCATCAGTGCCAGTGCCCGCAACGCCAGCAAGACGCACCCGATCGCGAGCGCGCTCACGAAGACTTCACGAGGACTCATGTTCCGGACGACGCCCCCGGCCAGGATGTATCCGGCAACGAGGGACGCGACCAGTACCAGGCTGGCCTTTTTTCTCCGCCGGATTTCCGCTAATGACGTTTTGTATGCGACTTCATTCATATCCGCGCGTTTCGATGAAGGATGTCCCGCCGTGCGCCGATGGTAAGAACCAGCGCCGCGATTGCCGGCACGAGATAGGCCAGGTCAAACCAGCCGACCTGGTCCATGATGGTCAGGATGACATTCGCGGCTAAGAGAATAACCAGCAGCCAATACGCCCAGCGCCGGCCGCGGCTCATGAAATACGTCAAAAGTGAGAGCACTATGGCATTGCTAAACGCCCCGATCGCGTAGAACCACCGGTAATCCGACTCTCGGAACAGCCAGAGCGCGCCGAACGCTACCCAAAAAGCCGCAATGAGATAGAGGAAGATAATTGTGGTTTTGAAGAGCTTCATAAGCTGGCAAAAATATTATGTCTCACCCCCGTACGTGGCGTAATAAATTCCCCGGGAGTGCTGGCCGTAATACATGTACCATCGGCTGTTGATTTTCAATATCGTGGGATCGCAGGGCGGATCAGGTGCGAATTTCACCCGGCTGTCTTTATTATTGGTCCAGTCAAATACCGGCCGTAAGAAGGTGTGGTTGGCATAAACGGAGTGATAGATCCCGGCATAGCTCCAGAAATAGAGCCGCAGCTCATCATCATCCCAATTTACCCATTCGGCGCCGTCGGCCAATCCATAAAGAGTTTCATTTCTCGAATCAATGGCCAGGCCTTTCTTTTCGAAGTTCAGGCCGTCTTCTGAGACCGCCCAGAAATATATCTGGGTGGTGGCATTAGGAATTTTTTCAGCAGTTTCGTAGGGCTGATTAATCATGCCGCGGTAAACCATAATATAAGTGTTATCCGGCAGCCGATAGGTGCTCTGGGCGCCAACATTGTCCAGGACATAACCGGGCTCGTTTTTATCAATTCTTATTCCCGGTTCGTCAGTCCAGGTTAGTCCATCATCTGAGATTGCGCTTTTTATCGCTTGGGCGTTTTGGAAATAAGTGCGATAGCGGCCGTCAGGTAACTGTACCACGTCGAAAAAGACTGCCTGGGTTTTCCGTATTCCCTCCTCTTTGACCCAGTTCATTCCGTCAGAGGAAATTGACGAGTAGACCTGGCCCTGAAAATCCGGGCTGTCCGGTTCAGCGGCATGATAGAGGCGATATCGGCCGTTTCCCAGAGCGACAATTTCCGCGTCAGCAAATTGGCCTGGAATTACCACGCCCTGATCCTGCCAGGTATTACCGCTCGGCGAAACTGAACTCGGCGTCGAATTCTGGTTTTGGTTTTCCAGTTGATCGCCGGTTTTTGTCCGTGTGCAGGCAGCGCCAAAAATAAAAACCGTAATCAAGATAGCAAACCACCAGAAGCGTTTGAGGAATGATTTGTTACTGTTTTTTACCGGCATTGAAGTCATTATTGTTTTTGCCTGCCATTAATGTTCTGTTAGGCTTCATTAGTACCGGCCCGATCGCCGCCCCGACGAAAACCAGATACATGCTCCACTGGCCAAACATGGCGTTCGCCCCGTTTGGAATGATCAGGATGGCGCTGATACCCACTAAAACGCTGGCAAAACCGATTCCATGGATCCACGCTTGTTTCATGTTCGCGGCGTGAAGCAGACGCGAGAATACTCCGGCAAAGAATGCCATGAACACAGCAACGATGCCGTTCGCCCACCACGTATCGAGGGTTTCATAGGATGAGGTGATGGCAGAGATGATCAATTGCACGAGGACAATAACAACCCATAAAAGCAAACCGAAGCCAACGATTTTAAAAGCGGTTTTCATTTTTTTGGCTTAGTTATTAAACCTTGTTTTGAGTCTCACCGACAACCGGCGGAGTCGCTTTTGGTTTCAGTAACACCGGTCCTACGGCCACACCAATAAATACTAGATACGTCGGCCATTGGCCAAAGACGATATTGGTCGTGCCGTTCGGGATGGCAATGGCGAGGAGAAGCCCGGCGATCATGATTGCCCAAACACCGCCGAATAAAAACGCCTGGCTGGCACTGCCTGGCCGGAGCGTTCTAGAAAACCAGAGCGAAACAGCCATCATGATAATCGCCATGACCGCGCTCACCCACCATTTGTCTAACGGCTGATCCGACTCGGTAATCACCGACATCACGAAGAGCAGCACCATGGTAATAATAAAGAGCAATAGACCGTAGCCGATTACTCTTGGGGCTGTTTTTTTGTTCATAATGATTGGCCCGATAAATTTTTATACCATTTTGGTTTTTATGTCCCGACTACGAGGTAGCGGTAAATTACTTTTAATTTATTTGCGCAAAAAGCACCACGTAATTTTTTCCGTAGGCCTTGGCGCACTTTGGACACGTGGTGTAAGAAAAATATAGTTTTTTTATCTTCCTTCCTTTGTTTGCCACATACGCTTCCATTTCTTTCGCCCACTGGCCGGCTCTTTGATACGGCCCCTCAAAAACTTTCGTGAGGAACGTGCCTGACAGCGCGGCCATCTGCGCGCCCGGGACTTCCTTTGAAACATCAATATAGATGTCCGATCCCCACATCGATTTTTCATCAGTCAGCATTAATTGCTGGGGCGCCTTAGCTGTTGCCTTTTCAATTAGCGCCATATTCTTGACTACCTTTTTTCCCATGTTGACCGGAATATGAAAAATGCTGGTGATGCGGTCTTTCACAAACATTTTATCCTGCCAGGCAATTTCTTTGTCCTGCCACGGTTCGGGGTTAAACGGCTCGCAACAGCCGGTTGATTTGATTGTTTGATCGGTCATTTTTTTACTCCGTGGTTACGTAATTATTCACTAAGCTTGCTAGGAGGGAGGGATTTATGTCCGGGGCAGCGCTCGCTCCTACGCTAGCTCGGAGCGATCGGCGCTCCCCAGCACTAGGCACTTCGCTTCGGTGCTGGGTCGCTTCTGCCCTTCGAATCCCTGTTAATATTTCAGATTCGCTTCCGCTTCGCTCCAGCGTTGGCGGAGAGGGAGGGATTCGAACCCTCGAAGGGCTTTCACCCTTACTTGCTTTCCAAGCAAGCGCACTCGACCACTATGCGACCTCTCCAAAACTGCCCTTACTATAACTGAAATTGGCTAGGAAATAAAGACTCCCGCCGGCACGCCGGAGGGAGAGAATTACCATTGAACTTGACGGGAGTGCTATTCGCGCACAACCCGGCCGTTGGTGCCGTTGATCGAGACGCGATCGCCGGGCTTGAGATCCACCGCCTCGTACGCCTGGAGCTGCCGGCCAGCGGCGATGACTGTGCCACCGTGATTATTCAGCCTGAGACCATCGCCGGTCGGATGGACCCTGATGTTGCCTGGCGCGTTACCGCGCCGGGGATCGATGCACACGCCCGTGCAGAGCTTGATAACCAAAGAGCCGTCGGTGCCCGACTTACCGTTTCCGCTGTGCTTCTGCTTCGACCTGTGACCACCGCCCATAGAAGAACCTCCCGTGGTTGTGCTGCCAATCGCGTCTCTGCCTTCACAAACAATGCCTTTGTAGCCGGTCATTTTGGAGGTTACCCTGAAGAAAATAGCTTGTCAATGCCCCTTCTAATCGTCATTTTCATTAAAATAAAACGCCCCGGTCGAGATTGATTTCTCGTCTGGGGCTGGCGCAATTCTTCCGCGAACGGAAGGCGCGTACGATCTAGACCGCTTGCGCGGTCTGCTTCATTGGGCGATCGGGCTCGCTGATCTCAACGAGTTCGAGCCTAAGCTCACCATGCCTGCCACCGATGACGACACTGGCCCCAGAAGGGACCCGGCTGCGCATGTGCGGCTGGACGATCTCGCCGTTGACCCTGACCGGGTTATCGGACGTCTCCAGAATGATCGCATTGGAACGCGTCCGATGGCAGATGCATCCGTGGATTGGCCCGCCGTGAACAAACGGCAGAACGTTTCCGAGGCCGCGGTCGAACACAGGCATGACGACTCGGCGCACCAATACGTTCCGAGGAACCGTAGCAGCGCGCGTGGCAACCCGACGCTTCATGTTCAACATCCCCCTTGCTGGCTTAGACACGATATCGACGGTACGATACTGCTACCTGGATCGATCGCATCTAGTATGGCATCTTTTGCCATGTTGTCATGTAGACCTCCTTTCCGGTTGTTGTGAGCCGTGTTGTTGCTGACTACCAAGCCTGCCCCACTCGAGCGCGTCGTCGTACCCGAGCGGAGAATGCGAAAAGAGGGCTGATACCGAATATAGCCCTCTTTTCTCTATTTGTCAATATCGACGGCGTGTTTATCGCGAACGCTTGCCCTTCAGACCTTTTTCTTGTTTAAGGATATCAAGCGTTGTTCGGATGACCGTGTCCGGGTTGAGTGACAGGCTGTCGATGCCTTCGCGCACCAGGAAGCGGGCGAATTCTGGGTAATCAGATGGCGCTTGACCGCAGATACCGATTTTCCGTTTGTTCTTCTTAGCCTTTCGAATCACTTCGGCAATCAGCGTCTTCACAGCTTCGTTCCGCTCGTCGTAGATATGGCTGACCAGCTGCGAGTCGCGGTCGAGACCGAGCGTCAGTTGGGTGAGGTCGTTTGAGCCGATCGAAAAACCGTCATAGATCTTTGAAAATTCATCAGCCAGGATGACGTTCGAGGGGATTTCGCACATCACATACACCTCTAGACCGTCCTTCCCGCGGATCAAATCATATTTGGCCATCTCGGCCAGCACCTTCTTGCCTTCTTCAACTGTCCGGCAAAATGGCACCATGACTTTGACGTTCTTCAAGCCCATTTGGTTGCGGACTTTCTTCAAGGCCAGACACTCAAGACCGAACGACTGGGCGAATTTCGGGTCGTAATATCGGGAAGCGCCGCGCCAGCCGATCATCGGATTATCCTCCACTGGCTCAAACTGCCGGCCACCGATCAGACCAGCATATTCATTCGTCTTAAAGTCGGATAATCGGACAATGACGTCCTTCGGGTAAAACGCGGCGGCGATCGTCGCGATCCCGGACGCCAGCTGATCAATGAAATATTGTTTCTTGTTCGGATAGCCCTTGGTCAGCTCGGTGATGGTCTTTTTTGCCTTGGCGTCCTTGAGCTTGGCGAAATTTATCAACGCGCCGGGGTGAACCTTGATGTATGAATTGATGATGAACTCCTCGCGTGCCAGCCCGACGCCATCGTTTGGTATAAAGCTGTAGGCGAAGGCTTGATCCGGATCGCCCAGATTCATCATCATCTTGGTTTTCGGCCGTTTGAGGTTTTTTATACTCGTCCGATGGACCGTAAACTTCAGGAGGCCATCATAAACATAACCGTTCTCGCCCTCGGCGCAGGAGACGGTAACTTTGCGGCCGGTTCGGATCTTTTTGCTTCCGTTTTCCGTCCCGACGAGGCAGGGAATGCCGAGTTCGCGCGAAACAATTGCGGCGTGGCAGGTGCGGCCGCCCCGGTTGGTGACGATCGCTGAGGCGATCTTCATAATTGGCTCCCAGTCAGGGTCGGTCATGTCCGTGACCAGGACTTCGCCCTTCTTAAACTTGCCGATATCCTTGACGTTGTTGATCACGTTCGCGATACCAGCGCCGATCTTTGAGCCGACCGGCGAGCCGGTAGCGAGTATCTTACCGCGACTGGCCAGTGTATAGTCTTCGAGGATTGAATAGTCGCGCTGCGACTGGACCGTTTCAGGTCGAGCCTGGACAATGAAGAGTTTGCCGGTCTGTCCGTCCTTGGCCCACTCAATATCCATCGGCCGCTGGTAATGATTTTCGATAATGACGCCCCATTTCGCCAGCTTTAAAACCTCGGCTTCGGTGATGCAAAACTTCTCCTGGTCGGCCGGTTTCACCGGCACATCAACGGTTGGTTTCGCTGGATTCCTGCTGTAAATCATCTTCGGAGACTTTTGACCGAGGCGACGCGAGATGATTGCTTTGTACCCTTGGGCGAGGGTTGGTTTAAAAATCGTGAATTCATCCGGCGTTACCTTGCCCTGAACGATATTTTCGCCGAGACCGTACGAGCCGTTGATGAGCACGACATCTTTGAAGCCGCTCTCGGTATCAAGCGTAAACATAACGCCCGAGGCGGCGAGGTCGGATCGGATCATTTTCTGTACGCCGATTGAAAGAGAAATTTTAAAATGGTCGAAATGCTTGTCGGCACGATAGGAGATCGCCCGATTCGTAAACAACGAGGCAAAACACTTTTTACACGCCTCGAGGAGTTGCTTTGGCCCGCGAATATTGAGATAGGTCTCCTGCTGACCGGCAAAAGAGGCATCCGGCAGATCCTCGGCCGTGGCTGACGACCGAACCGCGACGTCGCAATTTTTCCCGAATTCTTTTTCGAGCTTCCGATACGCCTCAATGATCTGAGCATCAAGCTTGGCCGGAAACTGGGCCTTGAGAATTGTTTCGCGAATTCTCCGGCCGCCGGCCATAAGGCTGGTAATATTATGAATTTTTGTTTCCTTGAGAATCTGCTGGATCTTTTTTTTGATACCGGCTTCTTTCAGAAAATATTGATAGGCCGAGGCGGTAATCGCAAATCCGTTCGGCACGATCACGCCTTTCGGCACGAGAAAACGATACATTTCGCCGAGGCTGGCGTTCTTGCCGCCGACTAAACCGACATCGGTTTTTCGAAGTTCTTTAAACCAGAGAACAAGTTTCTTGTTTTTTGTAGGCATATTTTTTTAACAACAACTTGTAAGTGCGTATAAAGAGGCTCTTCCCGAAGTTGTCAGGAAGAGCTGTCTTTATGTCGTCACATGATATTAAAGTTTGATTTTTTTGGCCAAGAGACCAATGACCGGCATTTCCCACTGCTCGCCGGACAGCGCCTTTAAGAAACCGATGATCACAAGGATAACGACACCGATGTTTAAAATCCAGCCGACAATCGGAATGAACCAGAAGATGATTGATACCACGAAAAGGATGAGGCCCTGGGTGGCGTGAAATTTTACAAAGGGACTTTCTTTCTTAACAATCAGCATAACGACGCTCAATATCCAAAGATACGAGAGCGCTCCCATGAGCTTGTCGTCTTGAGACATTGTCGGTTTACCGTTTGGCATAAAATGTTCTCCTTTTTTAGTTTTCTTCTTGAGGCGTATTCCTCCGAAGAAATGATAGTTATTATTTTTTTATAAACACCTGACGCAGACTCACCGCACTTTCAGTTGCTAGCCAGCCCACCAGGCCGGTTAAGAACATCCCCAGAACAGCCAGCGTGACCGGCTCGGTAATCATCTGAAAAAACATGGGAAATTTCAAGTGGACCATGAAACGGAAGAATGCGTAGACGAGACCGAGCACGCCGCCGGCGAAACCACCGGCAATAATGCTCGCCTCCGTATGAAAGGTCCGATTCCGAGCGGCCAGTCCCAGATAGGCAAACAAACTGGCCATGATCACGAGATTGAAATACGGAAAGACGTCGGTAAACTCCGAGGCCATGAGCAAGGCGAGCGCCACCAGCACCGGCTTCATGATTAATCGCAAATAGTCGCTCAGCGGCTTACCGGCCAATACCGCCTCAGCCTCTGATTGCTTCGGCGCGGGTAATAGCTTTAATTCGGGTTGTAAAAATTGGTGTTGGTGTGTCATTTCTGTTGTTTTTGTTAGTCTTTGTCTTTGAACTTAGTATATTATACACTATTTTTATTAAAAAGGCAAGGACGGCGTGGCACGTATTGGCAAGCAATGTCTCTTCCAACGGATCTCGGCTAACGAAAAACGGGCTGGCTGCCCGTTTTTCGTATATCGTGTTGCTTTTTAATAGTCCATGTCGCCCATACCACTCATTCCTGGCATACCGCCGGGCATCGGCGGCATCTTCTCTTTTTCCTCCGGCAAATCTGTGACCAGCGTTTCGGTTGTCAGGATCATGGCGGCAATCGAAGCCGCGTGCTGCAGCGCCGAGCGCGTCACTTTTGTCGGATCGAGGATACCCGCTTCTACCAAATCTTCATATTTATCGAGCGCGGCGTTATAGCCACCGTTTCCTTTCAATTTCTTCACCTCTTCAACAACGACGGACGATTCTTTGCCGCAGTTTTTCACGATTTGGCGGATCGGCTCTTCCAGCGAGCGGAGCAAGATGCGCCGGCCGATGTCTTCATCGCCGTCGAGCTGGTTCTTCTCAAGCGCCGACAAGGTGCGGAGGAAGGCGACGCCGCCACCAACCACCACGCCTTCTTCCACGGCCGCGCGCGTAGCTGAGACCGCATCTTCAATCCGGTGTTTCTTTTCCTTGAGTTCAGTTTCAGTCGCAGCACCGACTTTCAGGACGGCCACACCGCCGGAAAGCTTCGCCAGACGTTCTTGAAGTTTCTCTTTATCAAAATCCGAGGTTGATTCTTTCATCTCCGTCTTGATCTGCTCGATTCGCGCTTTAATATCAGCGTCGTTGCCCTTGCCCTCGACGATTGTCGTATTCTCTTTTGTCGCGATAATCTTGCGCGCCTGGCCGAGCATTTCGATCTGGGCGTTCTCAAGCTTTAGACCGACGTCTTCGGAGATTACTTTGCCGCCGGTCAGGATCGCCATGTCCTGAAGCATTTCCTTCCGGCGATCACCGAAGCCGGGCGCTTTGACGCCGAGCACGTTAAAGGTGCCGCGGATTTTATTAACCACGAACGTGGCGAGCGCTTCGCCCTCAATGTCTTCAGCCACGACCACGAGCTCTTTTTTGCCGCTTTGGGCAAGTTTTTCGAGCAGGGGCAGAATTTCGTTTAGGGCCGATATTTTCTTGTCCGTGATCAGTATATACGGATCGTTATAAACCGCTTCCATACGCTCGGTGTTTGTCACCATGTAATGCGAGACGTAGCCTTTGTCGAACTGCATACCCTCGACAAATTCTTTAATCAAGCCAAACGACTGTGATTCCTCGACCGTAATGACGCCGTCTTTGCCGACGTGATCCATCGCTTCGGCAATCACCTTGCCAATATCTTTGTCGTTGGCGGAGATGGATGCCACTTGGGCGATCTCAGCCTGGCTCGAAACGTGTTTCGACAGCTTCTTCAGCTCTTGGACCACGAGGTCGACTGATTTTTCGATGCCGCGTTTGATCGCCATCGGATCAGAACCGGCAGTAACGTTTTTCAAACCTTCATTGACAATGCTTTGGGCGAGGACGGTCGCGGTCGTGGTGCCGTCGCCGGCGACGTCGTTTGTTTTCGACGCCACCTCCTTGATCAGTTCGGCGCCCATGTTTTCAAATTTGTCCTTCAGTTCAATCTCTTTGGCAATCGTCACGCCGTCGTTGGTAATTGTCGGCGAGTCAAAACCCTTGTCTAAGACGACATTACGGCCTTTCGGACCGAGCGTCACTTTCACGGCGTTGGCCAGCTTGTTCGCGCCGCGCCGGAGGGCTTCGCGCGCTTCCTCGTCATACTTGAGTTGTTTCGGCATATGTTTCTCCTTGAATTAATATTCGAATTATTCCATGACGGCTAAGACGTCTTCCTCTTTGAGTACCTTGTACTCAACCTCGCCGACCTTTACGTCTTCACCGGAATACTTTCCGAAGAGGACCTTATCGCCGACCGTAAGACCGAGTTTGGCAATCTTCTCGCCGTTGCCGATGCTTATGATTTCGCCCTGTTCTTTCTTCTCTTTTTCAACCGTGTCGGGCAACACGATGCCGGATTTCGTCACCTCTTCGTCTTTGAGAGGTTTGACGATCACGCGATCGCCTAATGGTTTCAGCTTCATACATTTCTCCTTTGTGGATAAATTAACCTTAAATTAGCCTATTTTTCTCGAATATTAGCACTCCATAAATTCGAGTGCTAATTCCGTTTCTTTATTTTAGCAAAAAAAAGGAACACGTCAAGGCCGCTTCCCCGCTCGTTTTAGGCGCTCTCCTGCTGACCGTCCTCGCCCTTTAAATATGGATATATTTGCTGAACAGTAAAATTATTGCTTTACGGCTACTTCTCTCCGCCACAAACCGAAGATCAGCCACCAGGCCCAGACGCCAAAGGCCAGTGTCCACCAAAAATGGTCAACCCAGCCCATCACGACCACAAACACGATTTGTCCGATGATCACAACAAGCCAGCGATCAATGACCTTGCTTTTTTTCAGCCGCCGCACGGTTTCACGAAAGACCTCAAAGAGTAAAAAGCCGAAAACAATCAATCCGATAACGCTTGTCTCGACGGCGATCAATAAATAGATATTATGCACCGGCTGGTAATCCCAGGTCTTGAGACTGTTGTCTATTTTGTCGTGGACCGCCTGGGTGTACGTCCCCAGGCCGGTGCCGACGATCCAATATTTTTTTAGCAGGGTCAGGGCTTGGTCTTGATAGGTCAGCCGCGTATCGATCGAAATCTTTTCAAGCCGGCTCTCGGGCTGGAAGCGCGTGAAAAACGGCTGTGGCATAATGGCCACGGTCGCCGCGGCCACGACGCCGATGACAATGACGAGTTTGACTAGCGCTAAGAATTTTTTTGCGTCATTCTTTACGACAGTGATAATCGCCATCACGCCAATACCGATCAGGCAGGCGAGCCACGCCCCGCGTGAAAACGTCAGCAGTAAGCCAATCGTCAACACGCCCAGGCAAACAAGATACCAGATAATTTCGAGCGAGAATTTGATCGCTTGATTGCCGGTCGCCGACCAGAATTTCTTTTGTTGAGACGGGTGGAGTGCGGCAAACCAGTGGTAGATCCGCCGATAGAGGTCAAAATACAGACCAAAAATGAGAAATATCGCCAACCCCAACCAGGCGGCGAGCATATTCGGATGCGGAAGCGCGCCATAGGCCCGCAAAAACCGTTCACCGCCGGTTTCAATCACAAACGTGCCGAGCTGAGCTGGATCATGAGCGGCCAAGCCAAGCCATTTATTGACGATCGTCTGCTGGCTAAAGAATTGCCAGATACCGAAACCAGCCTGCACAAGCGCCCCGGCCACCCAGGACTGCGCCAGCCAGCGCCAGGAAAACGGAATTCGGGTAACGAGCCAAATCAGACAAATACCTTCGAGCAGCTTGATCAACGCTGCCAGGGTCAGTTCCTGTTTTATCGAAAAGAGAAATGACAGTCCGGCGATCACCAAGAAAGCAATCAGCGCAATATCATACCCAAGCCGCTTGGCCGATGCTTTTTTCCGCCGGTGAAACAACTCGACGATGACCACCGCCAGCAGGAGAATTTCGGTGCCGTATAAACTGGCTGAACCATATTCCCAATTTCCACCATTTAGATATCCTTGCCGGACAATCAGCCGCGTCTGCCACGGCAAAAGAAAGACGTAGAGGTAGAGCCCAACGGCCGGCAGATGGTGCCAAAGTTTTTTCATACGCCCAACTCCTTGCATTTCTCAAGCCAGCGTTCTTGGTACCTGGCGCGCCGGTCGTTTTCGTGAAATTTCAGCATCGTCGGCGTCATCACCACGCGCGTGTCTTGACCGGCCAAGCGGCGAAGATCGTTCGGCAACAGGCGGCGCTGGATCCGCTCATACATTTTCTCAAACGCATCACCGACCACGCCTCGATAGACGGTTTCAAATGTTTTTTGCATCGCCACACGTGCGCGAGACGAAGCGATGCGGCGCGTCAGGGCTGGCTGGATTGGATAGCCGTGCGGAAAATACTCCTCCACCCAGACGTTTGCCGCCATGAATTTTTCGTACCAATCAGCTGAATCGTAAATCGGCACAAGTTGCTTGACCCAATGTGCCAGATAGATATCGGACCGGGATATTTTCATGGTTCGAAGATCAAACGCTTCCGGCGCGATAAAGAAACTGGCGCAAATCTTGTCCCGCGTCACCTGGCGTGTCGGTCGTTCGCCCAACACTTTCAGATAGCCGGTCACGTGCCACCGGGTGGTCCAGATCCGACCGGGCGCAGCGATAAAAAACAGATCAATGTCCCCGTCGGAGCGAGAATTGCTGTACGCCAACGAGTTGCAGACGGCAATCATCCGAATGAACGGAAAGGTCGCCAGGCGATTGGCAAAACGCAGCGCTTTCAAATACTTTGCTTCAGACTCGCGGTACCGAACCATGCGGAGCTCGACGACATGATCGCGGCCGCGCAGGAAATACATACCCCATTTCTGATCAATTCGTTCGCGTAACCAATCGCTTTGCGCAAGTTCGGTGATAACCTCGGCGAGAGTAGCCGTCCGTGGGCTGGCATACCGCCAGAGTTCGATCGGCGTTAACGGATGCTCAAAAATATCAAAATACGCCAGTTCAGACAAGATTGATTTCGCTAATTCGCCGGGCGGTGTCATGCCTCCATTATGGCGGTTTTATTTCAGAAAAGCAATCTTCAGCCACCCCTTGAAATACTCGCCGCAATAGAGTATTGTGCCACTGCCCAACGTCATAGTCTTCCCGCGCTCTTGAACCGGCGCATGATGCCAGAATATAGATAGAGACTGATGGAATTCCAGCGTTCGTAAGACGCTACCGAAAAGGAGCTGCAATGGGTGAACTATTTCACAACCACGTTCTTTTGACAGTCGCAATCGCCAGCCTGGCCGCGCAATGCCTGAAGGTCGTCCTCTGCCTTTCCACCGAACACCGCTGGGACCTGACAAAGCTACTCGATACCGGCGGCATGCCCTCCGCACACACGACCGCCGTTTCGGCGCTGACCATCTGTGTCGGCCATGACCTGGGCTGGGGCAGCACGTTTTTCGCCATGACCGTTGTCTTCAGTTACATCGTCATGTACGACGCGGCAAACCTTCGCCGAGCGGCTGGCCAACAAGCCGAGCTCCTCAATCAGCTTGTGCTGGATCTCCAACACCTGCTCCGTGCCGATTACCGCCCACAAACCATGAAAACACTGCTCGGGCACACCTACCCGCAGGTCATTGCGGGTCTGCTGCTCGGCGTCATTGTCGCCACCGTCTCGTACCTGTAACGCCGACTTCTGCGGAAACGCGGAAGTCTTTTCACATACGCAAAAAACGGCTCGCGCCGCCTTTTCCGTTCGTTACTTTATCTCGAACACTTTTTTCAGATATTGCCCGGTGTATGACTTTTTTTCCTTAGCCACTTCATGCGGTGTACCTTCGGCGATAATTTCTCCCCCTTTGTCTCCGCCCTCAGGACCGAGGTCAACAATCCAGTCAACGGATTTGATGACGTCCAAATTGTGCTCAATAATAAGGACGGTATTGCCTTTGTCAACCAGCTTGTTCAAAACGTGGAGCAGACGCTTGACGTCTTCGAAGTGCAAACCGGTCGTCGGCTCGTCCAGAATATAGAGCGTTCGACCCGTGGCCCGCCGGGAAAGCTCGGTCGCCAATTTGATCCGCTGAGCTTCGCCGCCGGACAAGGTCGTGGCTGATTGACCGAGATGGATGTAACCCAAACCGACATCAATCAGGGTTTGAAGTTTTTGGCGGATGGCCGGAATGTTTTCGAAAAATTTATAGCCTTCCTCAACCGTCAAGTCAAGAATATCGGCGATGTTCTTGCCTTTATAATGAATTTCAAGCGCCGCCTGGTTATAGCGCTGTCCGTGGCATTCTTCGCATTCAACATACACGTCCGGCAAAAACTGCATTTCGATCCGGGTGTAGCCTTCGCCTTGGCAATTCTCGCACCGTCCGCCTTTCACATTGAAACTAAATCGGCCGGCCTTGTAGCCGCGGATTTTTGCCTCAGGAATCTGGGTAAAAAGGTCGCGGATATAGGTGAAGACGCCAGTGTAGGTGGCGGCGTTCGAGCGCGGCGTCCGGCCGATCGGCGACTGGTCGATATTGATCACCTTATCAAGATGTTCGAGGCCTTGAATTTCCTTGTGCTTGCCCGGCAGTTCCTTTGAGCGATAGAAATACTGCGAAAGCGCCCGCGCCAGGATTTCTGTCACTAGGGTCGACTTGCCCGAACCGGAGACGCCGGTGACACAAACAAATTTTCCGAGCGGGATCGTTAAATCGACTTTTTTCAGATTAAATTCCTCGGCGCCGATTACTTTTAACGTTTTGCCGTTCCCCGACCGATATTTCTTCGGTGGGTCGATTGAAAGCGTGCCCGAGAGATATTTGCCGGTCAATGACTTTGGATGCTTCATGATCTGAGCGGGCGTCCCTTGCGCGACGATCTCGCCACCGTGTTCGCCGGCGCCGGGACCGACGTCAACGACATGATCAGCCGTCCGGATCGTATTCTCGTCGTGCTCGACGACAATCACGGTATTTCCCAGGTCACGCAGGCGCTTGAGCGTATCAATTAATTTATCGTTGTCGCGCTGATGCAAGCCGATCGACGGTTCGTCAAGGATATAGATCACACCTGTCAGGCTCGAGCCGATTTGGGTGGCCAGCCGAATCCGCTGGGCTTCGCCGCCGGCAAGAGTGGCCGCCGCCCGATCAATGGTCAGGTAATCAAGACCAACATTGTGGAGGAAAAGCAAGCGGCTTTTGATTTCCTTAATAATCTGCCGGGCGATGAATTGATGGCGTTCGGAGAGTACCGCCGGATTGCCTTTCTTCACCGTCAGACCGTCAAAATATTCCATTGTTTGGTCGATCGTCAACGCGACAACCTTGTCAATTGACTTCCCGCCGACGGTTACCGCCAGAGCAGTCGGTTTCAAGCGTTTCCCCTGGCAAGTCGGGCAGGGATAGATGCGCATATACCGCTCGATTTCCGAACGGATGTAATCAGAATCGGTTTCCTTATACCGCCGCTCCAGGTTCGGGATAACGCCTTCGAAGGTCGTCCAGAGTTCGCGCACTTTTCCACCCGCGAATTCGTTGTTCACGTCGTAGGTCTGGCCGCCGGTACCATAGAGCACGATTTTCAGCTGTTCCTTCGTCAATTTTTCGATCGGCACATTGACAGAAAAATCGTGCGCTTTCGCCACCGCTTCAAGCACCCGAAAATACCAGGTTTGGTTGGCCGAGGTCCGCGACCACGGTCGGACCGCACCTTCAGCCAGGGTCAGCTTTTTATTGGGAATGATTAAATTGGCGTCAATTTCGAGCTTGGTGCCAAGACCGGTGCAATCAGGACAGGCGCCGTGGGGATTATTGAATGAGAAGCTGCGCGGCTCGATTTCCGGCAAACTGATATCGCACTTGGTGCAGGCAAAGTGCTGGCTGAAGATCAGGTCTTCGTCTTTGCCCTCAACCTGGATATAGATCACTCCGCTACCGAGATCAAGCGCCGTTTCGACTGACTCAACCAGGCGTGTTCGATCAGCTGTTTGCGCTTCCTTGCGCGCCGCTTTCTTTCGCATGTCATCCGATATCTCCAAGCGATCAACTAATACTTCGAGCGTATGTTTCTTGTTTTTATCAACCACCAGCTCAGCCGCTTCCTCGAGCGTGTAGATGAGGCTATCGAAACGGATGCGGACGTAGCCGGCGCGGCGGATTTTTTCGAGCACGTTTTTATGCTCGCCCTTCTGATCCCTGATCAACGAGGCGAGAAGGTGGATTTTCGTTCCGTTTGGCAAATCCAAAAGCCGTTCAACAATCTGATCGACGGTCTGACGCGAGACTTCGCGGCCGCACTTCGGACAATGCGGGATTCCGATCCGGGCAAAGAGCAGCCGGAGATAATCATACACCTCAGTTACCGTACCAACGGTCGAACGCGGGTTATGCGAGGTTGATTTTTGATCAATCGAAATGGCTGGCGACAAACCGTCAATTTGATCCACGTCCGGCTTGTCCATCAAACCTAAAAACTGGCGGGCATACGCCGAAAGTGATTCGACGTAGCGACGTTGCCCCTCGGCGTAAATCGTATCAAAAGCCAACGACGATTTTCCCGAGCCGGAGATGCCGGTGATAACCACCAGTTTGTCTCGGGGTATTTCCAGGCTGATATTCTTTAAATTATGGACGCGGGCGCCCTTGATTGTGATTTTATCGGCCATATTCTTTCTGAAAAATAACTGAGAGACAGTATACACCCGCCTGTCAAGTCTGACAAGTCCCTAAGTCCTGATTGTCCAGGTATACAAAAAGGGTCTTTTGAAGACCCACGAATGAGCGCTTGTTTCATGATTCTCCGTCACCGCTAATGCGGCGGATCCCATTGCCAGGCCTCGTTACTCGCCGACCGACGTGGGCTCGGCAAGAGGCTTGTCAGAGCCACCGCCGCGACGAACAGACCGAGCATCAAACCGGCATACAGCCCGTGACAGACCATTTGCCAGGTCGCATCCCATAACTGGATCAATGACTGGGGCATACGCATCTCACCTCCTTCGACGAGCCGACGCTCTTCGATCCGTACTACTGCCGTCATACCACCGTTTGTTACCCATGTCAAAACGCCACGTTTGACAAAACCGCCCGCCCTTTATACGCTCAAGCTGATATGACGCATACCTCTTCCCACGAACTCTGGGAACAAGAGCGCCAATACATTGACCAGCTCCGCCGCGAAAAACCGGAGTGGTTTCAATATGACGAAAAGCTCAATCCCCGGCGCATCCTCGAACACATTGGCATCACCGCCTTGCCGGCCGATCGCGTGCGCGGCTATTATCGTCTCTATCTTCAAGATTTTATCGTCGAGGAAGTGGCGCTCGACGGGACGGTGAGAACGGTTATCCCCGAAGCGCCCGCGCCGCCTTCCGACGCCACCGATCAACGAACGCTTTTTTTTGATTTGATCAAAGTCGGCGTGTTCACGCTTGAGGCCATCCAACGGTTGTGTGAAACGTTGCAGCTGGAGCCAAAACGGGTCGGGCACGCTGGCATCAAAGACGCCGTTGCCGTCACCAGCCAGCGGATCAGCCTTCGAAACGTGAAATACGAAGAACTGACCAGCCATTCAATACCGGGGCTGTACCTGAAGAACTTTTCCTATGGCAAGGGCGTGGTTAATGTCGGTGAACTCTTCGGCAACCGTTTCACCATCTTTGTCCGGACCGAAAAACCGGTCGAGCAAAAATGGTTAGACCAGCGACTAGAGGAATATCGCACCAAGGGGTTTTTAAACTACTATGGCGTCCAGCGATTCGGCAGCCGCTTTTCCGTCCATCAATTCGGCCGGCTGGTCATGCAAGGGAAATATGTTGAAGCGCTGCGGATGTACCTAGCCGGCACGAACGAGTCCGAGCCGCCGTATTTCCAGGCGGTGCGCAAAAAAGTCCAGACACTGTTCGAGAATGGCCGGGCCATGCTGGCCGAATTCCAACGTTTCCCGTATTCGTTCCGAAACGAGCTTAAAGTCCTGGAATATCTAAAACAGCGCCCGGACGATCCGATCGGCGCGCTGGCGTGCATTTCCGAGCATGTGCGGCTCTGGGTCTATGCCTACGTCAGCTATCTCTTCAACAAGAAACTATCCGACGCCACAATAAATGGTGAACCGCTGCCCGAAACATTGCCCCTGCTGTTAAGCGCTGACCCGGCCGACCACCAACCGTATGCCTCGTATTTGCAAGCGGATCAAACCGAAAACTTTCTTCAACATATTAAACCTTTCCCGTTTATCCGACCGGCCAAACGGAACGTGGCTACAATCATTAAACCAAATATTCACGCCTCGCGGATAACGCCTGAGGGCGTGATACTAAGCTTCACCCTTCCGAAAGGCGTTTATGCCACCACCTTCCTGATGCATTTCTTCGACCTTGTTTCCGGCCAGACTGTGCCGAGCTGGGTGAAAACGGATGAACAAGATACTTTGGCACTCGTCGGCCTCGGCTCGATCAAACCGGTTAAAGACGTGCTCGGCAAATACATGCTCTCACGGCTGGACCTGAGCGGCGTAGCGGCCGAAACAAACACGGTCGAGGAATAATACCATCCGTAGGCGAGCGTTAACGCTCGCCTACGTTATTATTATAAAAAAGTTGAAGGCCGGCACATTCCCGAAGGAAGGCCGGCCATGAAGCGTTGCGTAGAACCTAGCGAGGTCTACGATGTGCGAAACCCAGTTGGGTTGAAGTCGTAGCGCGGCTACTGCTCGTCGTGCGAGTACTCGCCGACGGCCAGCATCCGCGACTTGAGGCGGGGCGGCTGATCGGGCCTGGCGCCGCGAGCGTTGATGGTGTCGCGCCGCCAGGTAAACTCCTCCGAGCCAGGCCGAGTCTGAGCGTTGGCCCAGATCGTGACCTTCTCGTGCGTCAGAGTGATCCGACGCGCGAACCAGATCGCGTCCACCGGCGACAGAGTGATCTCGTCGCCCTCATTGCTGAAGACGAACGTGACCACGCCCATGTCCGGACCGCCGCCCGCGCGAGGGGTCGTCTTCTGGAACGCGTCGATCAGGCGGTACCCGAGGCCCCGCAGATCGGCGATGAGCAGCTCGATCGAGGTCATCCGGACATCCTTGAGCTGGCTGCCCGAGTCGTCCTTGCCGCGCCCCATCCGTTCGGAGTCGACTCCCAAAGCGGTGGCCTTAGCCCTGTGCCTGGCCGCCGCGACTGCATCGTCGTACTGACCGTCGCGAATGGCCGTCCCCTCCGGAGCGCGCGTGTAGAACCTCACCCACACCTCTTCCAGCGGAAAGTTACCCTGGACGATTCCCTTTGACGAAATCTGTGGCATCTGAACACCCCCTGTTTCGTATCCGTGGTTGGACCGTGGCTCGAAAGCCGTGACATTCCTGTATGGTAGATGCTTCTCGTGAAGCGGTGAAATAACTGGGTTTTTATAGTGGAAGGTGCATGCGCAATGAAGACATCGCGCGGTTGATTGCTCCTTGATTCTAGATGAATCAAAGCGCTGGGATACATTGGATACCCGTTATCCAGTACAACCCAGCGCTCTAATTACTCCATGAAAAGACCCCTCTCCATCTAATAACTAGGCATAATAGCGCATTTTGTCGCTATTGTCAAGACCTAAAAGCTGGTACTTTCTTAATATTAGCCAAAATATATATTTTACCTCTATTTTCCTCATATTTCATCACATTTGCCTGTGGCATCTGATTGTTTATATACTGCTCGTTACATGCGTTTTTCCCGTTCACGTACATGGATCCTATCCAGAAACACGGAGGTTGGATTTGGGCACCAGCGATTCAGATGTCTGCCAACACCCGGACCTTGGCACGTGTCAGTGGCCGACGTGTTGCATCCCCCGTGATCATTGCGGCCGCGACATCCGCGCCGAACGATACGAACAGCATCTGATTCGCTGCCAACACCACGATCCGCCAGAGAACGACCCTGATACCAACAAGGTCGGCTCGGTCGGCGTCCTTCCGATGGCAACCAATCAGGCAGCCGGCAACACCTGACAACGGTAAGCCGGATTTGCTCCTTCTTGCCCCGCGCGTGGCTATGCGGGGTTTTCTTTTTGCCCCAGTGGTATAATACATGTATGGCCGACGTGATAAAAAAAGTTCGTACTCTCCCTGCCAAACCCGGCGTTTATATCTTTAAAAACGCCAAGGGATCGGTTTTGTATGTGGGTAAAGCGATCAGCTTAAAAAATCGCGTCGGGTCGTATTTCCAGCCGTCCGCCACGCTCGAGGCCTCGAAAAAGATCATGGTCTCCCAGATCGCCGACCTCGAGTATATCATCGTTGATTCCGAGACCGAGGCGCTCTTCCTCGAAACAACACTGATCAAGCGCTATCACCCGCCCTATAACATCGTCATGCGGGATGATAAATATTTTGTCTATATCAAAATCAATCTGGCTGAGGACTATCCGTCGGTTTCTCTGGTCCGTCGGCTCACCAAGGAAAAAGCGCGTTTCTTCGGACCGTATACGTCGGCGAAAAACGTCCGTCTGACCCTGAAGCATTTGAAAAAAATATTCCCGGTTAAAACCTGCAAAAATAAACCGGAGGAGCCGTGTTTCGAATATCGCCTCCACCGCTGCGCCGGCCACGCCACCTCGCCGACCAGCCAGCGCGAATATCAGGAAGTCGTCCGTGAGTTTATCCACTTCTTCGAGGGTCAGAGCGATGAGGTCCTGGCCGACCTGCGCCGACATATGGCCACGGCCTCGGAAAACCTGGATTATGAAAAAGCGGCTGAGGCGAGAGATCGAGTGGCCGCCATCGAACGCGTGACCGAGCGCCAAAAAATGATTTTGCCAACGACGGAGAATCTTGATCTGATCAGCCTGATCCGTGAGCACGCCCTGGCGAGCGTGAATGTTTTTTCCTTCCGCGGCGGAAAATTAATTAACCGGAACCATTTTATTTTGAAGAATATCCAGGCGCAGGAAAACCCGGCTCTCTTGGCCAGTTTTATCGAACAGTATTATGCCCAATCGACCGACCACCCGAAATGCCTCTATGTTCGCGAGCTGCCCGAAAATCAAACGCGCATCGCAACGCTCTTGCGGATACGGATAAAAACCGCTCAGCGCGGCAAACTCGCACAGCTCCTCAAACTTGGAGAAGAAAACGCTCGGGACGCCTTGGCCAAAAGCCGAGCCGAGGACGAAGCCAGCCAGACACAGCTCGACCAAGCACTGGCTGATCTGATGAAATACCTGCGCTTGCCGGAATTTCCGCGCCGGATCGAAACCTACGATATCTCAAATATCCAGGGCGTGAATGCGGTCGGTTCAATGGTGGTTTTTGAAGCCGGCCGGCCGAAGAAAACCGACTACCGAAAATTTATAATCAAAACCGTGCCCGGCGCAAATGATCCGGCCATGCTCGCCGAGGTGCTGCGTCGGCGTTTTGGCCATCTCGATACCACCCGTCCGGGCGCCTGGCCAAAGCCCGATTTGATCATCCTCGATGGCGGAAAAGGACAGCTTAACGTCGCGCGAGGCGTCCTCGCCAAACTCAATAGAGCGCGAGGCGTCCCCGCCGAACATAGTCTAAACATTCCTCTCGCCGCCCTAGCCAAACGCAATGAAGAACTTTATTTGCCCGGCAAACAAAACCCGGTTATTCTGCCGCCTGATTCGCCCGCTCTCTATCTGGTGCAAAGAATGCGGGACGAAGCCCATCGGTTTGCCATCGGCTTTTATCGAAAAACTCATCGGAAAAAAACGATCACGTCGCAACTCGACGATATTCCAGGTATTGGTCCAAAAACAAAGAAGAAGTTACTCCGTGTGTTCGGCTCGGTCGACGGTATCCGTCAGGCTTCAGAACGCGCCCTGTCAACAGAAGTTGGATCAAAAGTCGCCCGCGCTATAAAAGACGTGCTCGGCTAAATGAAAAGGACGCTTTTTGGGGCGTCCCGGATGATGAAAGAGCGGGTCGAGGCGCAGAACGGCTATTGAGCAACCGAGCAGAACTGCGCGAACGTGCGGTCCGGCAGTCGCGTATCCGGCCGGGGCGCGCTGAGCAGCAGCTTGATCGAACCGTCACCAGCCTGGACAAATACCGCCGATTTGGGTGGTAACTGGTCAACCCAGATGACCTCGTTGCGCGGGTAGACCAGCCGCGGGTACCAACGCATGAGCGGATCGGCCTGCTGAGGCAGGTTCAGCTCAACGCTCACGCCGAGCTCACCTTCGGTCGTCAACTGGCTGTTGAATACCTCCACTAGCCGTGGCGCCGATTCGAGATCGTAACTCCGACCCAGCTCCGGCGCAAAAGCATCCGTCCACTGGTAAACGACGTGAGTGACCACACGCGGGTGTAGCCACCAGTTCAGAAACCCGCCCAGAACGAGCGTGATCACCGCGACGACGACGAGGCCGCTGGTCCGCCAGTCGCCGACCCTGCTTCTGAAAGGTCCCATGAACATCCTGTTCCCCCTTTCGGTTCTTCCCTGAGTCTCGTGCGAACACCGAACTCAACAACTGCGCATACTATCATATCATTCATCTTTTGTCAACGCCATGCCTGATCCAATCGAGAGAATTGAAAAAAAACTTGAACGCCGCGCCAGCCGGCGTGAAAAAAAGAAGAATCCGCCGATGAAGGTCAGCGGCCGGAGCGTCCGGGAGCTGCAGCGCCTGATCATCCGAAAATCCCGACGCCAAGATTGACAAATGTTACCGCTCGTGATACTCTCTAGAGCAGCCAGCCTTGGCTTTTTTCAGTAATAATTACTATGCAATTTTATTTCAATATCGCCCTGATCGTCCTCGCCGTCCTGCTGACCGCAGCCATTTTGCTGCAGCAGCGTGGTTCGGGTTTGGGCGGCGTATTCGGCGGCGAAGGTAACGTCTTCGAAACCCGCCGGGGCGTCGAACGGTATCTCTTTGTATTTACGATCGTGGTGGCTATCCTCTTCTTAGGCGTAGCCGTCGCGAATATTCTCTTGGCCTAAACACCTAACCTGCTAAACCTTTCGGGTGGCACGTTTTTCTGACTGGTTCAAAAATCTATTCCGCCGCGAGCGCTTCCACGGGCTCCGACTACCCTTTGGCCGGCAGCAGTCATGGTCAAACCCTGATCATCGGCTTCCCTCCGCCGGTCAATTGATGCGCTTACCAAAAGTGCTCTCACGAACGGAGAGGTGGCTGTTCTTTTCTTGTGTTGTTGTTTTCCTCGTCGCGCTCGGAACGCTCGGCACCCGTTTGTATCTGCACCAAACAAAACCAGTGCCGATCGTTGGCGGAGAATATACCGAGGGTTTAGTTGGAAATCCCGCCTATATAAATCCAGTGCTTGCTCAGTCAAATGACGTTGATCTAGATATTTCCCGGCTGGTCTACTCGGGCCTGTTTCGATACGACCGTGACCGCACGATCGTACCCGATCTGGCTGAAAGTTATACCATCAGCGAGGATCAAAAGACCTATACGATTAAGCTTCGCGCCGACGTGAAGTGGCACGACGGTCAGCCACTCAGCTCTGAAGATGTGCTCCTGACAATTGACGATATCCAAAATTCAGAGATCAAAAGCCCGCTGGCCGGAAATCTCCGCGGCGTCACGGCCGAAGCGCCGGACGAAACAACTATTGTTCTGACGCTGAAAGAACCGTTCGCGCCGTTCTTAAGCTCCCTGACGTTTGGCATATTGCCGGCGCACATCTGGAGCGATATTCCACCCCAATCCTTTCATCTCGCCGAAGCAAACTTGAAGCCGGTCGGGACTGGCCCGTATCGATTTAAATCGTTGAAAAAAGACCGCTCTGGCTCGATTAAATCCTACACCCTGGAGCGAAACGCTAGCTTTTATCGCCGGCCGCCCTACGTGGAATTAATTACTTTCAAATTTTTCGCAAATCTCGACAGCCTCGTTCAAGCCGGTGAAAAGAAAAACGTCGAGGGCGTCGGTTATATTCCAAAAGAATCGAAAGACAAGATTGAGAAGAATAAGACCATTCAGGCCCATCTTCTTCATTTGCCTCAATACACGGCGATCTTCTTGAATCAAAAAAACCAGCTCTTAAAGACGCTCGAGATAAAGCAGGCCATGGCCTACGCCATCAACAAACTGGAGATTATCGATCAGGTCTTAGGAGGCGAGGGTGAACAAATCCACGCACCGATTCTGCCTGGTTTTCTAGGCTATAATCCGGAAATTCGCAAATACGAATTTGACCCGGCCAAGGCGATTGAAACTCTCGACCAAGCCGGCTGGGCCCTGCCCGAAGGTTCAACCATCAGAAAAAAGGGTGACCAGGAGCTCCAGCTAGCCCTCACCACGATCGACCAGCCCGACTTTGTCGCGACGGCGAATCTGATCAAAGGCTATTGGCAAAAGGTCGGGATCGGCGTTGAGCTGCGGATCATCGATCCAAGCCGGATCGAAAAATTCGTCATCAAACCGCGCGACTTCGAGGCGCTCCTCGTCGGCGAGATTGTCGGTACTGATCCGGATCCGTATTCTTTCTGGCACTCTTCCCAAGGCCGCGATCCGGGCCTGAACCTTTCGGTCTATGTGAATAAAAGCGTCGACCAGCTGCTCGAAGAAGCACGCAAGACGACCGATCCGGAACAGCGCCGGATGAAGTATCTCCATTTTCAAAACATTCTAGCTGACGAACTGCCCGCGCTTTTCCTCTATAATCCAACCTATACCTACGGTTTAAATAAAAAGGTGAAGGGTTTTGATTTGACGCAGTTGACTGTTCCGGCTGATCGCTTTACAAACATCGAAGATTGGTATATCAAGACGAAGCGTCAGTGGAAATAACCACGGTACGCCGGGATGGTGAAATTGGTATACACGCACGGTTCAGAGCCGTGTGGGAGCAATCCCATGGAGGTTCGAGTCCTCTTCCCGGCACCAGAAATATAAGCCTTTGGCATAGATTACATCCCGCCGAAACACCGGTGATTGCCGTTCCCGCATCAGGCGCGGTTGATTCTTTTCAAAGATAAGGACGCGAACACCCGATTCCGCGATGAATCCGCCGCCGAACTGAAAGAAGTATTCGTTTGATTAAAAAACTCTATAATAAATCAAAGCATTAATATTTAATAATCCATAGCTTTGAATTTTACATTTTTAATTTTGAATTGATTATGATGGCACGACATCAGAAACGCTCACGAAAAAAACATTCATCCGCCTTTCCCCAACCCCAAGCCCAGAAAACGGATCGTCTTCGGATTATCCCGATTGGCGGCGTTGAGGAAGTCGGCCGGAATATGACCGTGATCGAATACAGACAAGACATCCTTATTGTCGATATGGGACTCCAATTCCCCGAGGAAGACATGCCTGGAATTGACTATATCATTCCGAATATCGGCTATCTCAAAGGCAAGGAAAAATTCGTTAAGGGCGTCATCATTACCCACGGGCATTACGACCACATCGGGGCAATTCCCCACCTTATCCCGCGACTCGGCCGTCCGCCTGTTTTCGGCACACCCCTCACGCTTGGCATCATCGCCAAGCGCCAAGAAGACTATAAAAATGGCGGCAAGCTCGACCTTCAGGCAGTCGACAGCGAAACAAAACTCCGGCTCGGTGTTTTTGAAGTCGAGTTTTTCGGCGTCAGTCATAATATTCCCGGTTCGCTCGGCGTGGTCATCCGGACACCGCTCGGGCCAGTCGTCCATACGGGTGATTTCAAAATTGACCTCCAGCCCTCCGGAGATACACCGGTCGACATTGCAAAAATCGCCAAATTAAACGAAGAGAACGTCCTCGTCATGCTCGCCGACAGCACCAACGCGCCCCAGCCCGGCCACCAGTTCAGCGAGCAGGAGATCATCGGCAATATGGAAGATATTTTCCGCACCGCCACCGGTCGATTGATCATTGCCACGTTTTCCTCGTTGCTCGGACGGATTCAACAAATCATCCAGCTGGCCGAACAGTACGGGCGGCATGTTATCATCGACGGCTACAGTATGCGCACAAACGTCGAGATCGCCCAGCAGCTTGGCTATATGAAGATTAAGCCGGGTACGCTCATCAGCTATGATCAGATGAAAAGCTATCCCAGTAAAAAACTCATTATCTTGTGCACTGGCGCGCAAGGTGAAGGCAAGGCCGTGCTGATGCGCCTGGCCAACCGGGAACACAAAAAGGCGCAGATCGAAAAAGGCGACACGATCATCTTCTCGTCCTCAGTCGTCCCGGGCAATGAGCGTTCAGTCCAACGGCTAGTCGACACCCTCTACCGCGAAGGCGCCGAGGTGATCAATTATAAAATGATGGACATTCACGCCGGCGGCCACGCCAAACAGGAAGATTTAAAGCTGATGCTGAAGCTGGTTAACCCGCAATACCTGATCCCGATCGAAGGAAATCACTCCTTCCTCAGAATACACGCGAAGATCGCAAAGCAGGCGGGCTTCGATGAGAATAAGATATTCGTCCCGGACAACGGCCAGATCATCGAGTTTACGAAACAGGGCGGCAAACTGACGAATAAAAAGGTCCCCTCTGAGTACGTCATGGTCGACGGCCTGGGCGTTGGCGACGTTTCCAGCGTCGTCCTGCGCGACCGCAACCAGCTCGCCTCCGACGGCATGGTGGTTGTGATCATCACAGCTGAAGCAAAGACGGGACATTTGGTCGGCCAACCTGATATTATCTCGCGTGGCTTCATTTATATGAAGGCGAACCAGAAGCTGATTGATCAGACCCGTGACCGTGTCAAGGCAATTCTCGACGACCGCGAACCGAAATCATCCCTCAACGACACCTATATTCGTGAAAAAATCCGCGATGATGTTGGTCAATTTCTTTTCCAGAAGACTGAGCGACGGCCGATGATTTTGCCGGTCATCATCGAGGTGTAGACATCTTTTTGACAATATTCCCCTAATCCGGTATAATGAAAGGGTAATTAATAAAGCTACCTCATGTTGGAGTGGAAAACATTGAGGAAAATAAAAATTTCATCTTTTTTGGTAGGAAATTACGGTTTCTAACAACAACAGCCACGTTTCGTGGCTTTTTATATATCAATAAACGCAATAAAAACAGTTTTGGGGATATCTCCCTACTAAAACACTAACGAAAAGAGCATGAAAAACCTCAATGTTAATAGAAAGATCGCGCTAGGGTTCGGCAGCGCACTGGTGATGTGCGTTTTCTTTTTTGCCGCGCATGTCGCCTCGGCTGGAATCATTCAGCCTGAAACGATCGATCTCGACGATCGAATCAGTAGCGTGAGCTTCACGCCAACGAGCACGGCGGCTGGCGCTACCACCAACTATACCGTCTCGTTTACCCTCGATCAGACCTTGTCTCCCGGCGGGTTTATTAACTTCAACTTTGAAGGCAGCGGTAACTGCCAAGGTGACTGGTCGCAGTGCCAACCTGGCTTTGAAAACTCGACGCTGGTTTCAGGCTTGCCAGGTGGTCTATATGAAAAATATAACCAAAGCTTCGGCGTACGCGCTGAACCATTTACTGCAGGAACGTACACTCTGGTGATCAGCGGTGTCCGCAATCCCAGCCAATTAATGAGCCATTACCGCGTCTACGCAAACAGTCAGGCCTATGGTGAAGAACCACCACCCGAGGGCGAGCAGCCGCCAAGCACACCGTCCGACCCATACTTCTTCGCGCCAGTCGCAGTAAAAGGAACGATCACCGACCCCTCCAACGATCCGGCCGCACAGCTCGGCGTTGGTTTCCATACCGCCGATTTTTCCTTCAATGGCCAGGGCAATACCGATCGGCTTGGGTTTTATTCTGTATCGGCCGCTGGGTTCCCAACTGGGACGGTCATTATGGAAATTTGGCTCAACCCTGATTATGGCGATTATGTTGCGCCTGACCCGGTCGAGTTCCAATACGCTGGCACCACGGTGACAAAAAACGCACAGCTCAAGGCTGCCAAAAAGAAAGTTACCGGCACAGTGAGATATAACACCGGTCAGCTCGTCACGACCGGCGCCGAAGTCAACGCCAATAAACAAGGTGGCGGCGGCGGCAAGAACGCCTCGGTCGGGGCTGATGGAACATTCGAGATATTTTTGTCCGGCGGCACCTGGGAAATCAGACCGAATTGCGGCTGGGATCAGGAGACTCAGCAACAGCGCGTCTGCAATTGGACCTATAATGGCCAAGGCGAGCTGGTCCAATTCGCCGACAATGACACGACTGAAACGAAAAACGCCGCTCTCACTGTTACGAAAACTGACGCGATCGTTAAAGGGCGCGTCAAACTGCCAAATGGGAATTGGATGAGCGGCGGCGGCGTCAATCTCCAACAAGGCCAGGGCCAGGGCATGGGCACCGGTATAAATAGCGATGGTCGCTTCTTGGCCAATGTCACCGCTGGAACGTATCAGCTAACAATCAATCCAGACAACCAGAATCCCAACATGGCGAGATACTACCTCCCGACGATGACCGTAACAGTTACCACTGACCAGACGCTCGATCTTGGCACGTTGACCATGGAACAAAAAACCTCAAAAATAACGGGTAAGGTCACGCTCGTCGACGCCGGCGATCCGGTCGAGGGGCTCCGATTAAACTGCTGGACGCGCAACGGCTCTGGCTGGGGTCAAACCACCACTGTCGCTGACGGGTCATTCACTATCTGGCTCCCCCCCGGCCAATATGAATGCCGGCCGGATGACCGCAATACGGAATATATCATGCCTCAAACGGGTCCATCAGAGCTCTATGATCTGTCAGCGAACGAAACGATTTCGGGCGTGAACTTCGAGGTCCAGCGGGCTGATGCGCAAATCAACGTTCGACTGGTGGATACCGATGGAAACGCCATCACAAATATATTCGGCTGGGCCTATGCTCGAAAAAAGAGCAGTAACGGTGGCTCGAACTTCGGCAGCGGCATCGACCGCGGCGCCGCCACGATCGCTCTGCTTGGCGGCCAAACATACATTGTCGGCGCTCAGGTACCGACTGACAATGCCAATGTCATGCTGCTCCGAGAAGAAGTTGAAGTAACGCTTGATGAGGGTGAGTCCGCCAACGTTGCGCTGGTCATGGAACGTCCGGATGCTAAGATCCGTGGTTTCCTCAAAGACCAAAACGGCAAGGCTATCAAAGGCGCTGACGCAGAAGTCTACGCCGTGGTCGGCGGAGACAATAAAGGCGGCGGAGGCGTCTGGCTCGGTACGCGGGTAAATCAAGCCGATGGAAGTTTTTCACTCAGTGTCAAAGGTGGCCTGAAATATGTCATGGGCTACAATTTCCCGAATATGGGAACAGGCAGCGGCGACTTCCTGAACTCCCCGCCAAACATGGATCCTTTCACCGTGCCGGTTGACGGTACTGTGACGAAGGTCCTGACAGCCTTCCGCGCCACGGCTCACGTGAAAGTAAGCTTACTCGATCCTGACGGCAAAGCGGTGAAATTCGGCTGGGCCTGGTGTTCAAACCGCAAGGAAATGGAAAACAAGGTCGAAGCTGAGAGCACTATGGTTGACACGGGCGGCGAGATCCGAAACGGTCAGGGACAGGTCAATGTCATTGCGGGCACTTTTGAGTGCGGCGCTGGCATAGACCAATCAACGAACACTAACTGGATGCCGCCGGATATGCAGGAAGTAACGCTCGTGGACGGTGACACGAAGACCCTCACCCTTCAATTCGGCCAGGCCGATGCTACAATCAAGGGTACGACGGTCAATGAAAACGGCGAATCGGTATCATGGGGCTTCTGTAATGCCTTCACATTTAACGGTAAATTCTCTGGTGGTGAAATCATAAACGGCGCCTTCAGTATCCCGGTGAACTCTGGTGACGTATGGCAAGTTGAGTGCGGTTCCGATAGTAATCGGAAAATGAGCCGTTCCGATCCGCAAGCAGTGAACGTACCAACAACCGGTGAGGTTAATATTGGCGAGATCACCTTGCTCGAAAAGAACTGGACGATGCCGGAAGGTTTTACCACTCAGTTTGACGCCGGTACGCAACTCAGCCTGACGCTGCCCGACGGTACGACGCTCACAGCCTCGCCTGCCGCGTTCGGCCCCGAAGGCGATACCATGACCCTCATGGCTTCACCGAATATCAAGCTCTTCTATGATCAGAACAACAAGCCGTTGAATTTTGCCTGGAACTTCGAGATGACCGACCCGGATGGCGCCCTTGTTGAATCGTTCAACAGCGCGGTCAGCGTCTGTATCCCATACAGCCAGGACGTTGTCGATGAACAGGGACTCGATGAAAACAATCTGATCGCGAAGTATTACAACGCCACCACCGGCACGTGGGAATTGCCCGAGGGTGCGACTCAGGATATTGACGCGAATACCATCTGTTTCCAGTCCACTCACTTCACGAATTTTGCTCTCGTTGCCGGCGCGAATATCCTTGGTGGACTTGGGACAACGCAAAACGATATCCTCGTGACGCCGCTCTCCAATGGCGGTCCGCAGGTCATCGTGGCTGATGAAAACGGAAAGATCGTTACCAACTTCTTCGCCTACTCTTCGAGCCTCCGCATCGGCATCCAGGCTGTCACGGCTGACGTTGACGGCGATGGCGAGGTAGAAATCATCACCGCGCCCGGCGCCGGTGCCGGCCCGCAGATCCGCATCTTCAACAAAGCCGGCCAAGTCGAGGGCCAATTCTGGGCGTATGATTCCGGTCTGCACATGGGTGTGAACCTCTCAGTCATCGATGATGATAACGATGGCGTCTATGAGATAGTTACCGCCCCAATGGCTGGCGGTGGCCCGCAGGTGAAAATCTTCAACAGCCGGGGTGAAATGAAACGCCAATACTTCGCCTATGCCGAAACCTTCCGCGGCGGCGTCGAACTGGCGGTTGCCGATGTCAACGGCGATGGCGCGCAAGAAGTTGTGGTCGCCCCGGAAAGCGCGGCTGGTCCGCAAATCCGCGTTATTAAATCCGACGGCACGTTGCTAAGCCAATTCTTCGCCTATGCCTCAAACGTCCGCGGCGGCTTCAACCTCACGCTCGGCGACGTCAATAGCGACGGCGTCTATGACATTGTTGTCAGCCCGAAAGCCGGCCTCGGCCCGCAGGTTGCTTCCTTTGATGGGAATGGCAATCTGCTCGGTCGCTTCTTCGCCTACGCTGAAACGTTCCGCGGCGGCATCTATGCCTCAGGCGGCGATGTTGACGGCGACGGCAATCTCGAGATCGTAGTTACGCCGGAATCAAACGCCGGCCCGCAAGTCCGCGTCTTCGAGGTTGACGGCACGGTGCTCTCGCAATTCTGGGCCTATGCCTCGACCCTCCGCGGCAACTTCACCTCGTTCGTGGCCGACCTCAATGGCGATGGCACGACGGAGATTGTGACCGCGCCTGGTACCGGTATGGGACCGCAGGTGCGCACCTTCAACCAGGACGGCCAGGCGTTGTCGCAATTCTTCTCGCACCACCCTGGTTTCCGCGGCGGTATCACGATCAGCCCGGCAATCTAGCAACTCTAGACAACTCAATACAAAAACCTCTGCTGGCTGCAGGGGTTTTTGGTTTGTTATATTCGTAGGCGAGGATGATCCCCGTAATAAATACGGGGCAAGTTATCCTCGCCTACTTTCGTTTTATATGCTAAAATAGTCATATTATGGTGAAAAAACAAACCGTCTTCTCCGGTATTAAACCATCTGGCGCTATCCATCTTGGTAATTACCTTGGCGCTATAACACAGTGGCTGGAGCTCCAAGAAAACAACCACTGTATATTTTGCATCGTCGACTATCACGCGATTACAGTTGCATATGATCCAAAAATCATGCGCGAGCGGATATTTGACGCTGCGCTTGACTATCTGGCCGCTGGCCTTGATCCGAATAAATCGATTATCTTTCTGCAATCCGACGTACCCGAGCATACAGAATTAGCCTGGCTATTGGAGACGATTACGCCCGTTGGCGAGCTGGAACGGATGACGCAATATAAAGATAAATCAAAGACTCAGAAGAGCGTACAGGCCGGTTTACTAAACTATCCCGTTCTTATGGCAGCGGACATTTTACTATACCAAACAGATGTTGTGCCGGTCGGCGAAGATCAACAACAGCACGTGGAGCTGACTCGTATTATCGCCAGAAAATTTAATAATGCATTTGGTCCCACATTCGTTATGCCTAAGGCTCAGCTCACTGAAACTCGCCGCATCATGTCCCTTACTGATCCGACAAAAAAAATGGGTAAAGAGTTCGGGCAGAAACACTCAGTTATTTTAACTGACACGCCGGACGTGATCCGGCAAAAAATAAAGAGCGCCGTGACCGACGTTGGCGCGAACGAAAACGAAATGAGTCCGGGCGTGAAAAACCTGTTTTTACTGCTCCATGAGTTCGGCACAGCCATGGAATACAAGAAATACGAAACAGCTTACAATAACAAAACCATACGCTATTCCGAACTGAAGGAGACTCTCGCTGAGGCGGTGGTAAATAAACTCCAGCCGTTCCAGAAAAAACGGGCTGAGCTGGCTCAAGATCCGAAGGCAGTCTGGAAAACGCTCGCTGACGGGGCGAAGAAAGCCCGGCCCATCGCCCGCTACACCCTGGCTGAAGTCAAACGAAAAATGGGGCTACTTTAATCTATATCAAAAATAATTCACTTTAAAACAAGCTGAAAAGCTTGCTTTTTTGCCCAAAAGTAATATTATACAAAAACGGTGTTTTCTTGCTCTCTCAACCCAGACTGGAGGAGGCGATTAGTATGTGCGCCAAAAGACTGCCAGCGGGTATCAGAGCTGGTCGAGTCGCGGCTATCCCACAGGGCCAGGATACGATTGGCTACCTTGAGGGGACGGACGGAATCGAGTATCTCTTCTTCGAGGAGGACGGCCGGGAGTTGAACTGGGGTCCTGACGGTCCATCGTTCACTGATTCACCCGCCGCGCCGGTCCAGCTGTCGCTCAAGCAGCCCGTCCTCTTTACGCTCGGGGATGGCACTGATGTGGCCTCTCAATGGAGCGTTTTCGATCCGAAAAGCCCCGAGGCAGCAGCGTATGAGGAGTTGGCCAGAATGACGACGGCCGACAAACGCGGTGCCTCATCCTAGGCTACCGCGTTTCGACTGCTCCCGCCCTTTCGCGCTTCGGGTGAATGAAGCGCTTTTTTTATTGGAACAGATAACAGAAAGACGGGTCCATTATTCCAACAGGTGTTTTTCAAGACGTACGGGCCGCTCAAGCCAATCTTTGGCCGATTGGCGCGTCTTATCCGTAATATCGCTGACAAAGAATTTGTGCGCCTCGCCCCGAGTCAACGTTTTTTCTATATCCGGCTGGGCCTCGAGAAAACGTTTTACCTCAGCAACAACCTCAGCCGCCGGATCGACCAGCTTGACGCGCCGTCCGATCTTCTGCTGGATGACGTCGCGCATCAGCGGGTAATGGGTGCAGGCCAGCACGAGCGTATCAATTTGTTTAAGCGTCATTGAATACAGGTAGCGTTTGGCGATCATTTTCGTTTCCGGCTTTTTTGTCCAGCGCTCCTCCACCAATGGTACAAAAAGCGGGCAAGCCTGAGTGATAATAACGATATCCCTATTGGTTGCTTTCAGCCGCTGCTGATAGATACCGCTCGCGATCGTGGCGGTCGTACCAATGATGCCGAGCCGCTTTTTTCTGGTGACAGCCAGGGCTTTATTGATCGCCGGGGTAACAACCTCAAAGACCGGTACGCGGAAATGTTTCTTGAGTGTTTCGGCAGCCACCGCCGAGGCGGTATGACACGCCACAATGATTATTTTTGCCCCTTGCTCGATCAGGAATTGAGCGTCTTGCAGCGCATATTTGGTAATTGTTTCCTCGCTTTTGCTGCCGTACGGCGTTCGGGCGGTATCGCCAAAATACACAATCTGGTAATCCGGCAATTGCCGAAATACCTCCTTGACCACGGTCAAGCCGCCGATGCCTGAGTCGAAAATTCCGATCATAATGCCTCTATAAAATTAATATCACCAATTCTTTCAAATATTTTGTCCGCCCCTTTTAACTCTATTTTTGGCGTGGTATGCTCAACCGCCCAACAGGTCAAACCGGCGGCTTTGGCCGAGCGCACACCATTGGCCGTATCCTCGATGGCAAGACAATCGCCGGCCGACAAACCAAGTTTCTTTAAAGTGATCTGATATATTTCCGGGTCCGGCTTTGAACGAGATATTTCATCTGCTGTGGTGATTATTGGGAAAAAAGCGTTGATGGGAATAATTTGCTCGAGCGCTTCTACTTGCCAGCGCATTGAGCTCGTTACCAAGGCCAGTATTCCGGCTTGTTTGGCTTTTTGCAGAATATCCAGCACGCCCGGATACGGCACTATCTTGGCGCCAATCAGCCCCCGGTATTCCGGTTCTTTGTGTTTATCGACGAGATTGACCGGAATGGCGGGATAATCTTTCTGAAACATCGCCAAACCTTCAGCATCGGTCCGGCCTAAGAAGTATTTAATATAAAGCTCCGGGGTTAGATTAAAATTGCCGATGGCTTTCAATATGCGTCTGAATATTTCCTCGATAGCCGATTCAGAATCTATCAATACGCCATCGAGATCAAACAGTATACCCTTATATGACATGCAAATTATTTAGGTATTATTTGAAAATCTTAATGTCTCGATGATTTCGAGTGACGGACAGCCTTGTCTCCGTGTATGGTCCGAAAAATCGCCTTGTGAATGACCTTGCTGGAAACATGAGCGCCCTTTACAATCCGAAGAATTGTCGCATGAAACCTGTGGTTGGTCGCGACAATCGAGGTTGATTTCAAGGTAATAGGCCGGCCCTGGAAATCAGTCACCTTCCCGCCCGCCTCTTCCACTAATAACGCGCCCGAAACTATATCCCAAGGATACGTCAGAATATTGTAAAATATATCAAACGTTCCGCTCGCGACATACGTAAGCGCGGCGATCCCAGAACCAAACAGTCGAATACGCATATCATAATCATACAACCGACCAAAGGTTTTCAGCGTCAGGGCGCGCGCGATGCGTCGGGAAGAGAGATGCGTCATAACCAGCGTGTTGTGGATGTCGGCGTGCCGACTGACCCTGAGGCGCCGATCATTCACCCAGGCGCCCTTGCCTCGCTCCGCATAATACAGTTTTTTCTCCATCGGGTCATAGATAGCCGAGAGTATCGTCGTCTGGCGATAGACAAGGGCCATACTGGTGCAAAACGGCGCCACGCCATTATAATAATTCACCGAACCGTCCATCGGGTCGATCACCCACGTATAGGGCGATCCTTTGTCGGTAAAGCCCGCCTGTTCGGAGAGAATATTGTGATCCGGAAAATGCCGTTGAATTTCTTGCACGATTAGCCGTTCCGCTTTGAGGTCAATTGCCAGCACTAAATCGCGCCGCGTTTTTATCTCAATACGCTGCACTTTCTGAAAATTCTCCAATAACAAGCGTCCGGCTCGACGCACAGCCGTCTGAGCTACCTTCCGAGCAATCTGATAATCCATAATGTTTTATTACTTATTCAAGTACGGCTAAATTAACGCAGAGTTGGTCTTCCCAAATCATGTCCGGGTACGATTTCAAGGTATCGCGGACGTAGAGACGACGTTGTTCATACGTTTCTTTGTCCTTGGCTTCAAATTTTACCGTCAGATACGGGCCGTTCTGCGAATACCGAAAAATGATCATGCCATCGTCGAAATCGATCCGGCAGCCGTCATCACCCGGTATAATTGTATCATCCGTCACGCGTCCGTTTGGAAAATCATTCTTAAATTTTATAGAAATTTCCTTTACCACTTGGGCCTTCTTATCGTCTGGGCAACCGATTTTGATTTCCGGCGAGGAAATGTAGGGCGGGAAACTCTCATAGAGCTGGCTCAGCGTCATACCTTTGTCGGAGAGGTATTCGAGCAGACGGAGGGCAGCATACGAGCCATCATCGTGGCCATACGCATTGTCCGCAAAGAAGAAGTGGCCGGATAGCTCTCCGCCAAACGCCGCTTTTTCGGCTGCGATCTTCGCCTTGATGAAAGAATGGCCGGTTCGCCAGATAACCGGTATGCCGTTCGACTGTTTAACCACTTCTGGCACAACTTGTGAACACAGGGTGTTGTACACAATCTTTGTGTTTGGAAAACGTTCAAGGATTTCTTTGGCAAAGATGGCTACCAGCACGTCATTCCAGAGAATTCTGCCTTTTTCATCAACCGTGCCGATCCGATCGCCGTCACCGTCAAAGGCCAGTCCAAAATCGGCTTTCTCTTCCAGCACCATGCGACCAACCTCCACCATGACTTTTTGGTCGGTCGGATCAGGCGTGCCAACCGGGAAATGACCGTCAACGGTCAGATTTTTTCCGATTACCTCACAACCGGCGCGCTCGAGTATTTCGGGTACAAACATTCCGGTTGTACCCTGGTGGCAGTCAACAACGACCTTAAATTTACGCTTCAAGCGAATGCGCTTCAAGACGTCCTGGATGTAGTCCTCTTTCACGTCTGCCTGCGTAACCGTCCCGGCCGTTGGCGCAACATAAAACTCATCGCGATCGGCGAGGTCTTTTATCTCTTGAACGTGCTCCGGCTCGGTCGTCTGTGAATAGGCGATCCCGAGCTTAAAACCATTAAAATTCCAAGGATTGTGTGAGGCGGTAATCATAACGCCGCCATTGGTTTGATAGCGGTACTGGGCATAATACATCATCTGGGTCATCACCATACCAAGATCGATGACGTCGACGCCGGTCGAGGTCAACCCCCGAATCACGGCGGCTTGATAGTCCGGACCGCTTAGTCGACAATCCCGGCCGACGACCGCCTGTCGGATTTTCCGACGATGTAAAAACGTACCGAACGCTTTTGCGATTGCTTCAACCTTATCGGCATCGAGGTCTTGATCGACAATCCCACGAATGTCGTAATTTCGAAAGACAAATGGATTGATTTTCATTCGTTTTTTTGAATATTTTAGATTGACATGCTTTTTGAAAGCTCTGGTTGATTTTACCGTTGAATGCGCCTCGCGTCAATGCTGCTTACCCACAATCGTTGCCCTTTTACTCTTGGCCGGGAAATAGTCTTCAAGCTCAGCCACCTGCTTTTGTAACCTCGCCTCAGTCACCGCCTCAATCGTTAATCGCAATATCGGCTCGGTGTTCGATGGCCGGATGTTAAACCACCAGTCGTCATATTCGACGGTCAAGCCGTCGAGTCCATCCTTTTTCCCATCGACGTATTTTTCTTCGATCGCCCGAACGATTGGATGCTGGTCTGATACAGTAAAATACTCTTCGACGCGATGGTAGGGGTTTAAATCAGCCACGAGGCGCGACAATGGTTGGTCGGCTTCGGAAAGCAATTCAAGAACAGTCACAAACGCAATCAAACCGGAATCAGCAAAATAATTACCCCGAAAACAGTAATGAGCAGACGTCTCGCCGCCCAGGATGCCGTCATGCTTTCGCAGGGCGCCCGAGACATTGACAAAACCAACGGGCGTGCGCAGCGGTCGACCGCCCCATTGCGTGATTTTTTCTGGCACGGCGCGGCTGCAGACAACGTTATACGATACGCCCTTGCCCGGATATTTTTTTAGCAGTTGCTTGGCCAGTAGCAATAAACCGATGTCGCCGCGGATCCACTCGCCTTCTTCCGTAATAAACATTGCCCGATCCGCGTCGCCGTCAAAGAGCACCCCGAAATCAGCGTGCTCGTCGCGGACGCGCCGGCTGCAGGCGGTGCGGGCTTCGGGCAAAACGGGGTTGGGCGACCGGTTCGGAAATCGGCCATCCAGCTCGAAAAATAACGGAATAACTCTTATCGGCAGGCGCGCAGCTAATTCCGTGATAACCGTCCCAGCCATTCCGTTGCCGGCATCAACCACGACGTTCAGCGGTCGTATCTTGGTTCGATCAATAAACGTCAACGCGTGCTGGACGTATTCCGGTATTATGTTCCGCGTCAGCAAGCGTGACGACGAATCAGCTGGTGTTTCGGCCTTCTCAAGATATGGAAGGATGCCCCGACCCGGGATCATGCGAACAGTTTCATCGACAAACCTGATCCCGTTATATTCAGCAGGATTATGCGAGGCGGTGATCATGGCGCCGGCATCATAGCCGAATTTTCCGACGGCAAAATACATAACCTCGCTCGGTATCAAACCAAGATCCGTAACAGTGACCGGGTAGCCCCGGAGGGCGTCAACAAAGGCTGTTTTTAGTTGCGCTGACGAGAGCCGCGCGTCGCGGCCAATGACCAGGTTTTTCGGATGACACATTGCATAATACGCCCGGGCAATCTCGGCCATTCCGGTTTCGTTCAGCTCCGTCGGGTAGAGCCCGCGGATATCATAGGCTTTGAAGATGTTCTTTGTAATAGACTCCATTGCTTTATAAACGTAAAAAACGTTTGCGCGCTAGGCGCAGACGTGTGCTTATTTTGATTCGTGGAGACTGTTTGTCTGACGGATATGACTGACTATGACCCTGACTAGGCTGCTAAAGCCCCAGATGACCCCAGCCAAGCTTATAAAAACACCAAGATACACAATCCAGGTTAAAGCGGTATAGGCGATAAATCCGACCGTAAATGACAAGGCCATCGGTATATTTTTTCCCCGCAGGACATAGGCAAAGAAGCTTTGTCCGATTAAGAGCCCTACAAATACGGGGCTGAGGTAGATTCCTAGGGCATATAATGTTGCGAGAATAACGGCCATCGGCAGGCCAACGATCGAACCAGCCAGGATAACCATGGCAATAGGAAAACCGATCAGCAAGAGGATTCCCCAGCCGATTTTCATGAATGGCCGTGTGGCCATATCGTGTACCACCGCCGAGGCACCTTTTGGCATGATTGCGATGATAATTAGACCAATCAGAAGCAGACCGAGGAAATTCATAACACGAAACGTCCAGGAGGCCTTAATGGCAAACTGGCGGAGACTGGTAACGTCGACCCGCGGTTCGCGATGCACAATCGTTCCAGCCACAACGCTGGCATTAAGCGGTATCGTTTCGCTGCTGTCATACCGGAGGTTACCACCGATTTTCGCCAGTGAACCAAGGGTTAAGCCTTTTCCGCTCACTCCAACCTGGACATCTTTTTTCACTTCGGCGTTGAGGTCGAGCGATACCGCCTGGCCGGTCACGTTGCCGGCGATTGGACCGGCGATCGTGACGTTGCCGGCGACATAGGAGAGGCTGCCCGCGATCGAGCCAATGTTTGTCACCATCAGATCGTTCGCGGCGGCGACTGTGACATTGCGGCTAACCGCTCCCCGAATCGTCACATCGGTCGCAACCGCTCGGACGCTCCCGTTCACCCGGCCGCTCACAGTCAATGAATATGCGGCGGCGATAACATCGCCGGTAACCTCACCGTTTATGGTCACCTGCGAGCCAACCGCCAGAACATCGCCCTCGACTTTTCCGTCGATCGTGATGGTGTTGGCGAAACTCACGAAATTATCATGCACCACCTCATTTGTCGAGACAATGCTCCGTTGATCAAACGCGGCCTGACCGAGTTGCGGCACGGCGAGACCGATAACCATCAGCAGCCCGACAAATATGAATTTTTTCATCACGATGTTTCGTTAATTGTTAGCCGGCTACGGCTTTCGGGCAATGGCGACAATATTGTCCGATTGGCTTTGACCGACCGGCGGCAGGGTGTGGCTGAAGAAATTCTTTTCTATGCGAAACCCGGCCTGGCTGATGCGTTCCAGTAATTCTTTTTCGGTAAACGCATGGTAATAGCGCTTGATGTCGGAATGCCGCCAGGGCAGAAACGCGTCATTTGTATCGAGCGCGGTGAAGCCAAATATTTTTTTTATATTGGTTGCCCGATAGAGGTGGCGGTATTTTGTCTGCCAGAGATTCCAGACTTCCAGAAACAAATAGCCGCCCGGTTTCAAGACGCGCGCCATCTCGTTGAGCGCTTTCTGGCGCAGTTCATTGCCGGGAATCTGGTGCAGGACGGCAATTGAGAAGACTGCGTCAAACTTCGCGTCAGGAAAGGGTAAGCTGATGTTGTCCCCGATGACAAATTTCCGGTTCGGACACAGTTTCTTCGCCTGATCCAACAAGCGCGTACTGACGTCGCAACCGATATATTCCGCCTTTACATCATCAAGAATCTTCGTTACTCTACCATTGCCACAACCGACGTCGAGCACCGATATACCTGGTTGGAGATATTTCTTAAATTCCAAAAATTCCGGCCAGATATCGAATCGGCTCTGTGAAAATTCGTCAGCGATCATTTGATAGTCGCTCCGCACCTTTCGGAGTAATGTTTGCGCGTATTCCGGTTTCATATGGATCTCACCCCCGTGATAAAAAAATTGATAGCCGCGAATCTTGAAACGCCTGATGACTTGGCGCGTTTTAAGCGTTGGGTGGCCAAGAAATATAGCCTTACCCTACCCTCTCATCATACACTGTTACAGGCGTATCGACAATTCATTCATCAACAGGGGCGACCGGAGAATCCAATCATTATTACCCTGCTTCGCCGGCGTAAAATACGGACCCTCTCAGGCGTCGCCGTGATCACTGTCCTGACAAAACCATATCCTTGTCCGGGGCAGTGTATTTATTGCCCAGCCGAAGCCCGCATGCCAAAAAGCTACCTCGCCTCCGAGCCCGCTGCCCAGCGTGCGCTAAGCCATCACTTTGATCCGTTTCGCCAGGTTCAGTCGCGGCTTCAAACCCTGCAGGCAAACGGTCACCCGACGGATAAAATCGAGCTCATCATCTTAGGCGGCACCTGGTCAGCCTATCCCCCTCGCTATCAATTCTGGTTTGTGAAGCGCTGTTTCGACGCGGCCAACGGGAAAAACGAGCCAACCTTGCTCCAGGCGCAGAAACGAAATGAAAAAGCCGACAACCGGATTATCGGACTGACGATTGAAACTCGACCTGATTTCGTCACCACTGAGGAGATTGTCCGGTTACGCGAACTCGGCGTTACCCGCGTCCAAATCGGCGTCCAAACCACCGATGAAAAAATATTGAAATACATAAAACGCGGCCACGATCTCGCCACCGTTTCACGAGCCACGGCGCTGCTCCGTAACGCCGGCTTAAAAATCAATTACCACCTCATGCCCGGGCTGCCTGGCGCTACGCCGGCCAAGGACAGACGGGTTTTCCGCCGCGTCTTTACGGATGATCGGTTCAAACCCGACTACCTCAAGCTGTATCCGACCGTGGTGTTAAAACATTCGCCTCTGTATCGGCTTTGGCAGCAGAATAAATATCGGCCGTACACCGAGAAACAACTGTTGTCGTTGATCCCGAAGCTGAAAGCTCTTGTTCCGCGCTGGGTTCGGCTGGAACGGCTTGTCCGCGACATTCCCGGCCCGGATATTGCTGCCGGCAGTACCGTCACAAACTTGCGGCAGGTGCTTCACGAACGCGGGGTGGTATGCCATTGTATCCGCTGTCGCGAAGCCCGAGCCGCGCAGGTAAATTCAACCCAGGCAAAACTGTGGATTGAAAAATACCGCGCCGCTGGCGGAACCGAATATTTTATTTCCTACGAAGACAAGGCGAGAAAGCGTCTCTATGCATTTGTGCGGCTGCGCTTACCGTCACCGCCAGGCAAAAATAGCTTGCCCCATATTCATTACGGGGATCATTCTCGCCTACACTATTTACTCCCTGTTTTAACAGGCGCGGCGATCATCCGCGAACTCCATACCTACGGACAATTACTGCCGCTACAACGCGGCCGTGAACGGGCGGTTCAACACCTCGGTTTTGGCAAACGTTTGATGCGTGAAGCTGAACGCATAGCGAAGGAGCATGGGTATAAAAAAATAGCAGTCATTTCCGGCATTGGCGTGCGCGGCTATTATCGGAGGCTTGGATATCGACTGCAGGAAACATATATGGTGAAAAATAAGATCCCTGGTTCCTCCCGGAGAATACTAAAATAAAAGCTCCTGATCACTCAGGAGCGCTCAGCCGCACTGACAATCAGAGCGGCTGGTTGTGCTTGATGAAGATCTTGCGCCGCCAGTCTTGGAAATCGTCCGTGGCGCGACGCAGCGTAGTGGCGCGATCGAGCTTCTCGTCCGGCCAGTGCTTCGACCGTTCGATCCCCTCGGAGTCGCACCTGACGGATTCCTGGCCGATAGTCATCCGGTACTCATCCCAAGGATCGCTGCCGATGACGTTGTCGTCATTCTCGTCGTAGACGACCCAAGTGGTGTCGCCATGGGCCAGGACCAACTCCCGACAGCTGCCCGGCCGCTGCCAATACGTGTAGTCATAGCCGTCGATGGTGCCCTTGAGATCCAGTTCCGGGTCACGTTCCTTCGCGGACTCGACCGACGCATCCGTCGTCGCCGTTGGCACCGCCCCGGTTGAGTCGGCCGCAACCGCACCATGAGACGCCTCCGCCACCGTAGTGAAAGGGTCAGCTTCGTGTTTGCTGCACGAAGTAGCGCCCAGTCCCAGCGACAACAGCAACGCGACAACACCCCAGTAACCACAGCTCAGGAACAGTTTCCGGTGCATTGGAGACCCTCCTTGGAGAACGAACCCTCGTGCCCAGCCCTCAGGTGTGTATGGTTGTTGGGACGTCGGTATGGTACTTGAGAACCGATATACTGTCAATATCGTTATTGACAGCACATGTTATTATTTCCTATACTACCAGCTGCCGGGTAGTGGCCTAGCCGTACCACCAGCCCTCAGTGCTGGAAAGCACAAGCTTGCTCACCACGGCTGCCGTCTGGAGTCAGTGTACCGGTCCTGGACCAATCAAGGAGATACTTGTCCACATCAACCCCTAGAAGCACTGACCCGACGGCTTTTTTCATTGATAAAAAACTGTCAATAAAAAAGGGTGGCTTCAGCCTCCATCGCCAGGTAACACCCAATGCGCACGAATGCGCGCTGCGCGAGGCTTTAGCCACCGGCCGTTTGGAGCGATTCACTCGTCGTTGCCACCCCTCAGGTGATCAGACGAGGATGCTCCTCCAGATCCGAGCCATACGTTGTCCCTTTCTCCCATCCGGGAAGACCCATGGACTCGCGTCATCCGCGAACGACAGTACCGGAAACGGATGACAAAACAAGGATACTCCCTCGGTAGCTTTATTGCAATAATCAGTTGAATAACGAGTAAAAAAAGAGGGGTGGCGATTGCCAACACCGCGTGATGAGCGTGATGATGGCCTAGCCACCCATGTTGTTTACCCCGTAAAAGGGCGTCAACCTGGAGCGTGAGGGGATCCGGAACGATTCATGATGTTCCTCCATCGTTCGAGTGCCCCATGCACATCGCGAGCAGTTGTTCCTCCACGTAGTAAACTCGCGACGGCATGTATATTACTCCCTTTTTCACATTTCGTCAAGACATAACTTGCTTTTTGCTAATATAAAACGAGACCTGAAGGCTCGTGCCTAATTCAACCTATAGACAGCAGCAGACGCCGATTTGCGCGTCCGTCTGATAATTGCAATCTGGTATAGGGATGTTGGTGTTGGTAATTGCCGTACCCTGTTGATTCACGCAAACGCTGGCTGACTCGGCCGCTGTCCCGCGCAGACACAGTCCTTTGGCAAAACCTCGGTTGATACATCTCTGATTGCAGTTTTCATGCTGGGCTGGCGCCGTATTCGTGTTTTTCTGGGTTGTCGTTCCGCTGCTCGGGGCAAACTCCGAAAAATACAGAATCGCCCCAAAAACAAGGAGCGCAATAAAGACGACAACGAATACGGCTCGGCCAGTCATGATTTTATGGTCACATTATGAGCATATTCTGCTAAGTATCTTTTGCAGAATTCCTTGACGTTTGGAGCGAGTGGCTGTTCACGATACTCAGCTAACGGAACCCAGACGATTTTTTCATGCTCAATCGGATCAGCCAGCCTGACTGTTTCTCCTGGTTTACGTTTCGCGAGAAAGACATGCCCGCGATAGATTTTCCCTTTTGCCTGGACAAACGTCATATCGCTATAGCCGAAGTATTTCGTTATTTCAACCTCGCAGCCGGCCTCCTCCTTGACCTCGCGGCGAGCGGCTTGCTCCAGCGTCTCGCCTGCCTCTACCTGGCCGCCGGGAAATTCATAGTGACCATGGACGCGCTTGAACATCAATAACAGCTTGCCATCCTCAATAATGGCGCAGCCGGCACAGGGAATTGTCGCTGGTTTACTCATAGTGAACGGATCAGGTCAAGGCTAAGTTCCGATAACGATGAAATTATCACATCGGCCGGCGCTAAATTCTGCTCGGGCACCTGGCTGTTTCGTACGGCAATGCATTTGCAACCGGCGGCCTTGGCTGATTCAATGCCAATCTCGGCGTCTTCAACCACGACGCACTCATCCGATCGTAAACCGAGGCGCTGAACGGCCGCTACATACGGATCGGGCAGGGGTTTGTGTCCGACGACGTCCTTTGAGGTAATGACAACGGAAAAATATTTTTCAAAACCGTGCCGCTGGATAACATCATGGACATACCACGGGCTGCCCGAGGAAACTAAGGCGAGCGCATACCCGGCCTGCGCGAAACGCTTCAAGACATCGAGCGCGCCTGGCATGTCCGTCTGGCCAGTTTTTGCCAGGGCATTAAAAATTGACCGGCGCTTCTGCTGAAAATCAACTGGCTGTATGGGCAAATGGAAAAAGTCGATAATCGACTCCATCGCCTCGGTCGTTTCGCGGCCGACGATCCGCTTCTGGGTTTCCGCTGGCAGTTCCGAAAAGCGATGGCCATATTCGCGAATGATGGCATCCATGGAGCCGCAGTGCCACGGCCAGGTATTGACGAGCGTGTCGTCTTGGTCAAAAATGACGGCTTTAATCATCCCGCTATGAACCAATTAATAACGGCTAAGAATAACAGTATAATACTAGCGGTTATACTAATTCGTGCAAGTATTCTCTTTTCGGTATTCCGCCCCATTATTCCGAAAGTTATTGATAATAATGATGATACCCAGCCACCTAACACGAAGAGTCCATAAATATTTTCTGGGCATTTTTGGTGCCACGTAATTAAACTACTTCCGCATCCCATATTCATTTCGAATGCAAATGCCGTAAAAAAGAAAAATAATCCACCTAATAAAAATATAAATGACCATAAGGCTAGCTTACTTTTTTTCAAACCCGGAGTGTTATTTTTTTCTTCCATACTATTATTCCTTAATTATTAATTTATTATTTTCACGAATGAATAATAACAAAAGTCCGGCCACAACAGTCAACCCTAATGAAACAACAAACGGGATCGTGTCTCCGAATCTCACCCAGAGCAGACCAGCGCCGAGCGATGCCGGTAAAGCTGCAAATCCCGTGATAAGTTGAAACGCTCCCAGGCTACTCGCCCGGTAATCGACCGGCGCCAATTCAGAGGCGAGCGTCTTCTGGACCGGTTCGAGAGCGCCCCGGTGCAAGCCGTACAATACAAAGATAACGGGAATAATCCAAATGCTCGTAAAAAATATTGCGCCGAGACAGACAACCACCCAGAGCAGAAAAGCGACGAGCATGACTTTCTTCCGGCCGATTTTATCAGCCAGCTTGCCGAACGGCAGAGAAAACAACGAAGCCACGGCGCTGAATACTAAATAAAGGATGGGGATGGTTACATCGCGATAGCCATGGTTCTTGGCCAGAATTAAAAGAAATGAATAGCTGAACGCGCCGAGCGCAAAAACCGCGTTCAAGCTGAGAAATAATTTGAAGTCGCGCTGCAGAAATTTCAAGCTGAAGCCCTTAAATATCTTTGACTCGGGCGCTTTTCGCTCTTTGATGATAAACATGACAAGTATTACCGCGATGATTGACGGTATCGCCGCCAGCCAAAATATTTTCCGATAGCCCAACAATCCGAGAAAAGCGATGGTAAATAACACCCCAAGCACTGAGCCGAGATTGTCCATCGTCCGCAACAAGCCAAAGCGCGATCCGCGGTTAGCCTGGGTGGATTCGTCGGCGATCATCGCGTCCCTGGGCGCGCCGCGCATTTTCCCGGCTCGGTCGAGAACGCGAAACGGAATGATGTGCTGCCACGTTCCGGCCAACGCGTACCCGACGCGCGAAATGCCACCGAAGAAATATCCAATCCAAACAAAGACCTTCCGTCTGCGAATTCGGTCTGAGATATAGCCGGAAACCGCTTGAGAGATTGATACCAGGGCGTCGCCAAGTCCATCAACCAGACCGAGAATGGCCATGTTCGCGCCCAGGACCTCAGTTAAAAAAAGCGGCCAGATCGGATAGATCATGTCCGAGCCCATGTCATTAAAAAACGACGCGGCCGCAAACGTTCGGACGTTTTTCTTCGCTTCCTTTTCGTTTATTGCATCCGGCTGTTGTTCCACGCTAGTTGGTACTACCATAGCGTTTATCTATATACTCTCTTACTGTGATAGTTCGTTAACACGTTTTTACTTGGAAAAAATATATTTTCCGGCAATTGCTCCAACGGCCACCAGCGCCATTCGACTATTTCATCCGGTTCTTTCACCGCCGGCTCACCGGAAAATTCGGTACAGAGAAAACCGAGCGTGATAAAGTGCGCGTCCGCGACCTTGTCGTTTGCCACGCTGATAAGCCGTAACGCGTTCCGTTCAATCGTCAGTCCGGTCTCCTCAAACACTTCGCGGATGCACGCGTCCTCTAGCTCTTCGCCAAATTCCAATTTTCCGCCCGGCATGGTCCAAGTGTTTTCGCCATGCAGTTCGGAATCGGCTTTGGCCGGGTCGCCGTGGCGCAAACCCAAAAGTACCTTTTCGTCTTTCAGAATCATGACCCCGAGCCCGACGCCGATTTTCTGCTTGTTTTTGTCCATGTTCTTATTACGACGCTTCTTTCCTAAGCTCCGCCATGTCATTTTGCCGTACTCTGACCAGTGCCTCTTCCAGGTCGATATCATAATGATCGGCGATTCGGACAATCATGAAAAATAGGTCCGTCAATTCATCGGCTATTTCATCTTTTGTTGTCGTATATTGGGTCAGCTTTTCCCGACTCGACAGGTAATATTTCTCATACACCATGACGTGCTTGGCTAGATCACCGACCTGCTTGGCCAGCTCGATCATCGAGCCCTCGATGCCCCAGGGTTTTTGCTCGACTTTCTCAAATTCTTTTATTACCACCCGATTCTGCTCAACGATTTCTTGAAATGTTTTCGATTGTGTCATATAAATCTTTACGTTAATTCATCCTCAGATATTATTTTTATACCGTTCTGCTTTAATAGCGCCGCGGTCACTCCATCGCCATCAGTCAGTTTGCCGGAGAAGGTACCGTCGTATATCCGGCCACAGCCGCATGAAGGGCTCTTGCTTTTCATGATCGCTGCCGTGACATCATAGAGCTTGGCTAGCTTCAAAACCTCATGAGCCCCGGCGACAAATTGTCCAGTAATATCCTTACCATCAGGCTCGATGACCGTAGCCCGTCCAGCCAATACGTCATTTCCATCGCCGCCCCTGATCTCGGCATTTGGTCGGGGCGTCGCTTGTCCGCCGAGCTGTTCCGGACAGACGGGAATTAACGGCTCCGAAACGGCCAGTTTCTTGGCTTGTTCGTTCGGTTTTATTTGGCCGTCATAGCGGCATTGTACGCCCAACAAGCAGGCGCTACAGAATTTCATTCAATTCTTACTTCTTAATTTTGAATTTTGCATTGCCGAAGTATTCATCAATCGCTTCTTGCGCATCTTTTAACTTGTCGTAATAAACCAGATCGACGTTCTTGTTTCCCTCAATCATGGCTGACAACCGTCGTCCGCCGCCCCGGCGAAAAAGGCATACTATCTTCTTTTTCAGTTCCTCGGCCGCCGCGATTTCATATCCGACGCCGAGCGACGGTGTGCTGACCTCGGCGACAAATACGTCCGCTTCATCCAGCCGATCCATCAACCAATCGTAGACCTCTTCTGGTTTTAAATGGTTTTCGCCGTGTTCATCCAAATCTTCAGCCCCGATTTTGTGGGTTAACACTTCGCCGTACTGTCCAAGGTGTTCGATAATATCCCGGTACCACTCCTGGTCATGCCGCCCAGCCTGGACCGCGCCGGCAAAGTAGATCTTCATATCGTTTCGTCTTCACGGATCTTGGCGATGAATTTCTTGAGCAATTGATAATTTTCTTCCAGCTCTTTTTTACACACTTCGAGCGAAACGATTTTGTGCTTTTCCTCCATTTTCATGACCTGCAGGTCTAACGCTTCTTTGATTGTGCGAGAACCAGCGCGTTCGTATATGCGTTTGATAAATAATTTTGGCAATAGAAACTTGTGCGCGTCGGCATTAGCGCAGATTTCAGCCTCGAGACAGGTATATGGCACCGTGGCATGATGCGCTTCAATGCAATTGATTACTTTTTTTGTTATCGCTGGATTAACCGCGTGGGTTTCAAAAATAGTCTTGGCCACTTTTATTCCCCAGGTAATATGTTCCGGAAAAACGTTTTTTTTGACCGCTTCGCCGACCTTTATGTCCATCAGCCGGATACCAAGCTGAACGATATAAATGTCAGCGCCCAGCTGCTTCGCGAACCGTTCGGCGATTGCGTTAACCTCATGGTATTCAAACAATGGAGGGAGGCCGTATTTCTTGATTTCGGTAATAGCCAGTGAATCAATCTCATGTAATAATTTTTGCGCTTTTGTTGGCGTTGTCATATTCATATTGTACCCGACATTAGCCGTGAACGCAATTTTTTTATCTTGACAGTATGGCGGTCTGCGAGCATTATGAAAACATGCCGAAAGAAGAAACACTCCAACCAACGATCGAGCCGTCAGGCCTAGAAAAACCTGAGACAAATGCCGGGGACGCAGCCGATCGAAAAACCGAAGAGGTCGAGGGACAGGCTCCGACCATCGGAGTTATTTTGGAAAGAATTAATGCGCTCGATGAGAAAATCGCCGATCTATCAGCCTCGCTTGAGGTAAATCGTACGCAACTCGACGAGGCGCGCCAGGGCTTGGATGTGGCGGCGGTGGCCGAATCATCGCCATCACAACGCGCTGACACGGATCGGCTTGTTCGGTTGCAGGAAGAAAAGGCTGCGCTCGACGCCCAAAAAGACGGCTGGATCAGCGAGCACGGCCGCGAGAACCTGCCTGAGGGGATGGTAATGCCGGCCGGCCAGAACGGCGGCGAAATGAGGGCCGGTTCATTAAGAAAACAGGCAGAAGAGGATGATAGCGATCCCGACCAAGAAAAGAACTTGGACGCACGAAAAGTGGAAATGGACTCATTGAAACGGGATGTTACGAGAGCGTTCGAGCAAGGTTTGAAGAACAGCTGGCGAACAAGAGGCGCGGCGAATTTAGAAATGGTCGTGGATTTGATGAAAATTCGTTCTCAAAAAGCGATTGATAATAAATCAGCTGATTACGTCAGCGGAAAAACCGATGAACTGCCATTCGAGGACATTTGGTTGAGCTGGGAGGCGACGTCGATCATCGATCGGCTCTTCGGAAAACCAAATCTCATAAAAAACGTAAATATCTTCTTTGACGATGACCTAGAGCCGCTCATAAACGCATCAGAGATCGCTGAAATGGAAGACCGGATCAAAAAAGATGCCGAGCGGACATCGCCAAAACCAGGGGCGGCCGAAAATCAACCGACCTCTCCCGAATCTCCAGAACAGAAAACGTAAACCGCCTAGACCGAACAGGCGAAAGTCCGATAACATGATTCTATGACGCAAGCAATATTATATGGCGCGATCAGCGGTCTCTCACTCATCGTCGGCGCGTTCGTCGGCCTGACCTTCCATTTGAAGCAAAAAGTTGTCGCCGCCTTTATGGCCTTTGGTTCAGGCGTCCTGATCTGCGCCCTGACGTTCGGCTTGATGGAAGAGGCGTTTAACTATGGCGGCTTTGATGCCGTCATTATCGGTTTCCTGGCTGGCGGGGTGGTTTTTATCGGTGGTGATTACCTGCTCCACATATACGGCGGCCGGAAGCATAAACGTCGTCCACTTTATCAGCCGAAGCGCGATGCCGGCGGTCAAGTCATCACGCTTGGGGCGGTTCTCGACGGCATTCCTGAATCCGTGGCGCTCGGCATTGCCCTGTTCAATAGTGCTGCCACCGGCTTCCTTATGCTGGTAGCGATTTTCCTGTCAAACTTTCCCGAAAGCATTTCCTCGCTCGCCGGTCTCAAGAACGAGGGTTTCAAAAACAAACGGATTTATCTCCTCTGGGGCATTGCCGGCGTGGCCACCCTCGCCGTCACAGTGATCAGCTACCAATTTCTGCATGGTTTGCCGCGAAATACGATTGGTGTTTTAGAGGCGTTCGCCGCCGGCGCCATTCTCGCCATGCTGGCCGACAGCATGATCCCGGAAGCGTATGAAGAAGGCGGAACGGCCGTCGGCTTATTAACGGTTTTGGGATTTCTGGTTGCCTTTATCCTGTCTCGATTTTAACATCACAAATACCATCGAAATTGCCGTAGTTCATTCTTATTTGTTTAGTCGCCCTTACTTTTTCCGCGCCTTCCATACTCCCTATTTTTCTAGTATACTGATGATAGATGTCTACAATCGCACGAAACAAGCGTAATTTCATCATCGGCGGACTATTCGTACTCGGTTTTGTTTTTGTCGTATTTCCCCTGCCTACTTCAGCGGCCACCTGTACCGTCGGAAAAATCCTGCCGCCATGTACCTGCACCGGCGATTGCCACTTTTGCGATTTCGTCTTGATGTTTGTTAATTTAGGTACGTGGTTTCTTGGCCTGGCCGCTTTATTTGCTCTATATTTTCTGGTCAACGGCGCTTTCTCGATGGTCGTTTCTTCCGGAAACCCGCAACGACTCGAAGCCGGTAAAAAAACCTTGACCGGGGCCTTGGTTGGTTTATTCATGGTCTTTGCCGCCTGGGCAATAATTAACACACTCTTTGCGGCCTTTGTAGGCAAAAATAATGAAAATGTCAGCTCCCAATGGTGGAAACTCGGCGGCAATAAATGCCCGACGACGGAGGCTACTATTCCCACTGAGGAGCAAGGTCCGCCACCCAGCGGCGGCGGCCAATGTAATGACTTTCATGCCCTGGCTGATAAAAACAACGTCCCCTATCCGTGCATAAACGGATCTGGATCGGCGGCGCTAAATAACCTGATTTCTTGCGTTCGGCAAAATGTACCAGCTGGCTGGATAGACACAAATCAAATATATACCTGTGATCAGGACCACCCGGCATGTAATTACATCCGGGGCAGACAAGGTGTCTGTGGCGTCTGCTCTCACTCTGAATATTCCTGCCATTATGGCGGTCACAGCGGAACCAACGGGCCAGAAGGGGTTGATTTTAATGCCGCCGGAGGCCATACTGAGGATGAGTTATACGACAAGATTGCCGAAGCATTAAATGGTCCTTGCCATGGCATGGCTGGTTTCCATCAAAAAGAACCAAGCTCCTCTCCAACCCACACGCACGTCAGTACCACTGAATGTGATGGTAATTAAATAAAAAACTTGGTATATAAAAAAGCCGTTCCACACGGCTTTTTTTGTTTATTATGGCTAGCGCGTGATTAACGGAATAAGCAGCGACCAGCCCGGTAACAACAGGCTTGGGTTTTTGAGCAATGACGGTAAGCTTTCCCGATTTGCCCAGACGATGTCGTTGTAGCTGACGCCGAAGCCGATAAACCGTTTCGCGATTTTCCAGAGCGAGTCGCCCGTTTGCACGATGTATGTCACAGGACTCGTCAGGACTGGATTGAGGCCAGGCAATGGTAATACTTTGATTTCGGTCTTGGTGAAATATATCTGGCTGGACGGCAGGCTTGGCTTTCCGCTGTGATCGCGCGCCACCAGCGTGAGTGCGTGTTGGCCGATCGATAAATCTGAGTCAGTTGTTATTGTGTAGCAGAAATTCGCTGTACCGGATAAGTGGTTGAGTACCGCGTGCTCCTCTGTAATGACGCCATCAATCAATACCTGGATGATCGAGTCATTCTTTGCCAAACCGGTTATCACGATTGTCGGACTCGTCCCGTCATGCACTTCGGCATGTAAAATAGTTGGGGTAACGTACGGCGCCTCAATTTTGAAACGCACTATTTTCGATGGTTTGCTTTTTATCCCATCGTCGTTCTCGGCTTTTGCAATCAATGTGTGCCAACCCAGCCCTAATGCTGAACTCGGCGAATACGTGAAGTTCCCTGTACCGGAGGCATGCTGGCTGGTCTCAGTTTTACCTTTATAGTCACCGTCAATGTAGACAAGAATAGTATTGCCGCTCTTGGCATAGCCAAAGATTACCGGTTGCGCGTTTATTAACGTAGCCTGGTTTGCCGGAATTGTGATCGTCGGTGCGGGCGGGCGTACTGGTTCGGTAGCAGTCGTAAACGTGCCATCGACGCTTGTGGCGGTGGTATTGCCAACCGACACAACGCGATAATGATAGGTGGTATTAGCGTGTAAGCCTGTCAACTCAAACTCATGTTCAGTCGCCTCAGCGCTATCTGTTTCAGTATTTCCATAGGCAGTTGTCGTTCCGTATTCAATCTTCGAGGTCGCCGCGTGATTTGTCGCCCAAGTAATCGTGGCAGTTGAGGTGGTGATATTTTTTTCTGTCACGTCCGTAATCAGTGTTATTGGTGCAAAGTTGGCAGTAACGGAGATATCGTTTGTCACATTTGTGTCAGTGCGTGGATTTTCGGTACTGTCGTCGCTCCAATCGACAAAATAGTAATTGGTTGATGGAACCGCTGTTACCTCGGCTCCATCCGCTCCGTAATTCACCGTTTGCGGCGTTGTCCCGGTGATCGAGCCATGTGTACCAGCCGTGTATGTAAGAGTATGGGTATCAATGGCAAAATTGGCGGTGACCGATATGTTACTAGTAACATTTTCATCGGTTCGCACAGTCGTTAACACGCCATCCGACCAACTGGTAAAATGGTAGCCCGTGCCAGGTACCGCCGTGACCTCTGAACCATCGGCGCCGTAATTCACCGTTTGCGGCGTTGTCCCGGTGATCGAGCCATGAGTGCCAGCGGTATAAGTAAGAGTGAACGTATCAATGGCAAAGCTGGCAGTAACAGTTACGTTGGCAACCACATTTGTCTCCGTCCGAGCAGCCGTCAACACCCCGTCGGACCAGCTCGTGAAATGGTAGTTGGCATCGGGAACGGCCACAACTTCGGATCCATCCGCGCCGTAATTAACGGTTTGAGGCGATGTGCCGGTTATTGAACCGTTCGCTCCGGCGTTGTAGGTGAGGGTGTAGGTATTTATGGCAAAGCTAGCGGTCACTGTAATATTGCCAGTGACATTTTCATCCGTCCGAGCAGCCGTCAACACCCCGTCGGACCAGCTCGTGAAATGGTAGTTGGCATCGGGAACGGCCACAACTTCGGATCCATCCGCGCCGTAATTGACTGTTTGCGGCGAGTCGCCGGTGATTGAGCCGTTCGCGCCGGCGGTGTAGGTGAGGGTATACGTATTGATGGCGAAACTGGCCGTGGCAGTAATATCATCGGTCACGTTTATATCTGTCCGGGCGGCGGTTAAAATCCCGTCCGACCAGCTGGTAAAATGGTAGCCGGTGTCCGGCACAGCCGTGACTTCTGTCCCGTCCGCGCCGTGATCAACCGTCTGCGGTGATGTGCCGGTGATTGAACCGTTCGCGCCGGCGGTGTAGGTAAGGGTATACGACTGGGTATCACCGATCCTCGCCTGGTAGTTGGCCGAGATATCGCCGAGGTATTGGACATAAGCGATGTCATTTGTAGTATCAACGGAAGATGTGTATGAGGCACCGATATGCGTCGTTCCGCTGTGCGCCGAACCGTCCTCGCCGTCAAGATAGGCATCATTGACGCTCAGTGTCGGGGCTGTGCTGGCAGTGTACCCCGTGACAACGTACGTTGGTCGCTTTTTTGTTACCGTGTCGGCGTTTGTATACGTAAAGACAAGATGGTTTGTGGTAGTGCCGAATGTTAAACTTCCTTCCTGCTTGTCAAAGCTTGAAAAGGTTCCGGTTGTCATCGTCGGCGTGTCCGGGCTGGCTATGTCGTTGCGATAAACATCAACTGCCGCTTCGTTTGCCACCACGTCAAGGTCCGGCCGGAGTTGATACGCTAAGTAAGTCGTTATTGGGCTGCCATCTGCCTGCGACGGGCCATTTGTCATCGTATAGGCGTTTCTGGTACCGTTCGCATCGCTCGTCGTCGTGTAATCGTCATACACCCAGCCGCCTGTCTGACCGACAAAGTGAGCAAAGGCGTTGGTCTTATACCCGCCAGTGCCAAAAAACCCAAACCACCGATCTGTTCCGGCTGTCGGGGGGTCAGCGGTGTTATCATACGCGGCGCTATAGCGAGCGGCATAGCCGTTTTCGACCGAGACGTCAAAAGCCATGTCCGCCCAGTCAATCGGCGATCCGGTATTATTCGTCAGCGTAAAAGCGGACCAAATTTTCCCATCTTCCCAGATGCTCCGTTCGTGGGTGTAATCGACGTCAGCCACGTTGCCAAGCAAACCTTCATATTTTAGACGCAAGTGATTGCCGGTATTGCTCACGACCGTCAAGGCAGCGTTGGTTGAATTGTTTGTCCTGAGTACCGTGCCGTTGTTCCATTCCACATCATCAAGAACCCGTTCAGCGTCAACTTGTTGAAACGTCATATTCGCGTTATTTTCCCGATCCCAGAAACGCGCAATGCCGCCACCGCGGTCTTCGTCAAAAGCGATCGTATACTGGTTTGGAGACACCGCCACGTAATAGCGTTGATCGGTTGAGCCGCCCGCATCCGATGGTGAAAGGCCAAAAATCTTGGCGTTGCTCTCGTTGGCCGCGAAGATGGTTTTCAGCCAGGCGATACCGTACGCTTCGTTTGACTGCACGGTCGGATAGACGTCGCCCCAATGCATAATCGCCGAATTTTCATGGGTGAAAGCAAGCGACCCCTTGGTGGCGTTGTATTGATCATATATCTCGACATTAAATAATCCAGCTGACGACGATACGTAATTTCCTACCGGATCATGCGCATTGGTGTCCAAAATCTCAAATAGTTTCTCGTACGGATTGTCCGTCGTTCCGTTCATGGCCGAATCACCGTCATAGATCGTCGACTGCATGCTGGTGATGCTATGATGGTCGGTAAACACATTGACCGTATTCGGCGTACCGTTGGTCATCCAATCAGCGATGGCGGTATGGGCAAGGTACACCTCTGTCGTTTGATTGGCGATATCCGGACCGGTGTCCAGCCACTCCCGGTTTAAATCACAGCCGTCGGCATTCGTCCGGGTATAGCCGTTATAGGCGGCGTCCGGGTTCATCATCGGGATAATTTTGAAAATCGACGAACGGAGCATCAGCTTGGCTTCATCGCTCCCGCCGATTAAGAAACGGATGATGGCGTCGATTGCATTACTCCCAGGCATCTCCATAGCATGTTGGCGCGCCAGGTGCCAGTACACTTTCTTTTCAGCCGCCGGGACCGGGGAGTTCGTATCCTGTATTGTCAAGAGGTCCATCTGACGGCCCTGGATTGAGTCACCGATATCCGTGACAGTAACATAGGGGGAGTTGTCCCAAACATCCCGATCAGCTAAGTAATCGCTGTAGCTATACGGAAAACCGAAAGCGAAATAGACGGTATCCTGGGTAAATTTCGCGCCACCGCCCGGCGCTGAATATGTCCGGTTCACGCCATCGATAACCGGCACGGCCGGTAGGCGGTACCAGGTTACCTGGTCATATGAGTAAATAGGTTTAAGCAGATCATGCCCCCAGGCGCCGGTCTGGTTATTGTTGTCGATGGCATGCAGCAGGGTGATATCAAAAGACTGGTGCAGCGCATTATCAAAGCTGAAATAAAACCATCCCTGCTTATTATTTACCGCGCAGATCGGCTGTGAGGCGGGATCCAGCTCGCTCTCGAAGCTGAACTTAGCCGCGCTGCCGCCGTATGGCTTAGTAAAATTATATCCGTTACCTTGTTCAAATGAACTGTCGAACACAGTGGCTTCAGTTTGGATTTTCGGATATTGCGTATATGTATTCAGGGCGGTCCCATCGCTTTTGGCCATGCGAAAACAATAGGTTGTGTCGTGCAACGCGCCGTAGTTTTGCACTAGCCAGTCCCATTCGGCTGATTGCCCGGCTGTGGCCTGATTTGGATTAAGCGCCGAGTTGTTTTCTTCCTCGTATGTCTGAAGCGTGCCAGCTGTAGACAGAAGCGCCGCTGAAACGGTCGTGCCGTCCGCTGGTGTGGCATCCGACTCGCCGCGCCAGATCGTATCGGAACCAGCCGCGCCAACGTCGTTCCAAGTGACGATCGCCGCGCAATCTGTTCCCTCGCCATACTGAAGTTTGAATGCTTGCGAGGCCGCCGCCATAGTATCGCCCGTGATGCCGAGAGATACGCGCATCCGGATGAGCTGGTTGTCGTCAGGTGGCGTATCGGCCGTGGTGATCGCAGTATTTTCGGCCAAATCGGTCGCCCCGGCTGGCCACGCATCTGCCGGTTGGACCAGATCGTTATCTACATAGAAGCGAAAAGCATTTTGGTCTAGGGTAGCGGTCGTGTCTGCGTCTGCCCGCCAAGGGAACAAAACAGTTGATTCCATGATAAGCAGAGCGCCGAGACCCAATCCGATAAGCACGGCCAGACAGGGAAATGAGCGCAAACGAAGACCTCGCTTTTGGCGAGTCGGGCCGCTGCTATTCAATCTGGCGGATATTTTTTTCATTATGTGTTTATTATAACACTTTTTGCATTAAATACAAAGACGCCGGTTTTCATTGAACTTAATCCATAGTAATTTTTTCGGCTGTTATTTTCCCGGGACTATCAATTTCCAGCCAGGTAAAATATAGCTTGGATCTGTTAATAACGAGGGGTAGCGATCGCGATTTGCCCATACAATATCGTTATACTGCATTCCTTGGCCGATATATTTTTCAGCGATTTTCCACAATGAATCACCCGATTGAACGACATACGAAACGGATTCGCCAAAACTCATTCTTGGCACCGAGGACGAAACAGACGTCATGGCAGTCTTCGTGAAAACAATCGGTTCGGTTGTATTGCTCGTTTTACCGTTTTCATCGAGCGCCACCAGCGTCACGGAGTGCCTACCGACCGCGACGGTACCGTCGGTTGAAATCTCGCAGTTGAAACTGGCCGTACCCGAGGGGCTGTTCGTGACCGCGATTTCTTTTATAACCTCGCCATCAAGCATCACCCGGATGATCGAATCGTTCTTCGCCACGCCCTTGAGCACGATGGTCGGATTGGCGCCGTCGTGCACCTCTGGCTGGATAATAGTCGGTGGCACATAGGGCAATTCAATCTTGAACAGTATTGCGCTAGTCACGGCACTCTTTTTTCCGGAAGCATCTTCCGCTTTCACGAATACGCTGTGCCAGCCCGGTCGTAAGTCAAGAAATGGCGTGTACGCAAAGCTTCCGGTACCAGACGCATGCGTTGTGGTCGTTGTCTTTCCATTATAGACGTTGTCGATATACACGAGAATGGTATTGCCGCTATGCGCCACGCCCGTGATAATCGGCTTGGTTTTAATAGTCACCTGAGAGGCTGTCGGACTAATAATCGTCGGCCGGACAACCTTTCCATCAGTGGGCTCTTCCGTCTCCGCCGGGGTCGTAAAACTCTGATCGGCGCTGGTAACGGTTGTATTACCCGCGGAGGTAGCGCGATAATGATAGGTTGTTTCGGGTGTTAGCCCGGCCAGCAACACGCTGTGCGCAGTCGTTAATCCGCTTTCGGTTATTTCTTTTCCGTAGGCCGTGGTCACGCCATATTCGACTTTTGAATCTGCTCCGTGGTTTGTCGTCCAGCTGACCGTCACGGTATGCTCGTCAACAACTTCAACCGTGAGCCCGCTCAGCGTTGTTGCAGCCAAGGTGGTAAAGGTTGCATCGGCATCATTCGCTGAGGTGTTTCCGACCGATAAAACTTCATAATGATACGTCTGGCCGGCCGTGAGGCCAGTTAGTGTCAAGCGATGGCTGGTGACCAGTCCGGCATCAGAAATTTCGGTGCCGTACGCGGTCGTCCGGCCGTAGCGGACGCGCGAGGTAGCCGGATGGTTTGTGGTCCAGGTAATCCGAACCGAGGTGGTGCTTAAAACCTCGCTGGCCGTATTTGTGATAATCGTCGACTCAAGCTCATTTGTGATAAAAGTATTGTCACTGCCCGCGGTTTCGTTGCCGGCCCGGTCCGTGCCGCGAACCCCGAAATGATACTGGGTGTTTCCAGCTAAACCCGTGAGTGTGACGGTGTGCGTCGTGGTTAATTCCTCGTCCTCAACCGTCAGATTGCCATAGGCTTCGGTCGTACCCCATTCCAGCTGGGTGGTGGTCAGTTCATTGGTCGTCCAGGTAATGGTCGCACTGGTTTCAGTAGGATTGGCCGTCACGCTCGATGGTGTCGCGGCCACAATATCGATAGTGCTACCGTCTGACGTTGAAACACTGCCGGTATTGCCGGCTCCATCAACCGCTCTGACTGAGAGGTAATATTTTTGTCCGTTGGTGAGTGATAAACCGCTGATCGTGACCGAGGTTGATGCACCGTTATTTGTCCAGTCAACAACATCAGTACCGCCGGCCGTCGTTCCGAGCGCGTATTCGTATTTCTGGATACCGGACAAACTATCAGTAGCCGCTTCCCAGAAGCCGCTCAATGAACTGGTACTGTTTATCCAGTCGGCGTCAGACTCAGCTGACCCATCGCTGACTGTGCCGGTTTCGCTTGGTGCTGTCGCGTCGTAATAAAACGGTCCGTAATCCTGACTGCCATTATTCGCACCGGCATAGTTATAGCTTCTGACGTGGAGATAAAGGCTGTTGCTTTCGCTGACGGCCGTTTCCGTGATCGTATTGCCGGTCGCTCCGCATGAACCATTGCCGCCGTCAAAGGGCGGGCAGTCGTTCTCGGCCTCGCTCCAGAGCGACTCGGTATCGTCCCAAGTGTGGGTTGGGTTCGTGTCCCAGACAGAGCGGTAATACCGGACCCCGCCCTCGTTCCAACCAGCGCTATTAGTAAATTGAAAGCTTGGCGTATTATACCAGGTTGAGGCTGACCGGTCGGCAGCCAGGTTTGGCGCGACTGGCAAGGCATATGCTTTCACAGCGCTGGTATAGTCGGTGTTACCGTTTCCGTTTTCCGCCCGCACCCGATAACAATATCCCGTATTAGCGGTCAAATTATTGTTGTAGTATGAGTTCTGGTCTGCATTCGCCGTCCCTAGATCTATCGGCGCGTCACAATCCGTAATTGGCGTAACGTTCGTTTGGCGTTGAACGCGGAATCGCTCTTCGTTGTTTGAATTATCAGTCCAGCTGACAGTAATCGAGGTAGCGGTTGCGGCCGTTTGAACGATATTTGTGGGACTGGCTGGCGGATTAACATAAACCCAGAGCGTTGAACTGTATTTGTTGTTTTCCGTCCGGATCCCCACCTGATACTTCCCAGTGGTCTGACAGGTAGCAAGCGTCCAGGCGTCTTGGTTTTCCGAATACCCGACCATTGGATTTGTTGGTGCGGTTAATTCCGTGCCGGTTGGCAGCATGTCGACATTTGTTGATTGATTGCGAACAAACATCCAGTATAAATCATGGGTATTCATGCACGTGCCGATACCATACCAATGGCCGATGATGTCGAATTCTCCCCCGCTGTTACAATATGTTGTTCCTTCCGGCCAAGCCATGACAACACCTGGCGAGAGACAAGAGACCGCTATCTGACCATCAGATTTTGCTGTCGTCCGTACCGGCTCAAATGCTGCCAGGCCGAGTAGCGTTATTCCGGAGAAGATTAAGCCAATCAGTGCAACTATTGAAAGGAATGATGTCACCGCTGCCCGATAATATCGGATATGCTGCGAATAACTTTCGAGATATAATCCACGCTCATCGCGACCGGCAAATTCAGCAAAACTTTCTTGTTGTGTTTTGGTCAGATAAGCCGGCCACGAACATAAAATCAGGCCGATTTTCATCAATAACGACCAAAGAGGCAGCCAGAACTTGGACTTTTTCTCTGAAAATCCTTGATCTGCAATTTTAATCTGTCTAAGAAAAAAATTCCTCATTTTGCAGTATTTCCTAGGTTTTTTTATCGTTTCAGGAAACATGTATTCTTAACAATAAAAAGCAGAGATGTAAAGAGTGTCTGCTTTTCGCTCGTTCCATATATTCGACTTTTTTATTGTTTTTATTTTCGTTTACTATTAGTATTATACCTTATTTTCTATATTATGTCAAACATTTTTTATCAAATTTCCGCATAATGTAATTAATTCCAATTATTTTGCTAATATTAGATAAATAAAAAGGGGCGGGAAATGCCCCTGCAGCTACCTCATCTGAAGGTGCCTCTGTCATCGCATCCAGGCAAGCAAGATGCCCAGAGCCACCGACAGGAGGGCGCCAAAGATCACTCTCCACTCCTCGGGCAAACGGAACGTAACCGTGTGCGCCCAGAGCCAGAAGAACCAGATTGTCTTCCAGAGAAAGGCAACAATCACTTGTGGATTGACGCTGCCCGCAAAGTCGGTCAGACCGAAGATGCCGTGCCAGTGGTTGAGGATCAGGTGGTCGGTGAACTTATGGGTCACCATCATCGTATATGCGTATCCGCCCAGCACGTTGATCCAGGCGCTCGTCGAAAACGCCATCCACCATCGCGCTCCACCGTTCCGGCAGCCGAGGAACGACCACAGCCAGGAAAGACTCGGCCACCAGCTTTTGGCTAGTAACGCGTTCACGCCGGCCGGGGCGTAGACAAAAGCCGCGCCGATCCAGACGCCGAAGACCCCCCAGACCAGCGATTGCTCAACCCCATGAGCGATCGTCCAGCTTCCCTTGACCAGCACCGTGGAGATGATCGTACCCAGCGTGCCAAGAAAGAAGAACTTCGAAAAGGCCATGAGCGGACCGTGCGTCTTGGTCGCCGCGATGAAACTGGCGGTCGCGAAGACCATCCAGCCAAGCAGGCCAAGCGAACCCAGCACGATGAGCACTGTCCAGATGATCGCCGGGACCATCAAGCCAATGAGAACGAGCAAGCACAGTGCGATGAAAACCGTCCAGGCAGCAGAACTTGACCGCTGTTCGTTCATAGAACGCCTCCTTCAGCCAACTGCTTCATCGCCCTCGGTGACATCGTGACCGCGTGTGCCGACAGCCAGAACCGTCCGACTCCCAGCCAATAACACCGAAGATAGCCGAGCATCCGTCCCTCCCTTTTCCAAACGACCATGAACCCGCCGGGCATTGAAAACCGCCGCCTGATTCCAGACGGCGTCTTCTTACCATGGTATATGCAAACTGTCAACAGTTATGTCGCCATGCCCTTCTTGATGAATTCGCGGAGTGCGTCGCTGCCCACCCAACGGGCCGCCGGTTTTTTTGATTCGGCTAATTTCTTGGCCACCGGTACGGCTTTTTTCGCAAGGGCGGGGCTTCGCTTCCCGATCTGGCGTAACGCCCAATTGATTGCTTTTTTTACAAAATTCCTCGGGTCATCAGCTTGTTGCTCAATGCAGTGCAAAAAGGGTACGAACTTTTTATCAGCCGCTGTCTTGTTATGCCAGGCTAACCCAGCCATGAGCGCGAAGCCGGCTCGTTTGACGAATTCTTCCCGGGCGCGCGACCACTGAATCGCTTTTTGATAGGCGTATGGCGTCTTGTCAAAGAGAAAACACGCTACCTGGTCGCAGACGTCCCAGGAATCGAAATCCTTCGCCCAACGATCCATCTGGCTGGGCGTGACCTGCGCCGGATCGTCGATGAAACCGGCTAATATTCTCGCTTCATGTATTTTTGTCTTCCACAGTTGTCCGGCCAGCGAGTGATTTTTGCCGATTTCTTTCGCTAGCTTCCTGAGCATCGGAATACTGAGACCGAGTGTGTTTTTTGGATTTATGCCAAAACGAGCCATGCCAGCCACGTTTTTTGGATTAGCGTGCGTGCGCATACGCCGTAGTATTTTCTGGACCGTGAAAGTATTTCCTGCTTTCGTTTTTTTGTTCATACATTGACGGGTCATTAGTTAAGAAATTCGAGGTCGGGTCGATCATGCGCCCGGAATCTACCCAGCCTGAATGGCGACGAAAAGTCAGCCAACACATTGGCTGTCGTGACGGCGTATGAATACCCGGTTGTATGCACCTCTCTGGCCGCTTCGAGAGAATAGTCGCCGAAGGGGTAGGCAAAACTAACAATCGGTTTCTTTGTCAGGCGCTCAAGCTGGCTTCGACTTTCCTGAATTTGGCGTCGCCGTTCTTCCGGCAAAAGAATATCCAGCAAACGGTGGTCGAGCGTGTGAGAGCCGATCTCGATGCCAGCATTCGACAATCTGACAATTTCAGCGTCAGTAAGGTATTCCTTTTTCTTGAAATTTGCGATCACATAAACCACGGCGACCATGTTTTGTTTCTCTAGTTCCGGAAACGCCACCTCGTAAAAATTCTGATACCCGTCGTCAAACGTGAGAATGACGGGCTTGGCCGGCAGGCGTTGCTCGCGGACGTGGCGAAAAGTGATTGTCTGATAGCCTTTCTTTTTTAAATCAGCGAGTTGAGCACGAAAATTCTCCGGTGAGACGGATAACCCGACGTCACCCGGGTCGTTCGGATCACGATACCGAACGTAATGATACATCACGATCGGAATGCTGAATGTATCTGAGCCTTTCATGGAAATCACCGGGAGACGCTTCTCGAAATTGCCTACTGCCGGCGAAGGCACGTCTTTTTTTTGAATTTGCGGAAGTTCATTATTAGTCTGAGTGAAATTTGGCGGTTGGCTTGATATCCGACTCGACAAGACCGCACTGGTCGCAAACGTCGAATCAAGAAAGCGTGGCGCACCGAGGCCGAGTAATAACAACGCCGCCCAAAGCGTTCCTTGAGCAAACCGAAAAATGAAAGTTCTTCTACTTTGAAAAAACGCGGTCTGTCGGGCTTTAATTTTGCTGCGCATTGAGAGGATGAGTTTCAGTTTTTTTGGCTTGAAATTCCAAGGCCAGCGAATTGATGCAATATCGCTTGCCTGTCTTGTCAGTCGGACCATCGTCGAAAACATGGCCGAGGTGCGCGCCGCACTTCGAACACAAAACTTCCGTTCGGACTAAGCCGAGTGAGCGATCTTCTTCAAATTTGAAATGCCTCGGATCAGCCGTATCCCAGAAACTCGGCCAACCGGTATTTGAATCATATTTGGTCTCCGAAGAAAACAAAAGCTGGCCGCAATTCACGCACTGGTATTCACCCGGCTCCTTGGTATGCAAATACTTGCCGCTGCCGGGTGGCTCCGTGCCTTTGAGAAAACAGATATTATATTGTTCGGGGGTTAATTTCTTGTTCATCTGCGTTTATTTTGCAGCAGGGTTTTCATAATCACTATCATTTCATGATGCAAATTCTTGCCCCGGACGATTTTTTGTTTGATTTTATTAGGGCTAAAAAACTCAATGCGCTCAACATCCTCTGGATTTGGCGAAAAGGGTCCATTGTGCGTTGTTTTAAAAACGGTCAGAAACTTTTTCATTCCAGGCACGCGCGGTGGCACATAGATAATTTCAAACAGTTTTTTGATCGGTGCAACCAAACCGATTTCCTCGTTCATTTCCCGTTTCGCCGCCTGTTCAACGGTTTCACCGGCTTGGACGTGTCCGCCGACAACTGTGGTCCAGTGCGACGGCAAAAAGGCGACCATCCGGCTACGGAGTTGCAGGGCGATCTCGCCCTTGTCGTTGTAAATTAAAACGTGGACGATCCGGTGGTTATTCGGGCCGTCATAGAGTTGGTCCTTTGAAATTCGGCCAATTACAGCGTTGCGGTCGTTAACAATGTCGATCAGCTCCATGGCTACAGCATACACCAGTCGAGAATTATCTAGAAGGACTGGCTATGCTTTAAATAGAAAAGACTGAAAGCCTTGGTTTCCAGTCCTCTCTCTGAAAATCTGCTTGGGTTATTTCTGTTCTTGGCTGGTCTTCACTAACGTGACTTTAATGGCCGAGGGCTCTTGCATATCAAACCCGACCGCCTGTAGCTGATTATAAACATGAGTGCACAATGAGTCATATTCAGTAGTCACAGCATCCCACATAGCCCGTACCACGATTTCAGCTTCATCCTGGGAAATCGCATGTTCGTGGTGATGACCCATGTCATCATCAAAGATAATCGTATCAAGCCTTAATTCTCCAAACTCATCAAAAGCGCCATTGCGTAATTCTTGACCGATTATCGCGATCATTTCTGCCTGCGCCAGCTGTCGTTGACGCTCTTTCTCTTTTGACGCATCTCTTTCGGAAACTACTTTGGCTGCTTCGTTGTCGACAGTTGGTATTGGTTCGCCCTCTGGTGACATGTGTGTACCGGCAATTAAAAATTAGGTATTATTCCTCTTGAAGATGCACTATTATTAGATAATATCAAGGTCGTACATCCGATATGTCTTATATATCTTTGCCCCGATTCGTTCCAAAACCTGGCGCATCGGTGCGTTGGATTCATTTATTAATGACATCTCAGCTGTTTTATACCCCTTTTTTCTTCCCTCTTCAAGTGTCCTCTTATAAAAAACCGCGTCAAATCCTTGGTGCCGATGTTCTTTCAACACGCCCATGACTAACACGCGCATAGAGTCGATGTGCCGTTTTTTTAAAAGGATCCGCAACAGTCCGAAAGGAAATAGTTTGCCGTTGGCCGTCCGAATCGCCTGGTTGATGTCCGGGATGGATAACGAAAAGCCGATGGGTTGACCGTTCAATTCACCGACAAAGGCAATGTTCTTATCAATTACCATTTTGAGATCTTTTGCCAGCGCTCTGATTTCGGCCTCGGTCTCTGGCACGGCGCCCCAGTTATCATCCCAGGCCTGGGTGTATATTGTATGCACGATGCCCACATCACGGTCGTAGTGCTTCAGGTCTACCTTCCGTACCCGGTAATCTTTTCGGCTTGTTTCAACGGCGGTGGCAAATTTCAAAGCCGCGTCCGGCAAACCGACCGAGAGATCAATCTGATAAGCATACATGTTCTGCGAGTTTTTAAACCCGTAGCGTTCAAGCAATGTCGCATAATACGGCGGATTGTAGGTCATCATCACCATTGGCGGGGAGTCAAAGCCGTCGACGAGCAAAGAATATTCCCCGTTGATCGAAAAATTCGCCGGGCCGCGCATCTTGAGGTAGCCGAGCTTTCGCAGCCACTCCTTGCCGTAATCGAACATGGCCTTGGCAACGTCAAAGTCATCAATGCATTCAAAAAAGCCAAAAAATCCTATTTTTTCGTTGTGCCGTTTGACGTGCTCAGTGTTTTCGTGAACCGATAAGCGACCGACCGGTTTCCCGTCCCGATAAGCCATGAGCAATAATACCCGGGAATGTTTGTAGTACGGGTTTTTCTCTGGATTCAAAAAATCCTCTTTGTCTTTTAGTAAAGGTGGTACCCAGTTTGGATCGTTTCGATAGATCAGCCAGGGAAAGCGAACGAATTTCTTAATACCCGCCCGATCTTTTATTTCTGAAATGGCGATCATTTTTTCTTTGCCTCTTTTAATTTCCTCTGATGCGCTCGATCCATGGCCGATAATACCTTCAATGTACCCGGCCAATCGGTGAAATGTATCGCCCGGTCGTCAATATAGGCAAAGGCGATCGGTTTTTGCCCGACCACCTCGTCAAACGGAATGGAATACTTACGTAAATAGCGTTCCACTGCCTGCCGCCCTTTCCGATCACGAGCGCGAGTAGTGTAGATATACAGCCACCATTTCTTGCGCAGGCTTGCGAGCGTCCGCCGAGTCCCAACGATGGGAATGTCATATAGCGAGCCATCATGAAAACCTTTTGAATATCGGTGGATCACTCCATCAAAATCAATGGCCAGCCTCCGGCGCGGTTTTTTCTCGATCTTTTTACTCCGATACATGGTTGGTGAAGCAGACGATTTAAGGCTGTGTTTATTTGCCGGTCAATTCTTCAACCTCTTTTTTCCCCTTGTCGAGCTCGGTCACTTGTTCCTTATCGAGTTTCAGTAACATGGCCTGGAATTCGCCAACGTGGGTTTTTTCTTCTCGGGCGATCTCCAGAAGTACTTTTTTAAGATCGGCGTTTCCGGTCAGCGCGGCCATTTGCTCATACAAGTTTATGGCGTCATACTCGGCAATGATGCCGGCCCGGAGAATTTCCGCGTCGATTTCCTCGGGTTTGGCTTTTTGTAATTGGATGGGGATTTGGGACATCATGATATTGTCTCCTTACGATACGTTGTTAATTGTATTAATTAATATATCCAGACCTTCGTCTAGGACATCGTACGGAATGGTCAGCGGCGGCATAATCTGGATGTTCTGTCCGCCGCCGATGACAGCGTGCAGTCCGTTCACCAACGCTTCGTCAATAAGCTTCTTCGCTGTTCCCTCGTTGTTGACCAAAAAGCCTATTTCCATGCCCAAGCCATGAAGATCAGTTATGGCTTGACCAACAAGTGGTTCAAGTTTCTGTTTGATGCGTTTTCCTTTTGCCTCGGCCTGCTCCCAAACCTTGTCCCGCTGGTGGATTTCAAGTGTTTTCAGAGCGGCCGCGCAGGCCACCGGTGTCCAGCCGAAGGTGGAAATAAGGCTGGTATACGGAAATGTAGAACGGAACAGTTCGGCGTTCCCGACGACCGTGCCGATCGCCGCCGCTCCGTTTGAAATTCCTTTCGCGAAAACAATCATGTCGGGAATAATACCCTCACGTTCAATGCCAAATAGTCTTCCTGTTCGTGAAAATCCCGTGCCTACTTCATCAATAATAAGCAACGTCCCGTATTTCTGAGTTAACGCGCGAATATCTTTTACGAAGCCAGAGTAAGCAACGGCCGTCGAGCCCCAACCAGTGATAATTCCGGGCTCAGTAATGAGCGCCGCCACGTCTTTTCTCATTAGTACTTCATTCAGACGAGCCAGGAAAAGCTTATTATTCGCTTCGCCCAATGATTCTTTCGGAAAATCCAGTTGAACGAACTCCGGCACCAGCGGTGCGATCCGTTCGACCGCTTCAGCCGAATAGCCGAGCGCCAGGGAAGCGAACAGCTGACCGTGATAACTGCTTTTGAACCCAACGATGGTCTTCCGGCCGGTCGCGGCGCGGGCGATTTTAATCGATTCCTCGATGGCTTCAGTACCACCCGTCGCTTTCGCGCAGGCATTTAAAGAATCGGGTAAAGCAGACGTTAGTTTCATCGCATATTCTTCCTGGATCGGGTCAGAGCCCCACAACAATCCCTGAACATTCTTTTTTGTTTGTGCGGCCACCGCTTCATTCACCTCCGGGTGGTTCCAGCCGAGATTCGTCACATTCCAACTGGACGTAAAATCGATGTATCGTTTTCCGTCCCGGTCCCAAATAAACGAACCTTCCGCTTTCGACATCCGGAAGAAGTTGTACTTTTTCAGGTCGCGATAGACAATGCTATTTTCGATCATGGTTAGATTTTAGGCGTAGGTTTAGATATAAACCGCACGTGGACTTCATCTTTTTCAGTCCAGGTTGGCACGGTTGTCAGTGTTAATTTCATTGTACCGAGATAATAAATTTTGGTCATTGGCGGAATAACGACAAGATCGGTTGCTTGAACAGGCGTTGGTTTACCATTTAAGTAAAATGTCCCTTCGCCCTCAAGCACGTAATAGATAAAGGTACACCGCCGATGAAAAAACTCTTCTAAATGCCCTTCAGCTACCTCAATATAAACCACGCCGACTTCTTCCTGATCGGTTGGATAAACCCAAAGGTTGATGCCGTGTTTTTCCTTCTTGGCTGCCTCACCGCGGGTAACCTTCATTTAGTAAATGACTATTCATTATTGTCTGGCGAAGAGGGAGGGATCCGACCCAGCACTAGGGCGGAGGCGGGAGGATTCGAACCTCCGATACCTTTGCAGGCATACCGGTTTTCGAGACCGGCCCATTCAACCGCTCTGGCACGCCTCCACCTTAGTGCTGGGTACCGCATTTCGAGTGCGGCCCATTTCCGCCAGAGGCGGATCAGCCTCTGGCTGACAACCTCTGCCCCAGTCCCGGACTTGATCCGGGAATGACGGAGACTCTGGCATCTCTCCACGACGATACTAATCGTTGCGATTGTACCGTATTTTGGGGAAATAATCAACTTTACAATAATAAAAGCAGCTTTTCAGCTGCAAAAATAATGTCTCGCCTTAAAACAGCGAGCTTTGCCTTGTCGCCACGTTCTTTCCCTGTTCATCGAATATCTTCACCGTGCCGTATTCACCGTCATATCCCGGGTTAATGTGTACTTTTCCATCGCGGACTTTTTGAATCGCCTCGACTATCCGCGGCTGAGTCATCGTCTGAAGTTCACTCAACTCGACATTTAACAAAACGTTGAATTCGCTCTTCCCGGCCTGAACGAGCTTGTCATACTCGGCCAGGACGGATTTTGATCCTTTACCCACGCCCAGCGCCTCACCGATCACCTCGGCCAGTGGCACGAGGCTTTTAAACGGAGGCCGGGTATCGGGTTTGTAACCTTCGGGCCGGTCAGCCAGTTTTTCCACCCGGCTCATTACGCCGACAGTCAAGCGTTTGCCGCACTTCGGACAGATCGAATTATGCTGTTTTGTTTCCTGGGGTGAAAATCGAACTTCACACTTTCGGTGGCCGTCCCAATGGTATTTGCCCTCCTCAGGGAAAAACTCAATCGTGTAAGCGATGCGATTTTTGTCTGTCGGCGACTTCAGGGCCTCCGCGATGTTTTTAAAACTTAATTCTTCGAGCTCGAAAACCGTGGCTTCCCGACCGAGATTTGCACCGGAGTGCGCATCTGAGAATGATACAATTTGCCTCTTGTCAAGCTGGCTCAAACGCCAGTTCATCGGCGGGTCGGATGACAAGCCGGTTTCAATCGCGTAGATCCGGTCCGAAAACTCACCATAACATTCGACCAGCGAATCAAAGCCCGACTCCGAGCCGAAGAGCGAAAACCACGGCGTCCAAGCGTGCGCCGGGATGATCAGACAGTCGGGCGAGGCGTCAAAGATGTTTTTTGCGAGCTCGATCGAGCTCAAACCGAGAATCGGCCGGCCGTCAGATTTTAAATTTCCCTGCCAGCCAAGCTTGGTCCGGATCAATTCAACGATCTTCAAATCTGGGGCGACAACGACGGTGTGGATTCGCCGCGTTCGTCCGCCCTGGCTGTAGATGCATGAAAGCTCGGTCACCGGGATGAAAAAAACTGGAAGGGATGAAGCTTTCAGTTTATATAAACCGTTCGGCCGTTGTTCGAGTTTACCCGTCAGTTCTCGAAACCATTCGGGATGAGTGAAGTCGCTCGTGCCGATAACGTCAATGCCTTTTTTCGCCGCCCAGGCGGCCATGTGCTCAAGGTCCATGTCTTGGGACACGGCCCGGGAGTACTTCGAATGGAGATGGAGATCTGTAATAATGTGTGCCATGGGAATACGCGTCGTTACCAATTATAACGTATCCTAAATTAATTTATTTCGATATCAATATATTTTATCCCCGGATGTTTTGTTTTCAAGCGATCCTCTATTTCGTCGATTCTCCGGCCGACGAGCCGCGGAATGCGATCGGCCACCTCAACGTAGAATTTTTTGAATTCTTCATAGTCGTTCTTGACCTGATTAAACTTTTTTCTCAGATCTGAAGTCGGATAGATTTCCCTCAATAACGCGTGGCCGTTAAATTCCATCTCGCATTTAATGCGGTACACGCCAATGTCAAGGACCGTGGATTTAAAATCAAGGACTTTTTCAATCGCCGGGTCGGCTTCCAAATAGGTAATTATTTCGGTGCTTAAATTCTTCGGCATTGTCGCGCCGATCAAGTATCGTCTGTTTTTAACAATCAAAACTATTGCGACCACGCCGAGCAGCGCGCCGATTACGATTGAGCCGGTTGCGTCCCAATAGTTGCGTCCGGTCAGTTCAGTCAGCAATATACTAACAAAGGCAATCATCACGCCTAAAACGGCCACCCCGTCTTCAAACAGCACGGCCAGGGTGGATGGATCCCCAGAGCTAATTATGTCCCAAATGCCGGCTCGTTCATTTTTTTTCCGCAGTTCTCTGAAGGCAATTATCAGAGTGGCTGATTCGATAAAAAAGGAGGCGAACAAAATGACATAAACGATCGGCTCAGCGACAATACCGTGTCCAGTCAGAAATGACGTTATCCCACGGAAAATCGTCACGCCCGAGCCGATAAAAAAAATACCACAGGCTGAAATTAAGGCCCAAAAGAACCGTTCATTGCCATAGCCATAAACAAATAGTGCGTCTGGTTTTTTCCGGGACCGGCTAAGGCCGATTGCCAATAAGGTTTGGTTGGCAGTATCAGCAAAACTATGGATCGCCTCGGAAAACAAAACGCTTGATCCGGAAATTATGGCGGCTAGACTTTTTATGATAAGCACAAAAAAATTTCCGATCAGCGCCGCCGCAACCGGAAACATTCCTACGGTTTTCTCCTTGGCTGGTTTTTTTGGCACGGCCGACAACATAAAAGGTCGTCTGATTAACACGCCGCTAGACGAGCGTTTTCCACAGTTGTTCAAACAACACCCGTTGCGTCTGCGCCAAGCCGGCATCCTCGATGATAATGCCGCGGGGCGTTCCGTCCTTGGCCACCGAAATATGTGCGGTCTTGTGGTCGTAAATAATGATATAGGTCGGCGCGCCCTTCTTCTGGCTGAGCCAGCGCCGTTCGTCCAGTCCCAGCGGTTTGCCGCCTTCACCGAGGGCGATTATTTTAACGTGGATCTTCCGTTTTTTCCGTTCTTCCGTAAAATCAGGAAAATCCTGGTAGAGATATTTTCGGATATCAGCCGATGAATAGACGTAATATTCTTTCGGCGCCGGCGCTTTGGCCATCGTTTCAATAACGTCGCGCAAGATCGTTGTGATGCCTTTGGCGCCGTCATAATATTTGGCGACCGGTTTCTCGCCCTGTTTATCGTAGGTTGATTTGAGCTCAGGGATGAGTCGCGCGAGTTCTGATTTCGTTTCCGCCAGCAACCGCTGTTTGGATTCAAGGAGGGCGGTGAGTTTCTCCGGATCCTCGGCCACAAAATACTGATGGGTGTCCTGGTGGTAATACGAAACCAAGCCTTGGTCGCGTAGCGACTTCAAGATATCATAGGTTGTGCCGCGGTTGATCCCGGCCGCGCTGGCCAGTGCCCGGACAGCCGACGGCCCGCGCCGGAGCAAGGCTAAATAGACAGCGCTTTCTTTTTCGCTGAAACCGAGCTTCTCAAGTGTTTGTTCAACGACCATTCATCAGAAATTAATAATTCATAATTCAGACGGAATAATTATTGAAGTCCCGCAGCGGAACAACCAACCTTCTTCCTTCTGCATTGTGAATTCTGAATTCCACCGTTTATGTTTGCCATTCTTTCAAGACGCGTTCATATATTTCCGGCGTGGAAATATCGAACCATTTTCCCGAAAACGGGTAGCCGGAAAGTTGGCCGCGTTTCGCCAGATTCGGGAGCACGTCGTGCTCCAGGCTGGCGGGAGTTTTTTGAGGCAATAATTCAAAGAGTTCTGGCTCAGCCAGGAATATTCCGGCGTTAACCAGACCGAAGGTATCGTTATGAGTGGGCTTCTCGACGAAATTCACGATCGTGTTTCCCTGAAGCTTGACCACGCCGTAATCAGAGAACTTATCGGTCGCGTTCAGCGCCGCGCTCATGACTGACCCGGTGTTCTTATGAAACTCCATGAACGCCGGCAAATCAATTTCCGCCAGCACGTCGCTGTAGTAGAGCAGAAACGGCTCGGTTAGCTTGTCTTTGGCCAGCCGGATCGCGCCCGCTGTCCCGGCCCGTTCCTTCTCAACAATGTAGGTGATCTTCACGCCAAAGTTCGAGCCATCGCCGAAATACTTCTTGATATTTTCGCCGAGCTGTTTGTCGATCACGATCACAATGTCGGTGATGCCGCAATTCCGTATCGATTCGATGATATGCTGAAGGATCGGCCGGCCTTTTACCGGAATCATCGGCTTCGGCATTTCATAGGTAAACGGCCGCATTTTTACGCCTTGGCCACCAGCCAGAATAAGCGCGTGGTGTATTTTCGGTCCGAGGTTTTGGCTCAAGACATATTCAATCGCGTGCGACCGGTTTCGGATCCGCTCACCGTCGATGATGCTATCGAGTTGGCTGAGAATATCCTTGCGCAACGTAATGGTGAGACGAGTTCGTCCGCTTTTGGTCATATACGAGGTTTTTTTAATGATTTCGTGCGCTTAGTATAGCATATCTTCCTATGATGAGACAAAAGAAAAAACCCCCGTCCTCTCGGGAGTCTTTTCGTATCGTTCAGTTCAGGGAACCGGGCATTGGCCTACTTTCCCGCACCCTCTATGGGGCGAGTATCATCGGCGCGGACTGGCTTAACGGCTGTGTTCGGAATGGGAACAGGTGTGACCCAGTCGCTTGAAACACCCGGATCTCTGAACTGAAGTTTTTGTTAGAGGACGAGTTGCGCTGGCGTAAGCAGGAAGACGAGGCCAATAAAGACGGTCACCAAAACGACGAAGAAAACCAGCGTAAGATAAATTTTATACTTTTTAATCATACACCTGCGAGTGAATAGAGTAACAACCATACATTGCATCCGCGATTCTGGTCAGCCAGAGTAAATCGGGATACTCGATCAATTAGTACTCCTCGGCTAAAGCCCTTGCGGGCCGTACACCTGGAGCCTATCTACCAAGTAATCTCCTTGGGATCTGATACGGATGTCTTATCTTGAGGAAGGTTTCACGCTTAGATGCTTTCAGCGTTTATCCCGGCCGAACGTAGCTACCGAGCTCATGCCCATGGGGGACAGCTCGTTCACTAGAGGTTCGTTCTTCTCGGTCCTCTCGTACTAGAGAAGAGTCCTCGGTCAAACATCCAACGCCCACAACAGATAGGAGACCGAACTGTCTCACGACGTTCTGAACCCAGCTCACGTACCGCTTTAATTGGCGAACAGCCAAACCCTTGGGAGCTTCTTCACCCCCAGGATGCGATGAGCCGACATCGAGGTGCCAAACCGGAGCGTCGATGTGAACTCTTGGCCCAGATCAGCCTGTTATCCCCGGCGTACCTTTTA